>NZ_JAJHVW010000003.1:0-563294 GCF_027583855.1 Rhodococcus sp. BH5
CATGGTCCTTGTCGGATACTACGGCCCGAAATTCTGGGTGGCGGTAATCGCTCTGGCTGCCTTGGTGATCGGAGCCGTCCTGTTCACCATCTGGTGGCGCCGCCGACAAGAACCGCCGACCGAAGCCGATGACGACGCGCCGATCACCGAGGAGATCGTGTACCTCCAGCAAACGCAAGCGTGAGTCGGATCAGCGAACGAGCGTCGTACGCATCAACATGACGTTGTAGTCGGCCCACGTGGTGGCAAGGAAGTACAGATCCGAACCACTGGACCACGGGTGGATGTATGCGGCGTAGATACCGGGAACCTCGACCAGATTGACCAGTGTCTCCGGTGCCGTCCACGGACCGACCGGACTGGGAGCGGTTCGCATCACGATCGAACTGAACGCGTCGGCGTACATCGCCACGAACTTGCCGAGGAACTCGTTGTACTGAACGGAGACCTCACCGATGCGGCCGTCCATGACGGGTACGGCCGCTGCGAGATCGGCAAGGATCCAGCCGTTTCCGTTCCAGTACTCGTAGGCGGAAAGATCGAGGATCGCCCCCTCGGGCACGCGAGAAAGTCGAACCTCGCCGGATCGTCCCGCGGGGGTTCCGTAGTTGTAGACGAACCCGCCGTCCTTCACCATCGAGCTCATCTGGAAGTTCTCGCTACCGGCGACGGGGGCGACACCCGCGGGAAGAACCCCACCGATGTTGGGGCGCAGAGTTTCCGGACGAGTGGTCCACGTCTCGCCGTTGTCCGAGGAGGTAGCAATCTGTGAGTAGTTTGTACTCCACTGCCCGGCCTCGCCCCAGTTGCGCACCGACATGTAGCTCAGATACTGCACACCGTTCACTGCGATGCCGCTCGTGGGGATGCTGGAGGCCTCGACGCCCGGAATCTTCAGACCGGAAATGATCTCACGCGCCTGAGCTGTGCCGTCCATCGGCGCGCTGTCGATGCGCATACCGTCGGCCAGTACCCGATCCGAGCTGCGGAAGAGTACATTGCTTCGCCACTCGCCCACCAAACCGTCGCAGCCGGGGTTACGACTGAGCCCGGTGGTATCGCCGAAAGCGGTCAGAATCTGCCCCGCACCGTTGTCCCACATGATGCCCAGGTCGGTACCCAGGACATTGAAGCGATCAACTGTCTTGTTGGGACTGTATGTGCCGGTGACCTTTTCGATCGCGGTAGTACGACCGGATAGACCTGGCAACCCTCCGGTGTTGCCGTTGAGCCACGGCGCCGCATTGGCCGGACCACCGCTACTACCGACGCCACTGACTCCGACGCAGCCCGGCGCAGCCATCGCCGGCGAAGCCACCGCCGTGACGGCAGCAGCTGCCAGAGCAGCAACTACCCCGAACACCCCCAACGATCTCCCCGCGCGAAACATGACTCCCCCATGGCCGGGATTGTTGGTGATGTCGTCGTCGTTCCCCCCGAACCTCGGACAATCTAGCAACTGCAGTCACAGATAACCCAATCAGACAAAGACGCGAAAAGGCCTGAAAGTCATAGTAGTTCAGACTTTCAGGCCTTTTCGGACAGAGAAGATCAGTCAGTAGGTCAGCGCGCTCCGCTCGCACCGCCGTCGAGTGGAATCACCGCGCCGGTCAGATAAGCCCCGGCACGTGAAGCCAGGAAGATGGCAAGACCTGCGGCATCCTGGGGAGTTCCGACCCGGCCCAACGGGACCGAGTCCGCCACAGCCTTTGCACTCTGTTCGTCCTCGAGGAGGAATGCCATCATCTTCGACGGGAACGGGCCCGGCGCAATGGCATTGACCGTGATCTGTTCCCCCGCAAGCGTTGCCGCGAGCTTGCGCGTCAACATGTGCACCGCAGCCTTACTGGCTCCGTACGAGAAGTTCTCCGAACCCGACACCACGAGTCCGTCGATCGATCCGATATTGATCACGCGCGCGGGATCTTCCGCCGTGGCTGCAGACCGCAACTGCGGCAACAGCTTCTGCGTCAGGAGGAAGATTGCCTTGACATTGATGTCGAAAATCTTGTCGAAGCCTGCGGCCGGAAAATCGTCGACGGGAGCTCCCCACGTGGCACCGGCGTTGTTGACCAGTACGTCGAGCGTCGGCGAAATCTCGGCGACCTTCGCAGCGAGGCTCTCGACCCCCTCGTCCGTGGACAGATCGGCCGGATGCGAAATGCAGGTGCCGAACTCCGAAAGCTCTCGCGCGGCTTCGTCACAGGCTTCGGCCTTTCGGGCCGAAATGACGACCGTCGCTCCGCCTTCGACAAACCCGCGAGCGATCATGTATCCGATGCCGCGTGATCCACCGGTGACCACAACGGTCTTGCCACTGACGTCGAACAGTCCCTCGATCAAGCTCATGCGACCTCGAAAAGCCCGGCAGCGCCCATACCGCCGCCGATGCACATGGTCACCACCACGAGCTTGGCTCCGCGCCGTTTTCCTTCAAGAAGAGCATGGCCGACCAGACGAGCGCCCGTCATTCCGTACGGATGGCCGACAGAGATACCGCCGCCGTCGACGTTGTACTTCTCGGGATCGATCCCGAGCTTGTCGCGGCAGTACAGGGCCTGAGAGGCGAAGGCCTCGTTGAGTTCCCAGAGATCGATGTCGTCGACCTTCAGGCCGTGAAGATCCAGCAGACGCGGAATCGCGAACACCGGTCCGATGCCCATCTCGTCGGGAGCGCAACCCGCGACAGCCATGCCACGGTAGATACCGAGAGGAGCCAACCCGCGGCGTTGCGCCTCGCCTGCCTCCATCAGCACCGACGCCGAAGCGCCGTCGGAGAGCTGAGACGAGTTGCCCGCAGTGATGGACGAATGAGCACTGACAGTCCCGTCGGCCAGAACCGGTCGCAGACTCGACAGCCCTTCCAACGTGGTGGAAGCGCGGTTGCCTTCGTCGCGGGTCAGCGTCACGGACTCGCTGCGGATCTCACCGGTCTCCTTGTCCTGCACCTGCTTGATCGAGGGCAGCGGGACGATCTCGAGATCGAACCGACCTGCGTCCTGGGCCGCTGCGGTCCGCTGCTGGGAGACGAGCGCGAACTCGTCCTGCTGCTCGCGGGTGACTCCGTAGCGCTCGGCGACGATCTCGGCCGTGTGCAGCATCGGCATGTAGATCGACGGCTTGTTTTCCTTCAGCCACGGATCAGCCGCGCGGAAGTTGTTCATGTGATCGTTCTGGACCAACGAGATCGATTCGACTCCGCCGCCGACCGCGATCTGCATTCCGTCGTCCACGATCTGCTTGGCTGCGGTCGCGATGGCCATGAGACCGGACGAGCACTGACGGTCGATCGTCATTCCGGAAACCGAATCCGGAAGCCCGGCCCGCAGCACCGCTTGCCGTGCGACGTTGCCGCCGGAAGATCCCTGCTGCAGCGCAGCGCCGAGGATGACGTCCTCGACCTCGCCGCCCTCGAGGCCCGCGCGCTGAACTGCATTCGAAATGGCATGTGCAGCAAGCTCTTGAGCCTGAGTGTTGTTGAACGCGCCGCGGTGCGCCTTACCGATCGGGGTACGGGCGGTGGAAACGATGACAGCTTGCCTCATCGGGGAAACCTTTCGTCGAACACGAAGTGCTGTGCGCCTTTATTAACCGCCGGGGGTTAATAAAGGCGCACAGCAAGAATCAGGGCTGGAACACGACGCGACCGACCGTGGTGCCGTCACCGAGGCGACCGATACCGTCGGCAACGTCCGTCAACGACAGCCGCTCACTGATCAGTGGTTTGACCAAGCCGGCATCGGCGAGCCTGGTGAGCTCGACGTGGCAATCGTCGATGGCCTGCTGGTTGTAGGCCTTGTACAGCCCCCAGTGCAGTCCGATGATCGAATAGTTCTTGATGAGAGCGTGATTGAGTGCCGGCTGCGGGATCGTGCCACCGGCGAAGCCGATGATGACGATCCGTCCCTCGAAGGCGATGCACTTGGTGGACTTCGCGTATGCGTCGCCGCCGACCGGATCGAAGACCACGTCGGCGCCCTTGCCGCCGGTGAACTCCTTGACCGCTGCCACGAAGTCCTCACTGTGACGGTCTACGACGAGGTCTGCGCCGAGCTTGCGCGCGTACTCGGCCTTGTCCGGGCCGCCGACGACACCGATCACCTTGGCGCCTGCCGCCTTGCCGAGTTGCACTGCCGCACTACCGACACCACCCGCAGCAGCGTGGACCAACAACGTCTCACCCTCGAGCAGTTGGGTGCGGCGATGCAGAGCGAACCACGCTGTCTGATAGCCGATGCTCAGAGCGGATGCTTCCGCGTCGTCGAGAGCCGACGGCGCCGGGAACGTGTTGTTCTGATCCAGTACCGAGTACTCGGCGAATCCGCCGGACGGCAGACTCGGATTACCGATCACCCGGTCCCCCACTGCGAATTTGGTCACCGATTCACCGACCGAGACCACTTCACCACACAGTTCGACACCGGGTGTGAAGGGCAGCGGCGGCTTGATCTGGTACTCACCCCGGCACATGAGGACGTCGGGGAAGTTGGCCGGAGCCGCCAGCACCTTGACCAACATCTCCGTCGCATTCGGGGTGGGATCCGCGGTCTCCTCCAACGCGAGCACATCGCGGGGTTGACCGAGTTCGTTGACGCGCCAAGCCTTCACAGCAATTCTCCAGACAGATAGTGGGTGAGTTTCAGGACGAGATCGGGAGGTCGACCAACTCGGCGAGGCGTGCCCGATGCTGATACGCGGTTCCCAGCGACAGCTGATCGCTCTTCGCCCGTTTGAGGTACAGGTGCGCCGGATACTCCCACGTCATTCCGATACCACCATGAAGTTGGACGCACTCCTCGGCAGCATGAACCGCGACGCCGCTGCAGAATGCCTGGGCCACCGTCGCTGCGATCGCCGCATCTTCGTCGCCGCGTGCATAGGTGTCCGCCGCATATCGTGCTGCCGCTCCCGAAGAGCTGACTTCGAGCCAGAGATCGGCGAGGCGGTGCTTGATCGCCTGGTACGAACCGATCGCCCGGCCGAACTGCTTGCGCTCCTTCACATACGCGAGAGTCGTTTCGAGGCACCACTGAGCTACAGCGAACTGTTCGGACGCCAGCAGTGCGCTTCCGCAGAGCAACGCTTCCTCAACCGCTTGCGCCGCATTGCCGCTGTCGACACGGACCGACGACGAACCCGAGAACTCGACGTCCGCCAATCGGCGCGTCATGTCCAGGGACAGAACCGGCGTGACGGTGGCGTCGGCGATCCGAACGGTATGCAGCTCCAGACCGCTTTCACCCGCAACCGGAACAACAAGAACATCGGACTCGGCGACGCCGGCAACCGTCGTGACGCTGCCGACGAGTCCACTCGCCGTTGCCTTGACAGTAGGTGTGAAAGTTCCTGGTGCAGTGGACAACGGGACGACCAGAGCAGCCGTCGAATCCCCCGCTGCCAATTGACCGAGCACCTCGGTCTCGCAGGCCTTCAGCAACGCCGTCGTCGCCAGCACCGCGCTGGTGAAGAACGGAACGGGAGCGACCGCACGTCCGATCTCCTCCATCACGACCGCCGCCTCACGCGTCGACGCACCTGCCCCGCCCAGTTCCTCGGGTACCAGCAGTCCCGCCAAACCGAGTTCCGACGCCAGCGACTTCCACAGCCCGGTGAAGTCGGCGGACACGTCGTCGTACGCCGTGACCACGGTGTCGGCGCCGGCGCGCTCGCTCAGCAGTCGTCTGACGCTGGCTCGCAGATCTTGTTCGGTCTCGGAGTACAACAGATCGGCGCTCATCGGGGTAAGTCCTTCCAGGCGATGTCCTTGTCGACGCGATGCTCGGGCGGCAACCCGAGTACACGTTCTGCGATGACGTTGCGCAGGATCTCCGACGTTCCGCCCTCGATCGAATTGCCCTTGGCTCGCAGGTACCGGTATCCGGGTTCACGCCCGGTGAAGTCGACGGAATCCGGTCGACGCAGCGTCCAGTCGTCGTAGCGCAGACCGGCTTCGCCGTGCAGTTCGAGGTCGAAACCCGAAATCTGCTGAGCCAAACCGGCAAACGCGAGCTTCATTCCCGATCCTTCGGGGCCGGGCTGGCCGGCGGCGAGCTGCTGGCGCAGTCGCTCACCGGTCAGACGCGCAACTTCGGATTCGGTCCAGAGCCGCATCAACTCGTCGTGCATCGCCGGATTACGCAGCTCGGGCTCGTCACGCCAGGCCTGAGCGACCTTTCCGATCATGCCTCCCTCACGCGGTGCGCCCGAACCGATGGCAACACGCTCGTTGTTCAGGGTGGTGGTCGCAACCTTCCACCCCTGGCCTTCGGCTCCGAGGCGATTGGCGTCCGGAATCCTGACGTCCGTGAGGAATACCTCGTTGAATTCGGCCTCGCCGGTGATCTGACGCAGCGGCCGGACATCGACGCCCGGATCGGTCATGTCGCAGATGAAGTAGCTCAGACCCGCATGCTTGGAACGTGACGGATCGGTCCTGGCCACGAGAATCGCCAGCTGCGCATTCTGCGCGCCCGACGTCCATACCTTCTGCCCGTTGACTATCCAGTCGCCGCCGTCGCGGACGGCGCGGGTAGCGACGGCCGCGAGGTCCGAACCTGCGCCCGGTTCACTGAACAGCTGGCAGTAGACCGTCTCCGCAGTCCACAACGGGCGCAGGAACTTCTGCTTCTGCTCCTCGGTACCGAAGGCAGCGATGGTCGGTGCCGCCATGCCGAGTCCGATCCCGTTCTTGCCGGTGGCCGGGCCCGGTGCACCGGCGGCCTCCAGCTGAGCGTTCACCTGACGCTGAAAGCTCTGCGGTACACCGAGTCCCCCATGACCTTCGGGGAAATGAACCCACGCCAGTCCGGCGTCGAATCGTGCGCCGAGGAAATCCGACACCGACACGCTGTTCGGATCGTTCTCCGCGAGAAGCGTGTTCACCTTTTCGGTGAGATCACGCGATACTGCCTCTTCGTCGAAAGCCATGCCCATTCCTTCGGTTCGAGCGGTGAGCGGACGGTCAGTCCTTCGGTCCACCGGCGACGTAGACGACCTGACCGGAAACGAAGCCCGCGCCTTCGCTGACGAAGAACGACGCGGTGTGCGCGATGTCCTCGGGCTGACCGACACGGTTGACCGGGATCTGCGAAGCGGCAGCGGTCTTGAAGTCGTCGAAGCCGACGCCCATGCGCTCGGCCGTTGCGGCGGTCATCTCGGTTTCGATGAATCCGGGTGCAATGGCGTTGGCGGTGACGCCGAACTTGCCCAGCTCGAAGGCCAATGTCTTGGTGAATCCCTGCATTCCGGCCTTGGCTGCGGAGTAGTTGACCTGTCCGCGATTACCGAGCGCGGACGTGCTCGAGAGGTTCACGATGCGGCCGAACTTCGCTTCCACCATGTACTTCTGCACCGCACGCGACATGAGGAACGCTCCGCGCAGGTGGACGTTCATCACCGAATCCCACTCGGCAACGCTCATCTTGAACAGAAGGTTGTCGCGAGTGATGCCGGCATTGTTGATCAGCACGGTAGGTGCACCCAGTTCTGCGGCAACACGATCCACTGCTGCAGCGACCGAAGTCTCGTCGGAGACGTCAGCGCCGACGGCCAGTGCCTGTCCGCCTGCGGCCTTGATCGCGTCGACGGTTCCCGCACACGCCGCTTCGTCGAGGTCGAGCACGGCGACGGCAAAACCGTCTTCCGACAGTCGCTTCGCTACTGCCGCACCGATTCCGCGTGCTGCACCCGTGACAATTGCGGTTCTACGTTCCTGGCTCACTGGCCCTCCATACTTTCGTGATTCGACGGACACCGGACGATCTCGTCAGATCCCGGCCTGATCTGCAATTTCCCTGGCTTTGGCGACCAAGGCGTCAATACGTTCCACGGTGGGAGTTCCGCTCTCGGCGGCATTCTGCGGTTCGTCGCGGGCGCGACGCATCACACCCTCGGCGATCACGGCAATCTTCCACAGCCCCAACGTGTGCCAGAACTTCAGCGCAGCAGGATCCCGTCCGGTGGCCTCGAGATAGATCCGGGAGATCTCCTCTCGCGAGGGGAATCCGGGGAGTGCCGACGCCGGGAAGTCGCCGCCCGTGTTCTCCCCCGCTGCCGGCCAGTACGCCAACAAGCTTCCGACATCCGCCAACGGATCACCGAGAGTGCAGAGTTCCCAGTCGAGGGCCGCGACAACTTCGCCGTTCTGAGCGGAGGTGATCACATTGCGCAAGTGAAAGTCGCCGTGCACCAACGTGGTTTCGGTATGAGCCGGCTGAGCTGCAATCAAGCGTCGCGTGAGATCGTCGAGATCGGGGCATTCCCGCGTCTTCGACTGTTCCCACTGCCCACCCCAACGCTTCAGCTGCCTTGCAGCGTAGGGCTTGTGGCTTGCCAGGTCGTCGAGGCCGGCCTTCTTCAGATCCACGGCGTGTATCTTCGCCAGCGTCTGAGCGAGCGAGATTCCGATTGCCCGGCGACGATCTTCCGACAACGCCTCCGCAAGAGGCATTCGGTCCACCACTTCGCCGTCCACGAATTCCATGAGGAGCAGCGGAACTTCGGTGACGGCAGGATCCTCGGTCAACCCGAATACTCGCGGCGAAGGCACGTCGGTGGATTCGAGAGCGCTCAGGATTCGAGCCTCACGCGCCACGTCGTGAGCCGAGGCCAGCAGATGCCCCAGCGGTGGGCGTCGTAGCACCCAGCGATTGCCGTCCTGATCGCGAACCAGGTACGTGAGATTCGATTGCCCCAAGCCGATTCGATCGAAGGACAACGGCCCGGAAAAGTCGATCCCCAGGCCTGCGATCCACCCGGTGACCGCTTCGGTATCGAGTCCCACTACTCCGACGCTAGCCACCGACGGACGCTCCCTGCCGGAACGGGAGTGCGTCACCCAACAACTGGCCACCGTCGATGGTCATGATCTCACCGGTGATCCACTGGGCTGCATCCGAAACCAGGAAGGCAATGGCAGCGGCCACGTCCTCGGGTTCACCGATGCGTCCGAGAGCAGTCGACGCGGACACCGCTTCTTCGTGTTCTTTCCACAGAGCTTCGGCGAGTTTGGTTCTCACCACTCCCGGCGCAACGGCATTGACACGAATCTTCGGTGACAACTCGAGCGCCAACTGCTTGGTGATGTGGATCAGAGCAGCCTTCGACGCGTTGTACGTACCGATTCCCGCCTCGAACGCCATGCCGCCGATCGAAGCGGTGTTGACCACGGAACCACCGTGCTCGCCCATCCAGGCCCGCGCTGCGAGGCCGGTCCACAGGACTGGAGCCCACACGTTGACGTCGAAAGTCTTGGCGAAGCGCGAGTGATCCTGGTTGATGATCGGCCCGAACGACGGGTTGGTGCCCGCGTTGTTCACCAAGATGTCGAGACTGCCGAAACGCTCGATCGTCTGCTCGACGCACTTGCGTGCAGCATCCTCGTCCGTCGCGTGAGCGCCGACGCCGATCGCGTTGCCGTTCACCTGCGCGGCAGCCGCATCTGCGGATTCCTGTGAGCGCGAAGTCAGTACGACGTTTCCGCCCGCCGCCGCAATCGCCTGCGCGGTCGCGAGGCCGATGCCCCGCGATGCGCCTGTGACGATTGCCGTCTTACCTGTGAGATCCAGTCCTGCCATGTCAGTTCGCCTTGACTTCGCGGTACTTGCGCAGTTCCTGCTTGGCGATGGCGCGCTTGTGCACCTCGTCCGGGCCGTCGGCCAGGCGAAGGGTGCGCATGTGGGCGTAAGCCATCGCGAGCGGGAAGTCGTCGGTGACGCCGCCACCGCCGTGAACCTGGATGGCGCGGTCGATGATCTTGAGCGCGATGTTCGGTGCCGCAACCTTGATGGCTGCGATCTCGGTGCGCGCTTCCTTGTTGCCCACCGTGTCCATCATGTGTGCGGCCTTGAGCGTGAGGAGTCGAACCATCTCGATGTCGATACGAGCCTCGGCGATCCAGTCCTGGATATTCGCGTTGTCACTGACGGGCTTCCCGAAGGTGATGCGGGTGGATGCGCGCTTGCACATCAGTTCCAGTGCGCGCTCGGCCATTCCGATTGCACGCATGCAGTGGTGGATGCGGCCGGGGCCGAGGCGGGCCTGGCTGATCGCGAATCCTTCACCCTCACCGGCGAGAATGTCCTTGGCCGGGACGCGCACGTCCTCGAAAGTGATCTCGCCGTGTCCTTCGCGGTCCTGGTAGCCGAAAACCGGCAGGTTGCGCAGGATCGTGACGCCGGGAGCATCGATCGGCACGACCATCATCGACTGCTGACGGTGGGTGGCGGCATTGAAGTCGGTCTTACCCATGACGATCAGAACCTTGCAGTTCTGGTGCAAGGCGTTGGAAGCGAACCACTTACGGCCGTTCAGCACGTACTCGTCGCCGTCACGGTCCATACGGAGCTGGATGTTGGTGGCGTCGGAGCTGGCAACCTCGGGCTCGGTCATCGCGAAAGCGGAACGAATTTCGCCTTCGAGAAGCGGCTTGAGGTACTTCCCCTTGTGCTCGTCGGTGCCGAAGAGCGTGAGCACCTCCATGTTTCCCGTGTCCGGAGCGGCGCAGTTGGTGGCCTCGGAGGCCAGGTGGCTGCGGCCCATGATCTCCGCGAGCGGTGCGTATTCCAGGTTGGTCAGGCCGGGGCCCCATTCGGGATGGGGATGGAAGAGGTTCCACAGCCCGCGGGCCTTGGCTTCCTTCTTCAAGTCGTCGATGATCGGCGGCTGAAAGTGCGGGTTACCGGACTCACGCATCTGCTCTTCGTAGACCGCTTCGGCCGGGTAAACGTGCTTGTCCATGAAATCGAGCAGTTCGGCCTGGTACTTCTTGGTGCGATCCGAGAACTCAAACACTGACATGTGAACTCCTGACAGAGAGGGAAGGAAAATTGGGGGCTCGATGTTCGAGATGGCTGTTGACGCCCTCGACGACATCCGGGCCGTGAAATGCGTTCAGCATCAGCGATTCCGCACGCCTGGCGGAATCGGTGAAGGTCGAGTGCGCATCGGCACTCATCTGCGACTTGATGACGGAGAGGGACGTCGGCGAGCAGTTGGCCGCGATGTCCTCGGCGTAAGCAATCGCCGCATCCAGAACGTCACCGCCGGTGACCAGGTGGTCGACCAGACCGATGCGGTACGCCTCGTCGGCATCCACCATCCGGCTGGAAAGCAGAAGATCGACTGCTCGACTGTGCCCGACCAAGCGGGGCAACATCCAGGAGATGCCGTACTCCGCAATCAGGCCTCGACGCGCGAACGCGGTAGTGAATCGTGTTGCGCTCGAACCGAAACGAACGTCGCAGTACAGAGCCTCGACCATTCCGAGCCCGGCGGCGACGCCGTTGACGGCAGCGATCAGCGGCTTGCGGATGGTGGTCGGGAAATGACGGTCTCGCGGCCGGACAAGATCACTTTCGGAGACTTCGCCGACGTTCTTCAAATTGCCGAGGTCAGCCCCCGAGCAGAATCCTCGGCCGGAGCCGGTGACAACAATTGCTCGGACACTGGGATCTTCGTCTGCCACGGCCAGAAAGTCGTAGTACTGATCTTCGAGCTCGTTGGTCCACGCGTTGAGAACGCGGGGCCGATTGAATGTCAGAACCAGCACCGCTCCTCTCTGCTCGGAGAGGACGAGTTCCTCGGTCATCGTGTTCCCGCGAGGAGCGACGCCTGGTACCGGCGCATCCCGCGCAGCCAACGGTCGTAGTCGGCGCCCTTCTGCCGGTACATGTCCAGCACGTTCTTGTGCGGAAGGATGAGAAATTCTTCGGCATCCACTGCCGCAAGAACGATTTCGGCGCATTCGGCAGGCTCGAGAACATTGCCTGCCGCAAGCACGGCTCCGGTTGCGGCCTTGCCGACCGGATCGCCGGAGTTCTCACCTTCGTAGAGAAGCTTGGTGTTGACGCCCATCGGGCACAAGCAACTGACGCGAACACCCTGATCTCCGTAGGTGATCGAGAGCCACTCGGCAAACGCGACCGCGGCATGTTTGGTCACCGAGTACGCGGCGGACCCGACCTGACTGAGCAAGCCGGCCGCAGAGGCCGTGCTGATGAAGTAGCCCTCCCCGCGCTCCGTCCAGCCGGGGACGAGGAGCCTGGCAGCGCGAATGTGGGCGCGAACGTTGACGTCGATCGTCGTGTCCCAGACGTCTTCACTGATGTCGAGGCCCATGCCACCGGTAACGCCGGCATTGGCGAAGTAGAGGTCGACCGGGCCGAATTCCTTTTCCGCCTGCGCGATCAGGCCCGCAATGACCGTCTCGTCGGAGACGTCGCCACCGGCAGACACGGCCGCTCCGGGACGCTCCGCGTTGATCGCCTCTGCTACTGCCGAAGCTGCTGCCCCGTCCAGGTCAGCCACTACGACGCGAGCACCCTCGGCAGCCAGTCGCTCGGCCAGTGCACCGCCGATTCCCCCGCCGCCACCGGTGACAATTGCTACCTTCTGGGCAACCTTCATGAGCGATTCCTCTCGCTTGCGTCATACCTACGCGCTGACAGTGATCCACGTCTCCCCTCATGTATAGTTGAATCCGGCGTCAGTTTCAACCGTCGAATCGCGACGGTCACCCGAACGGCCCGTTCCGTCCTCCTGAACTGCGAGTAAAGGGATAACGATGACTGAAAACCAATTGCCCGTCCGCCCGTCCACCTTCGCCGAGCTCGAGAAGCTCATCGGCCAGGAACTTGGCCCGACGGAGTGGTACGACATCACCCAGGAGCGCATCAACGCGTTCGCCGAAGCCACAAACGATCATCAGTGGATTCATGTCGACCCGGAACGAGCCGCATCGAGCCCGCTCGGCAGCACGATCGCGCACGGACTCTTCAGCCTCTCGCTGGGCCCCCAGTTCTCCTACCAACTCATCCACTTCGACGGCTTCGCCCACAGCCTCAATTACGGCTACGACAAGGTTCGCTTCCCCGCTCCCGTTCCCGTGGGATCCCGGGTCCGCATGCGCGCAACCGTCGTGTCCGCGGAGCAGTTGCCCGGCGGAATCCAAGTGAAGATGAGCCAGGTGGTCGAGCGCGAGGGTTCCGACAAGCCCGTCGTGGTCGCCGAATCCGTCGCTCGCGTCGTCGAAAAGAGCTGAACCGAAAAGAGCTGAACCGAGACTGGGACGCCCGGCCGCTCGAACATCGATGCAGCCGGGGCGGCCCACCTCGTCAGAGACGGTCGGGGAACTTCAGAGCGTTCGCCCACAGATCGGTCACAGTGGCGACAATCTGATCGAACTCCGGTGAACGCCCGTCCACCTCACCCTCACGAAGGGTGAACAGACTGTAGGCGAGTCGACTCACCATGCCGGACAGAGCAATCGACGCCGTCATCGGATCCAGCGCCGTGTCCGCGATGCCGCGGGACTGCAGATCTGCGATCCCGCGGGCATTACGGCGTATGAACGCATTTGCACGCTCGCTGCGGAACTTCCGGAACTCCGGGTCGATGTGAGCAACCTGCTCCATGAGCCCCATCAACTTCGCATTGCGTTGATACGCGGCCAGATACGCTCGATTACTTGCCTCGAGCACGGCGTACGGATCGTCCGCGCTCGCAACGCGTCCCATGCCCGGGTGCATCATGTCGTCTCGCGCGACCTCGAGGACGGCGGCGAACACCTCTTCCTTGTTCGCGAAGTACGTGTAGAACGATCCCGTCGCGCAACCGGCTTCTTTTGCGATGTCGATCAAACGTGCATCGAGATAGCCACTGCGCTCGAAAACCTTACGGGCAGCAGCAACCAATGCCGCACGCGTGCGTGTCCCCCGCTCGGTGGTCGGTCGATCCCGGAGCAGCGCGGGCGGAGCCACCGGTAAGGCGGCAATTCGCGATTCGTCGTCGAGCACGGTGCGCTCCTCATCCTTCCGATCAACATCATTTTCGGGACAATCCCAGCAGACTCGATGTTGACGCCGGATTCAAGTGTACGCTCTGGTGAGACCCAGGACACACAATCGGTCGATTCCTCCCGAAAGGCAGAACCATGGTTAGCGTTCTCGACCCGGTGACCCGTCACGCGGAAGCCACTCCGGAAAATATTGCAATTCGCGGCACGGATAGTCATTGGACATACCGACAGCTTCACGACGCGTCTCTGGCGTTCGCCGGCCGCATTCGCGACGAAGGGTTGAGCATCGGCGACCGGGTTCTGCTCGCGGCGCCGTCGGTGCCTGAATTCATCGTGGCATACGTGGGGATTCAGGCTGCAGGTTGTGTCGTGGTGCCCATCAACACGATGTCGGCGCAACCCGAAGTCGAGTACGTACTGGACGACGCCGAGATTTCGCTGGCGATCGCCTGGCACCAGCTCGGTCCCGCAGTTCAGGATGCAGGGAGTGCGCGGGGCGTCCCGGTGTGGACGCTCACCGAAGAATCGGCGAAGGCCGACCATCCACCGGCAACGGTGGTCGACCGCGACATAGCGGACACCACGGCGATTCTCTACACCTCCGGTACCACCGGACGTCCGAAGGGCGCTCAGCTGACAGTCGGGAATCTGTTGTCTGCCGGTGAGATCGGCGCCGAGAGCAGCCGCGGAAATCCCTCGGACCGCACCGGTACCGGACTGCCGCTCTTTCACATCTTCGGCCAGGGTTCGGTCATGATGGCAACCTTCACCGGCGGCGGATCACTATCCCTGCTCGCCCGGTTCGACCCGGCCGCCATGCTCGATCTGGTGCGTCGGGACAAGCTCACCATCATGGCGGGCGTCCCCACCATGTGGAATGCCATGCTGCACGCCGCAGCCGACGTGGACAGCTCCGACTTCGAACAACTGCGGATCGCAATCTCCGGTGGCGCATCACTTCCCGGTGAAGTCGCTCGCGCCTTCGAAGCACGGTTCAACTGCACAATCCTCGAGGGCTACGGCCTGACCGAGACGAGCGCATTCGGAACTTTCAACAGCATCGACCGCGTCGCAAAGATCGGATACACCGGCCGCGCCGTACCGCGCACCGAGGTCGAGGTCCGTGATCACGACGGAAATGTCTGCCAGGCAGGCACAGTGGGCGAGGTATTCATCAAAGGACCGACGGTCATGAAGGGCTACTGGAGGCGCCCGGCCGACACGGCCGCAGTCCTGTCCGACGACGGATGGTTCCGCACCGGAGACCTCGGCGAGACCGACGCCGACGGTGACCTTCGCATCGTCGACCGCGTCAAGGACCTCATCATCCGCGGTGGATACAACGTCTATCCAGGCGAGGTCGAAGAGGTGCTCTACCAGCACCCCGACATCATCGAGGCCGCGGTGATCGGTATACCCGACGACTACTACGGCGAGGAGGTTGCGGCGGTGGTGGCCGTGCGCCCAGGCTCCGACCTCGAAGCAGATGACGTCACCTCGTGGGCTCGGGAACGTCTGTCCGCCTACAAGATTCCGCGGGTGGTCCAGTTCATCGACGCGCTCCCGAAGGGTTCGACGGGAAAGATCCTCAAGCGATCGATCGACCGCACCGAACTCCTCGCCCAGAAGCAGAACTGAAAACACAGGTGAACCCCGGCGAGATTTCGCCGGGGTTCACCTGTCCATGCGCTCAGAGTGCGTCGAAGTACTCGATCTGCGGGGCGCCTGCGAGGAAGGGCGCCATCGCCTTTCCCGCGGCCTGGAAATGCTCGGACGATCCATGGGCCTTGATCGCAGCACTGTCTTGATACAGCTCCATGAACTTGTACGAATTCGTATCCGTCTTCGAGCGGATCAGTTGATACAGAACCGTTCCGGGCTCTTCCGTGCGCACCTTCTCGGCAAGTTCGGCGACTACGGCTTCGAACTGTTCGCCGCTTCCGTCTTTGACGGTGATATCCGCGATGACAGCAATCATTCATTCCTCCAAAAGTGTTCCAGCAGTATTCGAGTGTTACCGAGAACCTACAGTTTCACTGCATGGGCAGTAGTCCGAACGTCGATTCCAACTGACTGCGAGTGCTTTCCGCATCGGTGTGGAGAATGCCGGCGATCCCCAATCGTGCCGCGCCGTCGAGGTTCTGTTGCAGGTCGTCGATCATCACGGCGCCTTCGGGCGCTACACCCAGCCGCTCACACGCGATGGTGTAGATCTGACGAGAGGGCTTACGAATCCCTACTTCCGAGGAGATCACCACTTCGTCGGCGAGGTCCTCGAGCACAAAACCCGCGTAGCAATCACGCCCGAAAGCATTGGACACGAGCGCAACAGGGTGACCCGCCGCTCGGACGTCCGCAATCAGTCGCACCATCTCTTCGTCTCGGACAAGCCCGGCCTGCATACGGTCGACCAATCCTTCGCTGTCCACGACGGCGCCGTGCGCTCGTAGCCGTTCCCCGAATCCTGCTTCGAAGGCCTCCTGGTCGATCTTTCCGGATTCGTGATCGGAGAGCAGTCTCTTCGAGACGTCGTCGCGGGAGAGCAGGGTCAACGGAAGTCGTGGGTCGCCCCCAAGCGAGGCCCCGAAATCTTCGAAGGCCCGCAGCACACTGGAGGTGAGAACTCCACCGAAATCGACGAGCACTGCCGTACGCGTGGGTGTCATTGCTCCATCAGACACCAAACATGAACCCGGCGTCAACATCAATTTTGGCGTAGCGAGAATTGCAAAGTGTTGATCCACAACCGGTTGACGGTATCGAGCAGACCGTCGAAGGTCACTCCGGCGGCGCCGTCCTCGCCGCCGCGGGATACGAAGTACCCGAACGCAAGTCGACTGATCATCCCGGAGAGTGCCCGAGACGTCAGTAGCGGATCCAGATTCGCGTCCGCCAGTCCGGCTTTCTGCAGCTTCTCGATACTGCGCGCGTTGCGTCGAACAAACGCGTCAGCACGCTCGAGGCGGAGAACCCGGAACTCCGGATCGATGCTTGCCACCTGCTCGAGCAGTCCCATCAGCTTCGCGTTCCGTCGGTACGCCTCGAGGTACGCGCGGTTACTCGCCGCGATGACCTCAGCAGGATCCGCGCCTTTCGGAGTGTGCGGCATACCCGGATGCATCATGTCTTCGCGTGCCAACTCCATCACTGCCGCGAAGATCTCTTCTTTGCTCGCGAAGTAGGTGTAGAAGGTACCGGCCGAGCACTGCGCCTCCACAGTGATGTCGATCAGCCGCGAGTCCAGATAGCCGGACCGTTCGAAAACGGTGCGGGCCGCATCGATCAACGCTCGCCGCGTACGCAAACCACGCTGAGTGGAGGGGAGTTCCCGTGACACTGTCGACGAAGCATCTTCGGAGCCTGTGCGTGCTGCAGCCATGCTCCAGTTATACGTCAGACGCCCGCTACCGGTGACCGATAGCGGGCGTCTGCTCGAAACCGAAAGAGTTACTTGGCGTACAGGTGCGCGCCCGGAATTGCGTTCGGATCGTCCCGAACTTCCTTCGGGTTGGTCTCTTTCAGCACCCAGGCACTGAAGAAGGTCACCAGACCCATGAGGGCTACGAACACGGCAACCCATGTAGTGGTCCCGGTCTTCGCGATGAGTGCCGTCATGATGAACGGAGTACCACCGCTGACCGTGATCGCCGCCAGCTGGTACGCCAACGATGCTGCCGAGTAACGCACGTTGGGCGCGAACAGCTCACCCATGTACGCAGCGATCGGCCCGTAGGTCATCGACTGGAACACGCTGCCGACTGTCACCGCGATGAAGAACAGCGGCAGGGACTTGGTGTTGATCAACCAGAAGTACGGGAATGCCCAGACCACGATCGCCGCGGCGCCGATCAGGATCATCGGACGACGACCGATCTTGTCGGACATCTTCCCGGACCACAGCACCACACCGACTGTCAGCAACGCACTCAGGAGCGAGATGATGAGCAGTGAGTTCCGCTTCAACCCCAGTTCGGTTGTGCCGTAGCTGAGCACGCCGGCGATGCTGATGTAGAACAGTGCATTGGTGGCGGCCAGAAGTCCGCAACCGAGCAGAATCTTGCGCCAGTGATCCTTGAGCGCCTGCGCCAGTGGAGCCTGAACGACGACGTCCTTTTGGTTCTTCTTGGCGTCTTCCTGCAACTCGAGGAATTCCGGCGTGTCCTCGACCTTCGTCTGGATGTACAGAACCACAGGGAAGAGCAGCGCGCTGGCGAAGAACGGAACTCGCCAACCCCAGCTCAGGAATGCATCATTGGAAATGGTCGCGGTCGCGACGAGGAAGACCAGGTTGCCCAGCACTACACCGAACGAGACACCCATCTGACCGAAAGTGCCTGAGAATCCGCGCTTCTTGGGACTCGCGGATTCGGTGAGGAGAAGGACGATTCCGCCCCACTGGCCACCGCAGGCGAGACCTTGGATGAATCGCAGTGTCACCAGAAGAATCGGAGCGACGACGCCGATTGCCGACGCACTCGGGATCGCGCCGATCAGGAACGTCGCGACGGCCATCAGCAACAGGCAGGTGACGACAGCGGGCTTACGCCCATACTTGTCGCCGAAGTGTCCGGCGACCAAACCGCCGATGGGGCGGGCAACGAAGCCGGCCCAGAACGTACTGAACGAGAGCAATGTGCCCATCAGTGCGGATGAATCGGGGAAGAACACATGCGGAAAGACCAGTGCCGCAGCCGTTCCGTACAAGAAGAAGTCGTACCACTCGATGGAACTGCCGAGCAGTCCCGCGCCGAGAAGTTTGCGGTGCGCTTTCTTCTTCTTCCGTTCCTGATCGGACAGGCCCCCTGCCTGCGTGTTCGAATCCACTGCCGATCTCGTCATGGGTTACTCCTCGATGGGTCGGACGCTCGTCGCGCCGGGAGTTGAGAAGCGGAACCGGGCCAGAAGTAGAAACTGACACCAACTTCAACTCTGTGGCGTTGCGATCAGTCTGCGATACAAAAAGAGTGATGTCAATCACTGAAATGCATTGCCGCATAGGGGACTAAATCCCCTACCGATGCTCGTCAGCCACCACGACGAATGGCCGGCTCACCTTGTCGGCGGCCGGCAATTCGTTTGTCAGGTAGATCTAGTTCGGTACCCGCAGTTCACGACGAAGAATCTTGCCGCTCACTGTTTTCGGCAGGTCATTCATGACCTCGACGATGCGTGGATACTTGTATGCTGCAAGCCTTTCCTTGCAGAACTCGACCAGATCCTCGGTGGTCGCCTCGGCACCGTCCTTGAAGGACACGAAGGCCTTCACGGTTTCGCCGCGATACGGATCCATGACACCGACGACAGCAGCCTCTCGTACGGCGGGGTGTTCGTAGAGAACATCTTCCACTTCGCGTGGCCACACTTTGAAGCCCGAGGCATTTATCTGATCCTTCATCCGGTCGACGATGTAAAACCAACCGTCGCCGTCCATGAATCCGATGTCGCCGGTGTGAAAACGCCCGTCCGGCATGGCATGTGCGGTCTCGTCCGGCTTGTTCCAGTATCCGAGTGCAACCTGGGGACCGGAGACCACGATCTCGCCGTACTCCCCGACCTGTACCGGCTTGTCGTTCTCGTCCACCACCTCGGCGTACGTATTCGATACCGGTACGCCGACAGCAACGGCCCCCGACGCCGGATCTACCGGCGCTTCACGCGAATTCGGCACCACGATTGCCGGGCTGTTCGTCTCGGTCAGCCCGTAGCCGTTGTGAATGTAGTGACCGAACTTCGCCCGGAACGCTTCCAACGCCGCGTGCGGGATCGGCGCGCCACCTGAATACACCGACTCGAGAGAGCTCAAAGATTCCTTCGAGACTGCGGCGCTGTCCGTCCACGCGATGAATACCGTGATCGCTCCGATGATCGCGGTAGCCCGATGCTCCGAAATCGACTCCGCTGCAACGATGGGATGGAATCGGCAAGTCAGAATCGTGGGCGCGCCGGCCAGGAGTGGAGCCGCGACGTGCCCGATCAACCCGGTGATATGGAACAGTGGCGCCACCGCGAACATCGCGCCGCCGGGGCGCAACCCCAGCCAGTCCCGATAGATCTGCGCTGCGAACACGACATTTGAGTGCGTGTTCATCGACCCCTTCGGCGGGCCGGTCGTCCCCGACGTATAAGGAAGGTAGGCAAGGTCTTCCGGAGACAGATCGACCTTCTCGGGCTTCTGCCCTCGATGAGCCTCGATCAATTCCAGTAGATCCGGAAATCCATCATGACGAATCCTGGACGCCGAACCGAAGATCCGTTCATCGTCGCGCGACTGAAAATCCCGTTCCGACGTAGTGATGACCCGTCGCACTTCGGTGCCCTCGGACGCAGTCGCCACGGTCTCGGCCGAGGACTCGAGACAGATGACTGCTACCGCTCCGCTGTCGGCCAGTACGGTGGACAGCTCACGGTCGCGGTACATCGGATTGACCGGAACGACGACGGCACCGAGCTTCCAGACCGCGACTGTCGCGATCACGAACTGCGGAACATTCTGCAGGACAAAGGAAACTCTGTCTGCGAACCCGATTCCATCCTTGGCGAGGGCTACGGCAAGCGCATCCGACATCTCGTCGAGCTCGGCAAAGCTGACGGTCCTGTCGAAGTACCTGATGATCGGGGCGGTGCGATCGCGCTCCAGCGAAGCACGGAACATCGCGAGGGCGTCGACGTGCTCGATGTCTACGTTCGGCGGAGTGTCGGCGTCGTAATTGGCGAGCCAGGGCTTGCTCTCGTACACGTTGGTCATATCTCAGCTCTCGAAATACCGACGTGGGTTGTCCACCAGCATCGCCTTGACCTGGTCTTCGGTGACACCACGTTCGAGCAGCGCCGGAATGACATCATCACTGATGTGGGTGTAGTTCCAGTTCGGAAGTGCCACTTCTCTTGCCGCGCTGGGGAAGTAGTCGATGAAACACGACGCGTCATGTGCCAGAACCATCTTCTCCGCGTAACCGCGACGGGCCATCTCCACCACGGTGTTGACACGATCCTCGAACGACAGGAACGGTTCGAGACCGAAACGGTCCATCCCCAGTAGCGAACCGGCATCGGCCAGCGCACACAAGTAGTCGAGATCCGTGGTGTCGCCGGAGTGACCGATGACCACCTTGGTCAGATCCGCACCCTCTTCGGCCAGAACCTTCTGCGCGACCAGCCCGGATTCAGTGTGCGGGTTGGTGTGCACGGTGATCGGCACTCCCGTTTCCACCTGCGACTGTCCGACCGCGCGCATGACCCGCTCGACGCCGGGGGTAAGGCCCGGCTCCTCGATGGCGCACTTCAGGAAGGAGGCTCGGACACCGGTTCCGGCGATTCCTTCCCTGATGTCCTTGACGAACAGTTCGACCATCGGCTCGGGGCCGTCGAACAGCAATCCCGGTCCGGTGTAATGGAATTGGAAGGGAATGTCGTTGTAGGTATAGATGCCGGTAGCAACGATGATGTTGAGATCGACCTGCTCGTTGATCCGGACGATGCGCGGAATGTACCGGCCGAGGCCGATCACCGTGGGATCGACGATCGTGCTGATTCCGCGGGACTTCACCTCGGTCAGCTTTGCCACCGCGTCCGCTACCCGTACTTCCTCGTCCCAGGGTTCGGGGTAGTCGGGGTAGTTCTGGCGCAACTCCTCACCCAGAACGAAGACATGCTCGTGCATCAACACCTTTCCCAGATCGGCTGTATCCACCGGCCCACGAACGGTTTGTACTGAACTCATCGATCGAACCCCTGACTGTGATCGCCATCACTAACATGAGACAATGAGCTAGTGTGTCTCACGTGGCCAGGTTCGTCAATAGGCTCGATCCCCCGAGGCTCACCATTTTTCAACGGCCGAAATTGTGCAGTACCGGACAACCGGAGAGAATGTCCCGATGCCTACCGACCTCGAACGCCGACGCGCGATCGACACCGCCGCGAGCATGTACCTCGCGGAGGAACCACTCGACATGTCACTGCTCGCCGAACGTCTCGGCGTAGGCCGCGCGACGCTGTACCGCTGGGTCGGCAACCGCGACGAACTGCTCGGAACAGTGCTGGCCGAGGCCACCGAACGGACATACCGAAAGGCGATGTCACAGGCGTCGGGGCAAGGTCCGGAGTACATTCTCGACGTCTTCGGCCGCGTTATGCGATCGGTGGAATCGTCGACAGAACTGCGCGCGCTGACCAAACGCGAACCGATGGTGTTCATCAAACTCGCGATGATGCCCGGCTCCATCGAATCGATCTCCGCCTCCATCACCGCCGAAATCTTGCAGTCCCAGGTCGACGCCGGCCAACTGACGATCACGCTCTCGCCGCAAGTACTGGGCGAAGCCCTCGTCCGCATCTGCGACGTACACCTCTACGCCCCCCTGCTCGGCCGAGAAAAGGCCGAGATCGAGACTGCCCTCGACCTGATCGCACTGCTCCTCGGCGTCACCCGCAACTGACACGCTTCGACCGCGTGAACACTACGGCGACACACCGGCCACCCGAGTCCTCAGACGTCTGATGAGTTGTTACTCTTTCGGTACCCACCCGAGAGGCAAGCCGTGTCCGACGACCACACAGGATTCACACTTCGCAGTGGTCCGCTGGTACCGCAACTCGAACAGTTGCTGCGCGGGCGAATCATGCACGGAACGTGGGCGCCGTCCGAGCGCATACCGAGCGAGGCGGCCCTCGCCGTCGAACTCGGCGTCGGGCGTTCCTCGATTCGCGAGGCAATCCGCCTCCTCGCTCGCGACGGACTACTCGAAGTCCGACACGGCGTCGGAACCTTCGTGGCTGCCGCGTCCGAACTCGAGCACGTCGACGAATTCACCAAACTTCTTCGACGCTCGAGGATCCTCGAGGTCTTCGAAGTCCGTCGCGCACTCGAGATCGAGGCCGCCAGACTGGCCGCGGAGCGGGTACAACCCGAGGACCTCGACGGCCTGCGGCGGCGACTGACCATGCGACACAGTCATTTCGAGGGTGATGTCGAGAAGTTCGTCGACGTCGACCTCGACTTCCACACCGAAGTCGTTCGGCTGTCCGGAAACGCAGTTCTGCTCTCGCTTTTCACGTCGGTGCGTCCACTCCTTCGTGAATCCCTCGTCGAGATGATGGCCCACGAGGCCGGCGTCCCCGACACCTCACATGCCCATGATCAGTTGGTCGAGGCCCTTCAAGACGCCGACCCAGAAGCCGCGGTAGCGGCAACTCGAGCAAACATCGACACCGTCCTACGACGACTGCGTGTGCTCGACGCCTAAGAGAGGTTAGTTCTCGTGCAACACCCCACCGGCACAGTTCTGTCGACCGAACACGTGGATCTCGTCCGCGACGGCCGATACTTGTTGAAAGACATCAACATTTCGATCGAACCCGGACAACACTGGGTCCTCCTCGGCGCGAACGGCGCGGGCAAGAGCACGCTTCTGAGCCTGCTCGGAGCAACCGCCCACCCGACTCGCGGTTCCGTTTACGTCCTCGGCCACAAGTTGGGCCGCGTCGACATGAGGGAACTGCGGATGGACATCGGGCACGTGAACCCTCGTCACACGATCGGAATTCCGATCACCGTCCGCAACGTCGTGATCACCGGCCTCACCAACACCACCGAGGTGATGCCGCGCTGGTCACCGACGCCGGAGCAAGAGGCTCACGCCGACGCACTGATCGATCTACTCGGAATGAGTCCGCGTTCGGACGCGCTGTGGCCCAACTTGTCCCAAGGCGAACGGGGACGAGCCCTGATCGCCCGCGCACTCATGGTCGAACCGCGCCTGCTTCTGCTCGACGAACCGGCGACCGGGCTCGATCTTGCTGCACGCGAACAACTCTTGACGGCACTGGACGACCTCCGCAATCAGAACCCGTCACTTGCCAGCATCCTCGTGACGCACCACATCGAGGAGATCCCCAGCACCACCACACATGCTCTTCTGATCAAGGACGGCGTCGTGACCGCCAGCGGCCTCGCCGAGGATGTGATCACCACCCAGAACATCAGCGAGTGCTTCTCGCATCCCATCGAGATCGAGCGTCGTGGTGGTCGGTGGAATGCTCAGTCGCGGCCACGCGAAAGAGTGTGACCGACAGTAGTTTCAGAGACGTCTGGCGCCGGGTCCCTCCCGGCCCAGTTCGTCTCCAGGGTTGAGCAGGTTGCATGTTTTCAGTGACAGACACCCGCAGCCGATACAGCCCGTCAGTTCGTCCTGCATCCGGTTGATGGCCTGCTTGCGATCCTCGAGGCGCTGATTCCACTCCGTGGAAATCTTGCGCCAGTCCTTCTTCGTCGGAGTTCGCCCCTGCGGCAACGATCCGAATACTTCGGCAACTTCGGCCAGGGGTATCCCGAATCTGACTGCCAACTGGATCAGTGACACCCGCCGGATCGAATGCCGCGGGAACTTCCTCATATTTCCTGCCGTCCGCTCCGCAGGAACCAGACCGAGTGTTTCGTAGTAGCGCACAGCCGACACGGCGACGCCAGTGCGCTCCGATACCTCGCCGATCGAGAGAAGTTCGTCACTCTTACGGATCATTCTGCCTCCCAATGGCTGCGCGACATTGACCTGAAGCGCACTTGAGATTCTACCTTCGACAACATGCACTCCCCCACCGATGCTCCCACCGGAACCTGGCGGCAGCTCCTGAGCGGTCGATACCTCGGCACCGCTACCGTCCTCGCAGGCGGCGTTGCGCTGTACGCGACCAACGTCTACCTGACGACCAGCCTGCTTCCGACTGCCATCGACGACATCGGCGGTCAGCAGTACTACGCCTGGACCGCGACGGTCTTCCTCATTGCTTCCGTCATCTCTTCGATGTTGGTCACCAACGTCCTCGCTGCCAGGGGACCGCGCGGGGCCTACCTGATCGGCCTCGCGATCTTCGCGCTCGGCACCGTTGTCTGTGCGGTCAGCCCGACGATGGAATTGCTGTTGGTCGGCCGCACGATCCAGGGTTCGGGCGGTGGCCTGCTGGCCGGTCTCGGTTACGCCGTCATCAATGCCGCGCTCCCCAGACATCTGTGGACTCGCGGGGCCGCGCTGGTTTCGGCGATGTGGGGAGTCGGCACCTTCGCCGGCCCTGCAATCGGCGGTGTCTTTGCTCAGTTCGGAGCCTGGCGATGGGCTTTCGGCGTCCTGGTCATCGCGACGATCGCAGTCGCCGCTCTCGTCCCCAGCGCGCTACCGGCACATGAACCGGGCAGCACCACCAGTAGCCCGGTGCCGGTCCTCTCGCTGGCATTGCTGACTGCGGCAGCTTTGCTGGTCAGCGTTGCCGGAATTCTGTCCAACCTCGCCGTGACCGCCGCAATGGTTCTCGCCGCTGTGCTGCTACTGATCGCTTTTGTCGCCGCTGACCGTCGCTCGCGCCACGGCGTACTACCGCCGTCGACGTTCAACGCGTCGTCCCTCAAATGGGTGTACCTGACCATCGTCGTCCTCGCTGTCGCGTCGACCGTCGAGACGTTCATTCCACTCTTCGGGCAACGACTTGCCGGCCTGGCGCCGCTCGCGGCCGGATTCCTCGGGGCCGCACTCGCTCTCGGCTGGACTCTCGGCGAAATCCCGAGCGCCTCGGCAACAGCCCCTCGTATCGTGCGACGAATCGTTGTCAGCGGTCCGATCCTCGTCGCGATCGGGTTGGGCATCATGGCAGCATTTCTCACCGAACACGCCGGCGCCGGTGCGGTGGTCGCGTGGGTGATCGGACTGCTGTTCGCCGGCGTCGGAATCGGCATCGCCTGGCCTCATCTTGCAGTCGGGGCGATGACCTCGGTCACCGATCCCGGAGAAGGTGCGCGTGCCTCCGCTGCCATCAACACCGTTCAGCTGATCGCCAATGCCTTCGGTGCAGCCCTGGCCGGAGTGCTGGTCAACATCGGCGAACCGTCGACGCTTCGTTCTGCGCAATTGCTTCTCTTCACCTTCGCCGCTGTCTCGATCATCGGCATTGCCGTGGCAGCTCGCGCACTTCCGCGAACGCCCGACAAAATCGGCAGCCCCGAAATCGTTCACGACGCTCGCTAAACTGTGAGAAACCCACACGGAGGAGTTGGCCAGTGACAGAACCGGATCCGGGCACAGTGGAAACCGACTTCCCGAAGACGGGAGCTCCCGCACAGCGCGCGCTGATCGCAGCGGGTTACACCCATCTCGCGCAGCTGACGTCCGTGTCCGAGAAGGAACTCGGCGCTTTGCACGGGATGGGACCGAAGGCCTTGAGGATTCTGCGCGAAGCACTCGCCAAACGTGGTCTGAGCTTCGCCGACTGAGCTCTCACATCAGACCAGGCTCGCCCGCACCTGGTTGCCACCTTCGCGCTTCGCTTCGTACATCACCGAGTCCGCGACGCGGAAGAGTTCGGCAAAAGCAGCGTCGACGGACTCACCCGGATTCCGGGGCGCGGTGCGGATCGCCATTCCGATGCTCGCGCTCGTCGGAGGGTCATCGTTCGCTCCGTCCATCGCGGAGCGGATCTGTCCTTCCAGCCTGGAGATCACGCTGACCGGTACCCGTTCGACCACGACGAACTCGTCACCGCCCATACGAGCAGTCAAGGCGGACTGGGTTGTCCACAAACGGATGCGCAGTGCAGTTCGCATGATCGTGCTGTCTCCTACGTCATGGCCGTGAACGTCGTTGATCGTCTTGAAGCGATCGAGGTCGATCACCACTACGAGCAGTGCATCCGCTTCGGTGACCGGAGCGCCCATCAAGTCATTCACCCGACGCGCCAATCCGCGACGGTTGAGCAGTCCGGTCAACGGGTCGATGTCGGAGGTAGTGGCATCCGAACCCAGGACCGCCAGAACAATCTGTGACACAACAGGAATCACGATGATCGTAGCCAGCACAACCGAGATCTTCGCCAGTCCCAAGCCGACGTCCGCTGCTGGCCCGAACAACAAAGTCCACCCCGAAAGCACCGTGACGGTCGAGGCGAAGACCAAGTGACCGACTTGGAGTTTCGGATTGTGGAAGAACGCGATGTAGCCGCCGATCGACGCGAAAACGACGCACGCGATGAGTCGTCCCAGCGGTTCCGAGTCGGTTGCGGCCGCCGCCGCAATCGCGACGTCGGAACCCACGACAAAGGTGTACGACCACAGCGGCGTAGGCGGAAACAGCCACCAGATCAGGGCCGCGCCGAGGCACAGCGCGATGACCGCCAGATTGACCGCTCGCCAGAACGTACCTTGCGGACCGACGTCACTGAATCGCGCCGACAGCAACACCAGCCCCATCCAGAATGCTGTTCCGCCGACCAGCGCCCGGCAGGAAGTCAAGAACCCGCGGTCCTCGAGGTACCTGCTGAAACTGTGGAACTGGTCCGGCAACTGCCACCAGCGCATGACGACGTCGACCAAACCGTTCATCGCCGATCAGCCGATGCAGCTCCGCAACTTTTGGGCGTACTTCGACGAAACGGACTCGCTGATTTCCCCCCGGAGCACACTGGCATATCCGGCAGCATAGTCAGCGGCGACAGACAAAACCGTTCTGCCGGATTTGAATCGGTCGATCAACTCAAAGCGTCGTAGGCCGCCGATACGTACTGCGCCGATCTCTCGGAACCGAGCAGACCCGGCCCCATCTTGTTCATCACGTACGAGAACGTCATGCGCTTCTCGGTGTCGATGATGATCTGCGAGCCACCCCAACCTCCCCAGAAGCAGATTCGCCCCTCCGGAATGAACGGGACGGACTCGGGCGTCGGCAATCCGAATCCGACGCCGAAGCGGACCGGCACGCCGAGGACGAGGTCGACCCCGTACGACTGCTCCTCGAAGATCTTGTCGATCGTTTCCTCCGACAGCAAGCGAACGTCACCGACCTTGCCACCGCACGCGATCACCGATTGGATCCTTGCGAGTGCCCTCGCATTCGAATGACCGTTGGCCGCACCGATCTCGGCGGCGCGCCACCCGTCGGTCCACGAACCTGTAGCGTCAGCCGGCGGCGCGGTGAATGTCTTCACCATGATGTTGTCCATCCCGAGTGCCGCGATGTCGATCGGCAAAGGCGGTGGCGCAATCACATTCGAGACTCGCCCGTATTCCGACTTCGGCAAGCCCAGGCGGAAATCAGCATCGAGCGGGCCGGCGATTTCCTCGTCGATGAAGCTACCGAGGGTTCGTCCGTCGATGCGCCTGACGACCTCGCCGATCAGATGGCCATAGTTGAGGGCGTGGTATCCGGATGCCGTACCCGGTTCCCACCACGGAGCCTGCGTCGCCAACCGGGCGGTGGCATATTCGTCGTCGCAAATGTTCTCGAGGGTGAACGGTTGATCCCACCCCGACACACCCGAGGTGTGCGACAACAGTTGCCGGACCCGAATTCGGTCCTTGCCCGCTGCTGCGAATTCCGGCCAGTACTGCGCGACCGGGGCGTCGAGATCAAGCAACCCGCGGTCGACGAGCATGAGCGCGGCCAGTGCGGTCACGGTCTTGCTGCAGGACCAGACATTGGTAACGGTGTCGCGAGACCAAGGAGCAGTGTGCTCGACGTCGACCCAACCGCCCCACATGTCGACGACGGATTCGCCGTCGATCGTCAGTGCGATCGCTGCCCCGACGTCCTCGCCGGAATCGAGATTGCGTGCCAGCGCCTCCTTCAAGCCAGAGAATCGCTGGTCACATACGCCTTCGATGTTCGCCACTGACAGCCTCCACAGGAATGATGAAACTTGACGTCAACTTCAACTATGTCGGGTATGTGTCCGATTCACCTGTGGTGTCAATCACTTCAAGTGCCAGAGTCGGCTCAGACCAACGGGATTCCCTTGGCGATGCGCCGACGCAGATCCCAGAGATAGAAGTTGTAGGGAAACATCCGCAGAATCTTCGGACTGAACCGATTGACCAGCGCGGCGACGCGCATGGATCGGTCGAAGTTACGCTGCTGACGCACTGACCACGGGAGCCGCATTTCGTCACGAAAGGCTTGGGGCAGGAACCCGGTGGTGACGAATCGGTTGAGCGGACCGACCACGGGATGCAACAACTTCGGAGTGAAGGTCGCCGACGCGATCCCGTAGAGATGCTCACGAATCGTCTCGTCGATCGCCACCTTGTCGAGGTTCTCGTTCCAGTAGACCTCGAACGCATCCCGGTCCGCCGGCCACATGTCGCGTCGCATCTGAAGGGTTGTACCGAACGTGGCGCTGCGCTGATAGAACGCATCCCGGGTGACCGGATCGAGATCCCCGTACAAGATTTTGTAGACGTCCTCGAAGCCTCGGTACAGGCAGGCGGCTACCCACAACTGCAGTTCGGGATCGAACGCGTTGTATTCGACCGCGCTGTTCTCATCGGAGCGAACGTGCTTGTGAGAGCCGTTGACTGCGCGTCGGTACAGCTTCTTTTCTTCGTCCGTCGCCAGGCTTGCGACGGCGAGATACGTCAGCGTCGTCCGGGTTCGCTTCACCGGATGCCGATCCAACCGACCCGTCTCGACCTTGCTCTCATACACGCCGTACCCCACCGCCGGGCGCGCCAACTGCATGATGACGTTGGCGCCGGCGGCCAACAGTCCGAGCCCGGACATCGCCTTTTCAACCTCGGCGTCGATGTCGACCGCCTGGACGCCGACCGCTCCGATGCCGCCTGCCACCGCTTCCTCGCGCCCGTCCATCGAATCCCTACTCACCGTCATGGCAGAACCCCTTCGAGTCGATATCTGCGAACGCATGTTCTCAGATGAGTGAAACGCCGAAATGCCGAGATGTCAAGCAATCTCTGGATGCAAAGATGGTCTTCATGAATGACCAACCGCGTTCGTACGGTGGCGTCGACGGCGCGCTCCGCGTAGCCCAACGACGGGAGGCGCTGATCGAGGCCGGTCTGGAACTCATGGGCTCCGCCGAGCCCGAACTGACGGTCCGCGGAGTGTGCAAGAAGGCCGGTGTCGCGGCGCGGTACTTCTACGAGAGCTTCACCGATCGTGATGCTCTGATGTCGGCCGTCTACGACACCGTCATCACGGACATCGCCGTTTCAACCCAGGCTGCAGTGGACGCCGCCGAGACCGAACGCGGCAAGGCGCTCGCTGGAATCGCGAACATCGTCCGCACTATCGCGAACGATCCCCGTCGCGGACGTCTACTGTTCTCCAGCGCCCTGACGAGCCCTGTCCTGGCCGAGAAACGCCAAGCGTCGACGACGATATTCATCGGTCTCCTGGCCGCCAACGCGAAGACCTTCTACCGATTGAACGACAGCGGTCATCTGACCCTGACGGCCACGTTCCTGGTCGGCGGCCTGGCGCAGACCCTCAGTGCATGGCTCGACGGGTACATCGACGTGACGGAAGAAGAACTGGTCGCCGAATGTGCGGCGATCCTGCTCGCACCCGCCCTGCCGCCGTCTTGAGCTCCTGCATTCAGTCCCAGATCCCGATGTTGTCGAGGTGAGCGAGAAGTCGAGCAGCGCCGTCGGAGAACTGCAGACTCATCTGCGCGTCCACCTGTTCTCGATCGTGCTTCTCGAACGCCGCGATCAAAGCATCGTGGCTCGATACCGCAAGCTCACCCCAGCCTGGATCCGTCGCGTAGAGACGAGCAGGGGTGTACCGAATCGCGCCGAACAGGAACCATGCCAACTTCGCACCACCCGCAGCGCGATTGATCAGGCGATGGAACTCGAATTCGCACTGCTCGATCGCAGCTGCATCCGAAGCGTCGACCGCCGCTCGCAAATCGGCATTGAGTTCCGTGAGTTCCGCGAGTTGATCAGCGGTGATGCTGTCCATCGCCCGCAACGCCAGCTTGACCGCGATCTGCCCCTGCAACCAGAAGATGTCTTCGATGTCCTGGCGACTGAGGGGCGAGACGAGATAGCCGCGATGCGGAACCAACTCGACCATCCCCTCGCCGCGTAATGCGACGAGGGCTTCTCGCACCGGCGTGACGCTGACCCCGAGGTCGGCCGCGGTTTCGTCCAGCCTGACGAACTCGCCCGGACGGACCGAGCCGGACATGATCAGGTTGCGAACGTGGTTGGCCACGTCCTCCGACAACTGTGGCCGTCTCCTCAGCTCAGATGTCGCTCTCCGAGTGCGTGCAGACGTTGCCACAACCGATCCTCACAGTCCGTACGTTTTGCCGATGATGTCTCGCTGAATCTCGTTGGTACCACCATAAATGGAGGACACAAGAGTCTTTCGCACATGGTGCTCCATGTCGAACTCAGTCGCGTAACCGTACCCACCCATCATCTGCATCCCCTCGAGCGCGACCTTCTTGGCGGTCTCGGTCAGCTTGAGCTTGGCCATCGACGCTTCCCGCGGGAACATCTTGGTCGGGTTGGCGTCGACCATTCGGGCCACGCTGTAGACCAGCAGACGGCCGCATTCGATCTCCGTGGCGAGATCCGCGATCCGGTGGCGAAGCGCCTGAAACGATCCGACCGGACGGCCGAACTGCTTACGCGTGGTGACGAATTCGAGGGTGTCGTCGAAAGCGCGCTGCGCGGTCCCGAGCATCATCGCCGCGAGGATGAGGCGTTCGATGTTGAGTCCGGCCATGAGTTGACGCCAGCCGTTGCCGACTTCGCCAACCACCGCGTCCTCGGGCAGGAATGTGTCGGTGAAGTAGAGATCGTTGACCTCCTTGCCGCCCATGGTGTCGATTCCACTGATCTTCAATCCGGAGATGTCGGCCGGGACATGGAACATCGTCAGGCCCTCATGCTTGCCTTCACTTCGGGATGTGCGAGCCACCAGAAGGATGTTCTCGGCGAAGTGCGCGTTGGAACACCACGTCTTCTGGCCGTTGATCAGCCACCCACCGTCGACCTTCTCGGCGCGGCAACTCAGATTTCCCACGTCGGAGCCCGCTTCGGGTTCGGACATCGAGATCGACTGAGACGCGCCACGGACGATCCCGCCGAGCACTGCCTCCTTCTGGGCCGGACTGCCGAACTTCTCGTATGCAGCCCCGGTGATGACGGTCGGGCCGAGTCCACCGATCGGCGCCATGCCCTTGGCGGCTTCCTCCAGAAAGATGCACAGGTCGACCGTGCTTCCGGCGGATCCGCCGTATTCCTCCGGGACAGTCAGCCCGAGCCATCCCAATTCCGCCATCTTCTCGTAGAACGCCTGGTTGTGGTTATGGGCGCCATGATCGGTCAGCAGGTCTCGCTGCTCACGGGTACCACTTTCCTTCTTGCAGAACGACGCTACCGACTTGGCGAAATCAGACTGCTCCTGCGTGAAATCCATGTACATCGAAAACTCCCGAGTGAGATGAGGCTGGAGGCTTGTCGGAGCTCGGTCCGACGCATACTGTGACTACCAGCACAGTAAATCACATCACATATATGTGATGCACCGACATGTGGAGGATCTGAAGAACATGACAGAACAGCTCGGCCGCCAGAGCACGTCCACGTCGACAGATCCGAGATCGGACGATCACACTTTCGCGAGCCTCGACCCTCGCAATGATTCCGTGGTCGCGCAGCACCCCATTGCAGACCAGCAGGAGATCGAGAAAGCGGTCGCCGCAGCACGCACGGCGTCGAAGTGGTGGGATCAACTCGGATTCCAAGGCCGCCGGAAGGTGCTCGGCAATTTCCGCGCCGCGATCGCCACTCACGCCGAATCGATGGCGGCGATCATTTCCGCCGAGACCGGAAAACCCAGCGACGACGCACTACTCGAAGTCATGCTGGCCGTCGAACATCTCGACTGGGCGGCACGCAACGCACAGAAAGTGTTGCGCCGCAGACGCGTCGGTGCAGGACTGATCAGCGCCAACCAGTCTGCATCCGTCGGCTACCGGCCGATGGGCGTCGTCGGCGTGATCGGCCCCTGGAACTATCCGCTGTACACACCGATGGGGTCGATCGGCTACGCACTGGCCGCCGGCAACGCCGTAGTCTTCAAACCGAGCGAACTCTCACCAGGCGTCGGCGTCGAATTGGCCCGGCTGTGGAACATCGCCGCACCCGGACACCCTGTCCTGCAGACCATTACCGGTGACGGAAAAACCGGTGCACTTCTGTGTTCGTCCGGTGTCGACAAGATCGCATTCACCGGTTCGACCGCTACCGCAAAGCGCGTAATGGCCGCCTGCGCGGACACCCTCACCCCCCTGGTCGCCGAATGCGGCGGCAAGGACGCCATGCTGGTGGACTCCGACGCCAACCTCGATGCGGCCGTGAGCTTCGCGGCATTCGGGGCAGTGGGCAACGGCGGACAAACCTGTGCCGGCGTCGAACGAATCTACGTCGCAGCGCCCGTGTACGACGCCTTCCTGTCCAAGCTCACCGCCGCGCTACGAGACGCCCACGCCGGCGCCACCGACAGCTCGACCTACGGGCCGATGACGCTGGGAAAGCAGACTGGGATAGTCCGGGGCCAGATCGAAGACGCTCTCAGTCGCGGCGCGAAAGCTGTACTCGGCGGACTTGATTCGTTCAACGGTCCGTTCATCGATCCGATCATCCTGACGGATGTTCCGGAGGATTCCACGGCGATCACCGAGGAGACGTTCGGCCCGAGCGTCGTGGTGAACAAGGTCGCCGACATGAACGAGGGGATCGAGCGCGCCAATGCATCGAAGTACGGCTTGGGCGCCTCGGTGTTCACCAAGAGTTCGTCGAAGGGCCGAGCGATTGCCGAAAAGCTCGAATGCGGTGTCGTCACGGTCAATTCGGTTCTCGGATTCGCCGGAATCGCCGCCCTGCCGTTCGGCGGGGTCGGCGATTCCGGATTCGGCCGTATCCACGGAGCCGATGGGCTGCGTGAGTTCAGCAGTGTGAAATCACTGGCCGTTCAGAAGTTCAACGCTCCGCTGGACCTGCTGACCATCGAGCGAAAAGCCAGGGACATGAAGATCTCACGTTGGATGCTGGCGAAACGCCACGCGAAGTCCTGAGAGATCAGGCGATCAGCCGGCGGTGACGAGCACCTGCTCGTCGCTGTCGGCTGCTTCGAGTTCACGAACCAGCGGAAGCACCTTGGCCCCGAAGTATTCGATCTCCTCCTGGAAATGCAGGAATCCGCCGAGAATCAGATCGACACCGCGACGGCGATATTCGACGATCCGATGCGCGATTTGTTCCGGCGTGCCGATCAGTTGCGAGCGGAAACCGTCGTTGTACTGAACCAAGTCCTCGAACGTCGAATCCGCCCACATCCCGTCCTTGGACGCGGTCGACGCGCCGGCCTGTTGGACTGCATTCTTGAATCCCTCGACCGCAGGGCGGTTGGCCTTGGCGATGATCTCGCGCAGTGTGTCCTTTGCTTCCGCCTCGGTGTCGCGGGCGATGATGAATCCGTTGAGCCCGAACTTGACCTCCCGATCGTTCTCACGAGCAACACGGCGAACGTCGACCAACTGTTCGGTGACGCCGTCGTAGTCCTTGCCGTTACTGAAGTACCAATCCGAATACCGGCCCGCGTTCTCACGGGCTGCCGCCGAGTTACCACCTTGGAACAGTTCGGGATTGGGGCGCTCCGGAGTGTTGAGAGGCTTCGGCTTCAACGTGAAGTCGTGGATGCGGTAGAAGTCGCCACGGAAATCGACGTCGTCCTCCGTCCAGATCTTACGAAGAACCTGAAGGAACTCGGCGCTCCGCCGATAGCGCTCGTCGTGCTCGAGCCACGGCTCGCCTAGATGCGTGAACTCGTCCTTGAACCAACCACTGACGACGTTGACGGCAAATCGACCGTTCGACAGATGGTCAGCGGTAGCGCCCAGTTTCGCCAACACTGCCGGCTGCCAGAGTCCCGGATGCACCGCGGCGATCACCTTGAGCTTCTCGGTGGCCAGGAGAAGCGCAAGGCTGAAGCTCGTGGATTCGTGCTGGAATTCGGCCCCGTAGCTCGCCTCGTAACGTACCTGGCTCAGGGCGTACTCGAAGCCGTTGTTCTCGGCGGTCTGTGCCAGCTTCTTGTTGTACTCGTAGTCCCAGCTGGTCCGCTGCTCGATGTCGGAGGTGACCAGACCACCACTGACATTGGGCACCCAGTAGGCGAACTTGATCTCGTCGGCGATACGTTCAGTAGACATGAAACCCAGCAAACATGCAGTTCCCAGCGGTTTCCAGGGTAGCGATCACACAGGTTGTAAGTGTTGGGTGGGTGCTGCGACTGTGAAACGGTGGCAGCATGACTGCTGTGGACATTCAGGAGATCGCGCACCGCATCACCAGCGAGGACGAGGCGCTCTCGGTGGCGTCACAGCTGTCCGACGAGTTCGCGGCGGGTGCCGGAGTCCGCGATGCGCAGCGCCTCCTTCCCCACGACGAGGTTCGCACCCTGGCGCGGTCCGGCTTGCTCGGACTCTCGGTGCCGAAGGAGTTCGGTGGCATCGACGCAAGCACCGAGACGTTGGCCGAGGTCTTCCGCCTACTCGCCGAGGGCGATCCCAGCATCGCGCAGATTCCGCACAGCCACTTCACTTTCCTGGAAGCGCTCCGGTACCAGGGGTCTAACGAGCAGAAGCAGTTCTTCTACGCCGAAGCATTGTCGGGCAAGCAGATCGCCAACGCCCAGAGCGAGCGCGGCAACAAGACCATCGACATCGACGGCACCACTCTCACCCCCGACGGGGAAGACTTTGTGCTCGAAGGTCGAAAATTCTATTGCACAGGAGCACTTTTCGCAGATTGGATCGTGGTGCGTGCCGCCAATGCGGATCAATTCACCGAGACCGGCGCACAGGTGAAATCCGCGGTCTACCTACCCCGGAATACTCCCGGACTGTCGATCGTCGACGACTGGGACGGCATGGGACAGAAGACAACTGCAAGCGGAACTGTGACCCTGGAATCCGTTTCGGTGCCGCGGTTCAATGTCGTACCATTCACGTCGCTCTTCACTCACCCGACCACCTACGGAGCACAGGCCCAGATCCTGCACGCCGCGATCGACACCGGCATCGCGTCGGCTGCACTGCGTGAATCCGTGAAACTCGCGGCAAAGGCGCGTCCCTTCTTCGAGGCGAAAGTCGATACAGCGGTGGAGGATCCACTGCTCGTTCAACTCGCCGGCGAAGCGGCAATCGAGGTTCGCGCTGCCAGATCCCTCTTGGCGGAAGCAGCGCGATCGATCGACGTGGCGCGTCGTGATCCCACCGAGGACTCCACGGCCCGAGCATCCATCGACGCTGCAACTGCCAAAGTGGTCGGCGCCAGGGCGTCATTGGCGGCCACGAGCACTTTGTTCGAGATCGGTGGCACCAGAAGCGCGGGCGAATCGGCGAACCTCTCCCGATTCTGGCGTGACGCGCGCACGCACACCCTGCACGATCCGACGAGGTGGAAGGTCCAACACATCGGCCGGTGGACACTGTCCGGGACAATCCCACCGCGGCACGGACTGCTGTGAACACACTCAGTCGGAGTTCATATATCCGCTGATCAAGACTTCCAGTCCTTCCAAGTAGCTCTCAGTCGTCGTCCCTCCCGGCCAGTCCTCGAGCACCTCACTGAGCACCGGCAGTTTCTCGGGCCCGATTTCTCGGATCTTGACCGCGAGAGGTGACACGCTGCCTTCCGGTCGCGTAGTGGTGTCGTAGATGTTGAGCAATGCGCCGAGTGTGTAGTTCCACAGCGCTCGATAGATCAACAGTGCGCGACGAGGTGACATACCGAGTTCGACACACGCGGCCATCGCCCGATCGACCAAGACCACAGCGCCGCTCCCACCACGGCCACCGCGCTGAAGCAACTCGATGATCCAGCGCTCCGACGCCAGCTTTTCGAAGATCGCGGTGAAGATCGTGCGAAGCCGTTCGACCTGATCCTGCGGCAGGACCAGCGCGCCGAGATCTTGTGAGTACACATCGAGCACCGCGCTGATCAGCTGTTCCTTGTCGCCCACGTGCCGGTACAGCGCCATCGGCGTGGTGCCGAGCGACTTCGCCAACGCGCGCATGCTCAACGCGTCGGCGCCGCCGGTCTGAAGCTGCCGTTTCGCCTCGTCGACTATCTGCTCCGACGTGATCGTCGGGGGACGTCCGAGCCGCGGTGATCTCGGTTCCATCTTTTCGGCCATCCGTCGATTGTGCGCGCCCCTGCTACGACGCTCTCGCCCGGGGAACCCCTTGCATCTCAGTCGCCAGCAAGGTAAACCTAACTACTTATGAGAACGCGTATACAAATTAGGTACCTGCAATGACAACAACAACTCGAGCGGTAGCCGCACCGGCTCTGGTCCTCACAGCCGCCGCGGCAGCGCAGTTCCTGGTGGCCTTCGACATGTCGGTCATCAACGTCGCGCTGCCCGACATCCAGGAATCGCTGAACTTTTCCGACGCCGGGTTGTCCTGGGTCGTCAACGCGTACGCCCTCGCCTTCGGCGGACTGCTGCTTCTCGGCGGTCGTCTGTGCGACGTGATGGGCACTCGTCGAGTTCTGGTTTCCGGGCTTCTGTTGTTCGCCCTCGTCAGCATCGTCGGCACCTTCTCCGTGTCCGCCGAAATGCTTGTCGGAGCTCGGGCGCTTCAAGGCGTCGGCGCTGCACTGATCGCGCCGGCCGGGCTCGCCGCCCTCAGTCAGGCCTTTCCCACCGGACGCGCCAGGGCCAAGGCATTCGGCATCGGCGCAATGTCGTCAGCACTGGGCGGCGCACTCGGTGTCGTCCTGAGCGGCATTTTGACCGAAGGGCTCAGTTGGCGATGGGTGATGTTCGCCGGCGCACCAGTGGCCCTGATCGCCGCAGTTGCCGGTGCCCGCGGCCTGCCGGCCGGCCAAGCCGCCAGAGGCGGCTCTCTCGATCTCCCCGGAGCCATCTTGGCGACGGCCGGAATCACCGCCCTTGTCGGCACAGTGATCGCCACGGAATCACATTCCTGGACTTCGGGTTACGTGCTGGGTGGATTCGCGCTCACGATCGCGCTGCTCACTGCTTTCGTTGTGGTCGAAAGCCGCTGCGCCACACCACTGGTACGACTGTCCACCCTGCTTCGACCCCGAATCGGACTGGCCAACGCCATCATGTGCCTGGTGTGCGCGGCACAGTTCAGCGCGTTCTTCTTCGTCTCACTCTTCCTGCAACGCGGGCTGGGCTATTCACCGACCACCACCGGTCTGGCTTTCCTGCCCTTCTGCTTCGGCCTGGTGATCGGCATCCTCGCGTCCACCAAACTCCTTCCGCGCTACGGAGTTCGACCGCTGCTCGTAGTCGGGACAGCAGTCGCCGCAATCGGAACTTTCATGTTTTCGACCATGAACCTCGACAGTCCCTTCTGGGCCGTCATCCTGGTGCCTTCGCTTCTGGCGAGCATCGGCATCGGTCTGTCGTTCATGCCGCTCAGTAACGTCGCCACCGCCGACGCTCCCCCCGAAGAAGTCGGCATGGCATCCGGGCTACTGAGTACATCGCGTCAGATCGGCGGTTCACTCGGACTAGCCGTTCTCGTGAGCGTCGCCGCTTCCTCGACGGCACGTTCGGACAGCGCGCCGACCGAAGCACTGGTTTCCGGATACTCCCAGGCCCTCTTCGTCTGCTCCGGCCTACTGCTGGCCGGTACCCTCCTGTCCTTCTTCTTCCCACGAATGGATCGTTGACCTCAGATGTTCACCACCCGAACCGCATTCGGCATCGTCTCGGCGCTTCTCCTGACCGTCGCCGGCGCAAGCGCGTGCAGCAGCTCCGCCGAGTCCGACACCGCCTCTGCAACTCGCTCCGTCACCCACGAACTCGGCACCGTCGAAGTTCCGGCCTCACCGCAGCGCATTCTCGCGCTCGACGAGTACGCGGGGTTGAGTGCACTCGCACTCGGCGTGAAGCCCACCGTCGTCTACAGCACCCTGCGATCGGACGTCGCCAAGTCGATTCTGCGCGAGCAGGGCGTCGAAGTTCTCGACAAGCCGACTTTCTTCGCCAACCCCGCCGTCGAGGAGATCGCGTCCGTCGAACCCGACGAGATCTTGATGAGCAATGCCGGTCCACTACCGAGCCTGTTCGCGCAGATCAATTCCGTGGCGCCAACCTTGGTCCTCCCGTACTCGGCGCCGTGGCGTGATGTGCTCGAACACGCTGGGGCACAGCTCGATCGAGGCAGCGAAGCTACCGCCATGATCGGAAAGCTGGAATCCGGCCTCGAAGGCGTCAAGTCCGCGGCTGCCGGCCAGAGCCTTGCGATCCTTCTCGGCTACAGCGGAAACCTGTTCACCGTGCCACCGACCACTCCCATCTCCACACTGGTCACCGAGGCCGGATTCACCAGGCCGGCATCGGAAGTCAACGCGACCAACAATCAAGACACCGGCACGATTTCCCCCGTCTCGCCGGAACTCCTACCCGAGCATGCGGCGCAGACCGTCGCCGTACTTTCCGGGCAGCAGTACGACGCATCCATCGTGCGAAACACTCCACTGTTCGACAACCTGACACCCGATCCGGCGCACGCTCTGGACGTCAGCGGTGATCTCTGGTTCGGCAGCCATCCTTTTGCCATCTACTGGATCATCCAGGATCTGGACGGCATCGCACATGGCAAGGGGCAGAACAGTATCGGAACCCTCGACAGCGCCGACGCGCGATGGGCGGCATTCAGCGCGCTCTGACGTCCTGACGGAAGGTCAGCGGAGAAACACCCACCCGGGTGGCGAAGAACTTCGTGAAGTTCGCAGAATCGTCGAACCCCAACTTCGACGCCACCTGGGTGACCGTGTCCGTGCCGAAAGACAGCAGACGTTTCGCTTCGAGAACCACACGCTGATCGATGTACTGCTTTGCCGTCATCCCGGCAGCGGCTCGGGTGGCCCGCAGCACAGTCTTCTCGGAGTACCCGATCTTGTTGGCGTACTCCGAAACCGAACGGACCGTGGCGAAGTCACGTTCGACAACGGCATGAAACCTTTCGAACACGTCATTGTGCGCCAGCACGGAACTCTGTTCCTGTCCACCGAGATGGGTCAGTTTCAACAGAATTGCTGTCAGCGTGTGCCGCAGAATGGCCGCGCGAACGACCGGCGCGGAAGTATCCGGGCAGCCGTAGTTCAGGTTCAGGTGTTTCATACCCGTGCTGATGGTCTCGAGGTTCTCGCCGGACAACTGCCACGCTGCCTGCCGACTGCGGGCGTTCCCGTCCAACAACTGCTGACTGACGGCATCGAGCGACGAGGGCGTGAACAGAACAACCGTCGCCTCGAAATCCTGGATTCGCCCCCACTGTTGCACCTGCCCCGGTCTGACCCAGAACACGGTCCCCGGGCTCACCGCGTAGTTCACGAAGTCGATGGTGTGTAGCGCCGAGCCCTCGGTCACCAGAGCGAGCAAGTGAAATTGCGGACGTTGGGGGCCGACGAACTCTGCGCTTCCCCCGTTGATGCGAATGGTGTCCAGGCTGAGTACTTCGATCTCGGTCGCATCTGCCACCGACGATGCGTACCCGACGTCCCGGACGGGTACTTGTCTGTTTTTCACTAGTTCGGGACTCATCTTCACCGTGACCGAATACCCGAATGCGACATACCGTCAGGGTATCAATCAGTTCACGCTCGGATAGGAATCTTCCAGTGCAGACATCACGCTCGGAAACAGCAGGCAAGACGCAACTCACCTACGTCTTCGACGCCTATTGCGGGTGGTGTTTCGGCTTCGGCCCTGCGTTGACGGAGTTCGTCCGTCAAAATGCCGATTCCATCGACTTGTCCGTGGTCAGCGGCGGACTGTTCACCGGTGAGCGCGTCGCGCCCATGTCTTCGGCTCCGTACCTGAAATCAGCCAACGCCACCATCGCCGCCCAGACCGGCGCTGTCTTCGGTGACGGATATTCACAACTGGTGACTGATGGGCGGTTCGTCATGGATTCGACGGATGCAGCGATCGGACTCGCCGCACTGCGCGCGCAAGATCCGACACGCGCCCTCGACATCGCGGAGGCCATGCAGATCGCGTTCTACCGAGACGGTCGCAGCCTTTCCGATCCCGAGACGTACCGATCCATCGCGGAATCCCTCCAACTCGACCCATCTGCCGCGGTGTCTTCCCTGTTCACCGCCGCCTCGAAGGATGCCGCCCGCGCTGATTTCGTCCGAGCACGCAGGCTCGGCGCCACTTCGTTTCCGACGCTGTTGTTCCACGGGAGCGACGGGTCCGTCGTGAAATTCGGTTCTCCGACCAGTACCGCGGCCGATCTCACCCACGACCTGAACACGTGCGTGCGGGCGTATGCGGTGGCTTGACCCACGCACTTTTGCGAGCGAAAGGTACGCCCGGCGCCTTCAGTACGCCGAACGTACCTTTCGCTCAGCGTGACTTCACCCAAATCACTTCGGCCCCCTTCTGGTTTGATGAACACCGAACGAATCGCACCAAAGGGGAAACGACAGTGGTTTCAGATCCGATCACGGGCCTGGAGATGGAACTTGCCGACATGTGGCAACGAGGACGCGCCCAGGCGCGCACCTATGCGCGCGCAATTCATCCCAAACTCGATCCGGCGCTCTACCCGGTTCTGGTCATCCTGAACCGTTCGGATGCGGTGCGGATGTCCGACCTGATCTGCACCCTCGATATCGAGAAGTCCACCTTGACCAGGCAAATCGACGCCGCAGCTCGACTCGGCCTGGTGGAACGAATCCCCGATCCCGACGACGCTCGCGCCAAGTTGGTAGCTCTGACCCCTGAGGCGCGAACGAAGCTCACGACCATCCGCAATCACCAGATAGATCGCTGGCGCGCCCGACTCGCGAAATGGGATACGGACGACATCACCACGCTGACAGCGCTGCTTCACCGACTGGGCAGTTCCGAGGACTGACGACAAATTAGTCGTGATGGGCAGCCCACTCGAACAGCCGGACGATTTACGCCGTCACGACAATTCTGCAGCAGCACGCAGGATCAACTGGGTGACCTCGTGCGGGTGGGACGCCAAGGATGCATGGCCTGCGTCGAGTTCCTCGATCTCGCGGGCACCGATACGCTCTGCCATCCATCGCTCGGTTTCCGGCGGAATCATTCGGTCCTGCCCTGAAACCTGATACCAACTGGGCTTCCCACGCCATGCCGGCGGCCCTGACGGGTCCGAGAAGCACTGACCCGCAATGGGTTTCTGCGTCAGCGCCATGACCAATGCTTCGGTGTCGTCGAGATCCTGACTGAAACTCTCCTGAAACTTGTCCGGGGCGATCCACAAGAAGCCCTCGGCGTCCGGCGCGATGTTCGCCGCGCCCGCCGGCTGATCCGTGCGGGCGAAGATACTTCCCAGGCTGTCACCCTCGTCCGGCGCAAAGGCAGCGATATATACCAGTCCCACAACGTTTTCCGCATGACCCGCGCCTGTGATCACCGCGCCGCCGTACGAGTGTCCGACCAGCAGGGTCGGGCCGTCCATCGATTCGGCCAACTTCCTGGTCCGGTCCACGTCGTCGGCGAGCGAAGTAAGTGGATTCTGGACCGCAACCACTCGATGCCCGGCGTTGTGCAGGGTGGGTATGACGTGACGCCAATGAGAACCGTCTCCCCAGGCTCCATGCACCAGAACGATGTTTACCTTCTCTGTCATGACCAACTCCTCCAGATACGCAGTGCGACGAATACTCCGACGATCGGCAAGCCTTCGAAACCCAGGCCTTGCCTGTTACCCAGGTTAAGGGGATCCTGGATCAATAACCATGACCAGATTGCCAAGTTTTTGTGCAGAAACGCCGAATGCTCGAGACCATCGGAGTGATCGATCCATGAGGACAACATCATCACAGCGGTACGTACCCACCACCGACGAGACTCGAACCCGGGACACCCTCTCGCACGTTCTCGAAGTCGTCCACCTTCGCGGTGATCAGATTCATCGCTGCGTCCACGGCGAGAACTTCACCGTGGAGGTACCCACGGGGGTGCGAGCACTTCACATTGCCGAGCACGGTGACATCGTGATCAGAACGCAGGGCAAAGCCCCGATCGAACTCGGCCCCGGGGAACTCGTACTGCTACCCCATGGGCATGCTCATACGATCGAGAATGCGATGCCGATGCCCCCGAAAAACGAAACATGTTGGCTTTTCGGTACTTTCACACTCGACGACGTCGCAGCGCAGCGACTGCTGTCCGTTCTGCCGGACTTCGTCGAACTGCGCGCGACACAAGGGACCCCGGTCGAGTGGCTCGAGGTGAGCAGCCGACTGTTGGGCGCCGAGGTGGACGATCCGAAACCTGGTTCCTCCGTGATGGTTTCCCGGATTCTCGACCTTCTCTTCGTCCAGATCCTCAGAGCGTGGGCTCGAGCGGACGGATCGAACGGCGGATGGTTGACCGCAGCAATGGATCCACGAATCGGGCAGGCCCTCGAGGCCGTCCACAACGACCCGTCACGCAACTGGACCATCGACGAACTGGCGACGCTGTCCACCCTGTCGAGATCGTCTTTTGCGGAGCGCTTCTCGCGACTGGTCGGCCAGACGCCCGGCGCTTACATCACCGAGCGCCGACTCGACCGTGCCGCCGAACTACTCGTGCAAACCACCGAGCCGGTCGGAACCATTGCGATAACTGTCGGCTACGAATCCGATGCAGCGTTCAGCCGCGCCTTCCGTCGACGATTCGACGCCTCGCCGTTGAACTGGCGAAAGTCCAACTCCCACAATCACTGACGTCAGGTTGCAGCGATTACGCCTGCGACCGGGATCCGGCCGAGAACTGCAACGCGGAAGTCCACCATCGCGCGCTCCACGTGATTGGCGCTCGAGACCACAACCACGCCGGTCGCGCCTCGATCGGCGAGAATCCGCGCAGAGTTGATCGCATTCTCGACTGTCGACCACGAAGTTCCCTCTTCGGTGATCCGGCCCGGGTTGACGCCGTTGGCAACGAGCCATTCGCGCATTGCCCTGGCTTCCGTTACTCCGGCCTTCGGAGCCCCACCGCTTGTGATGATCGGAGACTGCGGGTACTGACGGGCCAGCTGGAGCGCCGCCTGAAGCCGGTCGACCAACATCGGACGCATCGTGCCGTCGTCGAAGAGGCCGGCACCCAAGACGACGATGTTCGTGCCCACGGGGTTGAGGTCGAGCAGCACGGGCGACTGGCGTGTCAGCGTCTCAGCACTCGTGCACGCAAGAATGAGAGACCGCACCGGTGTTTGGCAGCCGCCCACCGTCGACAGGATGCCGTTGACGACCGTCGTCGGAGTGATGTCGGCACTCGCTGTCGCCGGCGACAATCCCACTCCGGCTGCGGCGATTACCGAAGCAGCAATCAATCCCTTCGTCAGAGACCTACGAACATTTGCCATGTAGCCGAACCCCCAGATTGTCGATTGTCCAGCCCACGGTAACGAACATTTCGTCGCGATTGCATCATTTGACTCAAATTTACTGTTCACTGACCGTCACACAGATTAAACATAAATATTGGGCAACAATTCGGGTTCGAAACCGTCATCTACCAGCATCTCGAATCGACGCGCCTGCCGCGTTACCGATCTGAGCTGCAGCATCCCCGAGCAGGCCGGCGACACTGAACGGCAACAATTCGTTGTTGCAGATCACGATGTTGCATCCGGGTGTTCCTGCTCGCCCCGTCCCGACCATCGTGTCGAAGATCAATTCGGGGTTCGCGAAGCCGACGAGCTGTGACGGATCGTCGATGAGCGGACCACCCGACCCATGCACGGGAGGCCCGACGTACGGCGGCGGTGGAACGTCCACGATCGAAGCGACGACAAGCCGCAAGAACTCCTGGAGATAGAGATCCCGAGGCGCGTTCTGCCACACCGGATGCGAAACATACTTGCTCACCGGCGCATTCACGGAGTAGAAGTCCTCGCCCGCGTTCACCCAGGTCAAGAAGCCGTACCCCCCATTGGACGGAGAGGGCGCGGACAACTCGTCGAGGTAGGCGGAGTCGATCAACGTCTGATCACGCCACGCGCCTCGTTGCACCATCAGCTGACCCAGTCTGGCCATGTCTCCCGGCCGGATTGCCAATCCGAGAATCAGACACGTTCACAGAGAACCACAGACGCATCACGTTTGGGAAGAGTCCGCCTCCATTCCGAGCGCGCGACGCGCTCCCAGCGCCATGGTGACCTGTACAAGATCTTTCGGTGACGACAGGTCAAGTCCCGTCAGGGAACTCGCTTTACGCAGGCGGTACACGACCGTGTTCGGGTGTACGTGCAACTGCCGAGCGGTGGTAGCTCGATCGAATCCGGAGTCGATGAAAGATTCGAGCGTCTCGAGCACGGCAGGATCGGACTCCAACCGCGACAACACATCTGCGAGGATCGGCAGCGCAGCGCTCGGGCGGGTCAGTTGATACTCGACTGCAAGATCCTCGAGACGCACGACCCCACTTGTACGGCCGTACTTTCGGGCAACGTTCAGCACCTCGCGCGCCTGCGACACCGCTGCGGGAATTGCCGGCGGTGCCGCGACATGTACGGCGGCAACCGTCGATGCACCGATGACCTTCTCGAGATCACCCAATCGTCGACACAATGAAAGATACTGCGGACTCGACGCCCAGTTCCCCTCAGCGGGTTCCGATTCCACAATAGGAATCAGTACGGCTCCGCCACTGCTCCCGAGCACCCCGAGCGCTTTGTCACGCCCCACCTGATCAAGCTCTCGTTGCAGGTGGCGCACCTTTCTCCGCTCGGCGACGGCAGTGTCCACCTCGGTCGAGGACTCGTCGTCATTCCGTTCGACGTGCAGCGCCACCACCCAGTACAGGCGCGCCAACCTGATGCCCACATCGTCGGAGACCCGATCAACATCGACACCCGTCGAAAGTGCTACGAACAATGACCTTCGCGCAGAATCCTCGTCCGTCTGGGTGACATGGTCGGAACCGTAGCCGGCAAGAACCGCCGACGCGGAAGCCGCGGTGTATGCATTCAAGAGTCGTCCGGTGCGGGCAAGTGCGACACCGTCTTCCGGGACCGCCCATTCGCTGATGGTCTCCCACCACAGCCCGGCTGCCAAGTGATATGCCCGCAGCACCTCACCGAGCGGAACCAATTCCTGAGCCCGTTGGCGAGCCGATTCGCTGATGTCGGCGAGCAACTCGGGCGCCAGATCGGCGCCGGTCCGCAGCATCGAAATGAACAGTTCCAGATTGCGCCTCACGATGGTGGTGACGTCGTTACGCAATGCCTCGTCAGGGAGCAACCGGTAGAAGGTGACGTCGCGGTGGACCAGATCGACTGTCTCAATGACCAGTGGATGGGTGCGTTGCGCCAGTCGGTCGGCCAGAGATCTGCCACCAACCAGGATCGGCTCGAACGGCAGATCTTTGTTTCCTGACACAAAACCCTCCACAGAATTGAATTGCCACCACAAGGCCGACCTGCCTTTTTCCTATCACTATGTAACCCACGCCACTCACGAATTCACAATCAGCGGCGTAACTGGAAGTCCCACCTTCGACCAAGAGGAGCCTCGAGTGACGTGGAAAACGCGCAGCGCAGCCATTCTGGCAGGCGTCGTGGCTGCCGGTTCGATCGCGGCTCTCGGGACCGGTGTGTCGAGTGCCGAGACAGCGGTCAGCACTATCCAGTACGTCGCGCTCGGCGATTCCGCGGCGGCCGGCCCACTGGTCACCGCGCAGGACTCGTCGTCACCGGGCTGTCTACGATCACTCGACAACTACCCGTCCGTGGTGGCGCGAGAACTCGGCGCTCAACTCACGGATATGACCTGCTCGTCGGCGCGATCCGCCAACGTCACGGACACCGCACAATCGACGTTCTCCGGTCAAGTATCACCGCAGGCAACAGCATTGGGGCCTGATACCGACCTCGTCACCATCACCATCGGTGCCAACGACATCTCGTTGTTCCCGACAGTTCTGAGCTGCGTCAATCCACTCCCCGAACCCACCGGAACGTCCTGCCGTGACAAGTTCACCTCCGGTGGCGTCGATCAACAGCGACAGATGATCGAAAATGCGTCCACAGGTTGGAGTTCCATGATCGAAGTCGCGCAGGATCGAGCACCGTCGGCGCGCATCGTCGTGGTCGGATACGGAACATACATCCGTAGTGGCGGCTGCCCCGGCACTCAGCCGTTCTGGCCGCGCGACGCCGACTATCTCCAGAGTGTGATCGACTACGGCAACACGGTCATGGCAGCAACTGCGGCCCGTTACGGCGTCGAGTACATCGACATCACCGAAACCACTGCCGGGCATGACATCTGCACGGACCCTGCCACTGCTTACTACACGGGAATCGTCCCTACCCAGCCGGCGGTTCCACTGCATCCCACTGCGGCCGGGATGCAGGCGATCGGGAAAACGGTCGCCGACGCTCTGTCCTGAGCTTCTCCCCCAGCACAATTCATTCAGCACTCGCGAAAAGGGTGGAACAATCATGTCAATTCAACGAGACGCTCCGCCGCTGCCGTCCGTCGACGGCGCCCCTGTCGGAACACGTGACAAACTTCTCGGCGGCACACTCGTCGCCCTGTTTCTCGCGAACATGCTCAACTTCTTCGACCGGGCGATCCCCTCAGTCGTTGCCGAGCCGATCAAGAACGAGTTTTCGCTCAGCGACTTGCAATTGGGATTGATCACCTCTGCATTCACCCTCGTCTACGCAGTCGCAGGACTGCCTCTGGGCCGGTTGGCCGACACGAAGAACCGTCCCAAGATCATCGGGATCGGACTCCTGGTGTGGAGCGGACTGACGGCAGCAACCGGTGCCGCCGGCAGCTATGTGCTGTTCATCCTCGCGCGTCTCGGCGTCGGTGTGGGCGAAGCGACCTTCACACCTGCAGCCAACTCGATGATCGGTGATATCTACCCGGCAGAACGACGCTCACGCGCACTTGGTGTCTTCATGCTCGGTTTGCCAATTGGCCTCATGCTCGCCTACTTCACCGTCGGCAAGATCGCCGAGGCATTCGACAGCTGGCGTGCACCGTTCTTCCTCGCGGCGATTCCCGGTGTCCTGCTTGCAGTCGTGCTCTACCGCATGGCAGATCCGGTTCGTGGTGGTTCCGAAAGTCCGGAGGCCCGCGCAGCCGCTGTTTCACAGGCACCGATCACCCGCCCGATCCGTCGTCTGCTCGCAATTCCCACGCTTCGTTGGCTCATCCTTGCCGGGCTGACGTTCAACTTCGCCGCCTACGCAGTGAATTCGTTTGTCGTCCCGCTGCTCATGCGCCAGTACCAGCTGAAACTGACTGCGGCGGCATCGGTCACCGGCATCATCGTCGGAATCACGGGCCTGATCGGATTGCTTCTCGGCGCTCGCTACGCTGACAAGGCCAGCGCACGCTCACCACGCGCACGGTTGATGATCGGTGTCGGAACCTCGGCATTGGCGGCACCTTTGACGGCGCTGGCACTGTTGCAACACGGCGGAAACGTCGTGATGTTCACGCTCTTGTTCTCGGCCGGGTGGCTTCTGGCCTACGGCTTCTACATCAGCGTCTACCCTGCCATTCACGACGTCGTGGTTCCCAGGCTCCGCGGCACTGCGACGGCGCTGTTCTTCGCTGCCATGTACCTTCTCGGCGGATTCTCCGGACCGGTTGCCGTTGGAGCGATCTCGGACTGGTTCGCCAAGCGTGCACTTGCAGATGCCGGTACCGGGAAGTTGGCTCAGTACGCCGGCGACGGGTTGAACTCGGCCATGTATCTCGTGCCGATCATGTTGGCACTCACCGCGGTATTCATCTACCTGGCTACCCGCACTGTCGGCAAGGACTCCGCGCGCATGCAAGCAGAGCTGAGCCAGGCCTGACCGACAAGTTCACGGGCGGTGGCGGGACCCTGAGGCCCCGCCACCGCCGAGTTCAGTTGACCGTAATCGCCAGAGTCGACAACATGGACCGCAACATGTCCGGCAAGCGAGCGATCATTCGCTGCTCGGTTATCCGAACGGAGACGGGCGCGGCCAGCGTCGCTCGCCACAGTTCCGGTTGATTCTTCATCAGGTTGTTGTAGACCGGGAGCAACTGATCGTTGATGTAGGTCCAACGACCATCCCGGTCCGCCCAGTTGAAGTCCGGAAGCGGCGTTTGCACAACAGCATTGCCCACCGCGAACGAGAGCGGGTTCGACTCGCGTGGCGGCACGACGCCAGGCATCGACGGTGATGCGGCGAAGGTGGTCAAGTAAGTCAACGAGCGACCAACGCTACCGCGGTAGGCCTTCGCCTCGTCCCACTGATCACCCACCGACTGGTACTGCTCCCTTCGCAGCAGACGCACATTGCCGTCGAAGACCGATTCCGGTGTCCCCGAAGCAATGTTGTTCCACGCGATACGGGCGTTCTCGTCGAGCAGCCCTGCGCGATCGAGTTCGGCGATGCCGTCGACACCGTCGTGAACCCACGCCATGTGCATGGGAATCAGGTCCGAGAAGATGTGTTTGCTCATCGCAATCACTTTCCCCTGGAACCACATCACGTCCTCGGGGCGAATCTCGTGGCCGACCTCGAGAAGTGCCGCAATGTCCTCGGGTGCTCCCATCGACGATGCAACCGGCGACCCGATGCGGTCGATCTCTCGCCAGACCAGTGCCATCGCCTCGCTGATCGCTTGGACTTCCAGCACAACCCGCCCGTAGTCCAAGTCGAGGAGTCCACCGGCGAAAGCGGGCCCGACCATTCCTCCCATACCTGCCCACTGCAGCTCTCGATGCTCAAGCTGGAGTCGCTCGTAGAACTGGAAAGTGTTGGTGAGGTTTCCGAGATTCGCGTGCACACCGTCGAACGGAGTCCACGAAGCGAGATCGATACCTGCCGACTCCGTCCCGACCGCGAGCCAGTACTGCTTGAGCAGTGTCTGATAGCGATGCGGATCCACTCCCGAGGCTCGGGCGGTATCCACCAAAGACCGCAGCGTCGCGGAATCCGATGGCAGAGAAGGATGCAGGCCGCCCGTGGCTTCGGCGTTTGCGTTCACTGCTTCCAGGTCGAGGTACCTGTCGAGCTCACCAGCACCCGCGGACGCCCTGCCTCCCAGTACGACGGCACCGCCGATACCTGCCGAAGCAACGAGAACCGTGCGCGCAAAATCCCTGCGCGTCAGAGACTTCCGCAAGCTCATCGTCCCTCGGCTTCGTCGAACGTCTTTGCCAGCCAGGCGATGTCCTGCATACCCAGCTGATCGGTCACCGTCTTGTACAGGTTGGTCACGTAATCGAGCGGCCCGCAATGCGACGGGAGCAGGTCCACGTTGCCGCCGTCTGCTCGATATGTCTGCGCCAATTGCTCTGCCTCACTGAAGGGAACGAGAAAGTCGTCCTCACAGGAAGAAATCAGAAGCTTGGAAGCCGGCGCCTGCTTTCCCAACGTGTTGTCCGCGTACGCCGCGGCCAGCGCAGGGATCGTTCGGGGCGAAGGGTTGGTGAGTAGGACGTCGAACGGAACGAATGGGAGTCCGAGGTAGAGCGCCTGGCAGGACGCGCGGAAGGCTGCGGCGACGTTGTGACCGATCGGAGTCAGATGGTCGTCGAGCCGAACGTCGGGGTAGCCCGCGTCGAATCCGAGAATGCTCGAGAAGACGAATCCGGAACCGATCCCACCGGCCGCTGTTTCCTCGAACGTTGCCGGGTCGATCATCATCGCCTGAATGGCACTGGCCTGGACGTTCAGTTCCGGCGCATATTCATGGGCCTGTTCCGCGGCAAAGCCCGCTGCGACACCGCCTCCGGCGACACCGTAGATGCCGACAGGGGTGTCTGATTCGAGGCCGCCTTCCGGAAGCGCGAGTGCTGCCCGAACGCCGTCGAGCGTTGCCTTCCCTGAGAACTGTCCGATCGAGAACGGATGGGGAGCAGTGTCGCCGTCGTTGCCGACGTCGCTCATCATCACTGCCCAGCCGTGGCCGAACATCTGAGCCACCGGGCCGAGCGCCGAGAACATCGCCGGGTCGCTCTGATTGCCGCCGGTCCACTGGTGACTTGGTGCGCAGTTCGCGCCGAGGCTGTCGTTCGCCTCGGCGTATCCGATGATCTTGCGATCACCTGGCGCAGTTCCGTCCTCGGGAATCATCAGAATTCCGGTGCTGATCACCTGCCGACCGAAGTGATCAGTGGTGGTGTACATCAGTTGATGAGCCGAGACCACGTCGGGGCGGACCTGGTAGACCTGCACGCTGACCGGACGCGCTTTGAGAAGTGTGCCGGGGGCGGTACCCGGCTCGATTTCGGGTTCGTCGAACCACGGATCATCGGACGAGAGCCCGAGTGGAGTCAATTCGGTGGAAATGTCAGCGCCTTGGAGTGCCTTCACGACCAACGGATTGAACACGTCGGCCAGGTCGACGGTCTCCTGCGCACCAGCCGGCGACCCCACCGCAAACAAGGCCACTGCCAGGGCCGATGCCGTTCCGGCGCGCCATGACCACCGTCGCCACGTCGAGTCAAACATCGTTCACGAGTTCCTTACTTTCGGGTAATGAGCACCCCTACACTCCCATTCACCTGCATTAACAGACAAGTCGGGCACCCATCCGTTGGCCGAAAACCCCGATCGGGCTTAGGCTGACGGCACCTGTCCGGCAAGTCTGGCGTGGGAGGTTTGTCTGTGAGTGCTCCGACCCGTGTATCGCGAGCTACCGGCGATTCACTCCAAGCTCGACCGCGGCCGTCCAACATCACGTGCAAGATTCTGATGGCCGTGACAGGACTGATCTTCGCCGCTTTCGTTCTCGTCCACATGATCGGAAACCTGAAGGTCTACACCGGTGCCGATCACTTCGACGACTACGCACACTGGCTACGAACGGTGTTCGAACCCTTCCTGCCCTACGAGGGACTTCTGTGGATTCTTCGCATCGTCTTGCTCGCGTCATTGGTCGCACACGTCTGGTGTGCCTGGCTGCTCACCGTCCGCGGACGCCGAGCTCGAGGAAAATTTCGACGTAAAGGTCTGGGAATCAAGTCCTTTACAGCGCGCACGATGCCCGTCACCGGAGCTGTGCTGCTGCTATTCGTCATTTTCCACATACTCGACCTCACGACCGGAACCCGACCCATCGGCAGCAGCGAGTACGAAGCGGCCACGCGCACACAGAGTTACGCATACGACAATCTGATTGCCAGCTTCGAGCGTCCGCTGGTGGCAGCGTTCTACATCGTCGCGATGGCTCTGCTGGCAATGCACCTCGCACACGGACTCTGGAGCGCGGTCAACGATCTCGGCGTGACCGGCCAACGACTGCGCCAGATTGGCGTTGCACTCTCCGGAATCTTTGCGCTCGTCGTGATGGTCGGAAACATGTCGATCCCCATCGCGGTCATGACCGGCGCCATCTCGAAGACAGGAGCGTCATAAGTGAACAGCTTCGAACTCGACGATCTGCGCAGCATCGGGACACCGGTGGACGGTAAGGTCCCGGCCGGCGATCCGGCGACGGCCTGGCCCACTCGCAAACTCGACTACAAGCTCGTCAGCCCACTCAACCGGCGCAAGTTCACGGTCATCGTCGTCGGTACCGGCCTCGCCGGCGCGGCCTGCGCCGCCTCCCTCGGTGAACTGGGCTACCACGTCGAGTCCTTCACCTTCCACGATGCACCCCGCCGTGCACACAGTGTCGCCGCGCAAGGAGGCATCAACGCTGCTCGCGCTCGAAAAGTGGACAACGACAGTCTCGCCCGCTTCGTGAAGGACACCGTCAAGGGCGGTGATTTCCGGGGCCGTGAGGCCGACTGTTTCCGTCTCGCCGAAGAATCCGTACGCGTCATCGATCACATGAATGCCATCGGGGCACCGTTTGCTCGCGAGTACGGCGGCACTCTGGCCACCCGATCCTTCGGCGGCGTTCAGGTGTCGCGCACGTACTACACGCGCGGGCAGACAGGCCAGCAGTTGCAGATAGCGTCGTCGCAGGCACTGCAACGTCAGATCGCAGCCGGAACGGTCAACCTACACACCCGAACCGAGATGCTCGATCTCATCGTTTCGGACGGGCGAGCACAAGGGATAGTCACACGCGATCTCGTGACCGGTGAGATCGGCGCCACCACAGGCCATGCCGTCGTACTGGCATCCGGCGGCTACGGAACCGTATTCCACAAGTCCACACTTGCGAAGAATTCCAACGCCACGGCCGCGTGGCGAGCGCACCGACGCGGTGCGTTGATGGCTTCACCCTCGTTCATCCAATTCCATCCGACGGCGCTTCCCGTCAACTCCGAGTGGCAGTCGAAAACCATTCTGATGAGCGAATCCCTGCGCAACGACGGCCGGATCTGGGTACCGGCCAAGCCCGGAGACGATCGTGAGCCCGGCGACATTCCCGAAAACGAACGCGACTACTACCTCGAGCGCAAATATCCTGCGTTCGGGAACCTCTCTCCCCGCGACGTCTCTTCACGGGCCGCCCGCGAGCAAATCGACTCCGGTCACGGCGTCGGCCCTCTGAAAAACAGTGTGTACCTGGATTTCCGCGATGCGTTGGCACGGCTCGGCCGCAAGACCATCGAGGAGCGATACGGAAATCTGTTCTCGATGTATCGCGACGCCACCAGCGAAGACCCCTATACGGTGCCGATGCGCATCGCCCCCGGAGCCCACTTCACCATGGGAGGACTGTGGAACGACTACGACCAGATGACCTCCATCCCCGGCTTGTTCGTCGGTGGTGAGGCAGGCTGGGGATACCACGGGGCCAACCGCCTCGGCGCCAATTCGTTGCTCTCGGCATGCGTCGACGGCTGGTTCACCCTCCCGTACGCGATTCCGAATTATCTTGCACCGCTACTCGGATCCACTCCACTCGAACTGTCCGATCCCGCTGTGACGTCGACGCTCACTGACGTGAGGGGTCGGGTGGACCTGCTGCTCTCGGTCGGCGGAACACACGGCCCCGACAGGTTCCATCGACAACTGGGCGAGATCCTCTATGCGGGTTGCGGTGTCACCCGAACGGCCGAGGGCTTGACCAAGGCGATCGCCGAAATCCGCGCACTGCGAACCGATTTCTGGTCGAACCTGCGAGTTGCCGGCAGCGGAAACCAGTTCAACCAGGAGTTGGAAAGGGCCGGCAGGGTAGCCGATTTCCTCGAGCTCGCCGAACTGATGTGCGTCGATGCTCTCGATCGTGACGAGTCCTGTGGAGCGCACTTTCGTGCCGAACATCAGACTCCCGACGGCGAAGCGCAGCGAAACGATCAGGACTGGTGCTTCGTCTCCGCGTGGGAAACCGCCCAGGACGGCAGACACGTTCGACACGACGAGCCGTTGTCCTTCACCGCTGTTCCACTGCAGACGAGGAACTACGTATGAAAATCACCGTGGACGTGTGGCGCCAATCCGGACCTGAGTCGTCCGGCGCATTCGACACCTACCAAATAGACGACGCGACGGTGGAGATGTCGCTGCTGGAGCTCCTCGACCGACTCAACGACCAACTCGTGGAGAGCGGCAACGAACCCATCGCCTTCGATTCCGACTGCCGAGAAGGGATCTGCGGGTCCTGTGGCATCACCGTCGACGACGTTCCCCATGGGCCGGTTGCGAACACTCCCACGTGCCGTCAGCACCTGCGCAGCTTCTCCGACGGTGACCGAATCAAACTGGAGCCGTTCCGCTCCGCGGCCTTTCCCGTGGTCCGAGACCTCGTCGTCGATCGCTCTGCGCTCGACCGGGTGCTCGAAGCCGGTGGATACGTTTCGGTCAATGCAGGAACCGCGCCGGACGCAGACAGTCAGCCGCTCTCGCATCAAAGTGCCGAAGCTGCACTGGACTTCGCCGCATGCATCGGCTGTGGCGCTTGCGTGGCAGCCTGCCCGAACGGTGCCGCGCACCTCTTCACCGGGTCCAAACTGACCCACCTGTCTCTCGTCACGCAGGGCCGCAACGAACGTGGCAAGCGGGCCCGAGCGATGTCGCACCAGATGGAGGCCGATTTCGGGCCGTGCTCGACCTACGGTGAATGTGCGCAGGTGTGTCCCGCGGAGATACCGCTGACCGCGATTGCCGCTGTCAACAAGGAATCGATGCGATTCGGATTGCGGCGCAAGGACAACTGATCGTCACCAGGCGCCGATCAGCTTCATCCACGCGCCGCCGATGATCGTCCAGATCAGGATGATCACGACGCTCATCACGAAACCGATTCGGAACCACTCCGAGGTCTTGATGTATCCGGAACCGTAGATCACTCCGGCCGGACCGGACGCGTAGTGCGAGATACCGCCGAACAGGCTGCCGATGAAGCCGAATACCAGGGCCGAGAACAGCGGCGGCGCACCGGTTGCCACCGCCGCGCCGAGAAACACCGCGTACATGGCGACGATCTGCGCGGTGTTCGACGCAAACAGATAGTGCGCGTAGAAGTACACCAAGGTCAGGATCGCAAAAGCCCAGATCCACGGCAAACCGTCGACGCTCGAGGAGACCTGGGTTCCGATCCACGAGATCACGCCGAGTTCTTCGAGATGGCTTGCCATACCGACCAGAACGGCAAAGAACACGAGCGTCTGCCACGCCCCGGTGTCGTGGACCAGGTTGTTCCACGTCAGCACCTTGGTCACCAACAGGATGCCGATTCCGACGAATGCTGTTGTAGTGGCATTGACGTTGAGCTGCGAGCCCAGGCACCAGAGCACCAGCAGCAGAACGAAGGTGGCGGCCATGATCTTCTCGTTGCGGCTGATCGGACCTGCCTTGCGCAGTTCCTCCCTGGCTTGCTCGGGTGCTTTCGGAGTCTTCAACATCGTGGGCGGGAAGATCTTCGACATCACCCACGGGATCGCGATCAGACTCGCAATTCCCGGAACCGATGCTGCCAGCGCCCATTTGCCCCACGAGATGTCGATGCCGATCTTGGCAGCCGCATCGACGGCCACAGGGTTACCCGCCATGGCGGTGATGAACATCGCGGAGGTCACGACGTTGACTTGCAGCGACGTGAGCAGCAGATATGCTCCGAGCTTCTTGCGAGAGTCCTCGGGCTCGGGATTGGAGTCCTCCAACTTGCTCAGCGAGACGATGATCGGATAGACGACGCCACCCGCACGGGCGGTGTTCGACGGCGTCGCCGGAGCAAGTATCAAGTCCGTCAACGCCATTCCGTAGGACAATCCGAGACTCGACTTGCCGAGTTTGGTCACGAACATGAGCGCAACCCGTTTGCCGAGTCCAGTGACCAGAAAGCCCTCGGCAATGAAGAACGATGCGACAATCAGCCAGATCGTGGTGTTACTGAAGCCGGACAACGCTTCCGTCGGCGTCTCGGTCTGGGTGATCATGGCGATCGATAGGCCTACCAGCGCCACAGAACCCGTCGGCAGCGGCTGCAAGATCAACGCCACGATGGTGCCGACGAAGATTCCGAGCATGTGCATGCCCTTGGGATCCACACCGTCCGGAACAGGCATGAAATAGATGATCAAGCCGAGGACGACGGGCACCGCAGCCGGGTAGTACCGCCTGAGCACTGATTGTTTCGACGGCTCCGCCGGCGGTGTCGTCTCAGAAAAAGACTCAGTGCTTTCGGATTTGGCCTCGGACATTTGCATCTCCTCGACTTGTCGCCCCAGGTGATCGCCCCAGATGATTGTCCCCCAAACATCAGGTTTTCGTGCGGTCAATCCAAGTTCGAGAGAAATTGCCCGGAAGTACAGTCGTCCTTACGAGGCGCTGTCTCGCACCGACGCTTCAGTGGGAGAATGCCCATCTCTCGCAAAAGATTGTGCCAATCGATCAACAGAGGCGCCGGCGTGCTGCACGCTTGAATCTCGGAGAGTTGTTCAACCTGCTTCTGCGAAAGGTATTCGTCGGCACGATTTTTGGGTCAGGACTGCGCGGATTGCCGATCTCGACCGGATCTTCGCGCGTGATGTGATCCAATTCCGAAGCATGTCAGCCGACAGACAGACCCACGAACCGAGAAGATTCGTATCGGGCCGACGAGTGGTTGCGCCATCTATTGTCGGGAGTGTGACGGAATCCGACGCCCACGAGGACTCGACCGACTCCACTGAATCGGCAGTGGCCGATCACCCGAGGAAACGTCCACTGTGGCGTGAGATTCTGATCCTCGTTGTCGTCGCACTTGTCCTGAGTGTTGTCATTCAGAACTTCGTCGGACGCATCTTTCTGATCCCGTCGGAGTCCATGGAACCGACACTTCACGGATGCACCGGCTGCACGGGAGACAAGATCCTCGTCGACAGAATCAGCTATCGATTCGGGGATCCGCAACCTGGGGATGTGGTCGTGTTCAAGGGACCCGAGTCCTGGAACGACGAGTACAAATCCATTCGATCCGACAATTCGATTGTTCGCGCGTTTCAGGGACTCGGGTCCATCGTCGGCTTGGTCCCGCCGGACGAAAACGACCTCGTGAAGCGGGTAGTCGCGGTCGGTGGCCAAACCGTACAGTGTCTGTCCGAGGAAGAGGGGCTTCGGGTGAACGGCAAGCCGCTGACCGAGCCGTACATCGACAAGCGCATTCCGGGCAACGATACCTCTTGTCAAGGAAGGTATTTCGGGCCGGTCACGGTTCCCGACGGGAACCTGTGGGTGATGGGCGACAACCGCGCCCATTCGAAGGATTCACGTTTCCATCTCGATGACGAACACAGTGGAACGGTGCCGATCGACAATGTCATCGGCAAGGTTCAATTGATCGTCCTTCCCTTCTCACGGTGGGGAACTGTGAGCTCGTTCGATCCGCAGTGACAGATCGAATCAACCAGGCGGCCCGCATCTTCGGACGGCACAGTCGACATGGCTCCGCTTTCGGACGATCATCGAGCGCATCTGTTACCGAGGGTAGGAGAACCACATGCGCGCTCGACGCATCACCGCCAATCTCAAAGTCGCCGATGTCGGAACCGCCAAGAGCTTCTACTCCGACTTTCTCGGCCTGAGCACCGACGAGTTCAACATGGGGTGGGTCGCTCGCTACACCTCTCCCGACACCGGCGCGAACGTACAGCTCGTCACGCACGACGCCACTGCAGCCGAGGACTCGGTCATCTCAGTCCACACGGACGACGTCGACGGCGCCTACGAAGAGGCCCGCAGGCTCGGCTACGAAATCGTGCACCCCATAACGACCGAAGAGTGGGGTGTTCGCCGATTCCTCGTCCGGGCACCCGATGGCAACGTCGTCAACATCGTGCGACACCGGGACTGAGCAGCGGAAAGAACCCCATTCGACGTTTTAGGTCATTTGACCTAGAGTTAGGTGCATGACCGATTCATTGCAGTATTCAGCCGACGGCCCGATCCTCGTGGCCGGCGGATACGGAACCGTGGGCAGCGCCCTGACAGCGTTGCTCGCCCCCGACTTCCCACTACTCCTCACCGGACGCACCCCCGAGCGAGGCGACGAACTGGCCGGCCGTCACGGCGCTTCCGTCCGCCGCTGGGACCTCCTCGACCCGACACCCTTCGACGCGTCCGTACGCGCGGTCGTTTCGACGGTCAACGATCCCCACGATCGTGTCCTGTCCGCCGCCGTCGAGGCCGGCATTCCGTACGTGGACATCACCCGCTGGACAACCCGCGTCGCTCGCGCCGCCACTCTGGCGGGTCAGAAGTCGCCGAGCGCACCGGTGTACCTGTCGTCCGGATGGATGGGCGGAGTCACCAATATCGTCGCCGCAGCGCTGGCCGAGGAACTGGGTGGCGCGAGCACGATCGACGTCTCGATTCGCTACGACGTCAACGACATTGCCGGGCTGGACTCCGTCGACTTCATCGATCGGCTCGGGCAGGATTTCGAGGTGATGCAGCAAGGAAACCCGATCACCGTCAGCCCGTTGACGGATACACGCTGGGTCGACTTCCCCGGATCGCGCACCAAGGTCGGAAGAATCGACACTCCGGAACAATTCACGTTCCCCATGACCTTGGGCGCCGAAACTGCCAGCACTCGAATAGGTTTCAGTTCGAATGCATCCACAACTGCGCTGCTCGCCGCCAAGAAGGTGGGTCTGTTCCGTTGGGGTCGCGGCGACCGCTTCACACCGCTACGACGCGGACTCCTGTACTCGCCGGGCAAGGGCGGGAGCGCGCAAGTACGCATCGATGTCACCGGCCCGAGCGGCACGACAAGCGCGACAATCGTCGACCGGCAGGGCCAGGCTCACCTCACCGCGGTGGGCGGCGCGCTGGCCGTCAGACGAGCCTTGGCCGACGATGCCCGGCCTGGAGTCACTTTCCCCGAATCGCTTCCGAACCCTCGCCGCACCGTCTCCGAGTTGGAGAGCTTCGGGGTGGCAGTATTGCGACCATGACCCTCTCCAAGGGCGCCGCCCGTGCGGCAGCACTTCTCGACGCAGCAGAACAGGTCCTCACTACTCAGGGCAATGCCAACTCGGCAATGCGCGATTTCGCAGCCGCGGCCGGAGTGCGGGTAGGACATCTGCAGCACTACTACCCCACCCGTGCAGATCTGATACGCGCAGTGATGTCACGTGCATTGACCCGCTCACTGGATCGCCTTGCCGTCGTCCCCGATACGGATCAGAGCCTTTCCCGCGAGGAATCCGAACACTTCATCGGAGTCCTGCTCGGAGAACAGGACGACCAGGCCACTGTGCGTCTGTACGTCGAAGTATGGGCCATTGCAGCGGCGGACCAAGAAGTCGCGGTCGTGCTTCGAGACTTCTACGCCCAGTACATCGCACACGTAGAGCGCGCAGTCGCGTGTGCACAACCGGAGCTGGATGCGACTGAACTTGGCGCGACAGCGCAGACCATCGTGAGCCTGCTCGAGGGTTCCGCAATTCTCCGATCGGGAATCACCGGCCGAAAGTCCGAGGCTTCGGACCGAAAGCTCGTGGACACACTGCAGTACCTGATTCACGGGTCCTGACTCGGACGTATCGTAAAGCCCATGAGCGTTGCAAACGAATGGAGCCGAATCGAAGCGTGGTGCCGTACACACGCACCGGTGACGGCTGCAGCGTTTCAACCAGGACTCGGTGACGCCGTTATCGAGGAATTCGAAGCCTCGACCGGCGTCACGTGGCCACAGGAACTTCGCGACCTGTATCGGGTCCACAACGGCAGCCTGACCCACGACGACCGGACCGGCCGCTTTCTCGGCAGCGCGCTCCCGGACAAATTCTTCTACCCCATCGACGTCGCAACAGAAGTTCGTCTCACGCTGCTCGAAACGTGGGACGAGACGATCTACGAGAATCCAGACCTCTACGCCGAGGACGAGATGGATCGACACGATCAACGCGACGCAGGCACTGCCGCAACCATGTTCATCCCCTCGTTCGTTCCCTTCGCCGGACTGGACGAGTACCACTACTTCGTGGACACCCGCAGCGGCGCACTCCACCATTGTGTGACCGAGTATGCCTCGGACGCCACTGACAACGGGGGTCCGATCTGGGCGTCCATCTCGGTAATGCTGGCCGCCCATGCCGTAGCGCTGGAAACAGGATCAACGATCGGAGTGTGGAAACCCGTTGTCAGCAAGGGTGTTCTGGAATGGGAAGTCGACGCATGACGCCCAAGCAGGATCCGACCCGTCGCACCCTCGCCGACGGGCGTCAGATCTTCTACTTCGACGATGCCGGCAGTACCCGCACCCACTCTGCGCGAGATTCCCGCGAATTGCCGGCTCTCGACCACTCGTCTCGGATGAGATTCGACGTTCTCACCGGGGAGTGGATCACCATGGCTTCGCATCGCATGACACGGACTCATCTCCCCTCCGCCGACGAATGCCCGTTGTGCCCGACCGACGAAACACGCACGCCCACAGAGATACCCGACGGAGGCTACGACGTCGCGGTGTTCGAGAATCGGTTTCCGAGCTTTGCCGCGGCGCCCGAGGAAGCCATTGACAGTCCCGGAGACGGTGTGGGCGATCGCCCAGCGGCCGGCCACTGCGAAGTGATGTGCTTCTCGAGCGATCACACGGCGGCCGTCGCCGAGCTTCCACTCGAACGCATGCGCACGATTGTGGGTGCCTGGATTTCTCGGACCGAAGAGTTGTCGGCGGATCCGCTTGTGGAACAAGTGTTCTGCTTCGAGAACCGCGGCGAAGAAATCGGGGTGACACTCACCCATCCACACGGACAGATCTACGCATACCCGTATGTCACGCCACGCACCCGATCGATGCTGACGCAGGCGCACAAACACTTCGAGCGCACCGGTCGCTCACTACTCGCCGATGTTCTGGCGTTCGAGCGCGAGGACAAGGCCCGGTTGATCTACGACGGCGATCACTGGAGCGCCTACGTCCCGACCGCCGCACGATGGCCCATCGAGATTCACCTGGCACCGCACCGAGACGTCCCGGACCTTCCCTCGCTGAACGACCAAGAGCGCGAAGAGCTTGCGGTCGTCTACCAAGATCTCCTACGCCGTATCGATCGCTTCTATCCGGGCGTCGACCGGGTACCGTACATCGCGGCTTGGCACCAAGCTCCCGTCCGCATCAACCGACCTCTGGGCCGACTGCATCTTCAGCTGTTCTCGATCTTGCGCGCACCGGGCAAACTCAAATACCTCGCCGGGTCCGAGTCCGCCATGGGCGCCTGGGTGAACGACACCGTTCCCGAGGCAGTCGCGGCCCGCCTGCGGGAGTTGAAATAGTGGATACGGTCTCGAACAATTCTGTGCTCCAACAGTTTCACGCCACCTACGGCTATCCGGCAACCGGAGTTTGGGCGGCACCCGGTCGAGTCAACCTGATCGGTGAACACACGGACTACAACGGTGGATTGTGCCTACCGGTCGCTCTCGAGCAGCGAACACTGGTTGCCGTCGCACTGCGCAGCGACGGGGTCGTCCGCGTGCACAGTCGGCAATCCGCCGAGACGTACACCGGGCCCCTCGGCGACATCGCCACAGGGTGGGCCGCCTACCCCACAGCCGTTCTGTGGTCTCTTGCGCGCAGAGGCCTCCCGATCGAAGGAATCGATCTTGCCGTCGACTCGTCGGTACCGGTCGGGGCCGGGCTGTCGAGCTCCGCTGCCCTCACCTGTTCGGTTGCGTTGGCCGTCAATGAACTTCATGATTCACCTTTCGCCCGCGATGAGCTGGTACAGGTGTGCATCCAGGCCGAGAACGACGGCGTCGGCGCACCGACCGGAGGGATGGATCAAACCATTGCCCTCTTTGCTCAGCCCTCGACCGCGCTCCTGCTGGACTGCCAGGACGGATCCACCGAACCCATACCTTTCGAACTCCACGGTGCAGGGTACGAACTGATCGCCATCGACACCCGGGTCAAACACTCGCTCGCAGACGGACAGTACGGAATGCGGCGCTCTCAATGCGTCGCTGCAGCAGCAGCTCTCGGCGTCGGCAGCTTGCGAGAGGCTACAGCAGGCCAGGCCGAGACAGTGCGAGACCCGATCCCCCGGGCGCGGGCACGGCACGTCGTGACCGAGATCGAGAGGACGCGGAAGACCGCAGAACTTCTGCGCAACAGCAGATTCAGTGACGTCGGCGAGCTGTTCGACAACTCGCACGCCTCGTTGCGCGACGACTTCGAGGTCTCGTGTGAAGAACTCGACGTCGCCGTTGCCGCAGCACGACGCGGCGGCGCGATCGGTGCGCGGATGACCGGCGGCGGATTCGGAGGCTCGGCCATCGCGCTGGTTCCGGAAGGAAGCGGAGCGGAGGTCATCGCATCGGTGAGCCGCGACTTTGCGGCGCGAGGTTGGCGAGCACCACACTTTCTCGGCGTCGTTGCCGGGGGTTCGGCCGCCCGTCTCTGAGCGAACGGCACGTTCAGCGCACTGGAGGCGCCGAACGTACCGTTCGCCCTGGTTGGGGCACCTCGAGATCCCCCTCACATAAATAGTCATCTCAGATGCGAATTATGTAGGTTCAGATCATGCAACTGACGCAGTTCACCGATCTGGGATTGCGCGTCGTCATGCGGTTGGCCGTACTCGACGCGGATGCCTCCCCCAGCACTCGGGATGTTGCGCAGCAGCTCAACGTGTCGTATTCCCATGCCACCAAGGTGGTTACACGGCTCGGTGAGCTCGGCATCGTGACAACCAGGCGCGGCCGCGGCGGTGGGCTTTCCATCACCGAACTCGGCCGCACCGCCACCATCGGCTGGCTGGCCAGACGCCTCGAAGGCCCGGGTGAAGTCGTCGACTGCGAAGGCGACAAACCGTGCCCATTGCGCGGAGGTTGCCTCCTTCGAAGTGCGTTGCGCGAAGCACAGGAAGCGTTTTTCGTTTCACTCGACGCGGTCACGATCGAAGACGTCATCCGGCAGCCGTCCAAAACTGTCCTGCTACGCCTCACCACCCGGAGCGACGAAGCAGGCTGATCAATCGAATTTCGACCGAACGGAGCAGCTCATGCTTTCCCCACAGTCAACCGAGGTCATTCGCGCCACCCTTCCCGTGGTCGGCGCCGCCATCGGCGATATCACAACCCTGTTCTACCGCAAGATGTTCGACGCACATCCTGAACTCGAACGTGATTTGTTCAATCGCGGCAATCAGAAGCAGGGCGAACAGCAGAAGGCTCTCGCCGGCGCCATCGCGGCATTCGCGACGCTTCAGCTCGAGCCGGACAGCGCCAAGGTCGATCTCATACTTTCACGTATCGCCCACAAGCATGCGTCGCTGGGAATCACGCCCGACCAGTACGCAATCGTGCACGAACACCTCTTTGCCGCGATCGTCGAAATACTCGGCGATGCAGTCACTCCCGACGTCGCAGCAGCCTGGGACGAGGTCTACTGGCTGATGGCGGAAACCCTCATCACGATGGAGCGTGGCCTCTACCAACTCGCCGGCGTGGACGCCGGTGACGTCTGGCGCACAGTCAGGATCAGTGAACGAGTTCTTCAGTCCGCCGACACCGTCTCACTGACGCTCACGTCGCTCGACGGCAGTGCACTCCCCACCTTCGCTCCCGGACAGTATCTTTCGGTCGGGGTTACGCTGCCCGACGGCGCCCGCCAGATCCGCCAATACAGCCTGTGTTCGATACCGAGCAGCGCAGACTGGCGGATCAGCGTCAAGCGAATCTCCGGAACTCGCGATGGCGAAGTGTCGAACTTCCTCTACAACAACGTATTCGAAGGCCAAGAACTCTCCGTCACCACACCTTTCGGTGATCTCACCATGCCGGACGACAACTCGCCGCTCCTGCTCGCGTCGGCCGGAATCGGTTGCACACCGATGATCGGGATGCTCAATCATCTCGTGGACACCGGCGCTGACCGTCCGGTATCTGTCATCCATGCGGATCGATCCATTGCGGATCACGCGCACCGCGCAGAACTCAGCACACTCGTCGACCAGATTCCCGCCGCAACCCTGCACCGTTGGTACGAGGATCTCGGCACGCACGTTGCGTTCGGATCGGTTCACGAAGGACGGGCGGATTTGCAAGGTATTGCAGTGGAGCCCGATACCCAAGCCTTCCTTTGCGGGCCGATGCCGTTCATGTTGGCGATGCGCGCCTCGTTGCTCGAACGGGACGTCCCGGCGCAGAATATCCACTACGAGGTCTTCGGGCCCGACAGCTGGGCCAACACCTGAGCGGACCACTGCCTGCGAACTGGACCTTGGCGCGCCACAGTAATCCCTTGTGTACTCGACGGAACATACGTACCGAGTAGTGGGAGACCGGCATGATCACGTCAGCGTCGATGACGGGAGTCGCGCTGATCGCCCTGGCGATGGTTCTGACACCGGGCCCCAACATGATCTATCTGGTGTCCCGCAGCATCAGCCAGGGCCGCCGGGCAGGTTTGATCTCGCTCGGCGGAGTCGCAACCGGTTTCCTGGTCTACCTCACCGCCACGTGTGCAGGGCTGACGGCGGTTCTCTTCGCCGTACCAACGGTGTTCACCGCGGTGAAAATCGGTGGTGCCCTGTACCTGGCCTATCTCGCCTGGTCGACACTCCGACCAGGTGGGAAGTCCGCTTTCGAGGTGGGCGAGGTCGACCGCCACGGTAGCGGCCGTCTGTTCGGGATGGGGTTGACCACCAATCTGCTCAATCCCAAGATTGCGCTGATGTACGCGGCCCTGATCCCCCAGTTCGTCGATCCCACTGCGGGTCCGGTCTGGCAACAGGCACTCGTACTCGGCGGCGTGCAGATCCTGGTCGCAGTCACCGTCAACGCGTTGATCGTGTGCTGTGCGGCAGCCGTGTCGACCTTCCTCATGGCGCGTCCGGTGTGGATGCGGGCTCAGAAATGGCTAGCGGGTGGCATTCTCGGAATCTTCGCCACCCGCATGGCCCTGGAGTAGTTTCAGTCCTTCGGACGTTGGTCGATCAGACGACGCGCTTTGCCGATCGAGCGTTCGAGTCCGCCGGGTTCGAGAACGCTCACCTCGACCGTGACACCGATCTTGTTCTTCACCAGCTTCTGCAACGCCGAAGACGCTGCCGCATGATCGGAAATTGCCGCGTCAGGGCGAGCCTCGACGCGCACTGTCAGAGTATCCATCCGGCCCGGACGCTCCAGCACACACTGGAATTGGGGTGCCAGGGCGGGGACGGTCAGGATCAGCTCTTCGATCTGTGTGGGGAACAGATTGACCCCACGCAGGATGATCATGTCGTCGGTCCGGCCGGTGACCTTCTGCATCCGACGCATGGAGCGCGCCGTACCGGGCAACAGACGGGTCAGGTCCCTGGTTCGGTAGCGAATGATGGGCAGCGCTTCCTTGGTGAGAGAGGTGAAAACCAGCTCACCTTCTTCACCGTCCGGCAGCACTTCGCCCGTGACCGGATCGATGATCTCCGGGTAGAAGTGGTCTTCCCAGATATGGAGCCCGTCTTTGGTTTCCACACATTCCATTGCCACACCCGGGCCCATGATCTCGGAGAGTCCGTAGATGTCGACCGCATGCATGTCGAGTTGCTGTTCCAGCTCGGTACGCATCTGTTCGGTCCACGGCTCCGCTCCGAAAACTCCCACCCTCAGTGAGGTCTTCGAGGGATCGATGCCTTTCTTGATCATCGCATCCACGATGGTCAACATGTACGACGGAGTCACCATGATGGCGTCGGGCTCGAAGTCCTCGATCAGTTGAATCTGCCGCTCGGTCATGCCACCGGACATGGGAATGACCGTGCAGCCCAAGCGCTCCGCACCGTAGTGTGCTCCCAACCCACCGGTGAACAGACCGTACCCGTAAGCCACGTGAACCTTGTCCGAAGACCGCACGCCGCCGGCCGAGAGACTGCGCGCGATGAGATCGGCCCAGTTGTTCAGGTCGTTGCTCGTGTACCCCACCACCGTCGGGCGACCGGTGGTCCCCGAAGACGCGTGAATTCGCGAGACCCGGTCCTGTGGCACCGCAAACATCTTGAACGGATAGTTCTCACGCAGATCCGCTTTGGTGGTGAAGGGAAACTTCGCGAGATCGCTCAGATCCTTCAAGTCGCTCGGGTGGACGCCGGCGTCGTCGAAAGCTTTGCGGTAGTGCGGAACATTGGTGTACGCGTGCATCAGGGACCATTGCATCCGCTCGAGTTGGAGCGTCGAAATGCGGTCCCGACTGGCAAATTCGATTTCTTGCGAAGTAGCAGTGACGAGTTCGGTCATGATTGTCTCCGGTGGGCTCAGTGAGGGCGCTGTGCGGGCGGTCAGGCGTCGAAATCGACTGTTATCTGTTCACCGACAGGGAAGGTCTGGCAGGTCAGTACGAAACCCGCGTCGACTTCGTAGTCTTCGAGTGCGTAGTTCCTGCGCATCTCGACGTCACCGCAGGTGACCTTGGCGCGACACGTTCCACAGACCCCGCCCTTGCACGCGAAGGGCAGATCCGATCGGTACTGTTCCGCTGCATCGAGAATCGACTGGTCTCGCGGAAGTGTCGCGGTGGTCGATCGACCGTCGAGCGTGATGGTGACCTCGCTGCCTGGTCCCACAATTCCGGGCTCACGATGCACTGCAACCGGCGGAGCGACGTCGTCGACGTAGAACAGCTCGTGATGGATGCGATCCTTGGCAATTCCCAAGCCGGCCAGTACTTCCTGGGCGTCGTCGACCATCCCGAACGGACCACACAACCAGAAGCCGTCGACCTGGTCGCACGGAACGAGAGAGGTGAAGATCTCGCGCAACCGGTCGGCGTCGAGACGGCCCGAGAACAACTCGACCTCGCGCGGCTCGCGAGAGAGAACATGAATAACGTCCAGGCGTGCACCGTACCGGTCCTTCAGGTCGGCGATTTCTTCGGCAAACATGACCGAACGGGTGCGCCTGTTCCCGTACAGCAGGGTGACATCGGCCTCGGGGTTCACCAGCAGTGTTGCAGCGATGGACAACATGGGCGTGATTCCGGAGCCCGCCGCGATCAGAACGTGCCGTCCACCCAATGCCGGATCGGCGACAAAATTGCCAGATGGGCCCTGGACGTCGATTCGATCCCCGGCCTTGACGTCTCGCACCAACCAGGAGGAGAAGAGTCCGTCTGCCACTTCGCGAACCCCCACCCGTGGAGACGCCCCTACCGGTGCACAGATCGAGTAGGAGCGACGGTGTTCGACGCCGTCGATCATCCGCCGCAGTGTCAGTGACTGCCCGGCGCCGAAGTCGAATTGATCGGCGATATCGGCAGGCACGTCGAAGGTGACGGCAACTGCGTCGTCGCACAGTGATTCGACACCGGCGACCGTCAACGGGTGAAATGGTTTGTTCCGGTTCGTCGTTGCAGTACTCATCTGTTCAGATCTCCTTCACGTGATCGAACGGCTCGAGGCAGTCGAGGCAGCGATAGAGCGCTTTGCACAGGGTCGCACCGAATTCCGAACTCAGTCTGGTGTTTGCCGAACCGCACTGGGGGCACAGGATGTCGCGCGGCTTGGCCGTCAAGGTCAAGGCGATCGGGCCGGAGGTGCGACGCGGCGCGGCCCCCGGCACCGAGTACCCGGCCGTCCGAAGTTTCGCGAGCCCCTCTTCGCTGATCCAATCCGAACTCCAAGGCGGCGACAGTTGAGTCTTGATCTGGACGCTGCCGTACCCCGCGTCGGTCAGCTTGTGCTCGATGTCGTCTCGCATCGTCGCCATCGCCGGACACCCGGAATAGGTGGGAGTGATTGTCACACAGACCAAGTTCGCTTCGACGTCGACCGATCGGATGACGCCGAGATCGGCCAAGGTCAACAGTGGCATCTCCGGATCCATCACCGAGGCGACGATCTCCTGCGCCGAAGAGACAGTAGCGGAAGAGACGGTAGCGGCAGTCACGGTCACCACACCCCTTCCGGATGCTCCCGAGCGACGCTCTGCATTTCGGGGAGAAGTAGCCCCAGTGCCCCGGTGTGCAGTCCGGCACGCCCGCCGCGGCCGCCGACGAAACCGGAGAAACGCGAAGGGGGCTCTTCCATTTCGGCTGCATGGAGGACCTGGGCAAGAACAGCGTCGAACTCCGGCCGAACAGTACGCGGATCCACTCCGACGCCAACTTCTGCCAAAACGAGTTCGTCCTGGGTGGGAACAAAGAGTTCGTCCACGAACGGGAAGATCTCGAGCAGGGCCGCGGCAGTCCGACGCTTGGATTCTGCCGTGCCGGCGCCCAACGTGACGACCCATCTTGCCGCGTAGTCGCGGTGGTAGGTCAGTTCTTTGATGCCCTTGTTCGCCACAGCTGCGAGAACCGGATCGCGCGACATGCGCAGCCGATCGAACAGCGCCAGCCGCCAGGTCGAGAACACGAGTAGCCGAACGACCGTGTGCGCGAAGTCGCCGTTGGCGAGCTCCACCAGTCTCACGTTGCGGAAACCGAACTGATCACGAAAGAAGGCGAGCGCATCTTCGGCCGGCACCGGTGACGTATCGGAGATGAACGGAACCACAGTGGAATCGGCTGCTGCCGCGCGAGCCAGCAGCAGCCTGGCCTGCCCGATCAGATCCAGACCGACATTCGCGAGAGCTACCTCTTCTTCGAGTTCCGGTGCCCGCGTCGACCATTCGGCGAGGCGCTGCGAACTGACGAGCGCGTCGTCGCCGAGCATGAGGCAGTAGCGCGCCAGCGCACCGAGATCGACGTCATCCGGCACCGTGGTGTCGACTCCGGCGAGGGGGTCGTCGAAGCTGGTTCCGAACGCCCACTGACCGTGGCCGTCGCCGTCGACCAGGCCGTCGTAGGCACTGTCGTGATCGTTCATCTGTTGGTCCTCGAAGTCGAAGTGATTCTCACATGTGCGGAACGGAGTCCGGGATGTCGTAGAAAGTCGGGTGCCGGTAGACCTTGTCGCCGCTCGGCGCGAAGAACGGATCCTTTTCTGCCGGACTCGAAGCCACGATGTTCGCTGACGGCACGACCCAGATGCTCACGCCTTCGTTACGTCTGGTGTAGACGTCGCGCGCGTGGCGTAGGGCCATCTGATCGTCTGCCGCGCGCAGGGATCCGACATGCACGTGGTTCAGTCCGCGCTTTCCCCTCAGAAATACCTCGTACAAAGGCCATTCGCCCCGCACCTGATCGCGCTGTACCTGATCGTTCTCGCTCATGATGTTTCCCCAGTCGTGCGATCGTGCGCGAGTCTCTCGCGCTGTGCAAAGGCGTACGCGGCGTCGCGAACCCAGGCCCCGTTGTCGTGTGCGGCTTTCCGATTGGTGATCCGCTCGACGCTCGCCGCTCCGTTGCCGCGGACCACGTCCATGAATTCGCTCCAGTCCGGCTCGCCGAAATCGTGTGCGCCACGCTCGGGGTTCCAGCGCAGGTCGGGATCAGGGAAGGTCACACCGAGTATCTCGGCCTGCGGTATCGACATGTCCACGAATCGTTGCCGCAGTTCGTCGTTCGTGTGCCGCTTGATGCGCCACTTCATCGACTGCTCGGTGTTCGGCGATTCGTCGTCCGGCGGTCCGAACATCATCAGAGCGGGCCACCACCATCGGTCGACGGCTTCCTGCACCATTGCCCGTTGAGCGTCCGTGCCGCGCATCATCGTCGCCAACAGCTCGAAGCCTTGCCGCTGATGGAACGATTCCTCCTTGCACACACGGATCATCGCGCGCGCATACGGCCCGAAGGAGCTGCGGCACAGCGGAACCTGATTGCAGATAGCAGCTCCGTCGACCAGCCAGCCGATCACACCCACGTCGGCGTATGTCAGCGTCGGATAGTTGAAGATCGAGGAGTACTTCTGCTTTCCCTCGATCAGTTTGGTGGTCAGATCGCCACGATCGGCACCGAGCGTCTCGGCCGCGGAGTAGAGATACAGACCGTGCCCGGCTTCGTCCTGGACCTTCGCCATCAGGATCGCCTTGCGTCGCAACGAAGGCGCACGGGTGAGCCAGTTTCCCTCGGGCTGCATTCCGATGATTTCGGAGTGCGCATGCTGGGCAACCTGACGGATCAGAGTCTTGCGGTAGCCGTCCGGCATCCAGTCGCGAGGCTCGATGCGCTGGTCTGCCGCGATCGTCTCGTCGAACAGGTTCTGCAGGTCTTGTGGAGCTTCCACGTTGGTCATCGTACCTACCTTTTATTACCGAATGATCGGTTGGTAACTAGTATGCACCGAGGTGTCCCAGCACACAAGAGAATCTTTCGCCGCACCAGAAATCAGCGGCCCTCGAAAACCGGCTTCTGCTTCGACAGGAAAGCCGTGACTGCGCCTCGATGATCTGCCGTGGAACCCAGCTCCACCTGTGCGTTCGCCTCGGCCGCCAGCGTCTGGGAAAGCCCAAGAGCAACGGCACGGATCAGCGATTTCACGTGGGCGAAGGCCGCGGTGGGTCCGTCGGCAAGCCGACGCGCGAGTACCCGAGCCTCAGCTGCGACGTCCTCGTCGGCCACCACGCGATGAACCAAGCCCCACTCCAGCGCGCTCTGCGCGTCGAACTTGTCGCCGAGCAACATCAGGCCACTGGCGCGGCTAGGTCCGAGCGCGTGCACGAGCGCATGACTGAGCCCGGAGTCACTGGCCAGACCGATGCCGGTGAATGCCGTCGCAAAGCTCGCGCGAGCCCCCACGACACGGATGTCTCCGGCCAACGCGATTCCCAACCCGGCCCCGACGCAGGCTCCGCCGATACCCACCACCACCGGGACAGAGAGCGTCGACAGTGCCGTGACGATGGGGTTGTAGTGCGCCTCGACGGTATCCATCGCGTGCGCCGGATCAGCATCCAACGCTGCGGCGTGCTCGCCCAGATCCTGACCGACGCAGAAGTTCTTGCCTTCGGCGAGAATCAACACCGCTCGAACCTCTGCGTCCGCGTGGACCTGCAGCAACGCTTCGAGCAGCTGAGACTTCATTTCGCCGTTGACGGCATTGGCGGCCTTGGGTCGGTCGAGAGTGATTGTCGCCAAACCTCGCTCGATCTCCAAGCGAATCACGTCAGTCATCGATGTTCCTTTCGCAGGCAGTTCGGTTCAGCTCCATGTGTGAAAACCCTGTCCCGTCTTGCGCCCCAACTCGCCGCGAGCCACCTTCTCTCGCAGCAGTGCTGGAGGTGCAAATCGATCACCGAGCGTGCTCGCGAGGTGTTCGGCGATCGCCAGGCGCACATCCAACCCGACCAGATCTGTCGAACGCAGCGGGCCCATCGGATGCCGATACCCCAATTCCATTGCTCGGTCGATCGATTCCGCGTCCGCCACACCCTCTTCGAGCATGCGGATGGCTTCGAGCCCGAGACCGACACCAAGCCGGCTGGTTGCAAAACCAGGTGAGTCGTTGACGAGCACCTCGGCTTTGCCGAGCATCGACACCCATGCTCGTACCGAGTCGACAACCTCGGGGCGGGTCTGAGGCGCCCGGACGATCTCGACCAACAGCGACGCCGGGACTGGATTGAAGAAGTGCATACCGATGAACCGGCCCGGATCCGTCAGCGCTGCGCCGAGTTCGGCGATCGACATGGAACTGGTGTTGCTGGCGATCACGGTGCTTTCTCCGGCAACGGTTTCCGCAGCGGCGAGCACCTCGACCTTGAGGGCCGCAATTTCCGGGACCGCCTCGACGATCAGGTCGAGCGACGGCGGCAACGAGGTCACTGCGTCCACGGTGCTCACGCGCGCCAGCACCGTCGCGGGGTCCTGGTCGTCGAGTTTCCCTCGCTCGTGAGCTCTGTCGAGGCCGGCGGAAACACGCTGCAACGCGGCCGCGGTGTCGCCACTCTCCGCGATGGTGACCGCCCCGCCGAGACTGGCGAACACCTGGGCGATACCCGCACCCATGCGTCCACCGCCGATGACTCCGACGGTCTTCGGTGCAACTGCTTCAGTCATGATTTCTTCTCCAGGAAGGCCGTCATGCGATCGCGCTTGTCCGAACTCTCGAACAGGACGGCCTGGGCGATGTCGTCGGCAAACGGATGCGATCCCGGCGCATCGACGATGATCTTGGTCAATCGCAGTGCCAGCGGGGACAGTCGGGAAATGCGGTCGAGCAGCCGATGCGCTGCGTCGACGTGGCAGTTCGGTTCGGTTACCTCGACAACCAGGCCCGCTCGTAGCGCCTGCTCGGCGTCGAGGTTCCTGGCACCGAGGAGCACCTGCTTCGCGATCGAGACGCCGACGAGCTTCGGCAATCGATAGCTGGCGCCGGCGGCTGCCATTATGCCGAGATTGGGCTCCGGATTCCCGAAGACCGCCGTCGTTGTCGCGATGCGAATGTCGCAGGCGTAGGTCAACTCTGCCCCACCGCCGAGCGCGTAGCCGCTCACGGCGGCCACGGTGGGAAGCGGGAGCTTTCCGATTCGGTCGAACAGCGTGCGGTTGATACCCGCGAACGCTTCCTCTCGTCCGCGCTCTCGGAGCTCCGCGATGTCAGCGCCGCCTGCGAAGTGGTCGCCGCGCCCCGCAAGCAGGAGCAGCTTCGGATCCCGTTCGAGGCGTCCACAAACCTGATGCAGTTCGTCGATCATTTCCGCGTTGATCGCATTGCGTTGCGCGGGCCTGTCGAGGGTGACCACGACGCGATCCTCGCGCTCGTCCACGTGCAGGGTGTTCACATTCGCTCCTTCTCGCTCTTCTCCATTAGTAACCGAACATTCGGTCGTTTGGCAAGGGTGAGAACGAGGATGGTGCACAGCTTTGCCCGAACTGAGAAGATGGGGACATGACTACGGCACGCCCCACTCGACGCACCGGCCTCCCCGGACGTCCCGGCTACGACCTCGATTCGCTCCTGGCCGTGGCCGTGAAGGTGTTCAACGACAAGGGCTACGACGGCGCCAGCATGGAGGTGCTCGCCAAGAAACTCGGCATCACGAAGTCCTCGATCTACCACCATGTGTCCGGAAAGTCAGAACTTCTCGAACTCGCCCTTTCGCGTGCACTCAACGCCCTGTTTGCGGTCACGACCGAAGAGGGCGCCACCACCGGTCCGTACATCGACCGGCTCGAATACCTGGTCCGGCGCAGCGTAGAGGTGCTGGTCGCAGAGCTTCCATACGTCACCCTGCTCCTGCGCGTCCGCGGCAACACGACGGTCGAGCGCGCCGCGCTAGCTCGTCGACGCGAATTCGACAACTTCGTCGGAGGTCTCGTCGCGTCCGCCGCAGCGGAGGGAGACTTGCGCCCGGACATCGAACCAGCCCTCGCCAGCAAGCTGATGTTCGGCACCGTCAACTCACTGATCGAGTGGTACAAACCCCGAGCGGGTGAGTCCGTCTCCGACATCGCCGACGCGGTCGTCGCCGTCACTTTCGACGGACTTCGCAAGGCCTGACTCCAGGCAGTTCTGCCGAATCCTTGACAACGCGGCGTTACCGGGCGATCGTAATTACCGACCGAACGTACGGTGATATGGAGTTGTCGTGAGCAGACTGTTGGAAAGCTATGTGGCCGGTCAGTGGTACGCCGCACCGGACGCAGGTACCCCGTTGCCGAGCGCAGTGGACGGATCGGAGGTGGCCCGGATCTCCGCAACCGGCATCGACCTCGCCGAGATGGTTACGTACGCCCGCGAGGTCGGCGGGCCTGCACTGTCCGCGATGACCTTCCACGAACGTGCCGGCGCGCTCAAGGCTCTCGCCCTCACGTTGATGGCAGGAAAAGCCGAGTTCTACACACTCTCCACTGCCACCGGTGCGACGACGCGAGATTCCGGGGTGGACATCGACGGCGGATTCGGGACCCTGCTGAGCTACGCGAGCAAGGCTCGGCGCGAATTGCCCGACAGCACAGTCTTTCTGGACGGAAACGTCGAGCCTCTCGGCAAAGGCGGAACCTTCCTCGGGCAACACATCTATACATCACGTCGCGGCGTCGCCGTGCAGATCAACGCCTTCAATTTCCCGGTGTGGGGGTTCCTGGAGAAGCTGGCACCGGCATTCATCGCGGGGGTGCCGTCCATCGTCAAACCTGCCAGTTCCACGGCATATCTCACCGAACTCGTCTTCCGGCGCATCATCGAGTCAGGCTTGCTCCCAGAGGGTTCCGTCCAACTGCTCTCCGGTAGTGCACGCGGCCTCCTCGATCACCTCGGCGGGCAGGACTCAGTGGCATTCACCGGATCCGCCGACACCGCGGCAACGCTGCGTGCTCACCCGAACGTCGTCGGCAAGGGCGTCCATTTCAATGCCGAAGCCGATTCACTCAACGCGTCGATCCTCGGCGAGGACGCCGTACCAGGAACGCCCGAATTCGATTTGTACGTCAAACAACTCGTCACCGAGATGACGGTCAAGGCGGGCCAGAAGTGCACGGCGATCCGGCGCGCCCTGGTCCCGCTCTCGCTGGTCGACGCCGTTGTCGATGCCGCATCCGAGCGACTGAACAAAGTGGTCGTGGGACACCCCGATGCTGATGGCGTCACTATGGGAGCTCTCGCCAGCATCGAACAGCGTGACGAGGTCTTGAAATCCATTCGCGGTCTGACGAAGTCGGCAACTATCGTATTCGGAGACCCGGACAACGTCGACGTGGTCGGTGCCGACGGCCAGTCAGGAGCCTTCCTTTCCCCAGTCCTTCTCCGGGCGGAAGAGAATGCGCACGAGGTACACGAACTGGAGGCCTTCGGACCCGTCAGCACCGTCATCGGATACGACGGCATCGATCATGCGATCGAACTCGCGGCCCGTGGCGAGGGAAGCCTCGTCGCCTCGGTGGTCACTACCGACACCGACATCGCACGTCGACTGGTGCTGGGCCTCGCAGCTTTTCACGGCAGAGTGCTCGTCCTGAACCGCGACGACGCCAAGGAATCCACCGGCCACGGCTCTCCCCTTCCAGTCCTCGTACACGGCGGTCCCGGCCGTGCCGGCGGCGGTGAGGAGCTGGGTGGCATCCGCGGAGTTCTGCACCACATGCAGCGGACCGCCGTACAGGGCACACCCGACGTCCTCACCGCAGTCGGCGAGCGCTGGTTCACCGGATCGCAGCGCACGACCGGATCCGAACATCCATTCCGAAAGAGTCTCGCCGAGTTGAAGATCGGTGACACTGTTGTCGGCGGTCCGCGCCAGGTCACACTCGCAGACATCGATCATTTTGCAGAGTTCACCGGTGACACCTTCTACGCTCACACCGATCCGGTGGCCGCTGCGGCGAATCCACTCTTCGGCGGCATCGTCGCGCACGGCTATCTTGTTGTCTCACTCGCTGCGGGCCTGTTCGTCGACCCGGCTCCCGGCCCGGTTCTCGCGAACTTCGGCGTGGACAGCCTCAGGTTCCTGACTCCGGTCAAAGCCGAAGACAGCCTGACGGTCACCCTCACAGCCAAGACCATCACACCTCGCAGCAGCGCAGACTACGGTGAGGTTCGTTGGGACGCCGTGGTGACGAACCAGGACAACGATCCGGTCGCGACATACGACGTCCTGACTCTGGTAGCCAAGACTCGCCCCGAAGGGAATTGAAAGCACATGACCTATCGAGTAGCAGTGTGTTACGGACGCCCCACCGATCCGGAGGCTTTCGACAAGTACTACAACGAGATCCACGTCCCGCTCGCCAGCGCAGTGCCAGGGCTCTCGGACTTCACGTTCAGCAAGTGCTCGACGCTGGACGGCTCCGATCCAGTCTTCTATGCCGTCGCCAACCTCGTGTTTCCCGATCTCGAGACGATGCAGAGCGGCCTGAAGTCCCCGGAGATGGGCGCCGCTGGAAAAGATGTCGCAAACTTTGCCACCGGCACGGTCGACATGTATGTCCAGGAAGTTGTCTCGGTCCTCTAGACCCCTGCAATTTCCCGATCACACAGGAGTTGTCTCGTGAGTACAGGAAGCATCACCGCCAGAGAGATGTTCGACGCGGACCAGGCATCGCAGGCACTCGGTATCGAGATTTCCGAGCTGGCGCCCGGTAGCGCAACCGTGACCGTCACCGTGGGCGAAACCATGGTGAACGGTCACGGAATCACACACGGCGGTTATGTTTTCCTGCTCGCGGACACCGCGTTTGCGCTCGCCTGCAACGGCTACGAGGATTCAGCCGTTGCAGCGCGCGCGGACATCAGATTTCTGCGTCCGACCCGTCTGGGCGACACCTTGACCGCGGTCGCCACCGAGAAGGCTCGAGGCGGCCGAAGTGGGATCTACGACGTGACCGTTCGCAATGGCGACACCGTCGTGGCCGAGTTCCGCGGCGACAGTCGAACCATCACCCGCTGAAATTCAGCCCACGGTGTATCAGCCCACGGTGTATCAGCCCACGACGGGAAGTTCGAGGGGGCCGGAACCGTCGGCAAAGATCGTCACCGGCATACCTTGCAGTCCCCCACGGAAACTGATGTCGCCACCGGTGATCGCGAGACGCACGGAATGCCCTGGCTCGAATCGGTGCACTATCGCCGGCATCGTCACCGGCACCGGCTGCGACGGATCACTGATGCGTATGGGTGCGATGAGTCCGTTGATCAGCGAGGAAGTTCCGTCCGGAGCCACGTCGTAGAGTTTCGCGAACACCACCGGCTGTCCGGGCGCCGCAACACGCAGCGTCACAGTGGGGGCTCCCACCACGTCCATCGCCTCGGTCATCGGCGCAGTGGTCCAGAGCGCCTCGGTTCCCGGAATCTGTGCATTCGGAATGTTTCCGGCCGGATTGATATTGAGTGGCTCTACGCCCGTCGGCAGCCCAGCCGGTGCGGTGACGATCGTCTTCGAACCCGGTATCACCGGCGTGCCGTCCGGTAGCAGTCCCCCGTCAGCGGACAGATGGAAGGCGCGAGCGGTCCCGACATCGACGGTGTCGGACGTCGCGTAGGCCGGTGCCGCGTTTCCCTCGTAGTCGATCCAGTTGCGGAAATACGCGAATTCCGGGCCGGTCTCCGTGTTCTCGTCCTTGAGGTAGTGATCGAACCAGTCCATGAAGCGACCGGTCTCGTACTGGGTATCCTCGTCGGGTGCGGAGAAGCTGAACTCGCCCGGCGCAGCGGCCAAGTGGCTGTGCCCCCACGAATGCCAAATCATCTTGGCATCGACGCCACGATCCTTCAGCGCGTCGTAAGTCGCGGTTGCCTCGTTCAGATCGAACAGGGTGTCCTGTTGCCCCTGAGCAAGCAGTACCGGAATATTGATCCGGTCGACGAACGACGAGACCGACGACGCTCGGAGCTCACTCACTACTTGCGGTCCGATATCGCCGGTCACCACTGCCTCGGCGATCGCGTTGCACATGTAAGGGACGTAGTTCGGGCAGCCGGGTAGCCGTGCGGGATCTGCGATGTAACCGTCCACACCGGGATTCGCGATGCCCGCGCCGAAGAGCAGCGATGCAAAGAGCACCTTCGCTGCTCCCGGCTCCGCAGTCGACACTCCGGAGATGGTCCCGGTGCTGTTGGGCGCCAGAGAATACGAGAGATCGTTCCAGGTGATCATGGGGATGATGGTGTCGATGCGGGGATCGACACTCGCGGCGGCGAATTGAATGCCGCCGCCGTAAGAGCCACCCGTCATTCCGACCCGCGGGTCGTTCGTCGACGGTGCACCGGTGTGATCGACGGAGTCCTGAACGACCGTGGTGAGCGCCGGATAGGGCTGCGTCAGAGCCTGATCCGTGAAGGCAATCCCTTCTTGGCCGCCGAGGAAGCTGACCAACTGGGAAGCGGCGACACCGTCGTATGCGGGAGAGTCGAGTGTGATCTTGCAACTCGTGCCGCCGAAACCCAATCCCGAATACGTCAGTCCGACATACCCGTTCTCGGCGAAGTTCTGCAGGGCCGGAATCTGGTCCTTGTACGAACCGCCGAACCCGTTGGTGGTCAGGATCGCGGGAGCTGGGTTGTCAGCGTCGACGCCATCGGGAACAAAGAGTTCACCGACGACGGTGCACGGCGTCGAGAGTTCAGGCCCGACATCGACCGAGAAGTACAGCAGCTGTGACGAATACGAGCCGTTCGGTGAATCCGCGAGCGCCGGCGGCGAAAAGCCGAGGGCGCAAACCACGAGCGTGACGACACTGATCGCTGTTCTCCGGCGCACTTGAAAACCGTACACCCGGATCTGTTCTCCACCAGCTCAATCCGGCGCGTGCCGCCAACTTTTTCTCGCGAAAGTCACGCCAGACCGAGCCGACCTCTATTTGACCGTCAAGGTGCCGTGCATGCTCGGGTGGTAGGTGCAGTGGAACGTGTACGTTCCAGGCTCGTTCGGCACCGTGATGGTTTCCGTCTCACCCGCTTCGATGTCCTCGTTGAACAACCCCGCGGTATCGGACGTGACCGAGTGCTCGACGGTGTCGTTGTTCTGAATGGTCAGTACCTGTCCGGGCATCACCGACTCCGGCGTCGAATATTCGAAACCGCTGATCACGATTCCCATCGACGACGCTCCCGGCGTCGACATACCCAGAGGCATGCTCGGCATCGACATACTGGTCGGCATGCTGGTCATCGGCATACTGGTCATCCCCATGCCGTCGTGATCGGCCGAATCGTTGTCCGACGAATCGTTGTTGTCACTGCACGCGGTCAGTGCGAACACCGCCAGGATCAGCGCTGCGAGCACTGCGAGAATCCGCTTCATTGCTTCGCCTCCTGCTCGTTCCCCCGCAGTCTGCTGATTACCCGCCGCCTAGGGGGCCAAACAGCTCCGATGTGGTGCCTGCGGCGCTGATAGTGCACGATTTCTGCACCAGCTCCACTCGCGGACCGACACTGAAGGAAACAGCACAGATGGCCAAGAGCAAAACGTCGAAGGCAGCCCAGCCGAAGGCGTCGAAGGCAGCGCAGCCCAAGGCTCCCAAGACAGCAGAGCCGAAGGTAGCCGAGAAGGCTCCCGCCGTTCTCTGGAAGGACCTGCCGGACGAGCACGACTACCCGGCAGCCCGCGATTACCTCCAGTTGGGCGCGACGCCGGTTCAGGTCCAAGCTCTCGTGTACGCCCTCGAGACGGCGACGCTGGTCTCGAAGAAGGCCAAAGACATCCTGCGGGCTGCCGGGCTACCCCTGCTGCCTGTCGACAACCCACACGTTGCTGCCGACCTGTTGAAGATCCGCAAGGGGATCGCGCTGTCGCCGATCCTGCTGGTGCAGGGAGACTTCCGCGCCGGAGTACCGGCGCAGATCGCCGACGGCTACCACCGTGTCTGTGCGAGCTACCACGTGGACGAGAACACCGCCATCCCCGCGAAGATCGCACCCTCGACAGTTAACTCGTAGGTCGTCGATGACCTTCGGCATCCTTGCCCTCGTCGCGCTGGCCGGCATTCTCGGCCCGCTGCTCGGCGCTCGCGTCAGCTGGCATGTCCCCGTGGTGGTCGGCGAACTTGCCGCGGGCGTCGTCTTCGGTGTCACCGGTTTCGGGCTGCTCGACTCTTCGGACCAGACTTTCACGTTCCTGGCCGATATCGGATTCGCGCTCACGATGATGGTGGCCGGCTCACACGTCCCGGTCCGCGATCCGGCAGTCCGTGCGGCAATCGGCAAGGGTGCCGTTCGCTCGGTTGTCGTCGGACTTCTGTCGGTTGTTGCCGGCTACGGTGCGGCGACGGCATTCGGCACCGGTCACGCCGCGCTGTACGCGGTCCTGATCGCGTCGTCGTCCGCGGCGTTGATTCTCCCCATCGTCGATTCGCTGGGGCTCGGTGGAACCTCGGTTCTGCAGATGACTGCCCAGGTCGCGATCGCGGACACCGTCTGCATTGTTGCGCTGCCTTTGGTGATCGATCCGGACAATGCCCCTCGTGCCGGTGTCGGCGCACTGGCTGTGGCGGCGTGTGCGGTTGCCTTGTTCTTCGTACTGCGAACCTTCCACCGGTCCGGCCATTGGCGAAGGCTCCACAAATTCTCGGAGAAACGAAAGTTTGCACTCGAACTCCGGATCAATCTGGTGATCCTCTTTTCTCTGGCAGCGCTGGCGTCGAGCACTCACGTGTCGATCATGCTCGCGGGCTTCGCCTTCGGGCTCGTTCTTGCCGCGATCGGTGAACCCCGCCGCCTCGCCAAACAGCTCTTCGCCATCACCGACGGCTTCTTCGCTCCCCTCTTCTTCGTCTGGTTGGGAGCGGCGATCAATCTGCGCGACCTCGTCACCCATCCGTCCGCCATCTGGCTCGGATTGGTCTTGGGCGGAGCAACTCTCGTGGTTCACGCCGCGATACGCGCCCTCGGTCTCCCGCTCCCTCTCGGCGTGCTGTCCGCCGCACAACTGGGAGTACCGGTTGCCGCAGTTACGGTGGGCACTCAATTGGGGGTGATGGGCGACGGTGAACCCGCAGCCATCCTCCTCGCCGCCATGATCACGATCGGTGCAGCAACGCTGGCGGGTGCTGCCGCGTCGAAAGCTGGTCTCACGAAGCCTGCTTGACCGCGGCCCTCTCCACCGTCAGCAAGCTCTCCTCCGAATGTTCGGCGTGATACGCCGCGCCGCCGCCGCGGACACCGAAGAGTCGCTTGCTCCAGATCAGCCATACGACGGCAGCGATGTTCACCAGCAGCAACCCGGCCCTCAACCACGTGATCTTCTCGGTCAATTCGTAGATTTCGAGGGGCAGGAACAAGCTGGTCGCCACCACCGCGAAGTACTCGCCCCAGCGTTCGACCATCCACAGGCCGACTGCCTCGATCACTTGAAGGCCGGCGTAGACCAACAGCCCGACTGCGATCCAGGTGAGCGTCGTAGCGGACAACGAAAACGCCTGCTCGATGTGATGGACCAGTTTGGAATCGTCGATGTTCCAGCCCAATTGACGGGCAAGTGGCCTGATCAACGGCAATTCGTTCTCGAAGGCGTCCTCGGCGCGACCCTTCGACGATCTCAGTTCGAACACACCGATCGCCAGAAGAACCAAACCCAGAGCGCGGAACATTCTCTCGGTGGCGAGAAGTCGCATGATCAACCGGTCGCGAAGCAGCCTCCCCCGCGGAACCTCGGGGGCGGCGTCCGCCGGTCCCGATGCTCGGGGCGCTCCCGGGACGAAGTTGCCGCAACGTAGGCACCGCCACGCCTGACCCACCGCAGTATCCACATGTAGTCGATCCCGCAGCTCAGGTTCGTCCGGAGCGTAGGTCTCGTGACCGTGCCAACTGCACGAGCGCAATGCGAAGTCCACGGGTGAACTCTATGCCGCATATGCCCGGTAGCGTGGATACCCGCTGACCGTGCACTTCGAACGATGAGGATTCCGATGACAACCACCAAGATCGAAACCCGGCATGGCGTCATGGCAGTCGACGACAGTGCCACCGACGGTTTTCCGGTTGTCTTCATCCACGGGAACTCGGCCAGCCGCTCCATCTTCCGTCATCAGGTCGACGCCGACTGGGCCGGCGACTACCGCATGATCACTCTGGACCTACTCGGCCACGGCGACTCCGAGGACGCGAGCGATCCCGAAGCCGCATACACGCAGAACGGTTACGCCGACGCCATCGTCGATGTTCTGACCGAACTCGGCGTCGAAAGAGCCGTTGTCGTCGGCTGGTCGCTCGGCGGACACATCGCTCTCGAGTTGATCGCGAAATTCCCCGGGCTCACCGGAATCGTCATCACCGGTACGCCGCCGGCAAATCCCGAGACGCTCGGCGACGCCTTCAATGCCGGCGACGGATTGTCCATCGGCGGCACCGAGGTCATCACCGCGCAAGAAGCCGAACTCTACGCACGAATGACCGCCGTTCCCTTCGAGCAGGCTGCCCTCGACGCCGCGATACGCACGGACGGACGCGCTCGCAAGATCATGTTCGACGCATTCGGCGCCGGCCGCGAATCGGATCAGAAGGCTCTGGTTGCAACGGCGTCTGTGCCTCTCGCGGTGATCGACGGCGCCGAGGACCCGTTCGTGAACACGTCGTATGTCGCGTCGTTGACCTTCGCGAATCTCTGGGAGGGCACGTATCACGTGATTCCCGGTGTGGGGCATGCAGCGTTCTGGGAAGCCCCTGAGGTGTACAACCCACTGTTGCAACGATTCCTCGGCAGTTTCGCACAGTAACCTGCTGGACAACCTGCTGGACGCGGCGTCCTATAAGATAGAAGCCACTCGACAATCCGGCCATGTCCGGATCATTCATCGCCGTCCTACAGTTCGGAAAACGACTGGAGGCACTGCGATGACCATTCTCGAGCACGGCACGGAAACGTGCATCGGTGGACCGACCCTTCCCCAGATACGACGCCTCGTCACCGAAGTGCCCGGCCCCAACTCGCGCGCTTTGGCAAAGCGCCGGAGCGCCGCACTGCCGGCCGGGCTGACCAGCGGATCCAGCATTTACGTTGCCGCAGCGGGCGGAGGAGTTGTCGTCGACGTCGACGACAACTCGTTCATCGACTTCGGCAGCGGCATCGCCGTGACCACCGTCGGAAACAGTGCGCCGCGCGTGGTCGAACGCACCACGCGCCAGCTCGGTCAGTTCACCCATACGTGTTTCCTCGCAAACCCCTACGAGGGGTACCTCGAGGTCTGCGAAGCGCTCAACCGCCTGACCCCGGGAGATCACGAGAAGCGAACAGCGCTGTTCAACACCGGCAGCGAAGCGCTCGAGAACGCCGTGAAATACGCACGTGCCGCCACCGGTCGCCCGGCAGTTGTCGTCTTCGACCACGCATTCCACGGTCGCACGTTGATGACCATGACGATGACAGCCAAGAACCAGCCGTACAAGGCCACATTCGGCCCGTTCGCACCAGCGGTCTACCGGGTTCCGATGGCATACCCCTACCGTTGGCCGAGCGGCCCCGAAAACGCGGCCGACGAAGCATTCGCCCAGTTCCGTCTTGCGATCGACACTCAGATCGGCGCCGAATCGGTAGCCGCTGTGGTCGTGGAACCGATTCAGGGTGAGGGCGGTTTCATCGTTCCCGCTCCGGGATTCCTGAAGCGAATCTCGGAATTCTGCCGTGAGCGCGGCATTCTCGTCGTCGTGGACGAGGTCCAGACCGGTATCGCACGAACCGGAGCCTGGTTCGCCAGCGAGAGTGAGGACTTCGTCCCCGACATCATCACAACCGCAAAAGGTCTCGCCGGCGGAATGCCACTCGCCGCCGTGACCGGCCGTGCCGACGTCATGGACGCCGCGCATCCCGGTGGTATCGGCGGTACGTACAGCGGCAATCCCGTTGCCTGCGAGGCCGCCCTGGCAGTTCTCGAGACGATCGAGATGGAAGGGCTCCTCGACCGCGCCAAGGACATCGGCGACATTCTGACCACAGGTTTGTCCGAAATCGCTTCGGACACAGACGTAATCGGCGACATTCGCGGACGCGGCGCCATGATTGCAATCGAACTCGTCCACGACGAGGACAAGGCTCCGAATCGCGAGGCCGTCGCCCAGATCGTCAGCTACGCCCACGCGCACGGTCTCCTTCTACTCACCGCCGGCACCTATGGAAACGTCGTCCGTTTCCTCCCACCGCTGAGCATCTCCGACGAGTTGCTGACCGAAGGACTCGGTATTCTTCGCGACGCTGTGGCCGCAGTCCGATGAGCGTCGCAGTGCGCAGCTTGATCGGCGGAGCTTGGGTCACGGGCAGCGACGGCACACTGACGGACACCAACCCGGCCCGTCCCGACGAGGTTGTCGCCACCGGAGGCCGCGCCGGTGCCTCCGAAATGGCGACCGGTGTTCGCGTCGCCCGCATCGCCGCGAATGACTGGGCCCGCCTGCCGATGTCCGCACGCGGCGCATACCTCACTCGCGCAGCGGAAATCATCGAATCCAACGCTGAGGCCTGGGGCGAAGAACTCACCCGCGAAGAAGGGAAAACGCTGGCCGAGGGTATCGGAGAGGTGCGCCGCGCAGCGCAGATTCTGCGTTACTACGGCAACGCCGCCGACCGCGAGACCGGAACGGTGTATTCCTCCCCACGTAGCAGCGAGCAGATTCTCGTCACTCGCAAACCTCTCGGCGTGGTAGGCGTCGTCACGCCGTTCAACTTCCCGATCGCGATCCCGGCATGGAAGATTGCGCCTGCCTTGGTGTACGGAAACACCGTCGTCTGGAAACCGGCTGCCGCGGTGCCCCTTCTGGCCTTCCGTCTCGCGCAGGCACTGACCGAAGCGGGCCTACCCGACGGAGTCCTGAACATGATCCTCGCCGACAGCGCGGCCGGTGAAGCGCTGGTCGATCACCCGGACCTCGACGCCGTCACCTTCACCGGTTCCACCGGCGTCGGCCGAAAGATCGCGGGATCTGCTGCGGCGCGCGGAGTTCCGGTACAGGCGGAAATGGGTGGAAAGAACGCAGCCGTCGTACTTGCCGACGCAGATCTCGAGCTTGCGGTCGAGCAGGTGATGCTGGGCGCATTTCGGTCAACCGGCCAGAAATGCACGGCCACTTCACGTCTGGTGCTCCATGAATCCATCTCCGAGGAATTCCTGGCCAGGCTGACCGTTGAAGTCAAGCAACTGAGAGTCGGAGATCCACTCGATCCCGACGTCACGACAGGTCCCGTGGTCAGCGCATACGCGCAGCAGTCGATCATCGAGGGGATCAATCGAGCCGTCGACGGCGGCGCCAGGGTTGTGGCCACCGCCGAAGCGCCGCAGTCGGGCTACTACGTCCAACCGACAGTGCTGGAACTACCGTCGAGCACCGAACTGTGGTTCGAGGAACTCTTCGGCCCGGTACTGGCGGTGCAGCGGGCAGCAACAACCGCAGACGCATTCCGCTTGGCGAACGAGGGCGAATTCGGTTTGTCCGCAGCATTGTTCACGCAAGACCTGACCAGTGCACTTGCCGGTGTCGACGATCTGGACGTGGGGATCCTGCACGTCAATTCGGAATCGGCGGGCGCTGATCCCCACGTACCTTTCGGCGGTGCGAAGAGGAGTGGATACGGGCCCAAGGAACAAGGCGACGCGGCACGAGAGTTCTTCACTCACACCACCACCGTCTATCTCAGGGGCGGCCGAGCGTGATCTGAATTCGATTCCGCCTGCAGCAGTTCACGAGCTTTGAGTGCGATCCACAACTCGGACCGGGTGTGGGCGGAATCGAGATCTCGGCCGATCAACTCGGCAGCCTTGTCCATGCGGTTACGCAGCGTGTGCCGGTGAACACCCAATTGCGCTGCAGCGGATTCCCATTGACCATTGTGGTGCAGGAACGCTTCGATCGAGTCCACCAGACGGGAACCGTTCTCGGCGTCGTAGCCTTCCAGCACACCGAGACCGCTGGCCGCGATCGACTGCAGAACATCGCTCGACTGCACACTCAACAAGAGACTGAAAGTCCCGAGTTCCGAGAACGGAACGAGTGTGTGTCCTTCGACCTGCCCCACTTTGGCAGCAGAGACAGCCTCGCGCAGACTGGCCGCAACACCGCTAATCGGCCGGACGCCACCGATTCCACCGTTGATACTCCGGCGTGAATTCTCCCGTACTCTCGCATACACACTGCGCGTGACCTTCTCCGCAACTTCACTTTTCACGACGAACCACACACCGGTTCCGTCAGTCAGCGGGGCCAACAGGTACGGCACCGACTCTTCTTCCAGGGCCGCTGAAGTGATGTCGGTGGCCGCAAGCAAAGGTCCGACATCGGTCAAGGCGGTTGCCACCACCGTGGTTTCGGATTCGAATCCGAAGTACCGCAACAGACTTTCGTCGACGTCACCGCCGGCCTGGCGCACCATCGTCGTAACGGCCAACCTCAGCCGCTGTTCGGCATCGACAACCCGCAACGGCTTGGCAAGCTCGATGGTCAACAGCGACACCGTGTGGCCCACCAACAATCGCTCGGACTGATCCAAGGCGGCCTCGGACGCCACGGCCAGCGTGCCGCTCACAGCAAGGCGGTGAATGGCCAGATGGCCGTCGTCGTCCACCACGATCCGGCTGCGCTCCTTACCTGATCGCTCCCTGATGCGTTCGGGCAGAGACGAACTCGCACCTTCCGTCAGAGCCAGCACCGCGCCGTCCCGATCGAGAACACAGACTGCTGCGTGAACGGCTCGACCCAGGGCAGTGATCAGAGCCGGCACCCCGTCGAGCAGGGCACGCGCCAACTTCTCCTGCGCGTCGACCACCGCCTGCACCGTTCGTATCTGGTCGGCGGTCAGTTCGTCGATCACGGCCCGCGAAATGGCGATGAACGGCGTCTCCTTGGCGACGGAAAGCACGGCAAAACCCAGTTCGTCGCCGGCCCTGATGATCGCGTCCGGCACCCTCTCGTGCACGGTGCCGGTGTCGAACGCCAGTGCCACCGCACCGGTCTGCGCGATGCGCTCGACTTACTCGTATTGCTTTGTCGCCGAACGCGGTAGATGCAGCCCCGTCGTCATGACAAGCTCTCCACCGGCGAGCCAACGGGTCGGATCCTGCAATTCGATTGCGTGCGCCCAGCTGATCGACAGATCCACGTCGTCGTGACCGGCAACGATCGTGAGGCCGAGCGAGGTGGTGGCCGCCAGGCGCCGGACAGTCATCGGCATTACCGGAACCTCCGAAGACATTGAACAGAAAGGCAGTGGATAAATGGGCAGTGGACAGAACTGACAGTTTCCAGTTCAGATTTGTACATCAAGTCCATGTTCTGGATCACACGATGAGCTTAGCGTCTCTCCGAAAGAACTGATCGCGTCATGCAATAGGAGCTGAGCCCAGATGCCCGACAGCAGCACCGAAACAGCCGAAGCCGCCAGCGTTCATTCGACACTCAAAACAGGCTTGAAGAAGCGTCACCTGACCATGCTTTCCATGGGCGGCGTCATCGGCGCCGGTTTCTTCGTCGGGCTGAGCGGAATCATCAACCAGGCCGGCCCCGGCGCAGTCATCACGTGCGCGATCTGCGGCATCATCGTGTTCCTGGTGATGCGCATGCTCGGCGAAATGGCCGTGGCCAAGCCGTGTACGGGATCGTTCACCGAATACGCCCGCATGGCGTTGGGCGACTGGGCGGGTTTCACCACTGGCTGGCTCTACTGGTATTTCTGGGTGATCGTCGTCGGCATCGAATCCGTCGTCGGAGCAACCTTGCTCTCCCGGTGGATCCATGGTGTCCCGCTCTGGCTCATGTCAGCGGTACTCCTGTTGGTGATGACCGGGGTCAATCTTCTCTCCGTCAGCAACTTCGGCGAGGCCGAGTACTGGTTTGCGGGTATCAAGGTCGCCGTCATCATCGGCTTCATCGTGCTCGGCAGTCTGTTCGTCTTCGGCATCTGGCCCGGCAGTGAAGTCGATTTCAGCAATCTGACCGGCCACGGAGGATTTCTGCCGAACGGCTTCACCCCCGTACTGGTGGGCGTTGTCGCCGTGATCTTCTCCATGACCGGAGCCGAGCTTGTCACGATCGCCGCAGCGGAATCCGCCGAACCCGCCGGAGCGATCAGGCGGGCCACGAACACGGTCGTCTTCCGCATTCTCGCCTTCTTCGTTGTCGCCACCTTCCTCCTCGTGACGATGCTGCCGTGGGATTCGTTCGTCGTCGGCGATTCTCCGTTCATCTCCGCACTCGACCTGCTCGGAATTCCCGGCGCCGCCGACATTCTCAATCTCGTGGTTCTGGTCGCGGTGCTGTCCTGCCTCAATTCCGGCCTGTACACGGCGTCACGGATGCTCTTCGCACTCTCCGTCTACAACGACGCGCCGGCCTGGATGACACGGACCAACAGCCGCGGCGTGCCGGTGAAGGGCGTACTCGCCTGCACCGTGGCCGGGTACTTCTGTATCGCGGCCGGCTACATCTGGCCGGATACGATTTTCTTGTTCCTCGTGAATTCGTCGGGCGCAATCTGCTTGTTCGTTTACATCCTGATCTGTGTATCCGAACTACGCCTCCGACGCCGATGGGAACGCGAAAGCCCCGAGATTCTGAAATTCCGTGTCTGGTTGTATCCCGGCCTGCCGATAGTGGTCACTGGTCTGATTCTCGTGATCCTGGTGGGAATGGGTCTCAACGAACCCACGCGCGCGGAATTCGTCCAAAGCCTGGTCGCGCTGGGGGTCATCCTCGCCGCTTACGGCGTGAGAAAGTCTCGTACGCGAAAAGTCGGATCGTTCGCGACCGCCTCGAACAACGCACACAGCAGTTCGAAGAAGGCTTGAAACAAGCATCGAGTAAGCGCTCGACTCGATAATTGAACCTCTTCCCCGAAAAGAGCCGATCCGATGGAAGCGGTCGAACATAGATTTTCTCTTTACCTAAATTCAAGGCAAAATGGACAGCATGCCGAGCCCTGTCATCGCCTCCGAGGGGCACAGTTCTTGGCGAACACTTCACGAATGGTTCAACGAACCACACGACTACGAGTGGATAAAGCACCAGAGATCCGGCCGGGCAATCATTCCGATCTTCCGAACCTTGCTTGGAATGATGACGATCATCTTCGGACTGTCCGCTTTCTACAAATTGATCGGTCCGGATACGCCGCCGACCACACCCGGCAAAGCTCTTTCGATTTTCATGATCTGTACGTGTGTGGGAATCGCCGCATGCTGGTTCACACAACCGTTTCCCGGACGCCGGGGGTTGCTTGCATTCGGAATATTCGCAGATCTCGGGATCGCGGCTGCCGTCCTCCTGGTGCCGGATCGCTCGTCCGGGACGTTCGGTTGCATCGTCTTCGCGGTCACCGGAACCTTTGCGACGCTTTTTGTCAGCGCAAAGTGGCTTGTCGCTCATGTCGTTTGGTCGACGACCGTCACGACTACCGTTTTCGTTCTTGCATATCTGGAAGGCGACGTCGATATCACGACGCTTCTGGCCCGCGGCACCGTTCTTTTCGGAGCTGTCACACTCGTTCCCATTTTTGCGCACCTGACTTGGCGCACTCTCTACCGCGATGCCCAGTATTCGGACCGGGATCCCCTCACTGGACTGTTCAACCGTCGGGGACTGGAAGGGGCAGTCGGCGATCTCTTCGAGAGCGCCCGAGACGATTCTTCATCTCTCGCCTTCATCGTCGTCGATATCGACAAATTCAAAACGGTGAATGATCTTCACGGTCATGCCGAAGGCGATCATGTCATCAGGAGAACCGCGAACCGATTGAGCACACATCTCGGCGAACGCGGAGTCATCGCTCGAACCGGCGGGGAAGAATACCTGGCCGTCATCGCCGGCAATCCCGAATCGACAACCCTGTTGATCGAAGGGATAAACGCGGCGCTGTCGGATTGTTCCGACGCGATCCCCACAACGGTGAGCGTCGGAGCGGTGATGATGACCGCCGAATCGAAGGCGTGGAGCGGCGGTGCTTCCGCAATCCTGGCGGCGACAAATGTCGCGGATTCGATGATGTATCAAGCGAAAGCGGCAGGCGGTAATACGATCCGCTCGGCTCAGATCTGATTCACAGCCACGTAAGTGGGTGGACGCTGCGCCCAGTTTCCGTGTCCGTCGCGGCAAGATACACATCGACGCGCTCAGCGGTCAGAGCCTTGCTGATGTGGTAACCCTGGACCAGGTCACACCCGACCCACTGGACGCGGCGGAACTGCTCGATGGTCTCCACGCCCTCGGCCAACGATTTCATACCGAGGGCCGCGGCCAATTCGACAATGGACTTCACCACGGACATCTTCGGATCGTCCGAGTCGGTGACCAGCATGCGATCGATCTTGAGAACGTCGATTGGAAGTCTCTGGAGCGTGGCAAAGGACGAATAGCCGGTGCCGAAATCGTCGAGTGCGACGGTGACCCCGAGCTCACGCAGCTTGTAGAGATCCCGGATCGCGCGATCGTCCACAACACCTGTCTCGGTGATTTCGAGCTGCAGCAGTTGCGGAGGCAAGCCCGAATCCGTCAGCGCTTTCTTCACCATCGCACCGAACTCTCGCGACACCAACTGCACTGGTGAAACGTTGACCGAGACGCCAATTCCGGTCGGCCACCCCGCAGCAGCGGCGGTCGCCATCGCCATTGCCTGCGCGCCGAGGGGAATGATCATTCCGGTTTCCTCCGCCACCGAGATGAACTGGCTGGGCCCGATGAGGCCGCGGCTGGGATGGTTCCACCGAAGAAGAGCCTCGAAGGCCACCACTTCACCGGTCTGAGTGTCGACCTGAGGCTGGTAATGGAGATCGAACTGCCCTTCCTCGATCCCTCTGTCCAGCTCGTGCAACGCCGTCGCCCGCGCCGATGCCCTCGCCCGCAGCAGCGGTGAGAACTTACCCACTCGATTGCGTCCCGTCGACTTCGCCTCGTACAGAGCCAGATCCGCCAGCATCACCAATCCGTCGGCGTCCGTCGAATCCTCGGGCGCGCTCGAGTAACCGATCGTGGCCCGCACTTCGATCCGATTGCCTTCGACGAAGAATGGTTCGTGCAGCACTTCCAGGTACCGATCGAAGATCACACCGGGATCGTCGCGCGAAGAGGTGCAGACGATCAGCCCGAATTCGTCACCGCCCATCCGCGAGCACATGTCCGAACCGATCACGTCGCGAAGGCGTTTCGTGACTTCGAGAAGTAATTGGTCCCCGATCGGATGGCCAAGGGTGTCGTTCACCGATTTGAAGTTGTCGAGGTCGAGAATCCCGACGAGAACCTGCTTCTCCGGCGCGCGGGAGTCGATCGCTTCCTCGAGCGCCACTCCGAACGCACGACGGTTCGGCAACCCGGTCAACGAGTCGGTGGCCGCAAGGCGAAGGATCTCCTGCTCGTGGACATACCTCTCCGTGATGTCGGAACCGACACCGCGCCAACCCAGAATCACGCCGGATTCGAGGACCCGTGGATTGCCGGAAAGAGACCACCAGCGTCGCCTACCGTCGACATGCACCGGCACGACAGTGTCCCGGAAGGGAGCACTCGATTCGAGTTTGTCGATCATCTGGGCCGCGGCCGCACGCCCCTCCGGACTCGATGCGATCTGGAGTCTGGTGAGGAGTTGTCCGAAGGTGAGTTGCTGCAACTCGTCCACCGTCATACCTGCGACCTCGGCGAGACGTGCCGAGGTGTGGGAGAACCGGCCGTTGGTGTCGCACTCCCACAGCCAGTCGCGGGAACCGCCCTCGAAACCGTCGAGCAACAACGCCACAGTCTGACGCTCGGATTCCGCCTGAAACTCTGCGAGACAACGTCTCTGGAAAGAGGCCGACAGATAGACCGCCCCTACGGTGAGCGCAAACATGTAGATGCACAACTGAATCGCAAGTATGCGAAAGTGGGGTTCGGCGTGGACGACGAGAACAGTGAAGACGCCGAGGCCGTGAATGTAGATCCAGGTCAGGCTCACCGATCTCAGACTCGAGAACGTCACGGTCCCGGCGCCCATGATCCCGGCCATCGTCGCGATCAGAACCAAGTCGCGGAAGACGTCCATGTCGTGAAAGAGCAGAGCGAAAAGTGTGACGTCGAGGGTCGCGACCACGATCACTTCGACGAGCAGACCCACGTAGTCGTAGCGCGGGGTGTGCTTCGACGGCCGCCAGCGAAGGGGAATCCATACTCGGATCGAATTCGCGAGGACGAGAAAGATGAGGGCGCCACCCAACCACCTGAGCGTCTGACGTCCGGGCGGGACGGTGTAGGTCAGAATCACGACCAAACTCGCCATGTACGCAAGATTGGCGAACGGCGCGACGGCTGCAGCTTCGTCTATCTGACGGCGAAACAGGCTGTTGCAGTCGGCCTCCGAAGCAGGATCTTGCCTGCCCAATCGACTCGGACGGCTCATCAGCGAGGCATCCCGACATCTGCGCAGGCGCCATCAGCGGGCGTCGAATCCGCTCGCCTGGCCATCCGAACCTCCCCTGGCTCCCCACCGAACCCTTATCCGGTGAAACGTCAGTGTTTCAGACTCGCTGCTTGTTTCCTTCACAACGGTAGCCATCTGACGAATCGATTGTGCGCAGATCACTATATCCAGAGGTCGTTCCGTCGATCGTCCAGGTCGATCCGCGATTGCTGATTCTTAGCTCGAACCACGTTTGTCGCCGACCGCGACGCGGGGGATTCGAGCGGTCGGGAACAACGCGGCGATTGCGAGCAGCGCTGCCACGGCAAAAGCGACACGCAACGCGTCCAGCCTGGCTTCTTCGTTCACGTCCACGATCGCATCCGCCGTGGACTCGGCGACGCCGGCGTCATCGAGAGCGGATCGGAGTTGCGTCGTCGACAGGAACGGCACGCCCGAGGCCATGTCGGTGCTCGCTTGCTGCTGCACCGATGTCGGAACCGCCGGATTGTCTTCGATTCCGGCGATCGCCGACGTCGTGAGAGTGGCAATGAGAACCGATCCGATCAGGGCAGTTCCCAAGGAAGCGCCGAGGTTGGTGGCGGTGTTCTGCAACCCGCCGACCTCGGTGCTGCGCTCGTCCGGGACCGAGGACACCGTGACGGCTCCGAGCTGCGAAGACAGGCACCCCAAGCCGAAACCCATGAACAGCATGGGAATCATCACGATCGCCGCATTGGCGCCGGGGTCCATGCCTGCAACGAGCATCAGAATGCCGACGACCATGACCAACAATCCGACTCGGACCACGCGTCGCGGGTTCGCGGTAGGCCGTAGCTTCGGAATACCGATCGCCGCCACGACGAGCGCCGCCGACAACGGCAGGATGCGAATTCCGGTCTCGAGAGCGCTGAGTTCCAGAACTACGGACAAGAACAAAGGAACCGCGAAGAACACGCCCGCCTGCACCAGAAACTGCGCGAAGAACATCGACAGCCCGCCACTGAGCTCGCGGTTTCGCAGCATCGCCGGATCAAGCAACGGCTCCTTCCCCGCAGCGGCCAGGCGTCCCTCCCAGCGCAGGAATCCGTACACGACCAGGAGCCCGGCGATCAGCAGCCACACCACCGGGGAAAGCCCGACCAACTGCGGTCCGTCGGGTTTGGCCTGCACCCAACCCCACTCGCTCGAGCGCAGTACACCGAAGACGATCATGCCCAGTCCCACCACGGACAAGATCGATCCGACGTAGTCGAGGCGCGACTTCGACGGTGGGACGTCGACCACCTTGCTCAGCACCAGCAAGATCAGGACAACGATCACGACTTCGCCGACGAACACGTAACGCCATGACGCAAATGTCGTCGCGGCGCCGCCGATCAGCGGCCCGACCGCCACGGCCATCGCGCCGGCGGCAGCGACCAGACCGTAGGCAGCCGGGCGCTTCTGCGCCGGAAAGTTGGTGGCGACGAGCGCGACGATCGCGGGCATGATGAGTGCCGCACCGACGCCTTCGAGGAACGACCATCCGATCAGCAGGACCGCAAGATTGGGAGCGAGCGCCGTTGTCAGAGAACCTGCGCCGTAGATGATCAAGCCGAGCGCGAAGGCCCGGCGACGACCCATCATCGACCCCAGCTTGCTGCCCGTGATCATCAGAGTCGCCATGACCAGGGTGTACAGCGTGATCGCGGTTTGAATGCCGGTGATGCTCGTGCCGACGTCCTCGGCGACGGTTGCCATCGAAACATTCATGACCGAACTGTCCAAGGTCATCAGGAATTGGCTGGATGCCAACACCGTGAGAACCAATCCTGAACCCGCCTGCGTCGTCGAACCAGCAACCTGTCCGTCACCCATCGTGCGGGTGTACCCGGTGTTCAGGTTCTCGAAGCAGACCGGTCAGTGCTGTTCGAGGCTGAGCTGATCCGCCCAAGCCGACACGTCCCCGCGTTCCAGAGCCACCGCCAGCAGTTCCGGAAACTTGTCCGGCGTGCACGCAAACGCGGGAATCCCGAGGGCACTCAGCGACGCTGCATTGTCGTGATCGAACGACGGTGCCCCGTCGTCCGAGAGTGCCAGTAGAACCACGACTTGAACGCCGGAGTTCTTCATGGCGGCCATCCGGCGCAACATCTCGTTGCGAATACCGCCCTCGTAGAGGTCCGAGATCAGAACGAACATCGACTCGGCAGGACGCGAGATCAGTGACTGGCTGTACGCGATAGCGCGGTTGATGTCCGTGCCCCCACCAAGTTGGGTCCCGAAAAGGACGTCGACTGGATCGGACAGTTTGTCCGTCAGGTCGACGACGGCAGTGTCGAAAACCACGAGCGAAGTCTTCAGCGCCTGCATCGACGCCAACACCGCGCCGAACACGGATGCGTAGACGACGCTGGACGCCATCGAACCCGATTGGTCGATCGCCAGGACTACGTCGCGCTGCACGGATTTCGACTTGCGGCCGTATCCGACGAGCCGCTCGGGGACGACGGTTCGATACTCCGGAAGGTAGTGCGACAGATTTGCTCGGATGGTTCGGTCCCAGTCGATGTCACGCAACTTCGGATTCGACGTTCTGGCCGAACGATTGAGAGCCCCGGTCACCGCGGCCTTCGTTTTCTGCGCGATTCGCTCTTCGACTTCCCGAACCACCTTGCCGACGACCATTCGAGCAGTTGCCTTGCTGGCCTCCGGCATGACCTGGTTGAGGCTCAGCAGCGTCCCGACCAGATGCACATCGGGCTCGACGGAATCGAGCAGTTCCGGTTCGAGCAGCAACTGCGCCAAACCCAGTCGGTCGATCGCGTCCTTCTGCATCACCTGCACCACCGTGCTGGGAAAGTACGTCCGGATATCGCCGAGCCATCTGGCGACGGACGGAGCCGACGCCCCCAATCCGGCTGAGCGGCGTCGCCCCTTGGTCGGGCCGGACGAATCGTAGAGTGCGGCAAGAGCTGCATCCATTCGACGCTCGCCCGGTTGGCCCAGCCCACCCGTCGATTCTTCGGCGGATTCCCCGAGCATCAGTCTCCAGCGTCGAAGGCGCTGATCGTCGTCGCTCATGCTCCCACCCCCAAGATGTCCGCAACGACCGCCATTGCCGCTCTGCCGCGTCGAGCATCGGTCTCCACTGTCGTTTCGACGCGTCGTCCACCTCTGACCGCCTGACCGATCGCTCGACGCTCCCCCGCCTCGAACGCTCCGAACGTACGTCGAAGCAGTGGAAGCGTGTCGATGAAGTCCTGCTCACGAAGTTGGCGAACCCACGTGTCGATCAGCGTGAGCAACGCTCGATCGTGAACGAGCACAAGCCCTCCTCCACCGAGAAACCCGTCGACCCACCCGGCTTTGGCGGTCGGCGTGCTTCCCACGGACAGGGCCCGAGACAAGCGCTGGGCTGCAGCGGTTTCCGTGATCGAACCGCTGTCGCGCAGTAGCCGCACCATCCGGCCGACGAGTAATCCGTTGACGTCGTCACGGTCGATCACGCCGGCCATGGCCTGCAGCCACCGTGCGCTCGCATCGCGATCGTCACGAACCATGACTGCCGAGTGAACCTTGTCGAGGTGTTCGCGAAACTCCTCGGCACTGGGATCGTCCAGGCCCGTGACGGCGACTGCGAGGCCGGTGCAAATGCGGATCAACAGGCTGTCGGCGACGTCGACCAATGCCGACACGTCGGTTCCGCGCACATCGCCGTACCGCAGCGTTCGCGTCAGCGTGGGCAGCGCCGCCATCAGGTGCGACACGTCATGATCTAGTGCCGCAACCGTTTTCACACTTTCCAGCACAGCGGACAACGCTGCCGGCAGGTTCGCCAGGAGCGAGTTCTCCAGTAGTCCGATCAGTGACGCGAGAGAGATGTCCGGCTCGTTGATCTTCGAGACGACACGTGATGTTGCCGCTGCAGCCACCGTCGTGCCCCACAGCGACGCCTCGATCACCGAGACCGAGAATTCGGGCTTCCATTGCAGCGCCCAAGTCTCCCGGAACGTTCCGGTGGAACGGACCTCACTGTCGGCCGGGGTCCCCCAATCGATCTCGAGGATCCCCAGTCGGTGCAGGAACTGGGAACGCTCGACGTCGATGTCGCGTCGCAGGTCCAGATCGAGATTCTTGGCTCCCGCTTGTTGTTTGAGCCGCAAAGTCTTTGAACGTGCTCGCAGGTCTGCTTCGAGCGGAACCGTCGGAGTTTCTTCGGGCACCGCGCCCAGCGCTTCGCCCACAACCAATCTTCGCGTGATCAGATCCAGAAGAACGTCGTTCCCGTCGCACATCACCGACCTCGTTGCCTCGGTGACCTCCGACAATCCCGCCAAGGGTCGAGAACGCAGTGCCGCCAACGTATCTGCCAACCGGACAGCTTCGATGACGTGAGCACTCGAGATCGGAAGGTCCTCGTCCCTGAGCACCCGCGCAACTTTGGTGAGCCACCGCGTGATCGTCTTGTCGTTCGCGGTGAACAGGTGGTGATACCAGCCCGGCGAGGTAATTCCGGCGCCGTAACCCGATGCCGATGCCAGACGTGAGTGAGTCCAGGGAACCCACGTCAGCGAGGTCTTGACCTTGGACATTCCTTTGAGGATGCGAGCATCGGGTGCCGCCGGCCCCAAGGCTCCGACCAACGCCGGCGCGTGCCAGGCTCCGCAGACGACCGCTACCCGCTCAGCGCCATCTTTCAACGTCTTTCGCAGCACCTGACGCATATACGCTTCGCGATGCGCTGTCTCCTCGTCGATCGGCACTGTCTCACGCAGCGCCTCCATCGCCTCGGTGATCGCATCGAAAGAATCTGCGCCCGAGCTCGATTCGATCACCGAATCCCACCAGCGTTCGGTGTCGTCGAAACCCGCGGCCGCGGCCAGTTCCGACAGAGGATCGCCCTCGCGGACAGTACGAATCCCCTGATCCGCCAACACGTTGAAGGCGGGCAGATCGCAGAACCGTGCCTGCACACCGTTCTTCGCAGCCCACTGCAGCGCTTGCCATTCGGGTGAGAACACCGCAAACGGCCAGAAGGCCGCCTTCGACGGCTCGCCAGTGGCGTACGCGAGCAACGCAATCGGTGGTTCCATCGATTCCGACGCCGCCAGCATCACCAACGGGTCTGCGTCCGAAGGCCCTTCGATCAGGACGACGTCAGGCGAGAACTCTTCCAGACCCTGCCGAACCGAACGAGCAGATCCCGGGCCGTGGTGACGGATACCGAAGACCCGGACACGCAGGTCCGGAATCACGATGGTCACCCGGTGACCTCGCGGCACGCCCGGTAGAAGTCGGACCACTCGCCGCGTTCACGCACTACTGCCTCGAGGTACTCGTTCCACACCACCTTGTCTGCGACCGGATCCTTGATCACCGAGCCCAGGATTCCGGCAGCGACGTCGGATGCCCGCAGTACGCCGTCCCCGAAATGCGCAGACAACGCCAAACCGTTGGTGACCACCGAGATCGCCTCCGCCGTCGACAGAGTTCCGGACGGGGACTTCAACTTGGTGCGGCCGTCGGTGGTCGTGCCTGATCGCAGTTCCCGGAACACGGTGACGACCCGGCGAATTTCCTCGGCTGCTGCGGGGGTTGTCGGCAATTCCAGTGCTGCGCCCAGCTGTTCGACTCGACGTGCCACGATGGCCACCTCGTCTTCCTCGCTGGCCGGCAAAGGGAGGACTACGGTATTGAACCGTCGACGCAGTGCGGACGACAGGTCGTTGACACCGCGATCGCGATCGTTGGCGGTAGCGATCAGGTTGAAGCCCTTGGCTGCCTGCACCTCGATGCCCAGCTCCGGCACCGGCAACGTCTTCTCGGAGAGAATGGTGATGAGGGCGTCCTGCACGTCGGCCGGAATGCGCGTCAACTCTTCGACGCGGGCGATCTTCCCGGTTTCCATCGCCGTCATCACGGGAGAAGGCACCAGCGCACCGGCGGTCGGCCCCTCGGAGAGAAGACGTGCGTAGTTCCAGCCGTAGCGGATAGCTTCCTCGGGCGTGCCCGACGTGCCCTGGACCAGGAGCGTCGACGCACCCGAGATTGCGGCCGAAAGATGTTCGGAGACCCAGGTCTTGGCCGTACCGGGAACCCCCAACAGCAGTAGCGCCCGGTCGGTGGCAAGAGTTGCGACGGCCACTTCCATCAACCGCCGTGGACCGACGTACTTCGGCGAAATGACGGTTCCGTCGTCGAGAGTGCCACCCAACAGATACGTCACGACGGCCCAGGGCGACAAGTTCCACGACGGTGGACGCGGACGAGTGTCCTGCGCGGCCAGTGCTTCGAGTTCGAGCGCGTACTCCTGCTCTGCGTGGGGCCGCATCAGCCTTGCCGGTTGCGCGAGCTTTTCCGGTTCCGTGGTGTGCACGGTTACGCTGTCAGTCATGTGAGCTCCTCGAGCAGGGTCTTGCGGTGGGTGATGGCGCTGGCAGTTCTGGCGAAGGTCTGCTGCCAGTCCGTGTCACGTGCACGTTCCGCAGCACGCTCCAGCAAAGTTACTGCGCTGTAAGGAAATCGAGTCTCGGCCAGGCGCAGCGATGCGACGTACTTGTAGCGTGAGAATTCGCCAGCCTTGGCGCCTCCGTCGGCACGTCTGGCCGCAACTCGTTCCCACTGGGCCACCACTGCCCGGGTGATGTCCTCGGGCCATGGACCTCGCAGAGCGTCGTAGATCGCTGCCCGGCCCGGGTGCAGAACATTGGCGTCGCCGTTTCCGGACCTCAACAGATCAGCCAGCGCCTTGGCCGGCACCAACGGGAGCACGCGTCGATCGGTGGCGGTGCCGCGCATACGAAAGAGTTCCAGCGCCCATTCCGTATTGTTCTGCGCGACTGCGGCGGTGGACCACGCGTCGTGAAGGATCGGCTCCCAGCTTTCGTCAACGCTCATCCCCAAGACCTTGCCTGGTCCACCGATCATGTTGTTCCACAGAGACAACGGCGCAGAACTGATCGCCTGACGCACATACTCGGCACGATAGTCGGTGTGTGGATTCGGCCGGTCTTCGATGCCGTCTCGCCTCGCCGCTGAATCGACTTCCTCAGGCGGGACGATGACGAGCGTGGACCGAACGAGTTTCCGTTCCACCCGCACCCATTTCCGAACCCGAGCAGCCATTCTCTCCCCGAACTCCGATTCGGGGAGTTGTCCGAGTACTTCCACTGCCGCGCGTCGCACGTCCTTGCGACGGTCGTCGAGGGCTTCCTCCAACAATGGTTGATCATCCGCACTCAGTCCGTTTGCCAGCGCCGCGACGAAGGCAGCCTTCTGTTCGCCCCGCTCGGTGCCCCAGGACTCTCGGAGTTCGGCCAGCGCCAGCGCGGGATCTGTTCGACGAGTGTCTATCAGCCACTGTGTGCGCTGCGACGAACTTCCGTGACGCCACACGTCCGGGTTGGCATCCCTGGTTCGGACGAGTTTGCTCCACTCGGGGTTTTGCGCGGCAAGCCATCGACCACGCTCGCCGACAATCTGCAGGATGCTCTCCCGGTGAGCTTCACTTGCACGTGCAAAGGAAAGCAACTCGGCGACCAGATGATCAGGCGCACGGTAATTGTGCTCCAACGCGACTGCGAACCATTCGTCGAGCAAGGTCGCCTTGGCCGCGAGCATCGACAGCAGATGCGCCGATGAGGATTCCGGCAGCGTGAATCGAACATCGTCTGGCGCAGGTGTCGGCACCGCCGCCGTGGTGGAGCCCGCACCGCCACGGCGGTACGCCCTCTCCAACGCTGCTCCTGCGAGAAGCATCTCGGCAGGATCGCCGTCGAGTTCGCGAGCGTAGCCACGCACTTCAGCCGGCAGATCCTCGAATGTTGTTGCTGTTCTGACTGTCCCAAGGAGCGCCGCTGAGATCAATGTACTCACAGCACGATCACCTGCCCTCCCGTGAAAACCGAGATCGGAGTAAGAGCCAGCGCGTTCCACGTTCCGCAGACTGTGACCGGGTAACCGCCGGAAATGCCGAGCAACTTCCACAGAAGATCCGAATCACCCTCTGCCCGAAGCGCTGTGCCCGATTCGTCGACGACAAACCATGATCCGTCGACGAACGACGGGACCACCGAACTGATCACTGCCGGCCACGAGCGCAACCATGGATCCGCGGCGAGGGCATCGGTAAACTGCTGCAACGCAGTGTCGATGCTTCCGAACGGCATGGTTGTGAAGGGCTCCGGTTCTCCGTGCGTGACCCCTATCCGCGCCCGCAATGCCGCGGCACCGGGATAGAAATGAACATCGGCGTTGAGCAGAAACCCGACTGGAAGCGTTTCGGTGGCAAAATTGGGTGACCCGTGGGAGAAGTCGAGCAGCATGGCCCACCGCTTCGAATTCCTGCCGAGCATCCACACCGTTCGGGTGAACAGTCGCTTCTCCTCGGTGATCCCGGAACCGAGAATCATCCAGTTCTCTTTCACCGGAATCGATTCCATCACACTCTCGGTTGAGACCGGATAGCCGACGTGTGCTTTCACCGAATGGGCAAGATCTTCCGGCAACTCGGACAGCTTCTGATGCGCAGCAACCAGCAGGTGCAACCGAGCCAACTCGTCGAGGACTTTCTCGGGCCAGTTCTCGGTAGACGCAACGGTGCCCGCCAAGGCTCGAAGTGTGCCTGCGACACCAGGCGCCTGAGCATCCACCATTCGAGCAGCTACTGCGTCGAAGCCCGCCCAGGATGTGTCCATCGCTGCCAGACCACTGCGGATCTGATCGGTGATCCACAGGTCCAATTCGACGAGCCCGCTCGCAACGCGGTCGGCGCGCTTCTGCGCTGTCGCCGGGTCGGGAGCCCTCTTGGGAGCCTCGTCGCCGGTCTCAGCCCTTTCGCCGCGGGTCTCGGCCTTCTCCTCGCGGCGCAACAACCACTCTGCCGCGAAGTCGGCGGGCTCGTCCGTCGACGGCACACGCCCTTCCGACCATTCCACCAGCAGCCCCAGAGCATGTTTGCACGGAAACTTTCGACTGGGGCACGAGCACTTGTATGCAGGGCCCCTCAGGTCGACCACTGCTTGATACGGCTTCGAGCCGCTGCCCTGACACAGCCCCCAGAGCGCGAGACCCCTGTTGCCGGCATGGCTCCACGAACCAGCCAACTTGCGCGCAGCGGCTAGCGATGCGGCGTCCGGAGCTACCGACGCCACCTGCCCAGCTGTCCACGGCGAAGTCACTCGACCACAGTATGACAACCCGCTGACATCACAGAGTCAGGCCGATTCGTTGGGAATTACCCCTTGACTCGAACACATATTCGAATATGATTTGGGGAGGGGATCGGGGGATTCAATGAGTGTCTTGTTGTCGGACGTGGTGTCTGGTTCTGCGGTGGGGTTACGCGGACGTCTGTGGCAGTTACCTGCTTCTGAGTTACGTGCGGCTGCGGTGTCGGCGAGCGCGGAGATTCTGCGCCTGGAAGCAGTTCGAGTGGCTGTGGTGGACGAGTTGTCGTTGCGTCCGGATGATCAGGTGATTGCCAGCCGCGGTGTGGGGTCCTGGTTGGCGGCCAACACGATGTTGCAGGTTCGGGACGGGAAGAAGATCGCCGCCCTGGGTGCAGCTTTGCGGCCGTTTCCGGCGGTGGCGGCTCGGTTCGATGGCGGGGATTGCTCCTTCGAGCATGCCGTTTTGATCGTGGCGTTCTGTGAATCACCGCCGAAAGGCATGCCGGAGGAGGCGCTACCGAAGTGCATCGATTTGTTGTTGGCTGCTGCGTCGGGGGTGGAGGCGACGACGACGAAAGTGCGGAACGTGATCGCGACCTTGGAGCGGTTGTTCGAGTCCGATGAGATCCCGCCCGCCGAGGATGTCGATCTCAACGAGTTGCGGATCGCGTCGACATTGAACGGTCGGGTGGTGGTGCGCGGCGATTTCGACGCCCTCACCGGTGAGATGCTGTTGTCGGCGTTGTCGAATCTGACGATGCCGACCCCGGCACCGGACGGGACTCCCGATTCTCGGTCGGCGGCGAAACGCACCGCGGACGGGTTCACCGAACTGATCCGCCGTTACCTGGACTGCGCGAAGACCGGTACGGATGGTGGTCAGCGTCCGCATGTGAACGTGCACATCAACGCCCGTGATCTGGCGGAGCATCGGGACTGCGCCGCCACACCAACTGATGGTGGTGGAGTGGCTGTGTCTGATCTTGATGTCGGGCACATGCCGTGGCTGGGGCCGCTCTCGGTCTCGCAGACCAGACTCCTTGGGTGCGATTGTTTCCTGTCCACCGTCCTGCTCGACGATCACGGCGCGCCCTTGGATGCGAGACCAGGAAAACGATTGGTCACCGCCGAACAGCGAGTGGCGTTGATCGCCCGGGACAAGGGCTGCGCGTTCCCCGGCTGCACATGTGTACCGGCCTGGACGGATGCGCACCATATCCGGCACTGGGCCAACGGCGGCCCGACGGTGATGAACAACCTGGTGCTGCTGTGCCGTTCACACCACCGACTGATGCACCGAAAATCAGGGTTCGTCGGGAAATGGGAAATCCGAATAGGAGTCGACAACAAGCCGTGGTTCATCCCACCACCCTCGATCGACCCCGGACAGCAACCCAGGCCGGCGAACACCACCTTCAAAACCTGAGAAGAACCTCAGGCACAACAGAACACGGCCAGGCTCCGCATCGGACATCAAAACCCGATACGGAGCCCACAGGCCGTGGCGCGTCCACAACTTTCCACAACTCACGACGTTCGCGCGGGGCGCAAGACCGATCTGCCCAACAACTCACAAACCTGCAGGGCCAGAGCAAGATCCAACTTGTCTCGGCCGGCAGCAACTGGATCGCCGAGCGCCTTATTGATGCGATACTTCACCGTATTCCGGTGCAGATTCATGTGATTGGCAGTGTGCAGATGACTTTCACCATGTGCAAAGTACACACTCAACGTCGTCCGCAAGGATGCAGCAGAGGGCGTATCTTCCGCCAACGGGCCAAGCACCTCCCAGACCCATGACTTCGTCGAATCGATGTTCTCGGACAGAAGTGAAACCACAGCGACGCCGCGGTCTCCGAAGCTCACCACAGGTCGCTGCGGTGTATCCGGGACGGCAGCAACCGAATAGGCGGCGGTTGCCTGTTCGTGGGACCGTTTGAAACCGTCGACCCCTGACCCCGGCAGTCCGATTGCCACCCGCGCCCCGCCGTCCAACGGCACTGCCGCCGCGAGAACCTCCGGATCCGGCGCAGGCACCCGGCGACCGAACGGCAGCCACGCCCACACCGTGCGCCGATCGATGGCGGTGATGATCGGCGGCTTGTCCGCTCCCGCCGCTGCGCCGAGATCACGTACGAGTCGGTCCAGCGTATTGATGCCCATGACGTCGGCATCCCACGTCGACCAGACCACCAGGGCGACGTGGTTCTGACCGAGGCGGTACCCTGTCTCCGCTTCGAAAGCAGCGGTATCTGCGTTGGCGCCGGACAGGAGGGCGTGGATTGCGGCCGAATGGAGGTTTCCCTGCGCTGCCATCCATCGACTGCGTTCCCGCTCGTACGCGTCGAAGACGTAGAGCGTGATCCAGTCGATGTAGCTGTAGACCACGTCCGAAGTGTGTTTCAGGACAGCCAAAGTGAGTCGCGCCGGAATATCCAGTGTGCTGATCTCGTCGTGGCAGATCCGCATCAGATCGCCTTGGCCCATGTGATAGGCCCGGACAAGGGAGTTGGACGGGACATCCCGCTGCGCCAGACGCAGAGCGTATTCCACTGCAGCAGTGGTGGGTTGGAGATGATCGATCGGAATGTCGTTGGCCAATACGTGGATGATCGTCGTGATGTTTCCCTGCACGCTGGCCTCGAGCATTTCGAGCAATTTGGCGTCTGCATCCAATTGGTCGATTTCGTGAGCCATCATGAAGGCCATCTCACGCGCGATGTCGGCGCTGCGCTCGTCGAGTCGTCGTGCCAACTCGGCAACCACCGCAAGCACTTCCGGCTCCGCGGCTGCAGGCACTCGGGCGAGGCGCCGCATCGCACCGGCGCCTCGCTCCTTGTGCGATGGACTACTCACAGAACTTCCGCACCCTTTCGTCGCAGGTACTTCAGAGCCGATTCGGCTGCGTTGTACCCGCACATTCCATGTGCTCCGGCACCCGGCGGGGTCGAGGCCGAGCACAGGTAAGTGCCCGCGATCCCCGTGCTGTACGGATCGACTGCGACGCGCGGACGCAAGACAACCTGCAGTTCGGTGTTGGCACCTCCGATGATGTCGCCGCCTACCTGATTCGGATTGTCCTCTGCCAGGTCAGCTGTACCACTGCTCGACGTCGCGACAATCTGCTCCCGGAATCCTGGCGCAAACCTCTCGATCTGACGGATGATCGCCTCCGTAGCGTCGCCGGCGTAACCGTGAGGCACGTGCGCATAGGCATACAGCGGATGAACGTTCCCGGCAGATCGGGTGGGATCAGCCAGGTATTGCTGACCTAGGAGCACGAACGGCCGGTCCGGCATACGGCCTGAATTCGTCTCACGCTCAGCGGCCACGATTTCGTCGAAACCACCTGCCAGATGCACAGTTCCGGCCCGACCACAGTCCGGATTGGTCCACGGCACATGACCTTCGATCGCAAAATCGACCTTGAATGCTCCGGGAGCCTGCTTGAACTTTCGATAGGCCCTCGCCACTCGACCAGGGAGTCGATCGCCCAGAATTTCGAGCGCACCCCCCGGATTGACATCCAGCAGAACAACATCGGCGTCCGGAATCTCGGAGACCGTACGAACCCGAACGCTGGTGTCGATCTTGCCGCCGTGATCGAGGAGCATCGCAGCCATCGCGTCGGTGATCGACCGCGAACCTCCCTCGGCAACCGGCCAACCGTAGCGGTGACCAGCAGCAGTGATCATCAATCCCACCGCCGAGGTGGCCGGACGGTTGAGTGGATAGAAGGCGTGTGCGGCAACCCCGCCGAACAGCGCCTTCCCCTTGTCCGTCTTCCACAGTTTGGCGGTCACCGTTGCCGGAAGCAGCGCTCGCGGACCGAAAGCTGCGAGCCGCAGCGGATGGTGCGGAACATTGACGATCGGGCGCATCAGATCGGACGCCAGCGCATCGAACCCAGTCGACAAGTCACCGAACATGCGTTGCCATCGAGGCCCGTCAGCGCCGAGTCCCGCAGCCGTCTGCTCCAGCGAGCGGTACAGAACCCCGGCGTCCCCGTTGTCGAGCGGATGCGCGCAGTCCACCTCTGCCCATCTCCAGATCAGCCCGTATCGCTCGAGGTCCAGCTTGGACAGGTACGGCGAGCCGATACCCATCGGGTGAAACGCCGAGCAGTGATCATGGATCAACCCCGGCACGTCGATCGGACCGGAGCGGGTGCCTCCGCCGATCTGGTCGGCAGCCTCGAGCACCTGCACGTCCACACCGCTACGTGCGAGGTGTACCGCGGCAGCGAGCCCATTGGGCCCGCTGCCGACGACTACGGCCTTTGTCACTTACTCACCTCTTGCTCGCTACCGCTGACCCTCGTACGCATCTTCGGTTCGGAGACAACCTGCGGATCCGTTGCCGCGCGGTCGGCCCGTACGTCCAGTGTCCACTGAACGTCGAACGGAATGGGCCCGTTCGGCAACCACGGCTGTTCGGCGACTGCGTCGGCGACCTTGAAAGTACCTCGTTCGATGACACCGAGAGCGGCATCGATCACCTGGTACTCCTGCGTTCCCTTGTGGATGGGCTGCGATTCGATCCAGGTCACCAGGAACTCACCGGGTGCGAAATTGCAGCGACGCTGAATGGCTGCGATCAACTTCGCGTCGTGCAGGTGCCCGTCACCGAAGTTGAAGGCGACGATGGAGTTGCACATGAACTCTGCTTCCCGCAGTGAGTACGTGTTGATGTCGTCGCCGAGGTGCCTGATCATCAGAGAGAACAGCGCACGCCCCTGGCTGTGCATGGAACGCCAGCCCAACAGCTGATGCAGAACGACATCGGACACATCTTCGGGGTACATCGTCATCAACTGATTGCGCGTATCCGGCGACGGACGCTTGATGAACTGGTCGATCTTGGCTTCAGCGCCCGGCGCGAATGCCCACGTCGCGGATGCCCAGTTGCCGGCGTACTGACGCATCGACGGCAGGAAGGACACCAGATCGGGTCGAAGGTTTCCGAGAATGGGGAAGAAGGCAAGGGCTGCAACAATTCCCGCGGTGATCCACGGTGAGGACATGGCGCCGAGTCCGTAGCCGTCCCATGCCGGGAATCCCAGGAACAGGAAGACCGAGGCGTAGGCGAACAGAAGATTCCATTCGAGTGGGACGGCAAGCGGGAAGGTCGACGCGATGAACAGATGGAATCCGACCATGAGGATCACGGCGAGGATCGTGAGGGTCTTGTTCGTCGAGAACAGCAGTATCAACGGGGTGACGATTTCGACCATCGTTCCGGCCACGTGTGCGACGCCGCCGCCCAGGTGTGAAGGCCGCAGATCCTCCGGGAAATTCCGGTAGTGGGCGCGCTTGATCTTCTTTGACGGGATCCACGGGGTATTGCTGAGCATCGGAGGAACCACCAGCGAGAAATGGCGACCGAACTTCGAGACACCGGCACCGATCCACACCATGACGATCAGCAGTTTGAGCGCCAGGATCATGTCGACGAACGGCAGGAATGTGAAGAAGAAGATCGCCGGCAGGTACTGCTCACTACGGGCAGCGATGAAGGGCACCTTGTCCCGCAACCCGAGAATCACCATGAGTACCAGGAAGGAGTACAAGACCGTCGGGCGCACCAGTCCGGCATTGTCAGCGATTGCCGAGTCGATTCCTGTGGTGTGAACACCGGGGAGAACAGCGGCAACAAGGAGATTGGCGACTGCGGCGACATAGATGAAGACGTCGAACACCGTGCGGGTGTCACCCGAGGTGAGCGGCACCTTGCCCGGCCACGGTGGCAGACGAATGGTGCCGGGGCGGAGCCAGTAGAGAACTCCACCGGTCATCGGCTTGAAGTGGCCGGCGAGCGGCCCCCAGGATCCTGCCAAGCCCAGCATCTCGAGCATCATCGTCCAGATGATGAGTTTCTGGTAGACGATCGGCTGGTTCCACCACGATCCGATGTCGAACCACGAGAGGCCGGAAGTCAAAGTGGCAACGGCTGTTCCAGCTGCCAGGTAAAGGAACAACAGTTTCATGATGTAGACGGTGTGGACCATCTTCGGCGTACCGAAGCCGTAATCCACCCAGTGCGTGGACATGTCACGCAGACGCTCGAGAAACGGCTTGTCCATGAACGTTGCCGGATCGACGGGAGGGAAGTTTCCTTCTTTGAATCCCATGATGTGCTCCTGAAATACGGAATGTGGGCATGACGGATCGACTCGACGGACGTCGTCGAGTTGTGCTGGTACTACGGGGAAGTGACTAGTGAGCGGGAGTTGCGCTCAGAGCTCGTCTCATTCCAGGTTTGTCGATCTTGCCCACCGGGTTTCGGGGAAGCGCATCGACGACGTAGATCGCCACTGGCACCTTTACTCGGGTGAGCAAGGCCGTGACATGTTCGAGCAGTTCGTCTTCGGTGACGGGCGCATCGGGGTAGGCGACAACATAGGCAACTGGCACCTCTCCGTAGACCTGGTGCGGAGCGCCGATGACGGCTGCCTCGAGCACGGAAGGGTGTGTAGCGAGCGAGTTTTCGATCTCCTTGGGGTAGATGTTCTCTCCCCCACGGATGATCATGTCCTTGATGCGATCGACCAGGGTCAGGTAGCCGTCCTCGTCGAGGACTCCGACGTCACCGGTATGCAACCAACCATCCTTGACGGTCTTCGCAGTTTCCTCCGGCTTACCCAGATAGCCACGCATCACGTTGCCACCCTTGATGACCACCTCTCCGGCAGTCCCGGCGGGCGCAAAGGTTCCGTCCTCGGCAAGAATGGAAATCTGCTGGCCGGGCAACGCCGGGCCGACCGTACCGAGTTTGCGCACGCCGTCCACAGGATTGCAGGCCGACGCACAGGTCCCCTCGGTGAGTCCGTAACCTTCCACGATCACGAAACCGAAACGCTGCTCAGCGCGTTCGAGGAGTTCCTTGCTGATCGGCGCCGCACCGCACACGGCAAACCTCAAGGACGACGTGTCGATCGAAGGGTCTTCCGGCTGTGAGGTCAGCATCGCGTAGATTGCCGGCACCGCCGAGAAATACGTGGGGCGAAGCCGCGCGACGTCGTCGAAGAATCTCGAAACCGAGAACTTCCCGGTGACACTCACCTGTCCGCCGACAAGTAAGGGCGTCAAGACGCTGACGCAGATCGCGTTGACATGGAACAGCGGCAGAATCAGCAGGCAGTGATCCGCGCCGGTAACACCGATGTTCTTGCCCATCGACGAAGCCATGAACTGCAGGTTGGCATGCGTGAGCATCACTCCCTTGGGCCGTCCGGTGGAGCCGCTGGTGTAGATGAGCAACGCCAGATCGTCTGCTGCAACATCGATTCCGGGTCGGGGATCGGTCGGCGGCACTGTCGCCAGATCCTCGACGGCCAACACTGCGCGGCCGCCCGAGGGTGCGTCGGCAGTGGCGGTGATGACCAACTCGGCCCCGGAGTCCGCGATCTGGTAGTCCGCTTCGTTCGCGGTGAACATCGGATTGATGGGTGTAGCGGCAGCACCGATGCGCCAGGCAGCCATGATCGCGATCAGCAACTCGACGCGATTGGGCAGCATGATCGCCACCACGTCACCGAGGCCGATTCCGAGTCCAGCCAATTGCGCGGCAACAGCTTCCGTGCGATCTGCGAACTCTTCATACGTGAGTTCGACGTGGTCGTCCCGCAAGCACGGCTTCTGCCCGTACTTCTCTGCAAGATCCCAAGCCAGATATCCGATGTTCGCCACGAGAGTCAGCACCTTTCATTCGTGTGTGACTCAAAACACTATCGGCGTCCTGCGGCCGAAGAAACGGTCCCAGGGGATCAACTTGTCCAGGTTCTTTGTTCCCTGAGCACAACACCGCCCGAGCACAACACCGCACGTGCGGTGCACATCAGCTCGACGGCTGATGCAACACCTCGTGGGCGCGTCTGGTCACCACCTCGGAGATCCGGCGCAAGACAGGTGACGACAGTTTCCACTGCTGCCAGTACAGCGGAACATCGTCCACGAAGTCCGGATCGAATCCGATCAGCACGCCGGAGCGATCGTCGTCGCCGCGCTGCAGGTCCGGTATCAATCCCCAGCCGTATCCCCGCCTGACGGCGTCCGCGAAGTCTGCCGATGAAGGAACAAGATGACGGGGCGGATCGGCGGGGTGGCCGACCTTTTGATCGAGGTAGCGATCCTGCAGTAGATCCTTGCGATTGAACACAACCAGCGGCGCCTCCGAAAGGGATTCGGCCGTGACACCGTCTGCGAACCAACGACGGCAGAACTCCGCACTCGCCATCGGCCGATACCGCATGATGCCCAAACGGCTGGAGGTACACCCTTGAATCGGTGACGCAACAGAGGTGACGGCAGCCATGACCGAACCGTCGCGCAGTAGTTCAGTGGTGTGGTCTTGATCGTCGAGATGAAAATCGAAACCGACTTCTTGCGTGAACTCCGCGAGGGCCCCGAGAACCCAGGTGGACAGCGAATCGGCATTGACCGCGATCGAGACACGTGCAAACATCCCTGAACCATTTTCAAGGCCGAGCTCTCGCACGGTGTCACGCGACAAAGCGTCTATCTGACGTGCAAGACGCAGGACTTCTCTCCCCGAATCGGTGACCCGGATGGGCTTGGTGCGCTGCACCAGGATCCGGCCAACCGAGGTCTCGAGACCTTTGATTCGTTGGCTGACCGCCGAAGGCGTGATGTGTAACTTCCGCGCCGCCGCCTCGAAGGTTCCCTCGTCGACCGCGGCGTGCAATGCCCTCAGTTGCTCGAAATCCAACATAATCTGAAGCTACTCTGATGCATCCTAAGAATCATTAGCTGGACTGACTGAAATCCGAGCGGCAGGCTCGACGACATGCTCAGCACCAACGACCCTGCGTCGGCCCTCGTCGGTTTCGGGGTCGGACTGTCTTTGATCGTCGCAATCGGCGCCCAGAATGCGTTTGTTCTTCGTCAAGGCCTGACGCGATCACACGTACTCCCGATCGTCGCAGTGTGCGCGTTGTCAGACGCAATTCTCATCCTCGCGGGCGTCAGCGGAATCGGGACCCTCCTCGAACACGCACCGTCGATGATCACGTTCGTTCGTATCGCCGGCGCCGTTTTCCTCCTCAGCTATGCGCTCTTCGCCGCCAAGCGGGCACTTCACCCCCAGACGTTGGCGCCGGATCGACATGGCAACGGGTCGAGGCTTGCCGCCGTCACGATGGCATTGGCTCTCACCTGGCTCAATCCACACGTGTACCTCGACACCGTGGTGCTCATGGGTTCTATCGCCAACGGTCGCGGCGAGATCGGACGTTGGTGGTTTGCCGCCGGTGCCATCACGGCAAGTGTGGTCTGGTTCGGCGCCCTCGGTTACGGCGCACGTCTGCTGACGCCGCTTTTTGCGAAACCCAACGCCTGGCGGGTTCTCGATGCTCTGATCGCCGTGATGATGGCGGTTCTCGGAATCAGCCTGCTTGTCGAATTGTGACCAGGCTGCACAACCTCGATCCGACCCTGCGGGTAGCGGGATGGGTTACCGTCCAAGATGAGGAAGCTCAATTCACCTGTCGCGAGTTGTGACCATCAGGTAGGGCTGATCACGATGACCGAGGACGATGGCGGCACCGAACCGCGTGACTCCAACCGCAAACTGGGTTTGCTGTGTCTACTCGCTGCGGTCGCCGGCGTCGGGGTCGGATTTGTCGGCGGCGCGTTCCGTTGGTGTCTGATCAGGGCCGACGAACTTCGTCAGGCGATCGTGAACTGGGCGCATCACGTTCCGTACGTCGGGTGGCTCGTGCCGGTCCTCCTGGTGGCCCTGTGCACCGTACTTGCCGTACTGATCGTCAGACGAGTGCCCCTCGCAAAGGGAAGCGGCATCCAGCACGTCGAGGCGGTGTCCCGCGGTGAAGCGAAACCGCCGGGAATCAATCTCGTGCCCGCCAGATTCATCGGCGGCCTCTTGGCGATCGGCTCCGGTCTGGTTCTCGGCCGTGAAGGCCCCACCGTACACATGGGTGCGGCGATCGGAGCAGAAGCGGGACGGCGAGCCCGCCTCACCGAACCCGACGTCGCCATGCTGCAAACATCCGCGGCCGGAGCAGGTCTCGCTGTCGCATTCAACGCGCCGATCGCGGGGGCACTGTTCGTCTGCGAGGAGGTGACGCACTCGTTCCGGCTGCGCACCGTGCTGCCAACGCTTTTCGGTGTTTCAGTGGCGGTGGGCTGTGCACGGATCGTCATCGGTGATCAACCCGATTTCGAGGTCGGCACCGTCCCGACACCGCAACTCGCATTCTTGCCACTGTTCGTCGTCTTCGGAATCCTCACGGGGCTACTGGGTATTGCGTACAACCGCCTGATTCTAGGACTACTCGACATCGTGGCACGGCTCGACAAGATCCCACCGACTGTCATCGGCGCAACGATCGGCGCCGTCATCGGCCTGACGCTGTTCCTCGACCCGTTGGCCAGTGGGGGCGGCGACGTTCTTGCACAGATGATCGTCGGCGGAAGGACCTTCGTACTGCCGATCCTGCTGCTGTACTTGGTGGTTCGGTTCTTCACCGGCCCGCTCTCGTATGCCGCTGGAACTCCCGGCGGACTGTTCGCTCCCTTACTCGCTCTCGGCGCGCTCTGGGGGTCGATCTTCACCGGACTGTCGAGCTTCGTGCCCGGAGTGGACGCCGGGCTCACGGTCACCATGGCCACCGTCGGTATGGCGGCCTTCTTCGGCGCCGTAGTACGCGCACCGTTCACCGGCATCGTGATCGTGGTCGAAATGACCGCGGTGACGTCGACGCTGGTCCCGATGCTCGCTGCCACTGCGGCAGCGGTATTCGTCACCACGTCGGCAGGGTCGGCACCTATCTACGACAGTCTGCGCGAACGGATGTTGGAGCCGCAACGCCCGCATACGGATTGATCCCCGCACACGGGTCATTGCAGCACGGGTGCGCTACGTGAATTCAGAATTTGCAGATGACTTCCTCGGAGAACCTGCGTACCGCATCTTTCTTCGCTTCCAGGTCGCAGTCGAACCCGAGGCCGTACATGGCCCAAGGAATGACGATCGATTCCGTCACTCCGCTATCGGCCAGTTCCAGGGAGCCGTCGAGGCCGAAGCGATCGGCGCAGACGGCCTGAATTTCGAACGGGGACTCGGCGCGCCCGTACTCGACCCGCAGGACGCCGATCCTCGCGATGAGAGCTTGCAGATCAGCGAAAGAGACTGTAGCCGAGGTCCAACCGTCACCCACTCGCGCTGCACGGCGCAATGCGGCCGCGGAATGTCCTCCGATGTAGATGGGGACGGGATCGACCGGCGCCGGGCTCATCTGCAGCCTGTCGAAGTCGAAGAACTTGCCGTGATGTTCGACCATACCGCCGCCTAGAACCAGTCGCAGTACCTCGAGCATCTCGTCGACTCGCGGGCCTCGATCCTTGGGGGAAGCGCCGCACCACTCGAATTCCTCTGGCGCCCAGCCCACACCGACCCCGAGACCGAAGCGGCCTCCTGTCAAATTCGCGACCGACCCCACCTGGCTTGCCAGCAGCAGAGGATTGCGTGAGCTGAGCTCGAGCACCTGCGGATAAAAGCGAATCTTCGACGTTCCGGGTCCCATGAAGGCCGCGGCAATCATGGGGTCTACAAATGGTGTCTTCACGTCCCACATCCGCACACCGTCAGCGGTATACGGATACCCGGTAGCGCCCCGCTCGGGAAAGAACAGTGAGTCGGGCATCGTGATCGAAGAAAAGCCGCATTCTTCGGCCACTTTCGCAAGTGCAACGAGTTGAGAGAGGGGAATCATCGCCACGGCGAGGCTGAACTTCATCGGAAGATCCCTCTGTTCAGTTGACCGGAGCGACTGAAGTGTCTCGATGAGCTCGAAGTCGGTTCGCACCGATCGGCTTGGGAGACAGTGGATCCTGAACAGTCACTTCTTGCAACGCTCAGTCATACGACAACTCCCCCGCAGTGCGGTCGAAGCATCAGCCACCCTCGGTTGGACAAGGACGTGTTCGAGGTTACAAAGCTCCCGCTACTTCGGCTCGGCGGCTTCCCGCCAGGCGGACACATACCAAGAACTTCGGGGTCCTGGTGACACCTGGCACCCCACTCCCCCTGATTTCGCACCGTGCAACCTGCGAATCGGCCTACTGATGCAAGGGAGTTCCGACGTAGTTCTCGGCGATCAGCGTTCGTCCCGCCACGGAACGCGTGACCATGTCCAACTCGGCCAACTGTCGGCGATGCCCGAAACCGCTGTCGTCTGGCAAGCGATGGAGCATCGACGACATCCACCACGAGAAGTGCTGCGTCCGCCACACACGCGGCAACACCGTTTCGGTGTACCCGTCCAGCATCTTTCGTTCGGACGAGGTGAAGAAACCGTCCATTGCCTTCGCCAGTGCGTAAACGTCGGCGATCGCGAGATTCATTCCCTTCGCGCCGGTCGGCGGCACGGTGTGCGCCGCATCCCCTGCAAGAAACAGGTTGCCGTGCTGCATCGGCTCACACACGAAGCTGCGGAACTGGAGGATCGACTTCTGAAAGATTTTGCCGTCCTTGATCTCCGCCCCCTCACCGTCGACGCGCATGTGCAGCTCGTCCCAGATTCGATCGTCGGACCAGTTGTCCACGGAGTCGTCCGGATCGACCTGAAGGTAATGACGCTGTACCTCGGGCGTCCGTGTGCTGATCAGTGCAAACCCGCGCTCATGGTTGGCGTAGATCAGTTCTTCGGACGACGGCGGCGCCTCGGCCAGGATGCCGAACCACGCGAAGGGATACTGGCGGAAATGATCCGTTCGGATCGACGGTTCGGGAATCAGCTTTCGCGTTCCGGTGCGTGAACCGTCGCAACCGGCCACCAGGGCGCACTCGAGCTTCTGATCATTTCCGTCCGAGTCGACAAAAGTGATACTCGGGCGATCCGATTCGTGATCGTGTACTTGCGCGTCGGACACTCCGAATCGAATGTCCCCGCCGTCAGCGAGACGCCGCGCGATCAGATCCTTGAGCACCTCGTGTTGCGGATACACCGTGACTGCTCGCCCGTCGGTCAGTTCGTCGAACGCGATTCGGTGCCCTCGTCCACCGAATCGCAACTCGATTCCGTGATGTTCGAGGCCCTCCCGCTTCAGTCGATCACCGAGTCCGGTCTCGACCATGAGATCAACCGTGTTCTGTTCGAGCACGCCGGCACGAATGGTGCCTTCTACCTCTTCGCGGGTGCGGCATTCCAGGACAACCGAATCGATTCCCTTCAGATGCAACAGATGCGAGAGCATCAACCCGGCGGGACCACCACCGACGATTCCGACCTGGGTGCGTGAAGAAGACATACAAAGAGCTCCTGAGGTGAGTGACGATTGAGACCACCCTCGACCACGATCACTCCTCTGAACAGCTGCAATTTCACTCAGTGAAAGACCGAAACGAGCTATCGAAACCCACCGCTACCAAGCCCGCGTGATATTCCACGGGCGGCCGCGACCAACGCGGGCAGTAAAGGAGCCGGATCCTGCTCCACCGGAACAACTGTCGAGACCGCTGCCACGACACTGCCCCCGGCTTCGCGGACAGGAGCGGCGACGGCAAGGGTTCCGACGTTCAGATACTCGCGACAGACCACGAATCCGGCGCGCCTGATCTCGTCGAGAGTTGCTCGCAAAATCCGCTCGGAAGTAATGGTTTTGGGAGTGAACGACTCGAGGCCGGCGCGAAGGACGTCGTCGAGAAGCTCGGTTCCGCCGTGCGCGAGGAGAATCAATCCACCGCTGGACGCGTGCAACGGCAATCTTCCGCCGGCACGGCCGACCACGGTGACGGCGCTACGCGAGGACAAGCGCTCGAGGTACAGAGCCTCGGTGCCCTCACGAACGACCAACTGCACGTTCTCTCGGGTGACCTCGTACAGGTCCTCGAGGAACGGCAACGCCACCTGCCGTAGGCCGTGAGCGCCGGGAGCAAGAGCGCCGATCTCCCACAACCGGACTCCGACCTGGTACTTGCCGTCACTCCGACGCTCGAGTGCGCCCTCAGCCACCAACTGCCCACACAGTCGGTGGACGGTGGGCAGAGGCAAACCGCTGCGACGACTGATCTCCGACTGCGTCAACCGCGGCGATTTCGCGTCGAAGGCACCGAGCACGATAAATGCCCGGCCGATCAACGAACGCTCGCCTGATGCCATTCACACAGTGTGACTGACATCAGGCGAAACGTGTTCAGGCGGTGCGGAGCTACGCGGAGTGCGCCAATTCCGGTTCGCGTTCGGTCACCGGCGGCGTGGCCTCGATCTTCATCGGCTCCTGCGCGTAGTGGAAGTGCGGACGACGGTGACCGATGAACGAACCGAACCACGACATCACAGCGACATACCGGTTGCGGAAGCCCACCAGATACATCACGTGCACGGCCAGCCACATGAACCAGGCGATCGTGCCCTTGAACTCGACCTTGCGGACGCGACACACAGCGCTGAATCGGCTGATGATCGACATGCTGCCCTTGTCGAAGTATTTGAAAGGCGTTCCGGCCTTGACCTTTCCGTTCACAGTCTTCGCTGCGTGACGTCCACCCTGCATTGCAACGGGCGACTGACCAGGCAGACCGTTCAGCGAAGTCATGTCGCCGATGGCAAAGACGTTGGCAAACCCGCCGACGGTCAAGTCCGGATTGATGAGCAGACGACCTGCACGGTCACTCTCACAACCGGTCGCCTCGCCGAGCACTGCTGCGAAGTCGTTGGCGCGAACACCGGCCGACCAGATGACGGTCTCGGCGTCGATGCGCTTCTCTTCCTTGGTCTTTGCCGAAGAGACGGTGACACCGTGCTCGTCGATGGCGGTGACCATAGTGTTGAGAACAACCTCGACACCCGACTTCTCGAGCGAGGCCTGTGTGTACTCACTGAGCTTGCCGCCGAAGGCCGGAAGCGCAACGCCCGCGCCCTCGACCATGGTGACCGTGACCTCGTCGGCGCTGATGTTGTTGATGGACTTGGCGAAGTAGCGACGCGCCAGTTCCTTGATCTGTCCGGCGAGCTCGACGCCGGTCGCGCCTGCACCGACGACAACGAAGCTGAGCAGGTTGCGGCGAACCAGCGCGTCGTTGGTGGTGTGAGCCTCTTCGAAGCAACGCAGGATCTGCTTACGCAGGACCTCGGCATCCTCGACGGTCTTGAGCTTGTAGGTGACCTTTTCGAACTCGTCATGACCGAAGTACGCCTGGGTGGCACCGGTGGCTGCGATGAGCGAGCGGTATCCGAGAGTGTGGCGGGTGCCTGACGCCTCGTAGACGACGGTGTTCTCTTCGGCGTTGACCTCGACGACGCGACCGAGACGCACGTCGGCGTTGGGGTACTTCTGCAGGATCGTGCGGATGGGCGGAGCAACTTCGCCTGCCGACAGAACGCCCGTCGCCACCTGGTAGAGCAGCGGCTGGAAGAGGTGCTCGGTGGTGGCGGAGATGAGGACGAACGGCGTCTTGGACTTCGCGAGGGTCTTGGCCGCGGCGAGGGCTCCGAATCCCGAACCGACGATGACTACCTGAGTCTGCTCGTGTCCAGTCGCGTCGATGTCAGCGCGACCCGCAGCTGTTCTATCCACAACAAATCTCCTCAACCAAATTGAAAGTATGACTATTACGGTATGGACTGATCATGGGTCGGGTCCAGCTAGCTGGAGTATTCGCAAGACTGTTATCTCGATTGCTCATAAGTAAGCTGTCCTCATGGACTTCCGCCAACTCAAGTACTTCCTCGTCGTGAGCGAGGAACTGAGCTTCAGTCGCGCTGCCGAGCGCTGCTTCATCTCGCAGTCGGCGATCAGCCATCAGGTCGCCCGACTGGAGAAGGAACTTGGGGCGACACTCTTCGAACGCTCGACCCGAGCCGTTCGCCTTGCCCCGGCAGGATCGCGACTCGTGCCCATCGCGCAGCAAGTCCTCAGCCTCGAAACGATGGCCTACTCCGTCGCACGCGACCCACGAGCCCGGATCCGGATCACCGGAAACATGAGCTTCGCCGCTCAGACGCTGGACGCCATCGCACACGTGCGCGAACTTCATCCGGACCTGGACGTCGAGTTCGTCATCAAGAGTTTTGCCCACCGCATGGACGCCGTGGCCTCCGGCGACGCCGACATCGCGCTGATTCGCGGCGGCGTCGACCGCCCCGGACTCGAACCCTTGGACCTCGGCGTCGAAGATCTGCTGGTCGTCATGTCGAGCCGGCACCCCCTGGCCGGCCAGCAAAGCGTCGACCTCAATGATCTGGCCGCATACCCCCTGCTCCTGCCGCCGCGCCAAAGCCAGGTGCTCATTCACAAGGTGGTCGAGGACGCGTTCCGCGAGATAGATCGACGCGTCCAACTGGGCCCTGCAATTCCGAGCGATCACACAGCCACGCTGGACGTGATCACCAACCCGCGCGCCTGGACCCTCCTGTATTCGATCACCGCAGGCGAATCTCCACGCGCCGGCATCAGCTTCATGCGAGAATCGAACGGCCGCTTGCGAATTCCCGTCTCGGGAGTGACCCGCAGCGGCGCCACCCACTCGACCGAGTTCGCCGATCTGATCCAAGCGCTCAAGGACGCCATGAATCCGTCTTTCACTGAGTGAAAGTGCGATGGCGATCGACTCCCCTCACGGCGCAACGTGGTCCACAACCATGTGATGCGGCGCGCGGTTGCATCCCTTTACCGAGGAGCGGCCATGACGCGTTTGCTGAGCGAACCTGTGTGGGAATCGAAGATCTTCGACGGCGAATGGGTTCGCGGTAGCGCCGACGATCGTATTGTCGTCGAGCCGGCCACCGGCAAGCAGTTGACGACGGTCGGCATGGCAACACCAGACGACGTGGCAGCCGCTGCAACAAAAGCTACTGCCGCTCAGAAGGATTGGGCAGCAAGGCCGTACACCGAACGAGCCGCCGTTCTACGCCGCGCCGGTCAACTGTTCGAGCGGTACGCCGACGAAATCGGCGAATGGGTAATCCGCGAGGCCGGCAGCATTCCCGCCAAAGCCGGACTGGAAACCCACACCGCTGCCGAAGAGTGCTACAACGCAGCAGCTTTGGCCGCACACCCCGTCGGCGAGGTGCTGCGCTCGGAGCAACCGCGACTGAGCTTCTCTCGTCGCGTCCCCGTCGGCACCGTCGGCGTCATCGCACCGTTCAACTTCCCGATCATTCTGTCGATCCGTGCAGTCGCTCCCGCACTGGCACTGGGCAATTCGGTGATCCTCAAGCCTGATCCGCGCACGGCGATCTGTGGCGGTGTGGTTCTTGCCCGCATCTTCGAAGAAGCCGGTTTGCCTGCCGGAGTGTTCGGCATGCTGCCGGGTGGCGCTGACGCCGGTGAGGCAATCGTGGTTCATCCGAGCGTTCGCGTCATCGCATTCACCGGGTCGACCCGGGCAGGACGCGCTGTCGGTGAACTGGCGGGCCGCCATCTCAAACGAGCACACCTCGAACTCGGGGGAAACAACGCACTGATCGTCATGGACGACGTCGACCTCGAAAAGGCCGCATCTGTAGGCGCTTTCGGATCCTTCATGCACCAGGGGCAGATCTGCATGACCACCGGCCGCCAACTCGTCCACGAAAGTATCGCCGCCGACTACACCGCACTCCTTGCCGAACACGCCGACAAGCTTCCGGTAGGCGACCCGTTCACCGGTCAGGTCGCACTCGGACCCATCATCGACTCCGGACAACGCGACCACATCCACTCCCTGGTCACCGGAAGCATCGCGGCCGGAGCAAAACTGGCGGCCGGCGGCACCTACGAAGATCTCTTCTACCGGCCCACCGTGCTGGCCGACACCCCACTCACCGCGCCGGCATTCGCCGACGAAGTCTTCGGGCCAGTCGCACCGGTCACCTCCTTCGCCACCGTCGAACAGGCCGTCGCCATAGCCAATGATTCCGAGTACGGACTGTCACTGGGCATTCTGACCTCCGACGCCATGCGAGGGCTCGAGCTCGCCCAACAAATCCCCACCGGCCTCGTACACATCAACGATCAGACCGTCGGCGACGAAGCAGTCATCCCGTTCGGCGGTATGGCGTCTTCGGGTAACGGTGGCCGCGTCGGCGGTATCGGCGCAAACCTCGACGCCTTCACCGAAACGCAGTGGGTGACTGCGCAGAGCGCACTCCCGGTCTACCCCTTCTAGTCCGGAACACGCCGAGTTGGTCCTGAATACACCGAGCTGGCCCCAGGGGCTCACTGACCAGCATTGACGGGATCGATCTCGCGGACTTACCATCCAGAGAAAATTACTTCGGCACATTAAGCAATTTCTCTTGTAATTCCCGAGAAGGACCCACTTGACGAATTCAGTGACGACCGACAGCGCTGCGCAGCCAACGGTCCACGACACCCCGGATGTATCCGTCGTAACATCGCCGCGCCGCGAGGCCGTCATCATCGGGGCGCTCAGCCTGGCCGCGATGATCGTCTCGATGATGCAGACACTGCCCGTCCCGATTTTGGGGCGTATTCAGTCCGATCTGGGCGCATCCGCGGCCGGCATCAGTTGGGTGACGACGGCGACGTTGCTGTCGGCCGCCGTTTTCACTCCCCTGTTGGGCCGCTACGGCGATCAGCACGGCAAGAAGCGCACGCTGGTCGGCGTTCTGGTCGTCATGGTCATCGGTTCGATCGTCGCCGCACTGGCACACAATCTGCCACTTCTCATCCTCGGACGCGTCCTCCAGGGGACCGCCACCGCCATCTTCCCGCTGGCTCTGTCGGTCCTGCGCGAAGAGGTCCGCCCACACAAGCTTCCCGGCGCGATGGCATTGGTCAGCGGAACTCTCGCATTCGGCAGCGGGCTCGCCCTCGTAGCCACCGGACTTCTCACATCGGCTCCGGATGCCGACTACCGCAACGCCTTCTGGATGGCCACCGGGTTCGCGTTGCTTGCCCTCGTCGCCGTCGTCACGCTGGTTCCGGCAACCAAGCACAAGAGCGGCGGGCGCGTCGACGTCATCGGCGCGCTGAGCCTGGGCGCTGCACTCCTTCTGCTCCTGTTGTCGATTTCGCAAGGCCACCAATGGGGTTGGTTCTCACCCGTGACCATCGGTGTTTTCCTGGGCTCGATCGTGATGTTCGCAGTCTGGGTCTGGATCGAGAAGATCGTCGACGAACCACTGGTCGACATGCGAATGTTCGTCCACCGGCCCGTGATGATGGCGAATCTGGCGGGGGTCATGCTGGGCTTCGGAATGTTCGCCAACTTCCTGGGCATCTCCTATCTCGTGCAGCTTCCCCACGCCCTCACGGGATACGGATTCGACGCCAGCATTCTGCGTGCGTCGGTGGAATTCCTGCTGCCGGGTGCGATTGCCTCGCTGATCGCAGCACCGATCGGTGGGCGGCTCATCAGAGTGCGTGGGCCACGCTTCGTCCTGGGACTCACCGCCATCTGTGGTGCGGTGCCGTTCGCCTGGCTCGCGTACGACCACACGCACACCGCGTCGGTCATCGGTGCCGGCATCGTGATCGGCGCCGCCGTGAGCCTGGGCTACGCGGCCATGCCCGCGATCATCATGTCGAGCGTTCCGCGACACCAGAGTGGAATAGCCAACGGCATCAACTCGATCTCCCGTTCCACCGGCAGCGCCATGGGCAGTGCAGTGGTGACTACGATTCTCGCCTCGATGACCATCGCGAACCTGCCAGAGGGCGTATCCGCTCTGCCCAGCGAATCCGCCTTCACCGTCACCTTCGTCACTGCCGCCGTAGCTTTCGCTCTGGTCGGCCTGGTGGGTTGGTCAGGCCTCCCCAAGAGTGCGTCGACGTCTGTCAACGGCAGCGCGTGAACAGGCCTGCTCCGAACAGCTCCGCATTCACGAGATGCCCATGCGTGTGAGCATTGTGCGAGGATCGGCGGGAGGTAACAGGTCTCGAAGCTGAGCGGCTCGGCGGTCGGTGAACTGCCGACACGCGTCGTCGTCGGAGAACACCCAGAAGTCCCCACGCGCTATTGCTTCGGTCATGTGCTCGGCGGCATCGAGCGGGTCGAGTCCGGATTCGACGTTCGCCTGTTGCATTGCATCGAAGACAGCGTTTGCCGTGACGTTCGTAGTCGGCGCGTCACGCTGGGCCGCACGAAAGATCTCACTCCGGATCGAGTGTGGAACAACAGCACTGACCTGAATCGGAGAGTCGACCAACGACAGATCTTGGTGCAAGCTCTCGGTCATCGCCAGCACCGCGAACTTACTGACGATGTACGGTCCTTGCACCGCGGCGCTGTTGATCCCGCCGACAGAAGACAGATTGGCCACACACGCCGGCTTACCCACCTTCAACATCAATGGCACGAAAGCACGAAGGCAATAGAAGACGCCGTCGACGTTGATCTCCATCAACCGTCTCCACCGCGCACCACTGACTTCCCACAGCAACCCGGCCGTCTCCACTCCGGCATTGTTGACCAGCAACTCGACGCTGCCGTGACGATCGAACACATTGTCCGCCATCCTCTTCACGGCATCGGCATCCGCTACGTCCACCCCATGGACGTCAGCTCTCCCACCGGCCGCGCGAATGTCCTCGGCGACGAGCGACGCACGCTCCTCGTCGATGTCGGCAACGACCACCGTCATTCCCAGCCGCGCAAGGTGACGGGCGAACCCTGCACCGATACCGGCCCCCGCACCGGTCACGACGGCCGTGCCGGTACCGAACCGGCGTTCAGCGTGGGACATCTCCACTCCTCGGGTTGTGTCGCCGAAACTATTGCTCGACAAAGACTTCAGATTCCTTCGGGCAGAATGTTGGGATTGCACCACGTCGGTGGCTCACGTCTGGGCATCAGCCCTTGCCCGTCGAGCGCCTTCACGACCAGATCCTGATACCAGGGAAAATGAAGACTGAAGGCTACAAGGCCGGTCCGCTCGGCCGCGGGAAGAGAACACATGGCCAGTACCGTCTCGGCAAGATACTCGACGGGCTCGGTTTCGTATCCATCCGGAATGAGTGCGTCGGCGCCGGGAGTCGAGATCGCAGTGGAAGGCCCCACCGAGTTGACCGCGATATTGTCGTCCAGCACCTCCGCGGCGAGGCCCTGTGTGAACCTGTGCAGTGCTGCCTTCATCGACGCGTAAATCACGTCACCCGACGTCTTGTTGTAGTCGCGGAAGGGCCTGATCGGATTCAGTCCCGTCGAGGAACCGATGTTCACGATCCAGCCTGCGCCGCGCTCTCGCATGTAGGGGATGGCTGCCTTCGACAGGGCGAACGGCGCGCGAATGTAGTGGTCGAGGGTCCGATCGAACGTCGCCAGCGACATCTTCTCGATCGGCGCGTAGTCGGCAAACCCGGCATTGTTCACGAGGATGTCGATACCTCCGGTCCGCGAGACGACCTTCTCGATCAATCCGTCGCGAGCCTCGGAATCCTCGAGATCGGCCGGAATGGCAAGTGCACGACCGTGTTGCGACTCGATCATCTCGACGGTCTCGGACAACGTACCGCCGATGACGACATTACTGTCGGCACGGACTGCCGCGGTAGGCCGAGTCGACCGTGCGGTGACGACCACGGTTGCCCCCTCTGCCGCCAGTCGCCTGGCGATCGCCCTGCCGATGCCTCGACTGCTCCCGCTCACCAGCGCGGTCTTCCCTACCAGCGAGTGATTCAACTGCTCCTCCAAGGCTCTTCCACTTCACGACATCGAACACATGACGTATGTGTTCGACCTGAGTTCGACTGCATTTCACGCAATCGTTGTCCGCCATGTTGCATCATCCGATTCTGTTGCACAGCAACGATTCCCGCCTGACGGGAGGTGTCGAAAGGCCGGGCACATGACCAAATCCGCTATCTCCCGCTGTGTGAGATCGAAAGCATCACAACGGGTTAGGGGAAAGTAATCTTCACCAATGGCAGATGAAACGCTCTACGTGATCGATCGGATAGTCACGAAACCGGGATGCGGTCGACAGTTCGTCGACGCGCTACTCGACCAGTATTTGCCGAGTGCACAGCGTCGCGGCATGACACTCGCCGACGTACTCGTCAGCCCTCCGTTGTGGTGCGATCAAGACCCGAACACCTTGACCGTCACCTGGACGGTCGACGGCACGGCCGGCTGGTGGTCGATGACGCGCCAGGGCCGCAGAGACTCCACCCTCAGGCAGTGGTGGGATGCAATGGCTCCGCTCATAATCGAACGGAGTCGCTCCATGGCCGCCGCAGCAAAGGACATCGAAGGACTGAGCAATGTATAACGTGACAAGAGTCGTGCACGCCGCCAACGGGGCGGGCGCCGACGAGTGGACCGCTGCAGTGAAGAACATTGCCGCAGTTGCCGAATCGTCGAACGCGCTGCGTCGTCTCGTCTGTACGACACTTCCCGGCGTCATCAACGGCGGAGATCTGATCGTCCATCTTCAGTTCGAAGACGAGATGGCTTGGCAGACAGCCCGAGATGCGGTCGACGACAGCCTGCGCTGCGCCGCCGTCGACCACTTCCACGGTGCCGAGTACTCGTCCGGGACCACGGGACGTTCCGGCGCCGAAGCCGCCGGTCAGGTGTACCGAGCGCTGTTCATCCGGGTATCCCCCAGCACACCCCAGGACGTACTCGAGGAATTCGAACGGGATCTGCTCAGGATGCCTACCCATATCTCGTCGATCTGCGCCTGGCGTCTCAGCCGAGTCGACGCAGCGATCGGGCACACACCATGGACTCATGTCTGGGAGCAGGAGTTCACCGACCTCGGCTCACTGCAGACCCAGTACCTCGATCATCCGATTCACTGGGCAGTGGTGGACCGGTGGTTCGACCCCGAATGTCCCGAGGCCGTGGTCCACGACAGAATCTGTCACACGTTCGGCAATCTCACCGAGAGACTCCTGACAGTGAAGTGATCTGCCTACTCGCTACCGAGCGCCTCGCGCGTCATCGCCCAAAGCTTCTGTCGCGCAGGCTCGGTCAGTGACAAAGACGGGATAGTGAGGAAGCCGTGGAACAATCCTTCGAAGCGATGATGGCGCACCGAAACGCCAGCCGTCGCGAGCATCTGCGCATACGCGTCACCTGACGAACATGGCGGATCGAGTTCGGCTGTCACGACGACAGCAGACGGAAGACCGGCGAGCGTCTCCGCACGCGTAGGAATCACACGGGCGTCGTCGCGACCTTCAGGCGCGTACTGCTGCCAGTACCATTCCATCGCTGCGGTGGTGTTGTAGTGACCCGTGCCGTAGAGCCGATACGACTCGGTTTCGAAGTCGTCGTCGATCACGGGGTAGATGAGAACCTGAAGGGCGATTTCCGGACCACCCCGATCCCGAGCGGCAATAGCCACGGTCGCCGCGAGGTTCCCTCCCGCACTGTCGCCCACAAGTGCGATTTTACCTGCGCCGGAACCGTATTCGGCAGCATGCTCGCTGGCCCACGCCACCGCGGCGTAGACGTCGTCGTGGGCTGCCGGTGCCGGATGCTCCGGCGCCAACCGATAGTCGACGGCAACCACTACTGCGCCGACTCCCTGCGCCATCGATCGACAGAATTCGTCGTGACTGTCCAGATCACAGAACACGAAACCGCCCCCGTGAGCGAAGACCACGAGAGGAACGTCGTTCGAGGTTCCATGCGGACGAAAGACGCGAATTACCAGATCTCCACCGGGACCGTCGATTACGTGATTCTCGACTGAAAGCATGTCGGGAAGACCCGTCAGCGGCGCACGTCGGTTCCGAATCAGAGTTCGTAGCTCCGACGGCGGGACACTGGTGACATCCGGGAATCCAGCGTTGAGGGTTGCAAGCATCGTGGCGACTTCCGCTTGAATCGTCATATCGTCTCCTGGTCTCTCAGCCCGGCGGGTGGCGCTACGTCTGCGCCGGCATCCGCGTTTGTCCACTTGGCGTGTGATCACGTCAACGTAGATCGCCCACCACCAAGCAAGGAACCCGCTCTCCCGATCAGTGGTCCGTTTCCGCCGACGAGCACCGGAGGCGTCCGATCCACAGGGTGGCCTTCTTCACAAAGCAGAAAAAACATGTCATCATTCCTAATCGAAATAGCCTTGTCCAGGGCAGTTGTCCAACTTGACTACGGGATAGCAGAGGGAACACATGTCGCTCCAGCTCGAGGTCGATCCCGCAACGCCGAACGCCTTCCTCGACCGAGTCTCTCTGCTACTGGATGCGTTCGGCGGTCGAGATCGTCTCACCCTCGCCGAGATTGTCCGACGAACCGGGCTTCCAAGGTCTTCAGCCCACCGCATACTCGACCATCTGGTCCAACTTCGGTGGCTGCACCGCAGCGGCCGCGATTACACGCTCGGGTTGCGGCTCGTGGAACTCGGCTCGTTGGCCGTGTACCAGGACAGACTTCACTCAGCTGCGCATCCGCACCTGTACGAATTGCACCGGCGTACCGGACTGATCGTCGAGATGACGATTCTCGACGGCTCAAATGTGGTGTGCCGCGCCCACATGGCAGGTCGTTTCGCCAGCATGATTCCGAATCGGATCGGTTTCAGCACGCGCGCAGACGGAACTCTCGTCGGCAGGGTCCTCCACACCTTCAACAACGAGCGAGGAGAGGCGGCCGACGAGGTCCGAAAAACCGGCGTGGGATACGGCCGTGACACGCCGATCGACGGATTCGGCACGATCGCCACTCCGATCGGCCCGATCGGCGTCGCGACCTCCGCGCTGTCGATCTGCGGACCGCTCCGACAAATGCCGCTCGACGAGCGGAACTCGCCTCTCACCGGGCTTCTTCGGGAAACAGCCGCTTCCCTGTGGCGAAATGCGGGCGTCCGGACCACCGAAAGCATGCGAGCTCAGTAGGCACGAAGACTAAGCACGAAGACTGGGCACGAAAACCTCGACAGCACAATTCTATTGGCGTGGGGCAGAATCTGGAGAGTTGTACCTCCGCACGCTCAGATCAACTTCCAACTACCGGCATTGACGGGCTGCGGCAAGCCGAGAGAGTTGGCGTCGCCTTGCGCGAATCGAGCGGCGGCCTCATCGATGTCATCGAGCAACTGAGCGGCGAGGTCGATCTCCATCTGAAAATGGCGGCCTATCCATCGCAGACTCATCTCGGTAAATGCCCAGGCGGGTTCATTCTCCGAGTTATCGGCGTGTTCGATTGCCTTGAGCTTCTTTGCCTCGAGGTTGTCGATGTGATCGAGCACTATCGACTTGAGCTGATCGGGGTCGTTGAGGTGGCCGACCCACAGTCTCAACATCACTCCATGTTTGAGAACGGGGGTTTCGATCTCCGATCGGCGTGACCATGATCTGAGAGCCTCGATACCGGATTCGGTTATCGTGAACACTCGTCGACGACGCCCACCCGATTCCGAAACCTCCCGCGAACTGACGAATCCCAGCGTTTCCAGCTTTTTGAGCTCGGTATAGACCTGGCTCACCGACGGGCTCCAGTAATAGAACCCGATGCTCCAGTCGGCCCAGCTTTTCAGATCGCTGCCACTGAGTTCTTCTCCGAATGTGAGCATTCCCAGCACTGCCCAACTTGTCGCGGGCAATGCCGGGTAACACGCAGTTGCGGGATCAGGCACCGGCCCAGACTAACAAGACGTCGACCATCTGACACCGACTTGCCCACCGAGTGGTCTGTTCACGAATTCGTGCAATCAGAAAAGGTTCAATCGCAGTTCGGAGACACCGCGGATAAAGGCCGTGCCACCCCACGTCACTCCACCGTCGACGAGCTCGGTCTTCGGCGCTTTGTCGATCAACGCATTCAGGATGGTCTTGATCTCCAGCCGGGCCAACCACGCACCGAGGCAAGCGTGCGCACCGTGACCGAACGTGATGTGGTCCCGGACATTTGACCTCGACCAGTCCAATCTGTCCGCGTTCGGACCGAATCGAGTTTCATCGCGGTTTGCCGACGCCAGCCACGTCACAATGTGATTTCCGGCCGGAATCACCGCATCTCCCACCGCGTAATCCTCGGGAGCAATGCGAATCATCAACTGCGCCGTCGGCTCATAGCGCAGGACTTCTTCTACCGCGTGATCGAGCAGTGCCCTGTCGTCGACGAGTCGTTCCCACTGATCACGATGGCCCATAAGTGCATTCATGGTGAGACCGACCTGATTGACTGTGGTGTCCAGTCCGGCGATGACCAAAGTCTGCACGGTAGCGGCAACTTGATCCGGCCCGATTATCTCGCCTTCGTCGCCGGCGGAGATGAAGTCCGACAGGATGTCGTCGCCAAGATTGTTGCGCTTCCAAGCGATAACGTCCTGAAGGTGTGCCGAGAAATCACGCTGAGCGGAAATGTAGTCGCTGGTCTGCTCGGCAGTCAGAAACGGATCGAGTAGGTTGAGTCCCTTACGGGTCCACTCGAACATCGTATCGGTGTCGGCAGGTACGGGGATACCGAAAATTTCGCAGACAAGGCGAATCGGTAGCGGATGAGCAACTTCCGTCACCAGCTCGATCTCGGAGCCCCGTCCATGATCGGCAAGCAACTCGTCGACGATTTCCTTCGCCCGCGCGTCGTAACGCTTGATTGCCCTGGGCGTGAACGGGCGCGCCAGTAGCTTGCGCAATGCCAGATGGTCCGGTGGATCCAGCTTCGACAACGATGGGCGCAACAAGTAGGCGTCGCTGCCACCGGCCGCCTTGATCCGCATATTGCGCGGTGCCTCGAGTGCATACTGTTCCGACGAACTCAGCGACTTGTCCGCCAGTGCGCGTTTCACGTCGTCGTAGGCGAAAAGCATGTATACGCCATTCGAATGCTGTTGTACCGGAGCAACTTCTCGCGCAATCGCGTACCGCGCGTACGGATCGGACAGGAAGCCTGGCTCCGTTGGATCGACCAATCCCGTTCTGAGCCAATCCGTTGTGTCATGAACCGCACGCTCCGAACCCACCGGCGAAGTCATAGTCAACCTCTCGTCCTCGACAAAATCACTCACACAAGATCTGGCAGATCATTGACGCCCTCGTAAAAATCCACAGCCGAATACCACTGGTGACGAGCGTCAGCGCTGCGCTGAACTGAACTGAACTGAACTGCGCAGAGCTTCACAGTCGGACTACGAGGCAACCAACAAACCGCCCGCTGTATGGGAAATGAAGTCGCGCTCCGGACGTCGGGTTGCCACATTCTCACTGAGCGGGCGGGAAGGTGCGCTCCTTGCTGCTCGAGGACAGAATTCCCAGACGTCTTCGCCGTGAATCAGTAAGGCGGCGAGATCAATTCCGGGCAATCGTCCCGAGAAGTGATGCGAACCGGTGTCGAAGCAGATTGGAAATTGCGCATGACCGAATATGTGAACCGCGCTGTGCGAGTCGTTCGAGCTCCCCGCGGCTTGCCTGTCGTAGAAGATTTTCGGATCGACGAGGTTCCGATCCGGCCGCCCGCGGACGGCGAAGTTCTGTTCCGCGCCCACTATCTTTCGATCGATCCGGCGATACGAAGACGCCTACCGTCCACCAGCTCTGCCCCCGGGCCGTTGGGAGCTGTTGCCGGTATCGGCGACGTCGTCTTGGCTGGAGTAGTGCCTGCGCACTCCGGTTTGGACGGCATCGCAGTCGGCGAAGTGATTTCTTCGCGGCATCCTGACTTTGCGGCAGGTGATTTGGTTCGAGGCGGAACGCACTGGCAGGTTTATCACACAATCAAAGGCGCTGCCCTGGACCGCATACCGAGGGAGAATCGAGCTTCCCTAGGAGATGAACTCGGAATTCTAGGACAGCCAGGATTTGTCGCACACTGCGGAATGCGGTTGGTCGCCGACGTCCGAGAGCGAGACACAGTCGTGGTTTCGGCGGCCGGCGGAGCAGTCGGCATGGTTGCAGGCCAAATCGCGAAGCTGGCGGGCGCCCGGGTGATCGGAATCGCCGGGGGTGAGAAGACCGAATACGTTGTGGAGGAATTGGGGTTCGACGCCTGCATAGATAGGAAGACGGCGAACATCGGCGAGCAGTTGGACGAATTGTGTCCGAAGGGCGTCGACGTCTATTTCGACAACGTCGGAGGCTCGATCACGCGAGCGGTTTTCGATCGCATGGCCGATTTCGGAAGGGTCGTCGTGTGCGGAATGATCAGCGAATACAACCAGGATGAAAGCGAAGTCGGGCCTCCCCTACGCCCTGTACTACGCAAACGTCTACGCATCGAAGGGTTCATCTGCTACGACCACTACGACCGGTACCCGGAGTACCGGGCGTGGGCGTCCGCTCGAATCGCCGAAGGTGGACTGCGCTACCGCAACGATGTCACCGAGGGCATCGAAAATGCCCCAGCGGCCTTGATCGGGCAGCTTTCGGGGCACAACCGGGGGAAGCAGTTGGTGATGATTTGACAAAGGGAGACCACACGTCGTTGTGTGGTCTCCCTTTTCGATTCGTTCAGCCGATCAGGCGTCAGCCTCTGGGCCGAGCATCTACCTTGTCGTCATCGTCGTCGCGCTCGCCGGTTGCGAGCTGGACGCCGGATTTCTCGATGCTGCCGTCAGGACCTGACTTCTCGAGGTCGATCGGTGCATCACCGGTCGCAACCTCTTCGGCCTCAGGCTCTTCCGGTAGCGGCTTCTTGAGACTCAGGATGATCGAGCCTGCCAACACCACGATGATCACCGCGAGGCTGACCAGTGAGGGAATCTCGGGGATCGACGTGCTGATCACCTTGTGGCTGGCCTGCATGATCAGCTTCACGCCGATGAAGGCGAGGATGATCGACAGACCCTTGGACAGGTAGTGGAACTTCTCGAGCAGGCCCGAGAGCAGGAAGTACAGGGCACGCAGACCCAAGATCGCAAACGCGTTGCTGGAGTAGACGATGAATGGATCGTCACTCACTGCCAGCACTGCCGGGACACTGTCGACTGCGAACACGAGGTCGGCAGCTTCGATGGCGACGACGACGGCGAACAGCGGTGTTGCGACGCGCTTTCCGGCTTCCTTGACGAAGAACTTGGTTCCCGCGTATTCCTCGCGAACCGGCATGATCTTGCGCAGCAGGCGAACCGCCAGCGAGGTTCCCGGATCGAAGTTCTCGTCGTCGTCCTTGAGCAGCTTGTAGGCGCTGTAGAGCAGGATGGCGGCGAAGACGAACAGCACGGCCGTGAACTTGCTGACCACGGCAACGCCGGCGGCGAGGAAGATACCGCGGAAGATCAGGGCGCCGATGACACCGAAGAACAACACGCGGTGCTGGTATTCACGGGGCACCTTGAAGTAACCGAAGATCAGGGCGAACACGAACAGGTTGTCGACGGAGAGGCTCTTCTCCAACAGCCAGGCCGTGGTGAATTCGACGCCCGAGTTCACCCCCAAGGTCAGGGTGACGACCACCGCGAATACGAGAGACAAACCGACCCAGAGTGCACTCCACCAGGCCGCTTCCTTGAAGCCGATGACGTGCGCGCCGCGGTGGGCGAGCAGGTCGATGAGCAACATGACGACGATGACTGCGGCGAACGCGGCCCACGCCCACATGGGAACGTTCATCGCTGACCACCTACCCGAATGGCACTGATGACTGCGGTCACGGGGAGCTCCTTCACTGGGTTCGGACGGCCGTCTCGCCGTCTTCTCCAGTGTTCCTTGCCGACTTCTATCCATCACGGTCGAAATATCGACGACTTTCACACCTGAAGTTGCCGAAACCATGCAATCTGAGGGTGTTGCGTCCGAAACCGCCGCTGGACGGCATCTTGTTCTAGCCTGGCAAGCATGAGCACCTCGTTGTACTACTCCGCCGTCCGCACCACACCGCTGACCGACGACGAGAAGGCCGAAGTCGACCGACTCATCGCCGTCCACAACGACGAATTTCCGTTCGACTACGAGGTCCTGGACCTCTATCCGTCGGATATCCCCGACACTCTGCTCAACGGTTCGACAAAGATCTCGAGCGACCCGACCGAGGTAATCCCTTCGCTCGTCTACTGGTTCAACGCTCTGACCGAACTCCGGCGAGCGGTGCCCGACGCAGACTGGGACGTTTCACTCGACGACACCCCCGCCGATTGGGATGACAGCTCCGGCTATTCGCTCCCCGGGCTCGACGACATGCAGTAGCGAGTCACGGGTTCGCCAGGAGGGCGGCTCCGTAGCTCTCCAGCGCGATGAGCGCCAAACTCTGTTGGCAGCCGACGCTGGTCCACGCTGCGGTCTAACAGCTTTTCGGCCTGATCGAGTCGATACCGCACGGTGTTCTTGTGCAGACCGAGCGCCACGGCGGTAGCGGCTGCAGTGCAATTGTTCTCGTAATAGACCCGAACGGTGTCACGGATACGCGTCGTGACACCGTCCGCGCCGGCGAGGCCTTTCAATTCCCGTGCCACCAACGCACGCAGTTCGTCCAGATCTTCGGTGAGCAGACAGGGAACCTGAACGTCTTCGTAGACGGTGACCCCCGGCGAACGCGTCGAACGGACCGCGATGCGCTGCGCGGCGAGAGCCTCGCGGTGACTGCGCGCGAATCCTTCCATTCCGTAACCGCTGGCCCCCACCGCGACACGGAGGTCCGAATTCCGAGCACGATCGAGCGCCGCCCACTCATGGTCGTCGAAATGCGCGACCCACGACCACACCTCGCGCGCCCCCGAAGGCAGCGTCAGCACGCGCTCGGCATTCGACTCGTCCACAAAGGAACGCGCATACGAGTCCAATCGGGCCAATACGTCGGCGGCCGGATCGGTGTCGTCCGTCCAGAGAACAAACGCAGTGTGGTGGCGCCGCATCGGGTAGTCGAGAATCTGCGACACCTCATCGGAGTGAAGTGCTTCGCCTGCGACAATCGCGTGCACCGTCTCGGACCGACGCGCAAAAGCGCCGCGCGCCAAGCTCTCACGCTCCTTCGCATACGTTGCCACCAACAATTCGGTGGTCACTTCCAGCCATCTCATCGCCGAACCCCACACTCGGACCAGAAGTGCGCGCTTGAGTTCCGGACCGATCGGGAGTGCTTCTATCGACTCGTCGACGAAGCCCAGCATCGCGAGGCGTCCGGCACCGTAGATCTTGAGCAGGACTCGAAGATCCATACCGCGCCTGGCAACGGTGAGTGCAAGCGCAACCGACTCCGGCGGCGGCGTGACCTCCTGGGAACCGCCCGCGATCGCGGCCACGATGACGCGAAGCTGCGCCGCAGTGCTCGCATCCACATCGCGTCGTAGCTCCCGATCACCCGCCACTTCAGGATTGGCCACCGCAATGGCGTCGTCGATGCGTTGAACGAAACCGTCGATCACCTCCGGCTGGAGATAGATGGGCGCGAGATTTGCAATCCAGCCGTCCAACTCCGATGTGTCCATGGCGCCTCCCCGACTTGTCACCCTGATTGTGACTTAGTCACAAATCTATCGTCTCACTTCGGCCAAGAAACCCTAGCAACCCGGTTTCGACTGGTCCACAATCACATCTCACTGCAGATTCATCTCACTGCAACCAACCCCTATCTTTGGAGACGCTGGAGTAAATGAACAAACCTTTCGACGGTCAGGTAGTGGTCATCACCGGCGGCGCCCGGGGCATCGGATACGCCACCGCGAAGCGGCTGATCAGCCTGGGTGCGACGGTCGCGATCGGCGACATCGACGAAGCCACTCTCGCGCGAGCAGCCAAGGATTTGGGCATCCGCACGTTCGGGCGCCTCGACGTCACCGACCCCGCCTCGTTCTTCGACTTCCTCGACACCGTCGAAGGTGAACTCGGCCCGATCGACGTGCTGGTCAACAATGCGGGCATCATGCCGGTCGGACGGATCGTCGACGAGGACGACTCCGTGACCAGACGCATCATCGAGATCGATGTCCTCGGCGTGATCACGGGAACCAAGCTCGCATTGCGACGGATGCTTCCGCGCGGACGTGGACACGTCATCAACATCGCTTCGCTTGCAGGCGAACTCCCGTGCCCCGGTTTGTCGACGTACTGCGGCGCCAAGCATGCGGTGTTGGGCTTCACCGATTCTGTCCGCAAGGAAGTTCGTGGCACCGGAGTTCACATCTCGTCCGTGCTGCCGACGCTCACCAACACCCAACTCACCTCGGGCACTTCGGGAATGAAGGGATTCCGAGAGGTTCAGCCGGAGGAAATCGCCGAAGCCGTCGTCGGCTTGATCACCAAACCGCGTCCACGCGTACGTATTACGCGGGTTTCCGGGCTGCTCGTGCAGGCACAGGGCTTCTTCCCCCGGCGGCCGTACGAGGCGTTGAGCCGACTGTTCGGCGTCGAGACGCAGTTTCTCGGCGACGTCGACACCGCGGCACGTGCTGCCTACGAAGAACGCGCCCGCGCAAGCTGATCAGGTCAGCTCGGTGGCCGGCCAGTCGAGCAGCTTCGCACCCAGTACGGCAGCGTGGAGCGCGAAGCTGTCGTTGGGATCGTTGACGTTCTGACCGGTGAGTTCACGGATGCGGTCCAACCGGTACGTCACGGCACGGACGGACAAATGCAGGTCTCGGGCGGTCTTAGCCGTATTGCCGCCGGCGGAAAAGTACGCGAGCAGCGTGTCGATCATCGGTCCAGCGCCACCACGCGCCTCGAGCAGCGGTGTGAGAAGGGTGTGGATCAGGTCGGTGACCGCCGGTCTGTCGTTGACCAGAACCCGGTAGACCAGCAGGTCACGAGCATCGATGATCGGTGCGGTCAACGACAGGCGCTGCGCCAGGTCCAGTGCGTCCAGCGCCTCCCGGTACGACGCCACCACGCCCGAAGCGGTGGTTCGAGGGCGCCCGACAGCGATCTGCCACGTGCCGTCCAAAGGACGCCGCTGCAACTGCACTCGCCCGTCGTCATCGGTCCCCGGCCCGAGAGCCGACCGAATCCCTGCCAGCACGTGGTCGACGGCATCGCGATCCGGCGCCGCGAAAACGACCACCAGTTTGCCGCTCTTGCTGGCGACCAACGCATCGGCGTCACCCTTGCTACCCAGAACGGCACGTTCGACGGCGCGCACCAAAGGGTTGTCGTCGGTGAACTCACGGGCGGCGGTCACTACCGCCACGGCATGCGGACCACTGAGGTGGAGACCGAATCCTGAAGCGCGATCCAACAATCCGACGACGTCAGCGCCGCCGGTCAACAAGTCGTCGACGAACTCGCGGCGTGCCGATACCTGCGAGCGGACCAGAGAACGTCTGGCCAACTGAAACCCTTCGGCCAGTTCGGCGACGGCATCGTCGACGGCACGCAGCATCACTTCGCCGGCCGCGACGACGGCATTCGGATCCGATTGTGCCGCAATAACAGCAGGCAGTTCACGCCACAGACGCCAGGCCGAGGAGAGATACAGATCGAGCAGGGCTCGCAAGGCGACACCCTGCTGCGCTGCTTCTTCCCCGCGAGCGCGGAAGCGGTGCAGCTGGCGACGCTGCAGCGGTTTCCCTTCACAGACAGCGTCGCTGAGCACATCGAGGAAATCACCCAGCAGTTCGACGGGCAGGCCACCGGCGTCATCGGCCCCCGCCGCGGCAACCCGGCGTATGGCGTCGTCAGGTACCCCGGTTCGGCTCACCCTCGCATTCTCTCACTGCCGGCAGCATTGCCTGGCGTCACGAAAGGCGCATCGAACCCGTGTCGATGTACCGCTGATGGAACGAGAATGCCTCGCCCAGGATGTGCGGCGTCTGCCCCGCACCCGGTTGAGCGTCGGCGCGAGCGATGTAATCGTGGAGCAGTGGCCGGAATTCCGGGTGAGCACACTTGTCGACGATCAGGCGCGCGCGTCGCCGCGGAGACAGACCTCGCAGATCCGCCAACCCCTGCTCGGTCACCAACACCTGAGTGTCGTGCTCGGTGTGGTCGACGTGCGGAACCATCGGCACGATCGCCGAGATCTCACCGCCGCGGGCCGTCGACGGGCTCAGGAACATGGACACGTAGCCGTTGCGGGCGAAGTCCCCCGAGCCGCCGATTCCGTTCATGATCTTCGTCCCCATGACGTGCGTCGAGTTCACGTTGCCGTAGATGTCGGCTTCGAGCATGCCGTTCATGGCGATGATTCCGAGCCTGCGCACCACCTCCGGGTGGTTGCTGATCTCCTGCGGACGGAGCGTGATGTGGTGGCGGTAGAAGTCGATGTTCGCGGTCAGTTCTTCGATGCCCTCTTCGGTGAGCGCCAAAGCCGTCGAAGACGCATGCGCGACGGTTCCGTCCTTGATCAGCTTCAGCATCCCGTCCTGGATGACCTCGGAGTAGCAGGTCAGGCCGCGATACGGCCCCCGATCGAGCCCTCCGAGCACCGCGTTGGCGACATTGCCGATGCCCGCCTGCAGCGGAAGCAACGTATCGGCCGGCATCCGTCCGGCGCGCACCTCGAAGTCGAAGAATTCCAGGACGTGGCCGGCGATCGCCTCACTGACGGCGTCGGGTGCAGTGAGAGGGCTCGCGCTGTCACGGCAGTTGGTCTCGACAACGGCCACAACCTTCGTGGGATCCACTCGGAACGTGGTCTGGCCGATCCGGTCCTCGACACGAATGATCTCGAGCGGCTTGCGATGCGGCGGCAGCGCGGTGCCGTAATAGACGTCGTGAATACCTTCCATCGCCTCGGGCACCCACGAGTTGACTTCGAGGATGACTCTGTCGGCGACGTCCAGCCAGGTCTTGTTGTTGCCAATCGACGCGGAGGGAATCAATTCCCCTGATTCGGTGATACCGGCGACCTCGACCACCGCGACGTCTACGTTGCCGTAGTAGCCCTCCCACACCTGCTGAGCCACGTGGGAGAGATGGATGTCCACGTAGTCCATACGACCCTCGTTGATCCGGCGACGTGCGGTGGCCTCGGACTGATACGGCATGCGCAGCGCGATTCCGTCGACCTCCGCGAGCAGCCTTTCGGTCTCGGTGGACACAGAAGCGCCGGTCAGGAGATTGATCGTGAAGTTCGATCCGTTGCCGCGGGTCCGGTGAATACGCTCGGCCAGGGCCGGAATGACAACCTTGGGTGTACCGGCGCTCGCGAAACCGCTGATCGCGACGGTGTCGCCCGGGTTGATGAACTTCACGGCGTCGGACGCAGACATCACCTTCGACGCAAACGCTGTGGCGCGAATGCGGTTGGAGGTGGCGTTGTGTCCGGTCTCACCGAAGGTTGAACTCACGGCACCAGGATAAACAGGGCACGTCGAAGCGATTTACGGGGATAACCCAGACAGAATCGCTCCGACGTGCTATGTGCACCGATCAGTTGACGACGCCGTACACGCCTTCGCCGACCAGGCTCGCAATTCGATATTTCTGGATCTTGCCCGACCCTGTCAGTGGGAACGCCTCCGCGCTGAACCACTCCTTGGGCGCCTTGTGGCGCGCCAGTCGCTCGGTGCAGAACTCGACCAGCTCGGCGGCGGTCGGTTGGTCGGACTCGTCCTTCCAGCGGATAACGGCGACAACTCGCTCACCCCACACCTCGTCGGGCACACCCACGACCGCCACGTCGAGAATCTTCGGATGTGTGAAGATCACGGACTCGACCTCACGCGGATAGATGTTCTCACCGCCGCGGATGATCATGTCCTTGAGGCGGCCGGTAACCCGGACGTATCCACGTTCGTCCATCGTCCCCAAATCGCCGGTATGCAACCAACCGTCCTTGTCCACGGTGTCGGCCGAAGCCTCCGGATTACGGAAGTACTCGGTCATGACGAGGTACCCGCGCGCGCAGATCTCGCCTTGTTCGCCGAGCGGCACGCTGTCCCCGGTCACGACGTCGGAGATCTTCACTTCGACCTGCGGCAACGCGAGTCCGACCGTCTCCGACTTGTCCTCGGGGGTGTCGGCCGGGCTGGTCTGTGTGATGACGGGGCTGGCCTCGGTCTGTCCGTAGACGATGCTGAACCCCGCCCCGAAGGCCGACTCCACCGTGCTGACGAGTTCGGGCGGGACCGACGACCCGCCGGATACGACCACCGAACAGGCCGAAAAGTCGCGACTCGCGAAGCTGGCGTCGTTGATCATCGCGATCAGCATCGTCGGCACTCCACTGACCACGTCAGCGTGAAAGCGTTCCGCCGCATCGAGAACCGCAGTCGGATCGAAGTACTGGATCAGGCCGATGGACATTCTTCGCTGCGCGGCGCCGAGAACCAGGATGCCGCACCCGGCGGTGTGGAACAGCGGCATGGCCGACACAACCGAACCCCGCTCAGGGAATCGGCCTCTCCGACTCACAAAATCGGCATTGTTGACCAATCCGCGGTGATGCAACAGAGCACCTTTGGGAACTCCGGTGGTTCCCGACGTGTACTGGATCTGCGCATTGTCGTCAGGCGAAACTTCCGGCAGAGCGCCCCGTTCGCCCGCCCAACCTCGAACCTGGCGATCCCACTCCTCGAAGTTGACTGCGAGAACTTCTTCTCCCGAAATCGAAATCGCCTCGGATGCAACCGCTGCCATATCGCCACCGCGAAACTTTCCGGTGTGGAAGAGCCCCCGAGACTGGGACTGCGACAAGACGTACGCCAGCTCCTCCGCACCCAACGCAGGATTGGCGGTCACCAGAACCATCCCGGCGAGCGCGGCGCCGTATTGCAGAATCATCCATTCCGGAACGTTCGGAGCCCAGACAGTGATCCGATCTCCGCAGTCGAACTGAGACAAGAGGTAGTGCGCACACCCCTCTGCTTCGTCGAGAAGCTCCGCGAAGGTCCACGTGCGATCGGTTTCAGCCGCCCCGGAAAGCGAATGCGATTGCGTCGGAACCACTTCTCTGATTGCAATCAGATTCGGCGAGTCCGCGGCGCACTCTCGCAGCAGCCCACCCACCGTTTGCTCCTCTATCGGGTCAGACACGTCAGCGGGGAAGTACGACGTTTCGAGAACACTGCTCATCTCACATCCACTTTCTATCGAGGAGGGGTGTCGGACGCGGGGAGCGGCCCGCCTCCGTCTGGAATCTTGCGTCCGGAATCGCGGTACTGAACCGCGGCATGGAATCCGTCGCGCTCGGCAAAATCCTTGAACCAGCGCCCCTCCGGGGAGTGACGCGTAATTCCGTCGAACAGGGTTGCCAGTACCTGGGTGCCTTGCAATCCCATGTTGTCGTACGCCTGGTTGATCATCATCTTCTGCATGGCCAACTGATTGAGCGGAACACCGGCGATGCGATCTGCCAACGCTTCCACCGCCGAGTCCAATTCGTCGGCCGGCACCGCTTCGAGCGCCAATCCCCAGTCAGCCGCAGTGACACCGTCAATGGTGTCTCCCGTCAACAGCATTCGCTTGGCACGCTGGGCTCCGAGCCGGTACACCCACATCGCCGTCGTCGGGCAACCCCACACACGCGCAGGCGGGTATCCGATGCGAGCGTCGTCGGCCATGATCAGCATGTCGCAGGACAGCGCGATGTCACTCCCACCGGCAATCGCATATCCCTGAACCTTGCAGATCGTCGGCTTGAGCGATCGCCAGAGCGTGAAGAAGTCGTCGGTGTTCTGCTTCATCCCGCGAAAGTCCTTGATGGGGTCCCAGACCGGGCCCTGGTTCCACTTTCCGTCAAGGTCGCCTTCGGCAAACTTCTTGAGGTCGTACCCGGCACAAAACGCCTTGCCCGCACCTTGCAAGACGATCACACGGACCTCGTCGTCGTCATTGGCTGCTGCCACCGCGTTTCGAATGTCCGACGGCATCCGGTCGTCGATCGCGTTGAGCCGATCGGGACGGTTGAGCGTGATATACGCTTTACCACCGGACGTCTCGTACTTCAGGGTCGCAAAATCCGTCATCATCGGTCCTGTCGACAGAGCGCGCCTCGCTCGGAACGAGTTGCGCTAGTTCTGGGTGAGGAGCAGGCGAACGACGCCTGCCCATTGACTGATCGAACGACGCGCAGACGCGTCGCTCTTCTGCACTGCCCGGGACAGCGCCAAACCACGGAGCATCAGCACCGTCAGATCTGCAATCTGCGAATAGTTCTCGGAAGCAACAATTTCGGGACCGAAAGCGTCGTGGACAACTCGCCGCAGATCCCGCCCGGCGATTCGCTCCGATTCCCGGAGCACCTCGGCCAACACCGGATCCGTCCGCGCTGCGGACCACAGTTCGAGTTCCGCTTGAAATGGCGGCTGAGTCAACGCCGAATACAGAGCGGAGATCGAGTTCTCGATCGTGTCAACCGACGAATCCTGCCGAGACATGGCAGCTCTTACCGCCACCTCGTTCCGTACGACGATGTTCGACACCAACGCCGCAGTGAGCTCCTGCATGTTCGGAAAGTGGTGCAGCAGAGCGCCCCGACTGACTCCGGCAGCGGTTTGCACCGACTGCGCCGTCAGAGATGAATAACCGTCCGCTATCAGTAAATCCGTTGCCGCATCGAGAATCCGGTGGCGCGTCGCTTCGCGCTGCGCATCGCGCAGGGTCACGGTCTCACCTCCAACTTCTCGAGTGGCATGGATCACAGTTTCACAGTCCATTCAGACTGTCAATGGCCGAAAGCCTCCGGCGTACTCTCGATGCACCGGCCCTTCGGACTGATCGGAGCAACACGTGACGACCTCACCGCCGACCGTCTCGCTGACGCTCGACCAACTTGCTTCACGCGCTGCTTCCCTGATCACCGACGACGGTCGGAGAATCCTCGGCATCACGGGCGCACCGGGAGCCGGAAAGTCGACGGTGTCACAGGCAATTGTGCGGAAATTAGGTTCTCGTTGCTCCATCGTCGAGATGGACGGTTTTCATCTTGCCAATCGGGAACTCGACCGACTCGGCAGGCATGAACGCAAAGGCGCACCGGACACCTTCGACGTCGACGGCTACGCGGCTCTACTACGCCGACTCCGAGCCTCGAACTCGACGGTCTATGCTCCGGTCTTCGATCGCGAGTTCGACGAATCAATAGGCAGCACAACGGCTGTCGATCCATGTACACCGCTGATAGTCACCGAGGGGAACTATCTCCTCCTACCCAGTGGTGGATGGCAGGAAGTGCGAGCAGCACTCGACGAGGTCTGGTATCTCGACGTTCCGGAGGAATCTCGGACGAAGCGCTTGGTGAAACGCCACAGCCGCTTCGGAAAGAGTTCCGAAGCGGCTGCAGAGTGGGTGAAACGGGTAGATCAGCCGAACGCCGAGTTGATCAGCGCAGTCAGGCCACGCGCGGATCTGATCGTCAGAATCGAACGGTCCGAGCCTCACTGATGTCAGCTGAAAACCTAAGAACCGCCGCCGGTTCCGAGAAAAGTGGCCAGCCCGGCAACTCCGGCGATTCCGCCGAATATCGCCGCCAATGCACCGGCGACGGTGATAACGCTGTCGAGCGCTTTGAGATCGGTGTCGGATGAACCCATGGCAGTCTCCTGGAGTCAGAATTGAAAGTGGGGTTGAATGTGCGCCGAAGTGCGCAATGTTGCACACGTCACTTTACCGGCATTCGCGACCCGAATCAACGAAAATTCTCTCTAAGCATGTTGCACTGCAACATATTCAAACAGAAGCTTGCAGGTCCACCGAGGCACGACGACGGCCACCGTCCCGCAGCGCGGGCAGGTGGCCGTCGTTGGATATTGCCGAGGAGTCAGACGCTCGTCACATGCATGACGTGCTTGGCCCTCGTGTACTCCGCCAGTGCGAGCTCCGACAGATCCTTGCCGTAACCCGACCCGGCGAAGCCACCGTGAGGCATCTCAGCGGCGAGCATTCCGTGGGCTCCCACCCAGACGCAGCCGAAATCCAGTTCGGCCGTCATCCTCATCGCGGTGCCGTGGTCGGACGTCCACACGCTCGACGCGAGAGCGTACTTGGTCCCGTTCGCAAGTTCGATCGCTTCAGCCTCGGTGGAGAACGACTGTACGGTGACAACCGGCCCGAATATCTCTTCCTGGACCAGCTCATCTTCCTGCTGCACCCCGGAAATAACAGTCGGCAGATAGAAAAACCCTGGTCCAGCTGGCTTTCCCCCGCCAATACATACGTTCGTATTTGCTGAGCGTCTCTCTACCAACTCCGCCACTCGATCACGGTGAGCGCGGCTGACCAGGGGGCCGAGACAATCGCCCGATTCCGGTCCGCCCAACCTCAAGTCCGCGGCCGCAGCCGTCAACTTCTCGGTGAACTCCTCCGCAACCTCCTCTTGAACGAGAATCCTCGTCGCAGCGGTGCAATCTTGACCGCTGTTGTAAAAGGCCCCGGCAACAATCCCCGCGACTGCGCCGTCGAGGTCCGCGTCGGCGAAAACAACGGCGGGTGCCTTGCCTCCGAGTTCGAGATGCAACAGCTTGACGTCTTCCGACGCGGCCTTTGCGACCGAAATACCCGCTCTCGTCGATCCCGTCAGCGCAATCATCCGAGGAACCGGATGAGCGACGAGCGCGGCTCCGGTATCGCGATCGCCGCACACTACGTTCAACACCCCGGGCGGATAGATCTGCGCTGCAAGCACTCCCAGCATCACCGCGGTTTCCGGCGTCTCCTCGGCCGGCTTGAGCACGAGGGTGTTTCCCGTCGCGAGTGCCGGCGCGATCTTCCAGACCGCCATCATCAACGGGTAGTTCCAAGGAGCGATCGCACCGATCACGCCAATGGGTTCACGTCTGACATAAGACGTAGCACCCTCCGTGTACTCCATTGCGGCAACGCCCGGCAGAGAGCGGGCAATACCCGCGAAGTACCGCAGAAAGTCAACACACTGCGGGATCTCGTCGTCTCGCACCTGCCTGAGAGGCTTGCCGGTACTGCGGCATTCGACCTCGAGGAAATATTTCGCGTTTGCTTCCAGCGCGTCCGCGAGGGCCAGCAGCAACTCCTGACGGCGCGCAGGGGTGGACCGGCGCCAGGACCGCGCAGCCTTCTCGGACGAACGGCAGGCTCGGTCGACGTCATCGGCGGAACCGACGGCAGCACGGGCGTATACATTGTCGGTCACCGGATCGACCAGCACGGAAAGTCTACCTGCCGGGCTCTCGCACGTTCCGTTGATCACGTGACCAAACGCTGCGACAGTCATCGAAGTTTCCACCGTCATGAGCGCGATCCGGGGAGCGCGACGAAGAACTTCTTCGACGGCTCAACCGTCTCCCAGGTACCGCGAAACGACTGCGGCACGAAAAATGCTTCCCCAGCGGAGAATTCGCGACGGTTTCCATCGAGGTCGATCAGCGCCACCCGGCCGCTGATCATGATGCAGACCTCGTCGTACGGATACGGGTCGCACAAGAGCGTGCCGGGCTCGCCTTCCCAACCACCGCCGAAGTATTCCCCGTTCGGATCTCCGAACGACCTCCATTCGGATTCCGACCAGTTCGGGCTCGCGTCGTCACCCCACTCCGGGATGAACCGCGTCCCCTGCCCTGGCCCGAACATTCGAATGTCGTTGACACTCATGTCATTTTTCCTTCGTGTTGGAGCTGGAAATTCGTGCAGCAAACAGATTCAGTACGTTTGCAGTTATTCGTTCGGTGAACGGATCGTGATGGATCAGCCCGTTCACCCATTCGGTGGAACCTGCGTTGAACACGGAGCCGAGACCTCGCTTGTGACAGGCGACCATTCCCGATCCGTATTCGAGATCACGAAGGTGATCTGGAGGCTCACTGCCATAGAAGCATTCGATGATTCCCTGCACTTCGGCGAAAGGCGCACCGATCGGAACTTTCCCGTTCCATTTGTCCCGCGAACCCGAAACTGCCGGCGCCATCGCGATGATCTCCAGATCCTCGGGAGCGCCGTCGACGCCGGTCGCATACGGCTGGCCCTTCCGGAACGTGAAATCCACGCCGTCCATCTCGAATCCGGCAACACAGATCGGGGCGATCCCGAAGTTGTCTCCGTAGTACAGGTCGGTTCCGTTCAACGCCCAATGATCCGGCCGGTATACCGTGAAACCGCCCGAAGACCTGGGAGTTGTTGCACCGTAACGATTGTAGACACCGGCCATGCCGGTCAATCCCATCGTCCACGCCCCCGGTCGGGCAACCTCGGGCGAATCCCACGCCGTCGTCACCCGGGTCGGGTCGACTTCTCGCATCGGATCGTCGAACGGATTCTTGTAACAGACTTGTGCGTCGTTTTCGAGGCGTACCTGCCACAGGAAGTTCCCGCCGAATCGCGCCAGACCACCACCCTCTTCGACGAAATCATCTATGCGGTCACGCATCTCCCAGGACCAGTACTCGTCGTGACCGACGACAACTGCGCATGAATATCCATGCAGCGCTGACGGATCGTTATGCAGATCGTGTTGTGTCACGTGGTGGACGCGGAACCCCTGCTCTTCCGCCCAGACCGTGAACGGCCTCTCGTAAGTGGCCCAGAAGGCGTCCGCATGGTGACGCGAGTAGCCGTTCACCCACGCCCATTCGTACGGCGGGTGACGGGGTATCCATCCGATTCCCGGTGTGTCGGTGTGGATGTTGCGTGCTGCGCCCTCGGGTTTGCGCAACATCCCCCGCGCGACGGGACGCTGCGTCGAGGAAATCGGTGTCGGCACATCGCCGGAGCCGTCCGGAACACCTCGGTAGTGGTTTGCCCCACCCCAGTCGTTGTAGGCCAACATCGTGCTGGTGGTGTGAATGAGTACGAAGTCGGCATGCTCGGGTTCGCGCGCCTTGACGACGAAGAAGCCCTCCCGCTCAATAGTCACCCCTTCGTGGAGCATCCGGACCAGAACCAAGTACATGCCGGACGTCCACTTCGGATCTATCTCGACGGCAAGGGATTCCGACCAGTCGCAGCCCACTGCGTACGCGTCGGCAGGCGTCTGCTGCTGCTTGCCCGGCAGACCGACGTATTGCGCGACCTGTTGCGGCCGGGCGCCGTCTCGAACAATTTCGAGGTCGTATTCTTCTGCGGTGGTATGCACTCGGATCGAGACGGTGTCACCACCGAAGTACGAGAACCTGTCCGCATAGACCCATATCTCGGGAGCGCCCGGAACAATTCCGGGACGTTCGACCAACCCTCCGGGGACCGACCATGCGTATTCGCTCATGCCGACAACTCCTCGACCGAGTGTTCACGTACGCGCATCCCGCGTCCCACGCCGAATGCGAAAGCCAACAGCAATGGCACTGCCAACAAGAAGTTTTGCGCGGTGGTCAACCCGGTCAGGTCACTCATGTTCATCAAGAGGTATCCGAGCGCGACGATCAACGCCACTGCAGCGAGCGAGGGTGCAATCAACCTCTGCCACAGACCTTCACCGCGAGAATCCTGCGAGAAGAACCTGAGCACGGCGACGGAAGTGAGAACCTGCAACACCAGCACACCGATGATCGTTGGTGTATTTGTCCACACGACTACTTGGGTGTACGGGTCTGCGGGCGTCAGCGCAAAGCCGGCGATTGCCGCGAATACCATTGCGCCTTGTGTGATTCCGGCGACGCTCGGCGTTCCAGTGGTCGGCGAAACCCGTGCAAGCGCGGCAGGAAAGACTTTCGCGCGCCCCATGGTGAGCAGATAGCGACTGCAAGCATTGTGGAGGGCAAGGCAACCCGCGAAGAAGCTCGTGACGATCAACAGATGCATCACGTCGGTCATCATGGAGCCGGCAAATTCATTGTTGAGATCGAAGATCAGCTCGGACGGGTCACCGCCGAGTAGGTCGCCCATCCGACTCGGGCCGACGGCCTGCACGATCACCCAAGCACAGAATGCGTAGACCACAGCCAGAACAGTGACTGCTGTGTAGGTCGCACGCGACACTGTGCGTTTGGAATCGACAACTTCCTCGCTGTAGATCGCCGTTTGCTCGAAACCGACGAAGGAGGTGAAGGTCAACACGAAGACGCTCGCCAGTCCGGCTGTCATGAAGGTCGACGGCGAAAAACTGTCGAGCGACAGTCCTTCGTGGCCGCCTTTCAACAGAACCGCCACACAGAAGACTGCGAGGACGCCGAGCTCGAGCGCCATCAAAACGGCCAGCACCTTCGCGCCGATATCGACCCTGCGATATCCCACCACCACGACCAGAACTGCGACCGCCAATGCGCAGGTGTAGACGGAAACGGTTACTCCCAAGAACAACTCGATCGTCGACGAGAGAAAGATGCCGCAAGCGACGACGAATCCGATCTGGCCACCGAGATAGCCGATGTAAGCCAGCACAGAGGCGCCTGCGCCGACTGTTTTTCCGAGCCCTTCGGTGATGTAGGCGTAGAACGCGCCCGCGCCGCGGATATGCCTGCTCATCGCCGTGAAGCCGACGGCGAACAGTAGATAGACGATCCCGGGAACGACGTACCCCACCGGAAGCGCAGCGCCGGAAACCATCAGGCCCAGTGGCGCGAATCCCACCAGGATCGTCAGTGGCGCCGCTGCGGCGATGACGAAGAAGACCAGATGACGGCTGTTGATAGTTCCGGCGCGCAGGCCCGAGGATGACGTGGGAGAACCGGATTCAGAATGCGTTCCTGCACCGGGAGGGTCGGTTTTTTCGGTCATGGGGAGGCTCCGCGAGTTAAGGCAAGTATGCGCCTGCCTGGTCAGGTTTCCCGAGGTTCGCCCGAATTTCTCTCGACGTTCGCCCGGTGTTCCTAAGAGAGTGCCGAATCGTTTCATCAGTGTCAATACCTGCGCTGAAACGATTCGACGTTTTGTTTTGAGGTGCCCCTCACCGGTGCACGCAACATGCCGAAACGATTGATCGATAGGCTGGAGACAAACCGACCAACGAGTAGAAACGATCCGCAGTGGCTACCCCTGTTTCGCCGACGCTTCGTGATGTCGCCAACGCCGCCGGCGTCGCGGTGTCCACGGTCTCCTATGCACTCAACGGCAAGGGCCGGGTCGACGCGGCCACTCGCGCTCGGGTTCAAGAGGTTGCCGACCGCCTTGGATACCGTGCCAATCGGTCGGCCCAGAATCTCAGGTCAGGCCGGACTGCCACCCTCGGGTTGATGCTCCCCGCTCCCGACCAACTGTCATCGGCCGAGTACCTCAATTTCGACTGGTACGGGCGCGTGGCGACCGCCGCGACCCAGGCTGCATTCCACGCCGATCACTCACTCCTCCTACTGCCGTCGATGAAAGATCCGAACGGACTGCGGCGCATCGAGATGGACGGCGTACTGGTCGTCGACCCGATGGTCGACGACCCGCGCGTCGAAGTTCTGCAGAAGATCGGAATCCCCTCTGTCGCAGTGGGTCCTGGACAATCCGGGCAGTTCGGATACTCCACCTCACCGGACCTCGTCTCCACCACGGAGACTCTTCTGAACCACCTCGCCGAACGTGGCGCAAGGGACATTTTCGTCCTCACTCCCGGAATGCATTCGGAGTGGACCCGCGCAACGACTTTCGCTTACTTCGAGTGGTGCCGCGCCCGAGGCGTGGCACCACGCACCAGCGAGGAATTGACGTCGTTTCCGGGCGCCAGCACCGTCGGAGGCCTCATCGGGGCCGCGTATGCGGCCACCCGCGAGGCCCTCGACTCCTCGACTCCGCCTGACGCGATCCTGTCGTTGATTCTCGGTTGCGCCCCGGCAGCGGCGCGAGCGGCCCTCGATCTCGGGCTGTCGATTCCGGGTGACGTCTTGATTGCACAGGACAGTGACGAACCCGCCCTGCTGGTTTCCCAGCCCCCGATCACTGCCTTCGACTTCTTCCCCCAAGAACAGGCGGCAGCGGCCGTAGATGCACTGTTGGCTCTGGTCAACGGTGACGAACCCCCAGTTCAGAGCTATACGCGTAGCGAACTCCGCGTGCGAGCGAGCACGGCCCATTCGCTCACACCATAAATTCACCTGGCACCGATAGACTGATTTCCGAATTATCGTCCGTCGCCTGCCGAGAGGAATCAGGTCATCGCGCACCGCTCCCGCGACCGCTTGGCCGGGTATCTCGCCGTAGTGCTGGTCTGTGCACTCGCCCTCCTCGCATCTGTCAGCAGTGCGACCGGCCTCGACCGCGACGTCGCTCCGGTCCGCATCGCCTACGCCGCGGCCGCAGACACTTTCGGCGATCTGTATCTTCCAGAAGGATCGGACGGTGACCTGCCGGTCGTCGTACTCATTCACGGCGGTGGATGGGCCCAGAAGAGCAATCTCGAATACGCGGGCGCGTGGGCAAAAACCCTGACCCCGTACGGAATTGCGGTCTGGAACATCGAATACAGACGCGTCGGCGGTCAGGGTGGTTGGCCGACCACGCTCTCCGATACCGTTACGGCCACCAACGCCCTGGCCGGCATCGTTCAGGAAAAGGCCTCCGGGCGACTGGATTTGAGCCGTGTACACATCGCCGGCTACTCCGCGGGTGGACAACTTGCCGCCTGGGTCGCATCGCGATCCCAACAGGGTGCAGACGCCCCGGAACCAAACCTCTCGGTGCCGGTTCGCTCGACGACGATCATGGCCGGCGTCTTCGACATGACGCTCGCCGCAACCGCGGGCAAAGATCGATTTGTTCGAAATCTTCTGGGCGGCATGCCTACCGATCATCCCGATCGCTACCGCATCGCATCACCGATCGAGCACCTCCCCACCGGCCTCCCCGTCACGGTGATCCACGGACTCGGAGACAAGGTCGTGTCGGTCGAACAGAGTCGGCGCTATGCCCGTGCCGCCCGAGCAGCAGGCGACGTGGTCGATCTGATCGAACTTCCCGGCGTCGGCCACGGCGAGTTCGGCAACCCGACGACCGACGCCTGGGCTACCACCAAGCAAGCAATAATCGGCCACATAAATGCCTCTTGAGCAGGTAATACGGGCCACAGTGCTCTCAGCCGCTCGAAATAGAATTAGCTGAAACTCAATCGATGACGTACGGTGGGGTTATCAGAGGGCAGCCGTCAGTCAGGCAGCCGGTCGCTTCGCCCGGAACAACAGTTCCAGTATTCGTTCCAGGGGCAGACTTCCAGTTCGGTGCAAATCCGCGCCTTTGATCACTACGCACTTTCATCAGTCCCGCAGATTGTTGACCAGGCCGAAGGCTCCGACGGAGTCCGCCGCCAATCGCGTACCGACTGCACCAGTATCAACATGCGCTACACACCGCACGGGCCCAAAGACCCTGCGGTTCAAAGGAATACCTTGATCAACACCATGATTCACCCCGACGACACGAACAACCAGACGAACAGCAACTCGACGAACGGTCTACGGATCCCGACTACTTCGGGCCGGATCCGCGAGCGCGGTATCGAAATCGTCTGCACCCTCTACCGTTGCAGCACCGACGAAGCCGCCGAGCTCTTGCTCCGACATTCTCAGACCAACAACCTCAAAGTCACCAGCCTGATCAAAGCGCTTGTCGCCCTGATCGACGAAGACACGTCCGGCACTGGTTACGGAAGCAGTAACACGCTGGCGTCTCACTTCTGGCTGCGTGAGATCAGAAATCTCAGCCAGGCCCACCGACGCAGCGATCATTTTCATCGCCATCTCGTCGGCGCGTAACCGGCGCTGAACGACAACTGACCTGAAACGACAGCTGGGGCAGTACACGGAAATCGTGTACTGCCCCGGCTGTCGTGTTTTCAGTTGTCAGGCGGAAGCCGACTCTCGGCAATCAGGCGGAAGCCGATTCCTTGTTCAGGCCCTGCGGAGCACCGTCGGTATCTGTCGCCTCGTCCACATGCTGCGGAGCGAAGAGCAGGCAGACGATGCTCAGGACGCACATGCCGATCAGCAGTGCGATGACCGGCCAGATGCTGCCGGTTGCCTTGTACATCAGCGTCGACACCAGCGGAGACAACCCACCGAAGATCGCGCCTGCACCCTGGTACGCCAACGAAATGCTTGTGTAGCGGGCCTGCGGCTTGAACATCTGCGACAGGACGGCGGCGATCGGGCCGTACGTGGCCGCCAGCACCAGTCGCATGACAGCGAAGGTCAGGAAGATCAGGAACACGGATCCGGACTTCAGCACCAGGAACTGCGGCGCTGCGAGAATCGCGACTGCCGCAAGGCCCCAGATGACGACGCGGACGCGTCCCACCTTGTCGCCGAGCCACGCCACGCCGAGAGTCGCGATCAATTCGACCACTGCAGCGACACTCAGCGCGTTGAGAATCAACGTCTCCGACAATCCGACATCGGGGTCGGTTGCGTATGCCGTGATGAAGGTCGTCACGAGGTAGTAGCCGCCGACTGCGACGGGCAGAATGCCGATGCCCAGGATGATCGGGCGCCAGTTGGTCACCAGCGCGTACTTGAGCGGGAGCATTTCCGGTACGTCCGCGGACTTCACCTCGGATTCGAAAACCGGGGACTCTTCGACCTTCAGGCGAACGACCAAGCCGACGAGAATCAGCAGCGCCGAGCAGAGGAACGGCAGTCGCCAAGCCCACTCGCGCAGAGCGTCGTCGCCGAAGGTGGAGAGAATGCTGAAGAAACCTGTGGCCAGGAGCGCGCCGGCCGGGTTGCCCAGCTGAGCGAAACCGCCGTAGAAGGTCTTCTTGTCCTCGGGTGCATGCTCGACGGCCATCAGGACCGCGCCGCCCCATTCGCCGCCGACGGCAAAGCCCTGGACGAAGCGGAGCAGTACCAGCAGTAACGGCGCCCAGAACCCGATCGACGCGTAAGTGGGCAACATGCCGATGAGGAACGTGCCTGCACCCATCAGCGTCAAAGTCACAACCAATGCGGTGCGTCGGCCCATCTTGTCACCGACATGGCCGAACACGATTCCGCCGAGCGGGCGAGCGAAGAAACCGACGGCGTATGTCGCGAACGCCGCCGCAACGCCGGTCAGGCGGTCGGTTCCGGGTGGGAAGAAGATGTCACCGAACACCAGGGCGGCTGCCGTGGCATACACGTAGAAGTCGTACCACTCGATAGTTGTACCGACGAAGGCTGCAAATCCCGCCTTGCGGGCCTTCACGATCTGTTGCTCTCGGTTCATTACTTTTCCTCGGTGGTCGAAGTGCTCGACAATAGGTGGTTATGACCTGAATGTGCGAGTTCGCCGTCGATCCAGGTCTCTCGGACCTCGATCTGCGCAATCGCGTCGGCCGGAACCTCGAGGGGATCCGCGCCCAGAATGACGAAGTCGGCCCGCTTGCCGACCGAGATGCTGCCCAGCTCTGCTTCGCGGCCCAGCGCACGCGCACCGTTGAGGGTATGAGCCTGCAATGCCTGGTCGGCGGTGATGCGGAGTGCATCGGAGCCGAGCTGATGGCCCTGACGCGTCACACGAGTAACGGCTGCCTGAATTGCTTCGAGCGGCTTCGGCTCTGCGACGGGGGCGTCGGAGCTGATGGTCACGGGAACTTCGGCAGCGATGAACTCGCCGAGCGGGTTGAACCGCTCGCCCGGAGTGCCGATCGCAGCGGTCACGCCCTCACCCCAGTTGTAGTAGTGCTGTGGCTGGTTCACCGGGTAGACACCGGCCAGGTTCATCCTTGCGATCTGCTCGGCCGTCGGGAGTCCGCAATGCTCGATGCGGTGACGAGCGTCGGCGTCGGGGTGAGCCTTCTGCGCAGCTTCGATGGCATCGAGCACCATGTCGATGGCGGTCGGTGACTGAGCGTGCGTGGCGGTCTGCAGACCCACCGAATGTGCCTTGGCAATCAGCTCCGAGTAGTCCGCCGGCTCGTGGTAGAGCTGCCCGGTGCGGCACGGGTCGCCCACGTAGCCGTCGGGGAAGTATGCGGTCCAGCCGCCGAGTGTGCCGTCGGCGTAGAACTTGATGCCCCCGAACGCGAGCCGCGAATTGCCGAAGGCGCCGTGCATTCCCGTGTCGATGACGTGATCGAGGAGGTGGCTGAGCATGTACATGCTGACGCGGGTCTTGAGCTGATCCTGCTCGGCCAGACGCAGGTACATGTCGAATTCACGCCGGGTCACCTGGCAGTCACCGATGGTGGTGACGCCACCGGCCAGGAACTTGTCCTGAGCGACCGACAGCTGGCGAAGGTGCTCTTCCGGCTCGTCCTCGAGATGGAAGTTGGGGCCGTGATGGCCGACCTTCACTCCGTTGACGCCGGTGAGAATGTTGCACGCGGCGTCGGAGAGCTCACCGGTGAGTTCGCCGTCTTCATCTCGGAAGAACTCGCCACCGGCCGGATTCTCGGTGCTCGCGTCGATACCGTGCTTGTCGAAAGTGAAGGAGTTGACGACGCCGCCGTGACCGCTCGCGTTCATGAGGTAGACCTCGCGATCGGTGGCCACCTGATCGAGCTCTTCCTTGAGCGGGTGACGCCCTTCGATCAGGTTGCGGTGCTCGTAGCCGTAACCACGAATCGGGACACCCGCAGGTGCTGTGAGCGCCGCTTCCTGAAGTAGCGCAATGATTCCGGGGATGGAATGTGCCTTCTCCGGCCCACAGTCCACCCAGCTGAGCATCTGCCCGTACATCAACGGGTGTGCATGTGGATCGACGAAGCCGGGGACGACGGTGGCGCCGTCGAGTTCGACCACCGCGGTTGTGCGAGTGCTCAGCCGACGCGCCTCCGTGCTGCATTCCTCGAGCGTTCCCACCGCTGCAAAGCGGTTTCCGAACACCAGGAACGCTTCGGCTCCCACCGTGCTGTCGTCAACGGTGTGGATCTTGGCGCCGGTGAAGATCGTGCCGGTGGCGTCGAGAGGCGAGGCTTCGTGCGTGTGCAACTTGCGCATGGTGGTCCTTCGTCGAGATGGTGGTGCAGGTCACTGCGTGTTGAGCGAAAACTACGCCCTGACCTGGAGCTATGCAATGCATCAAAGTTTCAGACCAGGCGGTATACAACTTTTTTGTATGAGTTTTCGAGCATTTCTGCACTTATCCACATCATCCATGGCCACATGCGACTGTTCTAATAGGAAGCTCATACAGAAAAATCTCTGGAAAAGTTGGGGCAACCATGACGGTCGATCTCGATTCCAAGCTCATTGCCGCACTTCAGCGCAACGGGCGAGCGACGTACCGCGAACTGTCCGTGGCGGTCGACGCCCCACGAGCGGCGGTGTCCACCAGAGTGCAGGCGCTACTCGACTCGGGAACGGTGTCCGTAGTGGCCGTCGCGCACCCCGAACTTCTCGGGCTGAAGGCGCTTGCACACGTCTCGATCGCAGTGTCCGGACCGATGACCCCGGTGCTGGACGCGTTGATCGCATCCGAGGCCGCCGTCTACATCTCGGCAGTCAGCGGGCAGTACAACGTGATTGCGGAACTTCGGGTGCCCAGTCACGACGATCTGTACCGTGCCATCGCCGAACTCCGCTCACAACGTGGCGTTCGATCCGTGAGCACGCTGGTCTACGTCGACGTCATCAAGGGAATCTTCATGCCCGAGACCGCTTTACAAGCCGATATCCGACTCGACTCGACAGATGTCGCGTTGATCGAACTGCTCGAGCGCAACGGGCGAATGCCCTTTCTCGAGCTGGCCGAACACACCGGACTGTCGCCGAGCGCCGTGCGCAACCGGGTCAATCATCTGATCGCGAGCACGGCACTGCGCGTCGGCGCTGTCGTCAAGCGGCGAGGTGGTGGCCGAACGCTGGCAATGGGCATCGGCGTCAATCTGGGCTCACGGGACGACAACGCGGTATCGGAGATCGAGTCGCTGCCCGGAATCGAATTCCTCGCCCGGACCCTCGGACGATACGACGTGATCGCGACGGTTGCCGCCAACTCCTCGAGCGACCTGCATGCGCTGTCCGAACGAATCCGCGGGATCGACGGTGTCAGCGGCTTGGAATCTTGGGCACATCTCGAGGTATTCAAGGAGCACTACGCCCGCAGCCTGGACGTACGCGGGTAATTTCCGAGTCATTGACCCACTTGGTCGGGCACGCTAACCTCGATCAAGTCATTGACCCACTTATTCGAGGTGACATACATGGCCGATTCCGGACGCAAGGTAGACATCGTCGCCGCGGCGATCGAGGAGGCGATCTCGACCGGTCGATGGCCCGTCGGATCAAAACTCCCGCCGGAGACCGCATTGGTCGAAGAATTGGGAGTCGCCCGAAACACCATGCGCGAAGCGGTACGGGCGCTTGCACACGCCGGAGTTCTGTCCGTTCGTCACGGTGGCGGCGTGTACGTCATGGCGGCGTCGCCGGTCGAAGGACTACTCGGGCGCAGGCTCGCCAGAGGTGACGTTCTCGACGTACTGAGCCTGCGACGCGGACTCGAGGTCGAAGCCGCGCGACTTGCAGCGCAGCGCCACACCCCCGAAGATCTCGCGCGGATACATGCAGCCTGGAATGCCCACCCCGGTCACGTCGGCGGCTTCACTGTCGAAGCCGGCATGGCCCTGCACCTTTCGATCGTCGAGGCGTCCCACAATTCCGCACTGATCGACGTCTACCGGGGAGTCCTTGCCGCCGTGACGGATTCGCTGTCCGCAGTCAGTGTCGGTCAAGGTTTCCACGTCGACGAGCACCGACCCTTGATCGCAGCCATCGAGGAACGCAACCCCGACGAAGCAGCGCGCGCGGCGGGCGCAGCGCTCGATACGGTCATCGACACCGTCGAAAGGAGCTTGGCGTGAATCAGGGAAACTGGAACGGTACGACGTATTCGCCTCTTGCCGAGCAACTCTCACCGGCATCGACGGAGGCACTGCGCTCGATCGGGCATGTGAGCACGGTGTACGACGTCTGCGCCGGAACCGGGAACTTTGCGCTCCCGGCGGCTCAGTCAGGCATGACGGTCCACGCACTCGACCTCTCCGCCAGCCAGCTCGAGGTCGCACGCGAACGCTGGATTCCCCACCCCGGCACTACCCAACCCACCTTCACGATCGGCGATGCGCAGTCTTTACCCTGGCCGAATTCGAGTGCCGACGCCTGCGTCAGCATCTTCGGGATCATCTTCTGCCCCGACTCCTCGATTGCCCTCGCAGAGATGATGCGGGTGACCCGGCCAGGCGGAAAGATCTGCGTCGCAACGTGGTCGGAGAACGGGTGGGCAGCAGCACTCCGCCGGGAGGCCGCCTCGGCGTGGAATGGCATCACACCACTACCGACGACATGGTCGAGCTCGAGCGAATTCGAGAAGGCAGCAGCCGGATTGGAGTCGGTGAGCTCGGCCTCCCACCTGCTCGAGTGGCAACTACCAGCCGGATCGGATCCCGTCGAGGAACTGTGCGACCAGGCACCGGCGTTGAAGAACTTTCGCGAGGCCGTTCGAAGCACAGGGAATTGGGCTTCGATGTCAGCGCACCTCCGCTCGACGCTCGAGCCCTATCTCAGGTCGAGCGCGGCCGGCCCCGTCGCCACCAGCGAATACATCCTCCACGTTGGCACTGTCCCGAACTCTGACACCGCGCTCTTCCGAACGCGCGGGTAACCCTCTTGGCCGGATACGGTCTCTTCACCGTCCACCGACCCGAAGAGGCCCGCTCGATGTCCGAATCGAACTCCCTGCCCGAACTGAAGCAAGCATCGCAGCAAGCATCGAAACAAACCTTGTCCATGACCGTCCTCATGACGCCGGACATGTCCAATTTTTCGGGCAACGTTCACGGCGGAACGATTCTGAAGTTTCTCGACCAGGTCGCCTATGCGTGCGCGAGTCGATACGCCCAGACGTACGTCGTGACCCTGTCGGTGGATCGTGTGGTGTTCCGCGAACCGGTGCATGTCGGCGAACTCGTCACGTTCAGCGCTTCCGTCAATTACACCGGGCGCACCTCGATGGAAATCGGAATTCGAGTCGAAACCGAAGACATTCTTCTCGGAAAATCTCGACACACCAATAGTTGCTATTTCACGATGGTGGCGATGGGAAGCGACAGGAAACCGGCTGAGGTACCCCAACTCCGGCCGACCGGAACAATCGCGAGGCAGCGATTCGAGGCCGGGCGTCGGCGTCGTGAACTGCGCAGAGAGAACGAACTTCGTGAACAGTCCATCCGGGCCGCAGTTCGGGACTTAACGCCCGAACACGATGACTGAATCCAGTCATATTTAAGTTATAACCTTATGCATTAAGCTGATCGAGTGACTTCGAAGGCACGGGAAAAGTATGACGTTGTGATTGTCGGCGCGAGCATCGCGGGATGCGCGGCCGCAATCATGTACGCCCAGCAAGGTCTGCGGATAGCGCTTCTCGACGCTCGCTCCGACATCCGAGCGCACAAAGTCCTGTGCACTCACCACCTGCAACCGTGCGGTGCCCCGATCTTGCAACGACTCGGCGCCACGGAAAAACTGCTCGCCCTGGGAATGGTGGAAACCGTTCCGACATTCTGGACCCCGTGGGGAATGATCACCCCTGATGCCGCAGAGAACTCACCGCCACCTGGGTTCAACGTCCGAAGGGAAACTCTCGACCCCCTACTGCGCCAACTCGCGAACGACTACCCGAACGTCGACCTTCTTCTCGGGCATCGCGTTTCCGGACTACTGACCGAGAACGGCACTACTGCAGGCGTCTACGGCACCGAACAGGGTTCGGCCTTCACTGTCGGAGCACGATTGACCGTCGGAGCAGACGGCAAGGATTCGACCGTCGCACGATCCGCTCGTTGCGACTCCGTGACTGCATCCAACGGGCGTTTCAGCTATTTCGCCCAACTCTCCGGACTCGAACGACCCGGCGGAGAAACGTCATTGTCGTGGTTCATGGATCCCGACGTCGCCTATCTGCTCCCCAACGACGGCGGAATCAGCGTGCTGGTCGTCTTCCCTGCCCTCGACAAGCTCGGCTCGTTCGCTGACGACCTGTCTACTGCTTTCCTCGAGTACGCCAACGCATTACCCGGCGCTCCGCTTGTTCGGCGAGAGCACATCGTCGGGAAGATCGTTGGTACCAAACACTTCTCCACAACCCTCACCGAACCCGTAGGTAACGGGTTCGCACTCATCGGCGACGCTGCGGCAACCAACGACCCGTTGTGGGGTATCGGATGCTCGTGGGCACTCGAGACCGCTCAGATGCTGGTCGATGCGACCGCGCACATGCTGACGGAGACGCCGGCAGACACACTCGACTCACATCGGAACGTGAACGCTGCATTGACCGAATACCGTAGCGCCAGAGCGAGTATGACGAATCACATCGACTACATGAGTGGTTACGCCGGTGGGCGAAAGTTCACCGCGATCGAACGTCTGCTCATCTCCGCGGCCACCCACGACCACGACGAAGCCCGAAGGTTCTACTTGTTCGGTTCCCGGTTGATACCGGCCGAACAGTATCTCTCGACTCGCTCGGTCGCGCGGGCAGCACAAAAACATCTCAGGCACCGTCTGCGTCGTAGATCTGTGGCCGGGACGTAATCTGACAAGCGTTTTTTCGGCGCCGGCAACGGGGAACCCTCCGATCGCAACCGAGCCGGAGGAGCGACCATGCGTGCACACATCGCCATTCCGAGTGAATCGACTTGTCACAGGTACGTAGTCGCCGTCGCCAGCTCCACCTTCGCCGAATCGGTCATCTGGTGCGACGGCCCCGCGTTCGACGCAGTACTCGTTCTGGGCAGCGAGATTCCGCAGCACAGTGGCCACCGAGCCGTACTCGCCTGGAATCACTACTTCGGGTGGGCGCTCGGCGTGGAAACCACACCGGATGCGTCGTTCGCCGTTGTCGAATGCCTCGGTATCGGGAGAATGCCGGATCCGGAACTGTGCGCCGACCGCGCTGTCGAGTTGATTGCCCAGGCGGGTAGTTAAGGAACTCGTCGCGCGGCGCACAATCCGGCGGGCATAAGATCGAGCGCGAGTTTCGCACGCCCGACGAAAGAGAGCCCGACATGGACCCGCTGAACAGGCCTGCCGGTCAGCTGGCTCTCGAGAACGAACCGGACGGCAGGGCGACTTTGCGGGCGCGTCAGACGCCCCGCAGTGAGCGTCGCAAGATCGGGAAAGGCCTGCGCAAGCGAGTGGCGCGATCGTCGCTCGGCGACTGGACGCCCCCACCCGATCGACGTGACCCGGTCGATCAGGTCAACACGGCACACGAGGGAAGACTCGACTGGTTGGTTCCGATCCGTGTGGGGCGAATGGTCGCTTCGCCATACGGATTCCTGCGCGGTACCGCCGGATTGATGGCAGAGGACATGGCGCAGCTGCCGTCCACCGGCATCACTCCCGTCATCTGTGGAGATGCGCACGTCGGAAACTTCGGGTTCTACGGATCTCCGGAACGCGAACTTGTCATAGACCTCAACGATTTCGACGAAGCACATCCCGGCCCCTGGGAATGGGATCTACGAAGGCTGGCTGCGAGCATCTGGGTGGCCGGTCGGCAGAACGGTCTCACCGAAGCTCAATGCGAAACAGCAACAACCTCGTGTGTGTCCGCGTATCGCCTCCACTTGGCGAAGCTCTCCGAGCGTCCACTGTTCGATCGCTCCTTCGACCGGGTCGATCTCGACGGACTCACCGACCACGTCACCGATCCTGGGTTGCTGGCCGAGATCAGGCGCGCCGCGGAGCGCGCCCGGCGGCGTACGAGTGACCATGCGGTGCCGCGGTTCACCGTCGAGGATCACGGACGGCGTCAGTTGGTCGAGAACCCGCCGCTCACAACACGACTCACGCCGCAGGACACCGACTTCCTCCTGGAGGGTCTGGACGAGTATCTCGAAACCCTTGCACCACACTGGCGCCGAGTCGTCTCGGGATACAACGTCATCGACGTCGCGCACCGGGTTGTCGGAGTCGGGAGTGTCGCTCTGCGCGCCTATGTCGCCCTGTGCGAAGGGAGCATCCCGGACGACGTCATCTTCTTGCAGCTCAAACAGGCTCGCCGATCCGTAGTTGCGCCCTTCGTGCACGGCGACTCGGCCTGGCACGACCACCAAGGACGACGCGTCGCGGAATACCAGCAAGCTCTCCAGACGGTCAGTGATCCACTGCTCGGTTGGTGCACCGTGGACGACCGCCAGTACTACGTCCGTCAGTTCCGGAACATGAAAGGTTCTGTGGACCTGAACAATATCGATGCAGCAGCCTTGACCGACTATGTCGCGATCTGCGGTCGCCTACTGGCCAAGGGGCATGCACGAACCAGCGGCGCGTCACTGATTTCCGGTTACCTGGGAACCTCGGACGCGGTCGATACCGCCCTCACCCGGTTTGCTCGGCTCTACGCAGATCAGACCGAACGTGACCACGACGCTCTGTGCCGGGCGGTGTCGGCCGGCACGATCGCCGCGGAGCCGGGAATCTGATCCCTCACGCCGCGACAATCCTGCCCTGCTCGAACTTCACTCCACCCCAGATTCCGGTCTGACCAGTGGCAGAGGCGAATTCACGACACGAAGCAACAATCGGGCACCTGTTGCACACGTCGGTCGCGTAGTCGTATCCCTCGGACGGAAAGGGAAACCACCGGTCCGGCTCGGGGTCTCCTCGGCATTCCGCCTGCCACCACGTCCGGTCGTCCGAGATCGGCAAAAGCTCAGCCAAATTGGAGATTTCGTCAGCGCAAATCACTGGCTCCCTTCGACTGTCACGTCCGACTCAATTCACGCCAGATCTCCTGCTGCACTTTCTCGATGCGCCGAGGTGCCTTCGGCTCCCACAGCAGCCGCATACCGGCCTCGGCCGGTGTGCGATCCGCCTTGCGCTGATTGCAGGAACTGCAGCACGCCACCAGATTTCCCCACGTGTTGGGCCCGTTACGGCTCCGCGGCTGGACATGGTCGATGGTCGTTGCCCGGGCGGCGCAGTACGCACATCGACGACCGTCCCGGTCGAAGACACCGGCAAAAGTGGCCCGACTGGAATCGGTGACCGTCACCCGGTGAGCAACGTACACGTACTCGGCGAGCAGGATCGTCCTCGGCAGTGGGATTTCGACGTGCTTGGAGCGCACCGGAAATATCGGGGTCACGTCTTCGGTGGACTGCGCGGAGCCGGTGGCGATCAGGACGACCGCACGATCGGCGCTCACTTCACCGAGGTACTCGTACGTGGCGTTGAGTACCCGGACGGGGCGGTTCATCCAACTGTGAGCAAGTGCGCGGTTCGGGTTCCGCATGAGAGTTCTCAGTTCGTGTCGAGGAGTGAAACTCCTGGACACGAAGACGGGTCAGGAGCAAATGCAAGAAATGGGGAACGGCATATATCCAGCGCCGCTCTGTTCCCCGAATGCGGGATGGGAAATACCGCGGGGTGAGTGCCCGCGCAGGTGCAACGCTTGCTTCCAGTCGCGCATGCCTGTCCCCTTCCACTTCTTGTTCTCGTCACCGGCGATTGCCGGCGCTCATCATCACACGGAAGGCATCCTCAGCGATATCGATTTATCAGGCCGGAAGAGCCGTCCTGGAAATACCGCGGTTTGACGCCGGAACACGCGGCTTGATCGAATGAGCCATGACTTCGTCGTACATCGACCTACGCTCGGACACCGTCACCAAGCCTGATGCGGAGATGCGGAAGGCGATGGCCGACGCCGAGGTCGGTGACGACGTCCTCGATCACGACCCGACCATGGCGGCGCTCGAGGAAGAGGTGGCGCACACTCTGGGTTTACCGGCGGCACTGTGGGTGCCGAGCGGATCGATGGGCAACCTGATTGCGCTGATGCTGCACCTTCACCGCGGCGATCAGTTTCTGGCACCGGAACACTCTCACGTCTTGGGCTCCGAATTGGGCACCGCTGCCTGGCTCGCCCAGGGAATGCCGATGGCGTTGCCGCACGACGGCGGACCCGGACGTCCCACCCCCGAGACTGTCGTGAAGGCGGCGGGCTCCCCCGGCCCGTACTTCGCGTTGAACACCACGCTGCTCTGTCTCGAGAACACTCATAACTTCGCCGGCGGTGCCGTCATGAATCCGACCGAATGGACGAAGCTGGTCGACGCAGCGCGATCACGCGGCTTGAAGATTCACCTCGACGGCGCCCGTCTCTGGAATGCCGCTGCTGCACTCGATGTTTCGCCCACCGAATTGACTTCCGGCGCCGATACCGTTCAGGTGTGCCTGAGTAAGGGACTCGGTGCGCCGGTCGGCTCGATACTCGCCGCATCACCCGAATTGATCACCGAAGCCCGAAGGATCCGCAAGATGCTCGGCGGCGGCGTTCGTCAGGGCGGAGTGCTGGCCGCAGCCGGCATCGTCGCGTTGCGCTCACAAGCTCGCCTCTCCGACGATCACGACAACGCGCAGCGCCTCGCGTCGGGGCTTCGTGAACGCGGTTGGGCCGTCGACGAACCTGCCACCAACATCGTTCTGGCCGCGACAGCCGATCCGTCGGTCACCGTTGCTCAGCTCGCCGCTGTCGATGTCGGGGCGGTCACCGTTGCCGGGAAGGTTCGGTTCGTGACACATCGCGACGTGAGCACTGCCGACATCGACGCGGTTCTGTCCAGAGTAACCTTCTGAACTACGCCACCAGGGGTTGAACCTCCTGCGCGACAAAGCGAATGAACTCGCGGACATCCGGCTCGTCAACAGTCGGTTGGAGTACCACGGTGGTTGCACCTGCTGCAACCCATCGCCGTGCTGCTGCCGCGACTTCGGCCGCGTTGCCCACGGCAATCGCATCCTCCGGCGACTCGCTACCGGACGCTGCGGCCTCGGCAAGGGCGCGCTCACGACCGCCGGAACCGAAAGCACAGATGACGTAGACGACGACCTCGTGATCCGACGCCCCGATGTGAGCGATCGCCCGACGCACGCCGTCCGGGGTCGTCCCACCCGAGAGCACGGTGCCCTGCGCCAACTCGCCACTGAGCGCCAAAGTCTTTGGCCCCGTGGCGCCGACGAGCAACTGCGGCACCGTCTCCGGTGGCCACGCCAGCGTGACGTCCGTGAGATTCACGTATCGACCGGACACCGTCACCGACTCACCGCGCAGTAGCCGCTCGACTGCTCCGAACTGCTCCCGCAGGAGAGTCAACGGCGATTCGGCTTTGGCCCCGATCTGCCGCATCCAACTCTGAACGCCGTGACCGAAGCCAACCCGCAGTCGATCCGGATGAACTCTGGCCAGCGCCGAAATCTCCATCGCCGTGATCGCGGTGTTGCGCATCGGGGTCGGCAGCACGCCAATCGCTACTCCCAGACGCTCACTTGCAGCCAATACAGCTGCAGCAGTGGCTATTCCTCCGCCGAAGAAGCAGTCTTCCCACAACCAGACCTCACCGATACCGCACTCGTCGGCATACCTCGCATGGCTGACCAGGTCCTCCGGGGGCTGTTCCGGGCGCAGGACGACAGCAATCCGTGCGGTACTCATGCCGTCACCAGAAACGCGGCGATCTCGTCGGCGGTTCGACGGCCCTGTTCGCGGCCGAGTTCGGCTGCGGGGCGCCTGGTTGTCGGTGAAAGCGAGTTCGTTCCGATCGCTTCGACGACGGCGTCGTCGGCGAAGACAGGCAGCACGGGCAAGGGCGCCATCACGTCGATTTCCTCTCGTAGACTGCCGCCCAGAAGATTCGGGGCGGGGTCGGCTGCGGGTGAAAGAACCACGACCACATCGCAGTCGGCAGCCAGATGAACATTCGAGCCACTCGCCATTCCGCCGTCCATGTACCGCTCGCCCTCGATCACGACTACCGGCCACACCCCTGGTACGGCGCAACTTGCTCCGACTGCGTCGATCAGTTCTACGCCGTCAGCGTTGCCGAACACCCTCAACTCACCGGTCTGTGCGTTGATCGCCGGGATGCGCAACTCCCGGTCGGGCCACAACCGATTGGGCAGCCTCGCCTCGATGACCGCGCGACGCACGGCAGGTTCGACGGTATCGGCTCTCATCGCTGCTTCGCCGAGCAAACGGAGCTGCTCGGCCCGGTCCTGCGATCCTGCGATCGCGTCGACGAACATCTGACCGAGTACCTCGACATCGACCTTCGGGTCGATTTCGCCGGTCGCCTCCGCTGTTTGTGCGTCGAAAAGTTCTTGCAGTGTCACGCCGCTCGCTATCTGAGCGCTCACCGTGGAACCTGCGGAAGTGCCGATCAACACGTCCGCCGTCAGCAGCGCAGCGGCAGTGTCCGGTGATTTGTCCTGAAGGCCCAACAGAAAACCTGTTTCCCAGGCGATTCCCGCAACGCCGCCGCCGGCAAGTACCAACCCCAATTTCACGCCGTCCACCTCTCGTCGATCGTGATCCGTGCCCGAAGTCGACGTTAGACCTACTCTGAAGTGATGTTCATGCGCAGCGCAAAGACATTTGTTCCCGACGCACTCCGTGGGTTGATCGCATCCACCGACGACATCGCGTGGAATCCCGACCCTGGGTACCTCACACGCGCAAGGCCACTTCCCCGCGGACGGGTCGCGCTCGTCTCCGGCGGCGGTTCAGGCCACGAACCCATGCACGCCGGATTCATCGGCGAAGGAATGCTCACAGCCGTCTGCCCCGGATTGGTCTTCAGCTCACCCAATGCACTTCAGATCCACGAGGGATCCAAGGCTGCCGACGCCGGCGGCGGCGTCCTTCACATCGTGAAGAACTACACCGGCGACGTGATGAACTTCGGTATCGCCCGAGAGTTGCTACGCGAGGACAAGATCGATACGGACGTCGTCCTGGTCGACGACGACGTCGCGACCGAACGCGCAGACGGCAGTGGCCCGGGGCGACGCGGTACTGCGGCAACCATCGTGGTGGAGAAGGTCTGCGGCGCATCCGCCGCCCGCGGCGACGACCTGGCCGAGGTGACCCGGATCGGACAACACGTCGCGCACTCCGCTCGGAGCATGGCCGTCGCCCTTCGCCCATGCACTTTGCCGGGGGCTGACGAGCCGTCGTTCGACTTGCCGGCGGGTCAGATGGAACTCGGTATCGGCATCCACGGCGAACGCGGCACAGAACGCGTGGACGCCCTGCCCGCACCGGAATTGGTGCGGCGGCTGACGGACCCGATCATCAAGTCCCTGAGTCTCGCCGAAGGTGACCGCGTCATCGCCGTCGTCAACGGTCTCGGCGCCACCCACCCGCTGGAGTTGCAACTACTGTTCGCCGAACTCGGAGATTATCTGGACGAACAGGGAATTCACATCGAGCGGACACTGATCGGAACGTTCGTCACTGCATTGAACATGGCAGGCGCGTCCATCACCCTTGTTCGCACAGACAAAGAAATCCTCGAATTATGGGACGCACCAACAAAAGCGCCCGCCTGGCCGAATGCTATAGCGCGTGAGTACAGCGGAATGGGCACGCGCGAATCATTCGGTCCCACATTCACACCCGACACCTCACTCACTGCCGAAAGCAGTTTCGCCGGAAGCTGGATTGCGGACTGGGCCGAGAAGGTACTGGATCAGGAACCGGCACTGACCGATCTCGACCGACGAGCGGGCGACGGCGATTTCGGGACCAACATGGTGGCCGCACTGGATCAACTCGACATCTCGGCGATCCGTGACACGTACTCCACCGCAACGATATTCGATGCAGTCTCACAGGCGTACCTCGGCCACGCCGGTGGCACCTCCGGCGCATTGTTCGGCATCTGGTTCCGGCATTTCTTCCGCGTTGCCGCAGACTCGGCGGACTCCGAACTCGACCTCGGCGCGATCGCGGCTGCAGCGCGAGCGGGACTCGACAACATCACCTCGCTCGGCGGCGCACGCGTCGGCGACAAGACGATGGTCGACGCGATAGTTCCGGCGGTCGAGTCGTTGGAGCAATCCGTGAGCTCGGAAGCCGATCGAGATGCTGCGCTGGCGAGCGCAGCGGAAGCCGCAGCGGCCGGGGCGGAGTCGACCGAAACCATGCTCGCGAACCGCGGACGTGCAAGTTATGTGGGCGAAGCCGCTCGCGGAGTAGTCGATCCGGGAGCGCTACTCATAGCGTGGTTCTTCGCCAGTGCAGTGGGTCACTAGCGAGCACTTCGGGGCTGTGACTAATCTGGCAGCCACAGCACATCGTTTGTGACGGCCCGTGGGCAAAAGCACCGGTCTCACACACCACACAGGAGCAGCCCATGCTGAGCACCATGCAAGACGCCCCCCTCTCCATTGCTCAACTTCTCCGCCACGGTGCCTCCGTTCACGGCGCCTCCGAGGTTGTCACGTGGACCGAGTCCGGCCCGCGCCGTGTGTCCTACGCTGACGTCGGCAAGCGCTGTGCTCAGCTTGCGCACGCCCTGCGCGGGCTCGGCGTCGAGGGCGACGAGCGAGTCGCCACGTTCATGTGGAACAACTCCGAGCACCTCGAGGCGTACCTGGCGATCCCCTCGATGGGCGCTGTGCTCCACACCCTGAACATTCGTCTGTTCCCCGAGCAGTTGATCCATGTCGCCAATCACGCCGAGGACCGCGTGATCATCGTCGACCCGTCCCTGATTCCGCTTCTCTCTCCGCAGCTTCCGTCGCTGACCACCGTCAAACACATCGTCGTCACCGGCTCCTCCACTGCAGGACTCGAAGCTCCCGAGGGAGTGCAGGTTCACACCTACGAGGGCTTGATCGCCGATCAGCCCACCGAGTTCGACTGGCCCGAGGTCGACGAACTGAGCGCTGCCGCAATGTGTTACACGTCCGGCACCACGGGTGACCCCAAGGGCGTCGTCTACTCCCACCGTTCGATCTACCTGCACTCCATGCAGGTCTGCATGAGCGACGGCCCCAACCTCGCGCAGGGCGATCGTGCACTCGCCGTGGTGCCTCAGTTCCACGCCATGTCGTGGGGACTTCCCTACGCCGCATTCATGATCGGTGCTTCGCTGATCATGCCCGACCGCTTCCTCCAGCCTGCCCCGTTGGCTGCGATCATCGCCAGCGAGAAGCCGACGTTCGCCGCAGCCGTCCCCACCATCTGGCAGGGCCTGCACCTCTACCTCGAGCAGAACCCGCAGGACATCTCCTCGATGCGCGAGGTTCTGATCGGTGGGTCCGCGGTACCGCCGGCCCTCATGCACGCATTCGAAGCCGATCACAACGTCTCCGTCCTGCATGCCTGGGGCATGACCGAAACCTCCCCGCTCGGATCCGTCGCCCGCCCGCCGGCCGGCGTCACCGGCGACGCAATGTGGAAGTACCGCTACTCCCAGGGGCGATTCCCGGCATCCGTCGAGGCACGTCTCATCGACGACGACGGCAAAGTTGTTGCACACGACGGCGTTTCCGTCGGCGAGCTCGAAGTGCGCGGCCCCTGGATCACCGGGTCGTACTACGGCGTCGATGCGGAAGACAAGTTCAACGACGGCTGGCTCAAGACCGGCGACGTCGGATCCATCACGGCCGACGGCTTCCTGAGCCTGTCCGACCGCTCCAAGGACATCATCAAGTCCGGCGGCGAATGGATCTCCTCGGTCGACCTCGAGAACGCCGTCATGGGTCACCCTGACGTCACCGAAGCTGCCGTCATCGGCGTGCCGGACGAGAAGTGGGACGAGCGCCCGTTGGTTGCGGTTGTTCTGCGCGCCGGATCCGAGACCACGATGTCCGAACTGCAACAGTACCTTTCGGACAAGGTTGCCAAGTGGCAGCTGCCCGAGAACTGGGCTGTGGTTCAGGAAGTTCCGAAGACGAGCGTCGGCAAGTTCGACAAGAAACGCCTTCGCGCCGACTACCACGAGGGCGGACTCGAAGTTACGCGACTCTGACACGGAGTGAATGCCGAAGTATGAATACTGAAGGTGGGCAACAGGTTTTCGACCTGTTGCCCACCTTCGTTCACGAGCGATGCACTTTACGGCCGATAGCCGACCGTGTGAAAAGCGATATCGACGTACTTCTCCGCCAATTGCGACGGTGACATCGGACCGCCGGTCTGGAACCAACGCGGTAGTGACTGCGCCATACCGAGTATTGCCCGGACGGTCTCTTCGGTATCGGTGACCGCGAAATCTCCCGATGCCACACCGTCGTCGACGATCCTGCGCATCAGCAACTCGAGTCGCTTACGACTGGCGGCGTATCGACTTCGGCTTTCCGGTGAGACATGCCGAATCTCGGTGTCCAACGCAGCATGCCGCGACCGGTGGGTCATATAGAGAACTATCGCCTCCACCACCAAGGCGAAGCGTCGTACCGGATTTTCGCCGGCCTCCGCTTCTGCCGCTTCGGTTCTGGTATTCAGCTCACTCATCGAGACCTCGAACAAAGCGACGAGAATTGCCTCTTTGTTCGCGTGGTGATAGTAGAGCGCGGGAACGGTTACCCCGACATGATTGGCAATCTGGCGCACCGTCGTGCCGTGGTAACCATTCTCGTCGAACAGCTCGAGCGAAGCCATCAGGATGTCGGTCATCACCAGCGGCGGGAAGGACCTCCAGTCCACTGCCACCGAGCTCACCGACTCCACCTCGCCAGTCATGTGATAGCCGAAATTACCGCGGTGCCATACGGATTGCACCGTCGAGGCGGATCGTCTCACCATTGAGCATGGGGTTGGAAACGATGTGCGCAGCAAGCGCGCCGTACTCGCTGGGATCACCCAGGCGAGAGGGGTGAGGCACCTGCTGACCCAACGACGCCTGGGCTGCTTCGGGCAGTCCGGCCAGCAACGGGGTCTTGAACAAGCCTGGTGCAATGGTGTTGACGCGGATCAGCAGCGACGCGAGGTCACGGGCGATGGGAAGCGTCATACCGACGACACCGCCCTTCGACGCGGAGTACGCAGCCTGCCCGATCTGGCCGTCATACGCGGCGACCGAAGCGGTGTTGATGATGACGCCGCGTTCACCGTCGATCGGCTCGGTCTTCGAAATACGTTCCGCAGCAAGACGAAGGACGTTGAAGGTGCCGATCAGATTGACGTCGATGACCTTCTTGAACGCGTCGAGCGGGAAAGCGCCCTTCTTGCTGACCGTCTTGACTGCGTTGCCGATTCCGGCGCAGTTGACTGCCACGCGCAGGGGTCCGAGGGATTCGGCCACGTCGAGTGCCGCGGTGACCGCAGCCTCGTCGGTGACGTCTGCAGCCGCGAAGCGGACCCGGTCGCCAAGTTCCTTGGCGATGGCTTCACCGTTGGACGACGGAAGGTCGATGATGACGACGCTGGCGCCGTCGGCAAGAAGGGCTTTGGTGGTGGCCAGGCCGAGGCCGGATGCTCCACCGGTGACGACGGCGACGCTGTCGTTGACGATCATGAGAGTTCCTTTCGAAAGGTTATGTGTTTCAGATGCGTTCGATGATTGTGGCGTTGGCCATGCCGGCGCCCTCGCACATGGTCTGCAATCCGTAGCGTCCGCCGGTGGCCTCGAGGTGGTTGACCATCGTGGTCAGCAGGCGAGTACCCGAGGACCCCAGGGCATGGCCGAGTGCAATCGCGCCGCCCCACGGGTTGAGCTTTGCCGGGTCGGCGCCGAACTCGTGAGCCCAGGCGAGTGGAACGGGAGCGAAGGCTTCGTTGACCTCGTAGGTGTCGATGTCGTCGATGCTCAGACCCGCGCGAGCGAGCACCTTGTGGGTGGCTGGGATGGGTGCGGTGAGCATGAAGATCGGGTCATCGCCCGCAACGGAGAAGGAATGGAAACGAGCTCGCGGCGTCAGCCCTAGCTTCGACGCCATTTCTTCGCTCATGATCAGTGCTGCGGACGCGCCGTCGGTGAGCGGCGACGAGTTACCGGGAGTGATCGACCACTGCGCCTCGGGGAAGCGCTGCGCGTACTTCTCCGAGTAGAACGACGGCTTCAAACCGGCGAGTCCCTCGGCGGTAGTAGACGCGCGAACCGTCTCGTCGACGATATGCGAGACGGTCTCACCGGCGGCGTTGGTCACCGAGATCGGCAGAATCTCCTTGTCGAAGAGCCCCTTCGCCGCTGCCTCTGCTGCCCGCTGGTGGGACTGCGCGGAGAATGCGTCGAGAGTGTCGCGGTCAAGCTTCCACTTGGCGGCGATCAATTCTGCAGAGATTCCCTGGTTGACCAGGCCTTCGGGGTAGCGAGCCGCGACGCCCGGACCGGAAGCGTCCTTCCCCATCGTCGTGGTACCCATCGGGACACGACTCATGGATTCGACGCCTGCCGCGATCACGATGTCGTAGGCCCCGGCGATCACGCCCTGCGCCGCAAAGTGCGCAGCTTGCTGACTTGATCCGCACTGGCGATCGATCGTGGTGGCGGGTACCGACTCGGGGAATCCGGCCGAGAGGACCGCGCTGCGGGTGATGTTGAGTGCCTGCTCACCGGCCTGTCCGACGCAACCGCCGATCACGTCGTCCACCAGGGCGGGGTCGAGGCCGTTTCGCGAGGTGATGGAACGCAGAACGTGGGCCATCAGTTCGACAGGGTGCGTCCCGGACAGTGCGCCGCCCGGCTTTCCCTTGCCGGACGCGATCCGGACTACATCGACGATCACTGCCTTGGTCATCTTCGTTCCCTTCGAGGACGTGCATTGCTGGGGCGGTCCGGCACCCGAGTTTCGTGGCGCCGGGTACCGGACCGAGATCGAGGGAGCACCCTGACTTAGCGCTCGCTAAAGAACTACCACCGACTTGATCCTCTCGTCAAGAGGGGGCCTCCGAACTCGAAACAAATGCGGCCGACTAAAAGCTGGGCGATCAGTGACCTCGCCTGGCCCACGCCATTCATTAGTACTTTCGAATGATAGGTTTTCAATCTTCGCCCGAAATGTCCGGAATCGGATAACCTTCCGCCACAAGCAATCCAAGCCACAGGGGATTCGGGGCGTGGCACCAATCGATGACAACCGCAGGGGGACCGACTGGGAGGTTTGGCGTGGACCTGCGATACGTTGCCTTCACGCGTGCCGACTCGCATTTCTACGACCGAATCAGAACGGTCACCCAACCAGATACATCAACTGACCAGCACTTTATCCCCGCGAAGTCGGTGGATTGGTCGCTCTGGCGGCGCGGTCCCCAAAGTGGACCGTGGAACTACTTCCAACCGCCCGACGGTCTGCTGCCAGAACAAGGATGGAAGATTCACTGCTCCGCTACCCGAGCCAACGCGCAGGAGCTGCTCGATACCGTTTCCGTGTATTGCGGTCACAATCATGTGCCGTTCAAATTTCTTCGGACGGCAGCAGACCTCATGTTGTCCAACAGCAAGCAGGCCAATCGAACTTCCAGCGGAAAATTCATCACGATCTATCCGGCGGATGGTGTTGCCACACAACGTGTCATCACCGAACTGGACAAGCTTGTCACCGGTGCCGACGGGCCGTACATCCTCAGCGATGTGCGATGGAACCGGGGACCGCTCTACTTACGGTACGGCGCGTATCTGCCCATGCAGACCTACGATTCATTCGGCGATCGCGTCCCGGCAATTCGGCGTCCTGACGGATCGCTCGAACCCGATGTGCGCGGCACTTCCTTCAGAACTCCGGACTGGGTACAAATCCCGGACTTCGTTCGCGCGCAGCAAGACAAGCTGAAATCACATGACGAATTCCCCTATTCGATCAATGAAGCCCTGCACTTCAGCAACAGCGGGGGGATCTACTCCGCATTCGACGACGCCGGCATCGATCTGGTCATCAAAGAAGGCCGTCCCTTTACCGCCCCGGACGCAAACGGCCGGTACGCAATCGACCGCATCCGTAACGAGTACGACAAGTTGACTCACCTTGCCGACAACCCGTACACACCTTCTGCCATCAGCTTGTTCGAGCGCGAGGGACACCACTTCCTTGTCACCGAGCGCGCTGCCGGCACTCCACTGAATCAGGAAGTTGCGCTCCGCCACCCACTGATACGCGCCGACCAGACACTCAGTTCCCGAACGGAATACAGAACCTGGGCACTCGAGATTGCACAACAGTTGACTACCGCAGTCGAGAGCTTCCACAACGCCGGAATCGTTCATGCCGATCTTCACCCTGGCAACGTCATGTGCTCACCGTCCGGTATTCGGATCATCGACTTCGAGATGGCCCACAACATCGACGAGCATCCGCCCCGGTCCACCGGAGCCCCCGGATACACAGCACCTCGACAGTTGACAGGAATCGCGGCGGATCGATACTCGTTGGGATGCATCGAGCTGGGACTCTTTGTCCCACTTACTACATTGTTCCCTCTCGATTGCAACAAGATTCCCGAACTCATCGACTATGCGGTGTCTCGCTTCGATCTTCCTCGTGCCTTCGGTGCCTCGCTCTATTCGATGCTCGACGTACAGGCGCCGGAACCGGAGAATCGCCCGCATCGTTGGGACACGTCGCCCGGGGAAAACCTGCAACGGGCGGCCGCTCTATTGCGCTGCGGCATCCTCGCCTCGCTTGATCTCTCCCGCCCTGATCGACTCTTTCCCGGCGACATCGCCCAGTTCGAGGTGAACGGCTACGGCATTGCGCACGGCTCGTGCGGAAACCTGCTCGCCGATGATCTTCCCACCGACACCTTGGAGTCAGTCCTGGAATGGACTGAACATCAGGTTGATTCGGATACGCAACCACAGTTCGGTTTCTTCGACGGGCTCGCGGGTGCGGTGCACACCTTTCGGCATCACGGGCGACATTCGACAGCCGACAGGTGGGTCGAGACTTTGCGTCGAGCCCCACTCGACGACATCGACTCCAGCCTTTTCAGCGGCCTTTCCGGAATCGGTTGCCTCCTACTCGAGGAATCGGTTTCACGACCGACTGTGTCACCCACTCTCGCTGTCGTGACCGAGACTCTGCGCGAACGAATTTCAGCTGCTCGCTTGCATGTCCGCGACGCCGGCGGAACACCTTGGGCAGTGGCCGGCCGAGGTGGGCTGATGCGGGGACCGAGCGGACAAGCACTGTTCTGGACTCGCCACTACGAACTGAGTGGTGATCCTCGATCGCTGGAACACGCACGCCAGCTCGTCGACATCGATCTGTCTGTGATGTCGATGTGCCCTGACGGGTCGATGCAGCTGAGAGAGGAGCGCCGGACGATGCCGTATCTCGGATCCGGGTCTGTCGGTGTGGGCCTGGTACTTCTACAACTTCTGCGCCATGTCGACGAACCGCGTTACGCAGCTGCGGTGCGTGCGATATCCCGCGCCGCCAAAGTCGAATTCACTGCCCAAGCCGGACTACTCAACGGGCGAGCCGGGCTGATTCTGTTTCTCAGCGAACTCTCCAAGACTCCATACGCCGGCGCCGATTGTGAACAGACGCTTGCACAGCAGTTTCAGCTTCTGGGCTTGCACAGCCTCAATCACGCAGGAGGCCTGCACTTTCCAGGTGAACAGAACCTGAGACTCTCGACAGACTGGGCAACCGGATCTGCAGGAATACTGGCGTTGCTCCGATATACCCGATCGGCAACTGCCCGACAGTCGTTTCCACTGATGTGCGCGTCGAACTGCCACATCGCCTAATTGTTCGGAAGTTATCACCCACGGCAGATTGGAGCACAGAAGTACCAGGCGAAAAACCTGGAATTAAATCAACACCGCAAGCAAACTCGATCGATCAAATCCATCGGCAAGAACGCCGATCAACAAAGGAAATGACAATGGACGCTATTCTCTCCCTTCAAGATCTGTCAGTCGCCGCCGGCAACGTCGGAGACGCAGGCCAGCTCGAGCAGAACGCGGCAATCAGTTCGCTCAGTTTCTTCTGCCTCTGACCTCAGGCCGATACCTCGGAGCAAGTCCGGGGTATCGGCTTTTACGATCCATATCGAAAAGAAAATACGGGTCGCCGCGTCGACTATCGACGAAGCGACCCGTATTGCAATGTCATTCCGCGCTGAACGAGGGAATCATCATGCTTCCCATCACTGCCAAGCCGCTGACATCTCGAAGCGAACCCAGAGCATTACTCAAGAAAGAAAAAAGCATCAGATACTCACCTCCTTAAGCTGCGAGTTGCCGGATCGGAAGGTCATCCCTGCACCCACCCGTCGCTCGACAATGCAGTCAGCATCTCGAAGAAGCTGACGTGGATCGCTGACAGTGACCCGGTGAAAAGACCAAAAACATCTTCCAAGGAACCCATTTTCGCCCTCCCTAATCTATTTGAACGGATTGAACGGGACGTCGAGGCCGAAGTCCACGGAGAGCGCGAAAGGCATTGTGATGATGGACTTGAAAGCAGTCAGCATCATGGGCAAGAGCGCCGAAACCGAACCCAGATCAGATGAATTCATCTCACATCCTCCTATTCGCTCGAGATTCCGACGAGTCCGTCGATGACGACTCCACCGGCATCGATTGACCCGTAGGCGAAATTCAGAATCGCCTGCAAGAACGGAACTAACATTTCCCACTCCTTCGCAACGGACATTCGCATGTCGTCGGTACTATTATCCGTCGCCCGTATTGCGGGATCTGGGGCCGAGCGATCACGATGTGGATGTAACCGTAGACAAAATCCTAGAACATGTGCCAGTTTTTGCGCTTTATTTCAAAGATCCCACCTTAAGTAGGATATTAGACGATTTACTCATAGGTGAACTCGTACTTAAGTCCTACACAAAATGTCGAAATCTGGCGGTTCCGCGTGGCAGGCCCATTACAGAATGAACGGTATCGTTTCATCATGGAACGCATCCACACTTCACCGAGCTGCATTCGCCGATGATCTACGCGACCTGGCGGCAATGCCGAGGGCAGATCGTATGGTCACTGGCGATGATATTCCTCCTGATCCTGACAGCCGCACTTTCAGGCTGGTTCGTTCAGCGTTCGGGCGAGAGTTGGGACTTCGGCGACATCTGCTCACGCTGGTACGACGGAGGTGGCAGTTGCCGTGCCGACACCGCTCTCACCTTGACGACGCTTCTCGTACTCCTACTACCGTTCGCCTCAGGAATGCTGGTCGGCGTCACCACATTCGCCCGAGACTTCGAGCAGGGTCCCGAAAACCTCGATTTTCTCGAGTCCACCAGCCTTGTTCGATGGTATTTCTTGCGGGTCCTGGTGGTCTTCGTTCCCATCACCCTTGCGATGGCAGTCCTGGGCCTGGTGCTCGGCTGGACTCAGACGCTTGGCCGGGGACAGGCGGCAACAAATGAGGCCACCTCGTTTTCCTTGATGGAGTTCCCCAATTTTCAGACGACGGGAATCGTCTTCGGCGCCTACACCTTTTTAGCAATGACTACCGGCAGCGCAGCCGCATTGCTCATCCGCAACACCGTCTTCGCGATGGTCATGACTCTTCTCGCGTTCTTGATCGTGCCCGTCGCACTGAGCGCGACGATGCGCGAGCATTACTTGGCCCCCGACACTGAAGTGCAACCCATCGACGGACTGGCACGTGCAGCGGAATATGCACCGTCGCCGTATGAAAATCTCGACTCGAGGTGGGTCATCGATGCCGGCTTCGCCGATACGGATGGCAACATGATCGACGCCGATTACACAATGTGCTGGGGCTCAGACAATTCCGATCGCAAGCAGCAAGACCTCGAGGTCGACAACTGCCTTCGAGAACAGGGAATCGATCACTATGCCGTGATCTATCACCCACAGAGCCGGTACTGGCAATTTCAGTTCATCGAGACTGCCGTGATGCTGTTGTGCTCCGGGTTGATGGTGGCGCTCGCACTCGTCGGCGCACGTGGACTTCGTCGGCGACCCGCCTATAACCGACTGTCCGAAATGTCGAAATCGATTTGATAGCAGCAATTTTCGATCCACATTCTCTTGTGTTCGAAACTCTGTTCGATTATGCTTTCGGCATGGACAGTCGGGATGCGTGGCAGCTGGATGGCGAGGGCCTCAAGGGGGAGGTTCTGGATCTGGTGCGTGTCCGGCACGAGTTGCAGTCGCGGTTGGTGTTGCTGATCGTGGAGATGTTTTCCCGTGAGGTTCTCGGCGGGAAGGGTTTTCGGGCGATCGCGCAGTGGTTGCATGGTTCGACGAATTTGGAGATCGGTGAGTGCAGTCTGCTGGTCGGGTTGGCGCGGTTGTTGATGCTCGAACCTGTTGTCGCGGATGCGTTTCATCGCGGTGACGTGGATGCGTTGAAGGCGCGGCAGGTGGCGTCGTTTTGTCAGCATCCGCCGAAGAACATGACCCTGGCGGATGTGGACAGGGCTCGCGGGATTTTGTTGTCGTTGGCGTCGAAGAACATTGCGGATTGCGATGCGGTGCGGGCGGCGATTCGGCGGATCGAGAAGCAGTACGGCAAGCGCGAGGACGGCGTCCCGGTCGGCGAGGATTCCGAACGTAACGAGTTCTACGCCTCGAAAGGCTTGTACGGGCGGGTCACTGTGAAGGGTGATCTGGATGCGATCAACGGGGCCCGGTTGATCACGTTGTTGTCGAGCCTGTCTGCGCCGACACCGGAGAAGGACGGCGTGAAGGACACGCGTACTCCGGCATTACGGCGTGCGGACGGGTTTTGCGAGTTGTTGCGCCGGTACGAGCGGGCGGGGTAGGGCCCGATCGAAGGCGGGGTGAAACCGCACATCACGGTCACCGCGTCCGCGAAAGACATGACCGACCTTAAAGTTCTGAAAGACCTGTTGCCGTCCACTGAGGAGTTGGGATTTGCGTGGACGGATTGGGTGGGCCCGATCAGTATCGACACCGCACGGATGCTGGCGTGCGACTGCACGATCACGCGGATCTTGTTGGACGAGAATGGTGTTCCGCTCGACTGCGGCAAGGAAGCGAGAACGGCGACGGTTCCGCAGCGGCGGGCGTTGGCGGTTCGTGATGGTGGGTGTGCGTTTCCGGGGTGCGGGACACCGTCGGGGTGGTGCGATGCTCATCATATTGTTCACTGGAACGATGGTGGCCCAACAGATCTCGACAATCTGATTCTGTTGTGTGGCCATCATCATCGGACGCTGCATCACACCGAGTGGCGTGTCGAGATCGGCCCGGATCGGAAATCGGTGTTCTATCCACCGATGTCGATCGATCCGTATCAACAGCCGATCGGCGGGAACAGCCCACCTACAGCAGCCTGAACCGCGACAATCGAATACATCAGCACCGGGGACGAACCATGCCCCGGTGCTGGTGCACGTTTCTGGTCAGATCCCAACCCCTCAGATCCCAACCCCTCAAATCCCAGCCCCTCAGATCCCGGCCCTTCGCACGAGAGCGTCAGTGGCAGAAGGGGATACAACGTCAATCGCTCGTAACAGCCCCGCGTACCGCGGATACAGCTCGACGGGACGCGTATTGATCGCCCTCAAGATCCACGATGCAGCTTGATCGGCCGTCAGCGCCGGCTGGCTCACGTAATCCGCCGTCGGCGCGATCATCGGTGTTCGTATGAGTGGGAATTGCACTGTGGTGACATCGACACCGGTGCCGTGACATTCCGCGCCGAGGCTTCGGCCGAATGCACTGAGAGCAGACTTCGACGCGTGATAGGCGCTGAACCTGGGCATCACCCCGGCAGTAACTCCCCAGGTTCCGACGTTGATGATGTGTCCGGACTTCGCCTCGAGCATTGCGGGCAGTAGCCGCAACGTCAGTCTTGTCGGCCCGAAGTAGTTCAGCGCCATGGTGCGCTCGTAGTCGTGGAATCGGTCGACCGAATCCAACGCGGTGCGCCGGATCGAGCGACCCGCATTGTTGACGAGGATGTCGACCGACCCGAATCGATCCGCGATCGTCTCCGCGAGTTCGTCAACGGCTTCACCGCGGGAGAGGTCCGCAGGCACGATGTGTGCCCATCCTCCCCTGCGGTGAATCTCGTCCCGTACGTGTTCGAGGTTTTCCTCACCGCGCGCGACCAGGATCATCTCGGCTCCCCGACGAGCCAATAGATGAGCTGTCGCCTCACCGATCCCCGACGAGGCTCCCGTCAGGACGATGGTCTTGTCGGAAAGCGTGACGCCGCGAGACGGAACAAGGGAGCGCAGACGCGTCGGCGGTCTCAATGCAAGATTGCTGAGAATCGATCTGATCACGTCGGCCTCGGTTCGATCTTCGCGTGCGATTCGGTGCGAACCCGTCCCTGAACAGCCCACTTCGGACGCACCGCGGAAATTACTCAAAAGTAAGTTATGGCGCCGTTTCGGCCGTGTCAAGAATTCGTCGGGATTCAGGAGTATCTGCCACTAGCTTTTCCTGATACCTCGGGTTACATTAAATCCAGACCGAGTGCCAGCGATCACACAACCGGCCCTCGATTCCACCGAACACCGCGAGAAATACCAGCGGTGACCGAAACGAAGAGGAGACGCCATGACGCTCACATCGCCGCTCGACAAGCGCGGAGAAGCATCCGACGACTCGTACAACGAGACGCTTCGACTCCTGTCCGAGGGCTCGGTGCACAAGCACTTCGACCCGTACCTCGACATCGACTGGGACTCCCCCGAGTTTGCCGTCGTCCCGAACGATCGCCGCTGGATCCTCCCGGCCGAGACTGACCCGCTGGGTGCACACCCGTGGTACCAGTCGCAGTCCGAGGCCAGGCAGATCGAAATCGGCATGTGGCGCCAGGCCAATGTCGCGAAGGTCGGTCTCCAGTTCGAGAACATTCTGATCCGCGGCATGATGCAGTACGTCTTCTCACTGCCCAACGATTCGGCCGAGGCGCGCTACTGCACGCACGAGTCGGTCGAAGAGTGCAACCACACGATGATGTTCCAGGAGATGGTCAACCGCATCGGTGCCGACGCTCCCGGGATGAGCCGTCCGATGAAGATGCTTGCACCCTTCATTCCCCTCGCTGCGGGTCCGTTCCCCGAACTGTTCTTCGTCGGTGTCCTCGCCGGTGAAGAGCCGATCGACCACATTCAGAAGAGCATCCTGCGCGCCGGCGGCCAGATCCACCCGATCATGCAGTCGGTCATGGCCATCCACGTAGCCGAGGAAGCGCGTCACATCTCGTTCGCGCACAAGCTTCTGAGCCGTCGCATCCCGCTGATGTCACGCCCGAACCGGTTCGTCCTCTCGCTGCTGTTCCCGATCGTCATGCGCATTCTCTGTGACGCCATCGTCATCCCGCCGAAGTCCTTCTGGAAGCAGTTCGACATCCCGAAGTCCGTGAAGAAGGACCTGTTCTGGGATCTGCCCGAGTCGCGCCAGACCCTGCGCAACTACTTCGGTGACGTCCGCATGCTGGCCACCGACACCGGCCTGATGAACCGTGCCTCGCGCCTGGTGTGGAAGGCCTGCAAGATGGACGGCCGCGCATCACGCTTCCGTAGCGAACCTCACCGCAGCTCGCACAACGCCGCCGCGTAGCTCCCGGACAGTCGAGATCGGACTCATAGCGCCATGCCACACGTAGTCACGCAGTCCTGTTGCAGCGACGCCTCGTGCGTCTACGCCTGCCCGGTCAACTGCATCCATCCGACGCCGGACGAGCCGGACTTCCTCACCGCCGAGATGCTGCACATCGATCCGCAGGCCTGCGTCGACTGTGGCGCATGCGTCTCGGCCTGCCCGGTCGACGCCATCGTCCCCGAGTCGAAGCTGACCGACCCGCAGCGAGTCTTCCTGTCCATCAATGCGGACTTCTACAAGGAAGAGCGACCCAGGCCGCTTCTCGCCAAGGTCATCCCGGCAGCCCACGTCGACAAGGGCCGACCGCCGTTGCGCGTTGCGATCGTCGGTTCCGGACCGTCGGCGATGTACGCCGCGGACGAGTTGCTGACTCAGCCTGACGTGCAGGTCAACGTCTTCGATCGCCTTCCTGTGCCTTACGGCTTGGTTCGCGCCGGCGTTGCTCCGGACCATCAGAAGACCAAGCAGGTCACTCGCTTGTTCGACAAGATCGCCGCACAAAAGGGTTTCGAGTTCTACCTCAACGTCGAGATCGGCAAGCACATCTCGCACAGCGAACTGCTCGAAAATCACCATGCGGTGCTCTACGCAGTCGGCGCTTCGTCCGACCGTGGTCTCGGCATTCCGGGCGCTGATCTGCCTGGCACGGCCTCGGCCACCGACTTCGTAGCCTGGTACAACGGCCACCCCGATCACGCCGACGACGTCTTCGACCTTTCACATCGCCGCGCGGTCATCATCGGAAACGGAAATGTCGCGCTCGACGTCGCTCGCATTCTGACGGCCGATCCCGAGAAGTTGGCCGGTACCGACATCTCCGCTCACGCACTCGCCGCTCTGCGGAAGAGTCGCGTCGAAGAAGTTGTCATCGTGGGTCGACGCGGAATCGCGCAGTCCGCGTTCACGGTCCCCGAGTTCACCGGCCTGATGGCACTGCCGGACATCGAACTCTCTGTCGGACCCGACGACATGGTTCTCGACTCGGCCACCGAAGAACTGGCAAAACGCGGCGAACTCCCGCATGCCGTCGAGCAGAAGTTGCGTCTCCTCGAAGCCCTGAAGAACCGCGATCACGTCGACGTCGGCAACAAGCGCATCACGTTGCGCTACCTGCTCACGCCGACCTCGATCACCGGCGACGATCAGGTCAGCGGAATCGCGTTCGCTCGCAACGCTCTTGTCGACGCAAACGGAACCGTGCAGATCGAAGCAACCGGCGATACCGAGACCATCGATACCGGCTTGGTCCTCACCTCGATCGGCTACCGCGGAGTGCCCATCCCCGGCGTCCCGTTCGACGAGCGTGCGTCGGTCATTCCGAACGAGAACGGCCGAGTCCTCGAAGCTCCGAACGGTGATCCCGCCACCGGGGTCTACGCGACCGGTTGGATCAAGCGCGGACCGAGTGGGTTCATCGGCACCAACAAGTCCTGCGCGCAGGAAACGATCAGGATGCTCGTCGACGACTTCAACGACGGACGCCTGACCAACCCGGTCGCCGACGACTCCGCAGTCGATCGTCTGGTCCGGGCGCGACAGTCCGACGTCGTCGACCGCGAGGGCTGGCATGCCATCGACAAGGCGGAACTGGAACGCGGCGCTGCGCACGATCGTGCCCGCGAAAAGGTTCTGGATCAGGTCGAGATCACCTCCATCCTCGACGCTGCGGCCCGGGTGAAACCGACGCGTCGATTCGGTCGACCTGTACGCGTTCGCTGATCCGCTACAGGTAAACAGCTACTTTCACGCACACGGCCCCGCCTGCAGACTCGTCTGCCCGGCGGGGCCGTCTGCGTTCCGGCAACGTCCCACTCAGCGAAAATTTTTGCCCGTCAGCGGCCGAAATCGTGTAATACTGCAACCTGTTCCAGTAAGCGGCACAGCGGGCCCACGATCCCCCGGATCAGGCTCGCCAACCAGATGAGGATTGCATGAGCGAGACTGCAACGCCGGCGCCGAACGGGAGTGTGACGCCTGCAGTAGAGGGTTGGTTCACCACCGGCGACGAACCTGCTCTGATCGGCACGAAGTGCCAATCCTGCGGCACCATTTCCTTCCCTCGTGAGGCGACGTTCTGCAAGAACCCGAGCTGCTTCAGCGAGGAGTTCGACGACGTGGAACTCTCCCGCCGCGGCACTGTCTGGTCGTACACAGACGCGCAGTACCAGCCCCCGCCGCCGTACATCCCGCGCTCGGATCCGTACGAGCCTTTTGCTCTCGCAGCAGTCGAGCTGCCCGAGGGGATCGTCATCCTCGGCCAGGTGGCCGACGGATTCGGCGTCGACGATCTCAAGGTCGGCAATACCGTCGAATTGGTTGTCGAGCCGCTGTACACCGACGAAACCGGAGTACGTACGACGTGGCGCTGGAAGCCTGTCGCCGCAGCTGATCAGGAGTCGCAGTCATGAGCAAGGACGTCGCAGTACTCGGTGTCGGAATGCACCCCTGGGGCAAGTGGGGGCAGTCGTTCGTGAAATACGGCGTTGCCGCCGCTCGCGCCGCGCTCGCCGATTCGGGCGTGAATTGGCAGGACGTCGACTTCATCGTCGGCGGCGAGACCGTCCGCAACGGGTACGGCGGATACGTCGCCGGAGCCACCTTCGCCCAGGCACTCGGCTGGAACGGCGCTCGCGTCGCCACGTCGTACGCCGCGTGTGCGACGGGAGCCCAGGCACTCGACACCGCTCGCGCACGAATCCTGGCCGGCCTCAGCGAAGTTGCCCTGGTCGTCGGCGCCGACACCACGCCGAAGGGCTTCCTCGCTCCCGTCGCCGGTGAGCGTTGGGACGACCCGGACTGGCTGCGCTTCCGCCTCATGGGTATGACCAACCCGGCGTACTTCGCGCTCAACGCGCGTCGTCGCATCGACCTCTACGGCGCCACCGCGGAGGACTTCGCCAACGTGAAGGTCAAGAACGCCAAGCACGGACTCAATAATCCGAATGCGCGCTACCGCAAGGAAGTCACCGTCGAGAACGTGCTGGCATCCCCCGTGGTGTCCAATCCCCTGCATTTGCTCGACATCTGCGCGACGTCCGACGGCGGCGCCGCAATCTTGCTGACGTCGATGGAATACGCCCGCAAGATGGGCATCGCGGAACCTGTTCGCATCAAGGCTATTTCGACGGTCACGCCAACGTTCCCGCAGACGATCATGGATATGCCGAACTTCTCCACCGATTCCAGCTCCGCCGTCCCGGCTCCGGAGCGCACGTTCAAGGAATCCATCGGCTACGCCGCATACGAAGAAGCCGGGATCTCTCCCGAGGACGTCGACGTCGCCGAAGTCTACGACCTCGCTACCTCCGTGGAACTGGACTGGATCGAAGACCTTGCCCTCTGCAAGCGGGGCGAGGCCGAGCACCTCCTGCGTGCGGGTGACACCAGTATCGGAGGCCGCATCCCGGTCAATCCGTCCGGCGGTCTCGCGTGCTTCGGCGAAGCCGTTCCCGCACAGGCACTTGCGCAGGTGTGCGAGCTCACTTGGCAGCTTCGTGGACAGGCCGAAGGCCGTCAGGTCGAAGGCGCCCGCATCGGTATCACCGCCAACCAAGGTCTGTTCGGACACGGCTCCTCGGTAATCGTTTCCGCCTGACCCTGTTCAACTTTCGTGGCGGTCGCACACTCACCCGTGAGCGGCCGCCACGATCACGTCTGCCACTGCCCCTGGCTGGGAAACCAGCGATGCGTGCGAGGTCGGGAGTTCGCTGGTGTTCGCGCCCATCCGGTTTGCCATGAACCGCTGCGCCGATGCTGGGATCACGCGATCCTCACCGGCAACCAGATACCAGCTCGGTGTGTTCGCCCACGACGGTGGCCCGCCGAGCTCGAGGTTCGCCCACAAAGCCGCAGACTTCTGATGCGCCAACATCGTTGCCGCTGTCTCGCCGGAAACATCCTGAGCGAAGACGGAATGGAAATACTCGTCCGTGACGTAGCCGTCGACGTTCTTCCCGCCGATCGCGTGAGGATCGTCGATGATCTTCAATCCCAGAGCCGGAGGAAGCAATTGGCTGCCAGGAAACCTGATGGGATCGATCGTGATCTGCACCGGCTCACCCTGAACCGGAGCAAACGCCGCGATGTACACCAACGACTGCACCTTCGGGTCGTGAACATTGGTGATCACCGCGCCGCCGTACGAGTGTCCGACGAGCACGACAGGTCCGTCGATGTCCGCAACCGTCTTCTCGATCAAGGACGCGTCGTAAGCGGGCCCGCGTAGAGGATTGTCCGGCGTCACGACGCGATAGCCACGCGAGCGTAGATCGGCGGCAACGCCGTCCCAACTGGTCGCGTCGGCAAAAGCGCCGTGGACGAGAACGACGGTTGGCTTGGGGCTCGCCACCGCAGCGCCGGAGCCGAAGATCACTCCAGCCGCGACTGTCATGAGTAACGCCAGAACTGCGGTGAATACACGTGAGATCTTCATGCGTTTCCTTCACTCTCGTCGAAAAGCGAGAAACTGCGGTAAGCCGGGACACGCCCGTTTCGATCCTAGAAATACCTGCTGCGACGGACGTGACTGTCCGTGCAGACTTTTGAGCTCACACTGCACAACTTCTGGTTGAGCGTCCGCATCGCGGGGTATCAGGGCTGCATGGCTTTGCTCCTGGATACTTCCGTGCTGGAGCCTGACCAACGCGCGGACGCCTTTGTCGACGCGATGGGTCGTGCCTCGGTCCCGTGTGCAATCCACTTGGAGAACCCGGAACGGGTGAGTGCGAGAATGAACGTGTGGAACCTCGGTGCAGCATCACTGTTCCGCTCCGAGTCGACCGGTATGCGGTTGACCCGAACACCACGTCACGTCCGGTCCGCGTCGATGCCCGTCCTTGCGATTGCCCTGCAGGAGAGCGGGATCGGCCATCTAGATCAGCACGACGAACAACGTAGAGTGCCCGCCGGTGAACTGTTGATGACGGACCTGACGTCTACCTACGATTTCTCCTGGCCGGGAACGGGCGCTTCCCAGTGCCTCTACGTTCCGATGGATCGGCTGGGACTGCCGATCGACACCGTGCGGGACGCAGCTACCCGGCCTCATCACAGCAATCTGTACCCCGTGATGATCGCGCACGTTCGTGAATTGTTCCGCAGCGCCGCTCTGTTGGAGACCGATCCTGCCGCCGAACAATTGGGCGAGGCCTCAATCGAACTCGCGCGTGCTTTGGTCGCTTCGATCGCACATGCGAATCCTGACGCATCCGCTCCGAGATCGGCCCTTGCCATGACTTCGATCCGTCGATACATCCGTGAACACCTTCACGATCCGACACTGAATCCCGCACGAATTGCTCACGCCCACAACATCTCACTGCGACAGCTGTACAAGATCTGCTCGGACAACGAATTCCGGCTCGAACAGTGGATCATCACCCAGCGCCTGCAGAAGGCTCGGGACGAACTGGCTCGACCCGCTACCGTCGACCTGCCGATCGCGACCGTTGCGCACCGGGCGGGGTTTGTCGACGCCGGACACTTCAGCCGACGCTTTCGACAGGCCTACGGGCTGAGCCCGACTCGTTGGCGTCAGCTCCGCAATTGAAGCAGCGCCACAACGTCCGACTGACCACGACTTTCGGCATTGTCCAACGCGGTCTTCCCCGATGCATCGCGGATCGAGGGATCTGCCCCCGCGTCGAGAAGCTGAGTGATCACGTCGATATAGCGCGCCGAACCATCGCCGTACACAACGGCTTCGAGTAGCGCCGTCCACCCGGGATCGTTGACGTGATTGACCGGAACCCCGGCAGCGATCAGCATCCGGACGGTCTCGACTTGCGCGTGTTCACTCGCGGGAATCAGCGCCGTACCGCCGTAACGGTTCACGCTGTCGACGTCCGCGCCGTGGGCGAGCGTGAGCGCCAGAATCTCGTTCAACCCCTCGGCTCCGGAATACAGGAAGGCCGAATCCTGCATGGAATCCTTCGCGTTCACGTCTGCTCCGGCAAGAATCAACGTAGAAGCCGCAGCGACGGCGTTGTTCTTGGTGGCCTCGACGAGTGGAGTCCGTTCGCCCTCGCCGCGCGCTTCGATGTTCGCGCCGGCAGTCAGGGCAGCGGTAACAGCTGCGGGATCATTGCGGTCCACAGCATCGAAGAGCGCGCGTTCGGATTCCGGCGTCGATGGTGGATTTACACCCGTAGGCGGTACAGCTGCCGTTGTTGGTGCTGACGCCGCGGTTGTCGGCGTCAGCGGGGTGTCGGACGAACTGCAGCCAGCCAACGCTCCGGTCACCGATGCCGCGAAGATTGCGCAGGCGAGGACAGACCTGCGCGGCCGCGCCATCACAACGAATCACTTTCTTGGACAAGTGTTTCGAGCGTCATCCTGACGGCGTCCAGATGTTCGGCCATCGCCCTGGAGGCGTGGTCGTAACTGCCGGATGCGATTCCTTCGACTATTCGTTCGTGTTCCTCGTTCGACCTTTCCTGGCGACCGGCAACAAGATTGAGTGTCTCGGACTGCCTTGTCAACGCTTCACGAATATCGACGATTACCGACTCGAAGACCCGATTCCTACTGGCTTTCGCGATCAGTCCGTGGAACTGCGCATCGAGTGCGACCCATACGAGCGGATCATCCTCGTCACGCATCTGCTGGACCAGTCCGCGGAGGGCCGTCAACTCCTCCACTGTGTGCCGTTGGGCAGCCCACCCTGCGGCCGGAATTTCGACATGCGGCCGCGCTTCGACCAACTCGTTGGCCGCGTAGCTGCCGAAGTCGAGGTCTCGCGCTATCGAATCGCTGACGACGAAGGTGCCGAGCCCGGATTTCGTCTCGGTGAGCCCGAGGGCATGGCACGAGCGCAGGGCTTCACGGATGACCGATCGACTGACCCCGTGTCTTTCGGCCAGGGACGCCTCGGACGGGAGACGCTCTCCGACTGCCAGTTCGCCGGAGGTTATTGCGGCACGGAGGTCGGCGAGAACCGCCTCGGCAGCACTCACCCGCGAGGCGACGGGTCGCCTGGTGGCCCAGCTGTCTGACAGGTTCATGCCGTCATTGTTGCGACTGCCGAAGTCCCGCGTCAAACATCGCACTTGATGAAGGGTTGACGTGCCGGAGTGAGCGAGGTAACAATTACACCTGTCAGACAGCCTGATAGCCCGATAGCAGGGCGGGACTACTACTCGACCGTCAGCGCTGCGATCCCGAAATACACCCACCGCGCAGAGTGATGCTTGCGCGAAGAGACACGAGGAATTGATCAAGTGCTCGAAACGCGAACAGAACACGATCTGCTCGGCGATCGCGAGGTTCCAGCCGATTCGTACTGGGGTATCCACACCTTGCGCGCAATGGAGAACTTCCCGATCACTGGTCGAACAATCTCCACGAACCCGCATCTGATCCGCGGCATCGCTTACGTCAAGTGGGCCGCAGCCAGCGCAAACGAAAAGCTGGGCATCCTCGACCGCCCGCGCGCGGAGGCCATCTCACAGGCATGCAAGGAGATCGTGGACGGGCGGTGGCACGAACAGTTCGTGGTGGACGTCATCCAGGGTGGCGCCGGCACGTCGACGAACATGAATGCGAACGAGGTCATCGCCAATCGCGCGTTGGAAATCCTCGGCCACCAGCGCGGCGACTACGAACGGCTTCACCCCAATGAACACGTGAACCTGAGCCAATCGACCAACGACGTCTACCCCACGGCCGTGAATATCTCGACGATCTTCGCGATCGATGACCTGCTGGATGCACTTCTTACACTCCAGAACGCATTCACGACCAAATCTCTTCAGTTCGCCGACACAGTGAAGATGGGACGCACCCAACTGCAGGACGCCGTGCCGATGACTCTGGGTCAGGAGTTCGGCACCTACGCGGTCATGATCGAGGAGGATCGGGCGCGTCTGGCTGAGGCCGCTCTTCTCGTTCACGAGATCAACCTCGGCGCGACTGCTATCGGCACTGGCCTCAACGCACCCGCCGGCTACGCCGAGGTGGCCTGTTCCGACCTGCGCGCACTGACCGGACTGCCGCTGGTGTTGGCAACGGATCTGGTCGAAGCGACCCAAGACGTGGGCCAGTTCGTCCACCTCTCCGGCGTCCTCAAGCGGGTCGCTGTGAAGTTGTCCAAGGTGTGCAACGATCTCCGGCTGCTCTCTTCGGGCCCGCGAGCCGGATTGAACGAGATCAATCTTCCACCGGTGCAGGCAGGTTCGTCGATCATGCCGGGCAAGGTCAATCCTGTCATTCCCGAAGTCCTCAATCAGGTCGCGTACGAAGTCATCGGCAACGACGTGACGATCACGATGGCTGCGGAATCCGGTCAGCTCCAACTCAACGCTTTCGAGCCGATCATCGTGCACTCACTGTCCGAAGGAATGCGACACCTCGGTGCGGCTTGCCGCATTTTGGCGGACCGGTGCGTACTCGGCATCACGGCTAACACTGAACTGCTGCGCGCCCGAGTCGAAGACTCCATCGGCCTCGTCACCGCGCTCAACCCCTACATCGGATATACCGCGTCCACTCGGATCGCCCAGGAGGCGTTGATTTCCGGGCGTCGCGTCGCCGATCTCGTAATCGAAGCCGGCCTGCTCGACCGCGAGGAACTCGATCGGTTGCTCAGCCCCGAACATCTCGCCAATCTCCGCGTTTCGGGGGAGAAGCCTCATGCCACCGCTGTTGCGGAGGAGGTTTGATGACCGTCGAACGGGAAGGGACAGGCCGCGCCGAAGTTGCCACTGAGGAGGATCTCGGATATCAGAAGGCGCTCGGCCCTAGACAAATTCAGATGATCGCGATCGGTGGCGCGATCGGAACCGGCCTTTTCATGGGGGCGGGAGGGCGACTACAACAGGCGGGCCCGGCCTTGGTTCTCGTGTACGCGCTGTGCGGATTCTTCGCGTTCCTGATCCTGAGGGCGCTCGGCGAACTGGTGATGCACCGACCGACTTCCGGATCCTTCGTTTCCTACGCACGCGAATTCTTCGGCGAAAAGATGGCTTTCGCTGCGGGATGGTTGTACTGGATGAACTGGGCAATGACTGCCGTGGTCGACGTCACGGCTGTGGCGTTGTACATGAACTTCTTCAAAAAGTACTGGGCGCCACTGGGACACATCGATCAGTGGATGTTCGCTCTGATCGCGGTGTTGCTGGTTCTCGGACTGAATCTCGTGTCCGTGAAAGTCTTCGGAGAGTTGGAGTTCTGGTTCGCGTTGATCAAGGTCGTGGCCTTGACCGCATTCCTCGGGTTCGGTGTCTATTTCGTACTCTTCGGCACACCCATCGAAGGGCATTCCTCCGGATTCAGCCTGATCGCCGACAACGGTGGGCTGTTCCCCAACGGAATACTGCCGGCAGTCGTGGTGATTCAGGGCGTCGTGTTCGCCTACGCTTCAATTGAACTCGTGGGGACCACGGCTGGAGAGACCGAAAATCCCCGGAAGGTGATACCCAAGGCGATCAACACAGTGATCATTCGGATCCTCGTCTTCTACGTGGGGTCGGTCCTGCTGCTCTCACTGTTGCTCCCGTACACCGAATACCACGCCGGTGAAAGTCCATTCGTCACATTCTTCGGTTCGATCAACATCCAAGGCGCAGATGCGATCATGAATCTGGTCGTTCTCACGGCGGCGTTGTCTTCCCTCAATGCCGGATTGTATTCGACCGGACGAATACTCCATTCGATGGCGACGGCCGGTTCGGCGCCTGCCTTCGCTGCCAGAATGAACAAAGCCGGAGTGCCGTACGGGGGAATCGCACTCACCGGCGTGGTCATCCTGTTCGGCGTCGGGCTCAATGCTGTTGTCCCAGCGCAGGCCTTCGAAATAGTCCTCAATCTTGCGGCACTGGGCATCATCAGTGCATGGGCGGTAATTGTGCTGTGCCAGTTGAGGCTCTGGCAACTTGCGAAACAAGGCAAAGTCACTCGCCCTTCCTTCCGCATATTCGGCGCACCGTACACCGGGATCGCGACACTGGTCTTTCTTGCGGTCGTTATCGTGTTGATGGCATTCGACAACCCTGTTGGAACGTGGACCGTCGGATCCATCGCGATCATCGCACCGCTCTTGATGATTGGTTGGTACGCCGCCAGGAATCGTATTCGCGAGTTGGCCATCCACCACCCCGCAGCTTGACGTGAAAGGACCACAGTGTCGAAAGTCGCAGTTGTCACTACCGGTGGCACCATCGCCAGCACCCGGGATGCGCATGGAATCAGCCGGCCCGCAATCACCGGTGCAGATCTGGTCGGCAACGAGCAGACCGACATCGAGCTTCGAGTCGTCGACGTGATGTCGAAGGACAGCTCGAGCATGACCTTCGCGGACATGGATCGTGTTCGCGACGCCGTAGCCGATCAATTGAAAGATCCCGGACTCGACTCGGTGGTCGTGCTTCACGGCACCGACACGATGGAGGAAACTGCGTTCTTGTTGGACCTGCACCACGACGACCAACGCCCGGTGGTCTTCACCGGCGCGCAGCGCACTTTCGACCATCCCGAATCCGACGCTCGTTCGAATCTCGCCGCGGCGATCTCAGCCGGACTGGACATCTCGTCACACGGGCGTGGTGTCCTCATCGCCTTCGGCGGTTCGGTCCATCCAGCCGCAGGTACGCGAAAGTCCGATACAACGGCACTCGATGCCTTCCGCCGCGTGCACATCGATCCGCTCCTGCTGCGCACGCCAGAACCATTGCCGTGGCATCCGATTTCGGATACCCGCGTCGACATCATCGCCGTGTATCCCGGGGCAGACCGCGTACAGATCGACGCCTGCGTGCACGCCGGGGCGCAGGGACTTGTTCTCGACGGACTCGGTTCGGGAAATGCCAATCCGACGATAGTCGAGGCCGTACGAGACTGCGTAGGCGCTCACATTCCGGTAGCCGTGACAACTCGGGTGCCCTCGGGGCCAATCTCCCCGGTTTACGGTGGCGGTGGTGGCGGGCACGACTTGATCGCCGCAGGCGCTGTATTTTCCACCGATCTTCGAGCCGGGCAGGCACGTGTACTTCTGGCAGCCTTGTTGTCAGATCCGGATCTCGTGGGCCTGGAAAAGGTATTCGACCGCTATTCGAGGTTTGCTCGCACCCCGCCGTTCGGGCGGTAGAACTGGCGACACCATTCATTGTTCGAAATTCACTCCACTAAATCAGGGACTTTGGTCCGAATTTTCGACTTGGACGCTTATTTGGTGTCCGAATTGGGTAGTTTCACATCATCTAACTCGTTCAAAATTTCGATCCAGCGGTCACGTCCAGTGCAGCCAGTCGAACAGGAGTCGGATGAGCAGCCCATTTCGTGATGCCGCTGCAGTAACGCTCGACGCGGCTCACCGCGTCGGGCAAGCGCACGTGCCAGGCGCCGCACTCAACGGTCGTTTTCACCCGCCAACTGCCGTGAAAGGACTGGTCGCGCGTCCGCGCCTGCACCGCAAACTCACCGCATCCACTGCCACCAAAGGCTCAGGCCCCGGGCCTGTCGGGTTGCTCTCGGCTCCGGCCGGTGCGGGGAAGACCCTACTTCTGGCCGATTGGGCTCGCGAATATTCTCGAGCCTCCCCTGATGTTGCGCTGGCCTGGCTGACGTTGGCCGAGCGCGACAACAACGTGTCGATACTGTGTGAATCCCTCGCCGAGGCGATCGCGACCTCCGTCGATGCGGCCGGCCAGAGGCTCCCCGTGCAGACCGGATCCAGGCCGCCCGTCGAGCAGTGGCTCGCGCACTTTGCGGAAACCCTCGAAACGCACGAGCGCCGAACAACGTTGATCCTCGACGACGTTCACACCCTCCACGATCCGATGTCGATCGGTCTCCTCGATCGGATACTCACACAGACCCCGGGCAACCTGTCGATTATCGTTGCCGCCCGCTACGAACCACCGCTCACGTGGCATCGTCTGGCTCTCGACGGCCGACTCACCCGCTTTGCATCCACCGATCTCGCTTTCGATCGCTCCGAGATCACCGCGATATTCGGCGAGTACGACATCACGCTGCGCGACGACGAACTCGCAATCGTCGAGAACTTCACCAAGGGGTGGGGCGCCGTTGTTCGCCTGACCGCCGCGTTTCTGGCCGGCCGCAGTGACATCGGCGATGCACTGGACGAGTTCACGCACACACCCCGCCCGATCGCCGACTTTCTCGTCGACGAGGTACTGACGTCCTTGCCCGAACATGTCACCTCGTTCATGTTGCGAACATCGGTAGTCGATTCTTTCTCCGCCCAACTGGCGGAAACTCTGACGGACTCGAACGCTCTATCCGAGATCGACTCGCTGATTCAGTTCAACTTCCCCGTGACCCGTACCGATTCCGCCGACCACACAACGTGGTTCAGCTATCACCCTCTCTTGCGCGAGCACCTTCGGGCAGAGTTCCGTCGCGTCGATCACGTCGAGAGAAACCGCGTACACCTGCGAGCAGCAAGCTGGTTCGAAAGCAATCACTTCGAACTCGAGGCGCTCGAACTCGAGGTGTCGATCGGAGACCCACACCGCATTCTCGCGTTTCTCGAACGCTGCGGGCTGGGCCTCGTACTCGACGGGCACTGCGGGGACGTCGTGCGAGTCCTGGAATCGGTGTCGACGCAGGTTTCGGAATCCCCGATCACCCGACTGGTGCTGGCGGCGGCCGCCCTCCACTCCGGTGACGTGACCTCGGCGACCACGTGCCTCGATCTTCTCGAGGCAACTCATCCACCGATTGCAGAAGATCCATTGTTCCTGGCGATGAGCCTGGAAATCTCCTGCGTTACGGCGACTTCCGACAACGAGCCGCTGGCGGCACGTCTGGAGCGGCGCCAGAAAAGCACCCACTCCGACATCGAAGCCTACGCACACATGGAATTGGCGACGGCACACTTACTGCGACGTGAGTTCGACAGGGCGACTGTCGAATACACTCAAGCCGTCGCACTCGGGACAATACGGGGCAGGGCGCGATTCGTCTTGAAGTCGCTGACCGGACTGGGCTACGTAGCTTCTCTCAGCGGAGACATCGGGGCGATGAGGGCTCACTCCGTCTACGCTCTCGACTACGCGGTCGAACATCGCATCACGACGACTGCGGAGTACGAGTTGTCCGCGTCGGTGGCCGCCTTTGCCACATATCTCTGCGCTTCGAGCGAACTCCCGTACCGCATCCCGACAATCGGAAACTACCGGAGCACAGACGTTCTCGGCGCCAGCGCGCCGGTGTTCGGGTGGCACTCCGTCGTAACCTTCGGCCTTCACAGTCTCGACGGCTCGACCGACCGACGCTCGACCGCCGCCGATGTCCGCGACGCGATGCTCAGCGCGATCGAATTACGTACCTTCGCGTTCGCGACCTTGGCTCTTCTACCACCCGTCGTCCACGCATGCCTTTCCGTCGGCGAGGTGGAATGGGCAGCGAGACTCGTGCGTGACGCAGCCGATCAATTCGGAGAAACGTCGGAGATACATCTCGCACGGGGTGCCGTCGCCTTCTCGTCCAACAAGTTCGCGGAAGCACTCGTCGAAGTTTCCGAAGCTCTCGGGTCCTCCGAAATCCCGTTGCTCGCACATCACGTCTACGCCTGGACACTCGAAGCCGGGATCCACGCTGCAACAGGTCACGAGCGCAAGTCGTTTCGCTCCCTCCACAAAGCGCTGCGCGCCGCGGAAGCCGGTAGCCTGCTACGCCCCTTCCTCGACTACGGCGCATCCCTGCGGCCGGTGTTCGACGAGTTCAGTGGACATTTCGGAGATCAAGAAGCATTTGCCGAACAGGTACGTAGCCGCATTCGCCCACAAGAATTGGTGAGTGCACCGATCCTCACGCCAGGCGAATACACCGTACTCCGTGAACTGGCTTCCGGAGACACCACCGAGTCCATTGCCGACACGCTGTTCCTTTCCGTCAACACCATCAAGACGCATCTTCGCGGGATCTATCGCAAGTTGGAAGTGAGCAACCGACGCGACGCGCTCAAGGCTGCGCGACGCGGCGGACTCATCTGAGCAAGACTGCTTCCATGCCCCCGAAGCTGTATTCCGATACGCGCGATCGATTGACCGTGTGGGCGAGACGTACACCCAGTCGACGGTTGGCGACTGATGCAACCATCGGGGTCTTCGAAGTCGGGCTCGTGGACAGCGCCATGACTTTGGCGGCCCAGGCCTTTACGTCATTGCTCCCGGTCATGATTGCAGCGTCGACCTTGGAGAAGCTGAAGCCGTTGGCTGATGCCGCCAAAGACGACCTCGGCGTCCAACTCCCCGACACCGTATTGACCAGTACCTCTACCGCGGCAGCGTTCGGGATTGTCGGCTTGCTCATGCTGCTGATCAGTTCCACGTCCTACGCTCGCGCTCTCGGCCGGATGTACGGACGGATCTGGAGCGTGCCGACGGCGACACTCCGTCAGGCGTGGCGGTGGTTCGCGGTAGTGTGCGTCGTGGCCGCGTCGGTGGTCGGTGCGGCCCTGTGCCGTGAACTGAATGGTGTTCCGGGAGTGGGCAGAGTCCTGGAATTCACAGCGGTCTACGTCGTGTGGGCACTCGTGTGGACAGCCGTGCCCATGCTGCTGACGGCCAATCGCATGACCACTCGAATGTGCGTCGGGTCAGGATTGCTCACCGCGACGGGCCTGACCGGACTGCACGTGGCCGGCACTCTTTTCCTCCCCCGAATGACAAAGACGTCGCAGGACGAGTTCGGTCTTCTGGGCGTGATGTTCACCGTCATCGGCTGGCTGTTCATCTTCTCGGCCATCGTGGTTGTCGCGTCGTCGATCGTCGGATCAGTGGCCAAAGATTCCGGTCCCCTGGGAATCTGGCTACGGACATCACGCTGAGGTGTTGTCTCGACCTGCAAGCGCTTTCGAGACGGTCGGATAGACGTCGACCTTCAGCGCGCCCTGGTCGGCACCGGACAGAACGTCGCGGAACTGCCCGATGTCGCGTGCCACTCGGAAGCTCACATTTCTGCGTGCCAACGAATCTCGAAGCTGAGCCAACATCTGCGCAGCGCTGACGTCGATGAACGGTGACGTCTCGGCGTCGAGAACGACCATGGTGGTGCCGGCGGTCACCAGACCGGTGATCTGATCACGCACGTGATCGGCATTGGCGAAGAACATCCCCGCTTCGACCCTGACCACTACGACGCCGTCGAGTGTCTTCAGATCAGGATGCCCACTGATGTCGACCCAGCGCGTGCCGTCCTTGGCCAGAGCGGCCACGTGCGGTTTGGAGACCCGATACAGGAGCAGCAACATCGAGACGGCGATTCCGATGATCAGACCGGGCAACGTGTCGAAGAGGAGAACCCCGAACATCGCCGCGATCGCCGCCGCGAAATCGGCCCGGGCAGCGTGCCCGTAGATACTGCCCAACCTCTTCGTCCACACCCGGTACAGCGCTGCGAGGGAGGAGAAATCGACCAGTTCGATCACTGCTGCGATGACCACAGCCGAGAGCGTCGCCTCTGGCAACTTCTCGAACAGGCCGGTGAGAAACAGCAGTGTCACCAGCGTCAGCGCCGCGACCACCAGTCCGCTGACCTGAGATTTGGCGCCCGCTCCTCCGTTGACGGCGGTCTTCGACAGGCTGCCGTTGACCACCATTCCCGAGCAGAGACCCGATCCGAGATTGGCCGCACCCAGTCCTGCCAGTTCACGATTGGCGTCGATGGTGTAGCCGGCTTTGGCCGCGTATGTCTTTGCAGCGCCAAGACCTTCGGCGAAACCGATGAGCAGAACGCCGACCGCAGGTCCGACCAGGTCGAGGTAGTCCTCGGCTCCCACACCACTCGGCAGACCCATCGACGGCAGGCCCGAGTCGATGTGTCCGACAATGTCGATGCCACGATCGTCGAGGCCGAACAACGCTACTGCGGTAATGCCCAGCAGCACGACGAGGAGCGAACCCGGTACGAGCGGAAGCCATCGCTTGACGCCCAGGACCATTGCCAGGCTGAGCAATCCGATGATCACGGTCGGTAGGTCGACCTCACCCAGTTCCTTCACCACTGTCCACGTCTGGACGAAGAAGTTTCCCTCCCCCTTGTCCACGCCCAGGAGTTTGGGTACTTGACCGATGATGATCGTGAGCGCCAGACCGACGATGAATCCCTTGAGAACCGGCTCGGAGATGAAGGACGCGATGAATCCGAGGCGCATGAATCCTGCGAGCAGTCCGACGAGCCCGGTCACGATCGCCAATGCCGCCGACAGCGCGATGAATCGGCCGTCGTTTCCTGAAGCCAATGGCGCAATCATCGCCGCGGACAACGCTGCGGTCGCCGACATCGGCCCGACGATCAGATGGCGCGAACTGCCGGCTGCTGCATACAGAATCAATGACGGAACCGCAGCATAAAGCCCGACCACCGGCGGAACTCCGGCGATGGTGGCGTACGCGAGCGCTTCCGGAACAAGGACAGCCCACACCGTAAGGCCCGCAATGATGTCGGGGCGAAGCCAAGCGCGTTGATAGTCGGACAACGATCCGAAGACCCACCAGGTCCGCGTGTGCGGAGCACTCATAGTCCTTGCACCCCTTTACTGATCTGCATCGCCGCGATCAGGACGAGGAGCCCGACGTTCAGCAAGTGCGTGTTGGTGGCTATCCAGGTGCGGATCTTCAGCAGCGGTTCGGTTGCCTCGTCCTTCTTGATCAGCAGGAGGGCAACAGGTACCGCGACCGAGGTCACGGACACCAACGAGAAGATCACGGCCGAGACGATCTGCGACGTCGGTGCCACGGTGCTGAGACGAAGGTTCATCGCTGCTGCGATGGCACACGACATGTCGATGGGGTTGAGAACGAACAGCGCGAAACCGAGCACACCGGATCGCATTGGTTGGAAGTGCTCAACCGATTGCAGCATCTTCGGCAGCTGAGGGGCCGCAGCCACAACGTCGCCAGGGGCAACTGCAGCCGCCATCGCCTGAACCCCGCGACGACTGCGTGAGTAGACGAACCAGGCACCCGCCAGCAGAGTTGCCCCGAGAACGAGATGGATGATGGGCACCCACAGCGGAGGGTGTGTGCGCTGATGAACCTGGAGTGCGGTCAAGATGACGTACGAACCGGCCAGCGCGACAACTATTCCGAGATACCACCCGATCAGGTACGCAATGCTGTTGATACGCGCTCGTTCGGAAAACAGTACGGCCACAACGGCGACAACCGCCAGCGGGCTCATGATGATCCCGAGCGCCAGCGGGATCTGTTGCAGTAGCAGCGATCCCATAACTACCTCCAGTTGTCAGAGACCGCCGATGCCCTTGCCGATGAGAACAACACCGATAACCAGGATCAACACACTCATCACCGTGGCGTTGTTTTCCTGCAACCACACCTTCAGCTTGGCCAGCGGACCACGCAGTCGCTCCGCGGCAACGAGGTAGCCGATCACGGGCACGCACACTGTGCAGGCCGCGATGATCGTGAAAACCAGAATGGCGACAACAACTTCTCCGGAACCCAATGACGCGGATCCGATCGAGATTCCGGCCGCGATACACATCATCAGATTCTTCGGATTGATCGCAGCCAGAGCGAAGCCCAAGCCGAGGCCTTTGACAGCGGTCATGTCATCGATGGCGTGCATCCACTTCGGGGTTTCGTGCTCGCCTCCGCGTCCGCGCCATTGCTTGACTCCGAACGCAAGAAGCAATACACCCAACGCCAGCTTGATCCACGACACTGTCGCTGACGGATCACCTTCGGAGTCACCGAGCTTGCTGGACAGAAGCACGAAGATCACGGTGGCGACGACGATTCCCAGTATCCAGCCCAGCGCGAACCCGACGCTCGTGCTGCCGGCACGCTTGGACAACAACATCAAGATTGCCGCGATGATCGGGATCGGCGATACCGCAACGCCGACCGCGAGGGGTAACAGATCCCCGATGACAGATCCCATGCCGACCTCTTCTCTCTCCCGGTCGACACTAGGGGTGGCGACTCTACGGAGCCTCACACAAAAGGGATGAACGGACCCGCGACGACATTCACCCGTAGGGGATGACGCCCCGAGCGCGTACGGGAGTAAGACTGGATCCCACGGATGCGGAGTCCTGGATCGGGCAGCGACGCCGATTGCACTTGACGACATGCGATTTCGAGGCTCGGAGCGCTGCCTTCTCGAACCTCATGGCCCTACGAAATGGAGCGGATACTGATGAATGCTCCCACTCGGTATCAATTCCTCATCGACGGCGAAGTGTCGGACCGCGTCAAGGCCGCATTTCCTGAACTCAGTGTCGCCAGTGCCGCCGGCGGGTTCACCAGTTTGTACGGACCCGTCGCGGACCACACGGCTATGCGGAGCATCATGGCCCGTCTCGATTCCCTCGGCCTGACCGTCGCCGAAATGCGTCGACTCCCAGACTGATCCGAGCCACACCCTGTCGAAATGTCCCACGCACGAGCGATGGTCCCGACCGAGTCGACTCGGTCGGGACCAACTGCTCTCGGGTTGTTCGGTGCCTAGACTCTGTCCCTGTCCCAGGTCGCGACCGCCCAGATCACAACGACATCGAGCGCGATGACCAGGATCGACCACAGTGGGTAATACGGCATCCACAAGAAGTTGGCGATGATCGAGAGCGACGCAATGACGATTGCCGCCGCCCTGGCCCACACTGCACCGGTGAAGAGGCCGAGGGCCACCACGATCCCGATGATGCCCAAGATGATGTGGATCCAACCCCACGTCGTGATGTCGAACTTGTACGTGTAGTTGATACCCACGACAAACAGATTGTTGTCGGCAACGGCCGCGATGCCCTGAAGCAGAGCGACAATGCCTGCGGTGAGCAGCAGGATTGCTGCTGCAAACGTCGTACCTACCGCGAAACCCTGCCGGACAGGGTGATTCGCGGGTTCCCGCGGTGGAGCAGTCATCAGCGTTCCTTTCGACAGAATGCACTTCCCTTACTCAGTCTCGAGGGGCTGGAAGGCGAAAACATCACCCGTCGCGGATGAACCGCAGGTCACCGACCCGTACCCGCTTGCCGGGATCGCAAACCAATGTTGGCAGACTGGCACTGTGCAACACACCGTAGTCGTGATCACCGATATCTATGCTCCACCGGCGGTGGTCTTCGATCTCGAACTCGACATGGACGAACACTCGGCCTCGCTCCGCGCAACAGATGAGGTGGCAGTCACGAGTACGGGTAGATCGACGCTGGGAGAGGGCGACGAGGTGTCGTTCACTGCTCGGCATCTCGGGTGGAGATTCTCGATGACAAGCCGGATCACGCAGTACAACCGTCCGTACTCGTTCACAGACGAGCAGGTCCGCGGCCCGTTTGCCGCAATGCGGCACGAGCACGTCTTCGACGTTCAGCCGGGTGGGTGGACGCGGATGCATGACCGCTTCACGGTTACGGCCCCCTTCGGGGCGCCCGGACACCTGGCGCTGAGGTTGGCTGTCGGCCCGTATCTGCGGCGCCTTCTCGAGCAACGCGCCGCGCACATCAAGGGCCGCGCAGAAGTCGGCACGCCTTTCATCGAGTGAACACCCGCTCTGACGCACCGCAGCGAGTGCTCACTCGACAAAACCTGTGTTCACTCAGCAGCAGTCGCACTCGTCACCGCTCTCGGGCACAGCCACAACCGGGCAGCACGGATCACCCTTCCACGCGTTGATGCCTTCTTTCACCGCGATGACGGCGATGACCAGTGCAGCAATCGGATCCGCCCACGACCAGCCGAGCAGCGAGTTGAGCAGCAAACCGACCAACAAGACAGCAGAGAGGTAAGTGCAGAGCAGCGTCTGCTTCGAATCCGCGACCGCCGACAGCGAACCCAACTCCCGACCGGCTCGGCGTTGCGCATAGGACAGGGCCGGCATGATCGCCAAACTCACCGCAGCCAAGAGTATTCCGACGCTCGTGTGCCAAGCTTCCCCCAGACCGAACAGCGACCGAATCGCGTCGAACGAGACGTACGCAGCGAGCCCGAAGAACGAGAATGCGATCACTCGCAGTGCCGTCTTCTCACGGCTCGTCGGATCCGGCGCCGAGAACTGCCAGGCAACAGCTGCCGCCGAGGACACTTCGATCACCGAATCGAGGCCGAAACCGAACAGTGCTGCGGACGACACTCGTGTGCCCTCCGCCATCGCGATGATCGCTTCGACGACGTTGTAGCTGATCGTGATCGCCACGAAGATGCGAATTCTTCTCGACAAGAGCGCACGCCGGTCAGTCGAGAGCCCGACACCGTCAACGGGCGCAACCATCAGCAGCACCCCTCTGATTCGCTGTCCGGGCAGTACGACGGATCCACCGCGAGTACGACCCCGAGCAGGTCGTCGAGGGCCCGACCGATATGTACATCGGCGAGTTCGTATCTGGTCCGGCGCCCTTCCGGGACGGCCACCACCAAGCCGCAACCGCGCAGGCAAGCCAGATGGTTGGACAGCTTCTGCCTGGTCACAGCCAGTGTTTCAGCGAGGTCGGACGGATACCGCGGGGCGGTCTTCAGTTCGAGCAGTATCCGTGTCCGAGTCTCGTCGGACAGTGCATGCCCGAACCTCGCAAGCACCGCCACGTTGGTCACCACATCTACGCCCTCGATATCCATACGTGCGACAGTACATCGAAAACTGGATTCAGAAAACGATGAACTCCGATGGTTCAAGATCCCACCATCGGGTAACGCAAGCGTGAAGCCACCCAACCAAGCGAACACCGGGAGCCCACATCCGATGAACCGTACAAAAGTCGACGACCACGTAGCGCTGGCCGAACTACCGACAACCGGAAGCATCTTCCAGGCCTCGTGGCCGGTGCGTACGGGTGACATCCACACCGACAAACAACTGCGCCTCGACGCGATCGCGCGCTACCTCCAAGACGCGGGCTTCGATAATCTCGTCGACCGCGGCGCCATGGATACACACCCGCTGTGGATGGTACGAAGAACGGTGATCGATGTACTCGAACCGGTCGTCTGGCCGGATCGAGTTCACCTGCAGCGCTGGTGTTCAGGCCTGTCGAACAAGTGGTGTTCGATGCGAGTTCGCATCAGATCCGATGGCGGCGGGTTGATCGAAACCGAGGCGTTCTGGATCAACATCGACCCGAAGACGGGAATGCCGGCATCCATCAGTGAGAAGTTCACCGCCGCCCTGGCATCGACGGCCGTGGACCAGCATCTTCACTGGCGTCGGTGGATCGACCCGACCCCGGACACGACGCCGTCAGCGGATACGCCGTTCCCGTTGCGCTCGAGCGATTTCGACCCCTTCGATCACGTGAACAACGCAATCTACTGGCAGCCCGTGGAAGATGCGCTGCCCGACAGATTACGAAGCGGGCCCTTTCGCGCGATCCTCGAGTACACCCAGCCCATCAAGAGAGGTGAGCAGGTGAGCGTGCGAACCGGCACGAACACGCTGCACATCGACGCAGGCGACGAGGCACGTGCGTCGGCGCGGTGGTTCGCCTTGTCTCCGAAGAGCAACGATCAGGGGTGAAGTTTTCCGAATCCCACGACGGCAGAGTCGGATTGCCAGTCCAGATCATGAACCCGCACCTTGCCGAACTCGTTGCCGCCAACCGTGACCGCAGAGTTGCCGTCCACTGCCACAACGATGTTGGTGTGCTGACCGACCCATCTCGAACTGTCGTAGATCACCACATCACCCACATTCGGGGTGTACCCGCTGCCGTTCTCGGCGTACGCGCCGATCCCTTGGTAATACTCCTGCAAGGTGTACACCCCCGGGATGCGCCAACTTCCGGAGTTCGGGTTGGACAACGGTCGACCCGCTTCCCTCATGATCCAGCTGACAAAGTCGGCGCACCACTCTTCGTCGATGCCGTCGGAATAGAAGGTGCCCGGACGGTCCTGCTCATGCTCGGATTGCAGTAGCTCGAGCACCCGACCTTGATCCGACGTGAGCGCACTCGCGTCCACCGCCGGGAACTCAGCCGTGTCCCAGGGCAGGTACCGCGATGGTGCGACCGCGACGACCACCACTCCAACCACGATCACGACGCCGAGCACCCCGGCGATCCAGAGCACGATGCGGCGTCGGCGGTTCGATTCGGCAGGACTCACCCTTACGAGTGTGCCAGCCTGCCGCGGACCGAATCGTCAACCACCCCGATGACCTGGCAATTCTCACCAAATTCACACGAATGTGCCACCAAACTATTGCGGTGGCACCAAAGTGGTGCCATAGTGATGCCATGGACTTGACACCGTACGTAGACAACCTTCGCCACGAACTCGCGGTGGCGGCCGAAGCAGGCGGAGAAGACGCAAAGGCACTCGCCGATCGTTTGACCGCACCGCTGGAATCAGCAGTGCGACTCACCCTTCTCGACGCATTGTCTGCGGCAGCCGCCGAGATCACGCGTGACCTCGCCCCGGGTTCGGTGGACCTGCGTCTGCGGGGACGCGAACCCGAATTCGTGGTGGCACCAGCCATCAGTGAACCGGTTCCAGCCCCCGTCGAAGAGGACCCGACTCCGGCACCGCGCCCCGTCACGGAGTCCGACGACGCCTCGATGACTCGAATCAACTTGCGGCTGGGGCAAGACCTCAAAGACCGGATCGAGGCGGCGGCCCGGGAAGCCGGTATCTCCGTCAACGCGTGGCTGGTTCGCTCGGCTGCAACGGCTCTGGAAGGCGGCGCGAACAGAAGCACTCCGAGACAGCGCACGTCCCAAGGTTCCGAAAGCTTCAGCGGCTGGGTGCACTGACACCGGCTTCATCTTTCGCACCACCCTCTTTCATCAACCGAGACAACCTCATCGGGAGTATCACCATGCCTACATTCAGCACACCTGACCCCATCACCTTGAACTTCGACGTGGCAGTCGGACACATCCGGATCACGGCGAGCAGCCGCAACGACACTGTCGTGGAAGTGTTGCCCAGCAACTCGTCTCGCGAGGTCGACGTTCGAGTCGCCGAACAAACACGCGTCGAATTCGCAGGTGGCCGGCTGCAGATCAAGACTCCGAAACAGCGCGGCCTCGGCATCTTCGGGAAGACAGGATCTGTGGACATCTCCGTTCAGCTTCCCTCAGGCTCGGAACTCGAAGGCACTGCCGCAGTTGCCAACCTCCGTAGCGAAGGCACTCTCGGACGATCACGGGTGAAGGTTTCCGCGGGCGATTGCACACTGGAAACCACCGGGCCGCTCAACGTCAGCACCGGGGCCGGCGCGATCATCGTCGAGCACGTGGCCGGTGACATCGACACGAGCACCGGGTCCGGAAGCATCCGCATCGGCCGCGTCGACGGCAACGCGGAGGTCAAGAACTCCAACGGCGACATCAACATCGGCACGATCACCGGCGCACTGAAGGCGAAGACCGCCAACGGCAGTGTCGCCGTCGAGCACGCCGAATCCGACGCGAGCGCCGCAACCGCCAACGGCGACATCCGTTTCGAGACCATCGAGAGTGGAGTCGTATCCGCCAAGACGGCCGCCGGGCGAATCCATATCGGCGTTCGATCCGGAACCGCCGCACGATTCGACGCTCATACGTCCTTCGGCCGCGTCGACAACCAGATGAATGCCACGCACGGTCCGGCTTCCACTGAACGCCGGGTAGACGTCCGGGCACACACCAGTTACGGCGACATCGTCATTCGACGTTCGGAGCCCCGAGAAGAATCCAACAAGAAGATCTAGCGAAAGGAACGCTGATGTCCCGTAAACCAGCCATCACCGCGACGGGCCTGAAGAAGGCCTACGACGACAAGACGGTACTGGACGGAATCGACATCTCCGTCGACCGCGGAACCGTCTTTGCACTCCTCGGCCCCAACGGCGCCGGCAAGACCACCATCGTGGAAATCCTCTCGACCCTCGTTCCCGCAGACGGCGGCGACATCCGCATCGCCGGGTACAACCCTTCCGACGATCCCGACGCGGTGCGTTCGCGCATCGGCGTCACCGGGCAGTTCTCAGCAGTCGACGACTATCTGTCCGGTGAGGAAAACCTTCTCCTCATGGCCGACCTGCACCATCTCGGCAAGGACGAACGTCGAACGCGCACTGAAGAACTCCTGAAGAAGTTCGATCTGATCGACTCCGCGGACAAGCTGGCGTCGACCTACTCGGGCGGCATGCGTCGACGGCTCGACCTGGCAATGACGTTGATCGGACGACCGGAGATCATCTTCCTGGACGAGCCCACCACCGGCCTCGACCCCCGGAGCCGACGCACCATGTGGCAGATCATCCGGGAGTTGGTCGAGGGCGGTGTCACCATCTTCCTCACGACCCAGTACCTCGAGGAAGCTGATCAACTGGCCGACCACATCGCCGTCCTCGATCAGGGACGGATCGTCGCCCAAGGTACGGCAGCGGAACTCAAACGGCACATCCCCGGCGGCCACATTCGTCTTCACTTCTTCGACCGAGATCAGCTCGATTCTGCTGCAGCTGTTTTCGACGAATCTTCACGTGACGATGCCGCCTATGTCCTCCAGGTCCCCAGCGACGGGGGTGTCCGCTCGCTGCGCTCTCTTCTCGACCAACTCGACGCTCACTCGATCGACGTCAAGGAACTCTCCGTGCACACACCCGACCTGGACGACGTGTTCCTGACTCTGACCGCCACCGAAAGGACCGACGCGCGATGACCACCATGACGCTTGCCTATCAGGACTCGAAAACCATGCTGCGTCGCAGTATTCGACACATCCTTCGATATCCGTCGATGACGGTGATGCTCGTCGGAATGCCAGTCGTTTTCCTACTGCTGTTCGTCTACGTGCTCGGCGGAACGCTCGGGAACGGCCTCGGCCCCGGCGGTGGCGGTCGAGCCGAGTACGTCAATTACGTTGCACCGGCGATCATTCTGATGACCGTGGCATCAGCGGCACAAGGTACTGCCATCTCCGTCGCAACCGATATGACCGCCGGGATCATTGCACGATTCCGAACGATGGCGATCACGCGCACGTCCGTCCTGACCGGTCACGTTCTCGGCAGCCTCCTTCAGACGATCGTGAGCCTCGTTGTCGTCATCGCCGTAGCGATAGCCGTCGGCTTCCGGCCCACTGCAGGCTTCGTGGAGTGGGCCGCGACGTTTGCACTCCTCGTCCTGGTCTCCATCGCCATGATCTGGTTGTCGGTCGCCTTCGGCCTCGTCAGCAAGAGTGTCGAGACGGCCAGCAACCTTCCAATGGTGTTGATCCTCTTGCCGTTCCTGGGAAGCGGCTTTGTCCCCACCGACTCGATGCCGACCGTGTTGCGATGGTTTGCCGAGTATCAGCCGTTCACTCCGATCATCGAGACTCTTCGAGGACTTCTTCTCGGCGAAGCTATCGGGAACAACGCGATACTCGCGATCGGATGGTGCGTCGCAATCACCTTCCTCTCCTACCTCTGGGCGCGGAGTTTGTTCAACCGACGCCCGGTGCGCTGACCTCGAAACACACGATCTTCGAGAACAGGTACGGTGTCGCTGTCGTCGAGTTCCGAGGCGATGGCGACGTCGTGTGGAAACCCCATGACGATCAACTCGCGCCCTGAGGCGCAGTCCCGTAACCGTTCCTCGTACGAATCCGACACCGCCGCCCACGCATCCGCCGCCATCCGAGCCTCGGGCGATACGTGGCCGTCCCAACCAGCAGCGGTCAGCGCCGTGACAACCGCACCGGCACCCCACAGATCCTCCACCGCCGGGCGCAACTCTCCACCGGGCCACTTCTCCCCGGATGCGACTATCGCAACCCGCGATCCCGGACCATGTTCGTGCACAATCCAATCCGCGACGGCATAAGCGTTCCTCAAGGAAGCGCCGACACACACCGCAACCTCGGACGCCAACGCAAACGCGATAGTCGACCCGTTCGGAGACGGCAGCACCAGCCGACTTGGCGCCTCGGTCTCGCGAATCGTCTTGGGAGACAGACTGATCTGACCCTCTCTGGCCACACTTCGCCGTACAGCCAGAACCGCATCGGCATCACGCGCGTAGTCGACCGCACTCTCGTCATTCCAGGAAAAGGGAAGTACGTCGATTCCCGCGTCGGCGGCAACGCTCAGCGTCGTCGTGAACGAGAGAACGTCTACCACCACTGCCACATCGACGCCGGCAGCAATCGCTTCGGCGCCGCGCAACCCCCAGTCGAATCGAAGTCCGTAATCGAGTTGGCGATGCTCCGGATTCATCGCACCAGCATCTCAGAAACGAATCAGCTTGTCCGGCACGCGCAAGTCATCGTGCTCGTACAGTGCTCGCACGGCAACGGGATCGTCGGCGGCGCACACCGCGGCGACATCGTCCAACAGTAGGTCGTAGTCGGCGCCTGTCTTTCCGTCGTAGGCGTCCGTCATACGACCCCACTCGTCCCACGGCAGAGTTTCGACCTTGTTCATCGCGGCGAGATCCTTCACAGCGTTGCCTCGGATCTCGGCCGGCCCCCAGTTCTCGGTGCCGTACACCCCGAACTGGGACGCGTCGATCTCGCCGCGTCGATATGCCAGCCACGCCTCACCACCACTGAGGAATTCTCCCGACTGCAGATCATGGGCGTGAGGAAGGACGTTCTGTCCGAGGATCTCGGAATCGATGCGGATCCACCGCTTGCCCGCGTCGTCCCAGTACTCGGTGATCCAGTGGTCCACGCCCTGTCCCGGTTGAAAGTAGGTGGCGAAACCACAACGGACCCGGGCGGCAAAACCGCGGTAGCGCAGAAACGCACAACTCAAAACTGCAAAGTGCCGACAGGTTCCGACGAGCCGCTTGTCGGGTTCACGGGCGGAGGTCACCGGTGCCGGATCGAGCGCAAGCAGGCGTTGGAGCAGAACGCTTGCCGGCCGGATCTGGTTTTCGTCGAATCGGTCGGCAGGCAGATTCAGCGACTGAGCATCGGTGGGTTGGACCACCAGGTACGGCACTACCCGGCATATTTTCACGGGGTCGGTGGAGAGCGACTCGAGGGCGAGCATGTCCACCCCGTCGATGCGGGTGAACGGTCCTGCTGATGTGTAGTCGAGAACCGCCGTCATGGGCGGAGGTTAACAAACACTGCCGACACAGCAACTCCACTATGGTTAGGGTCCCATAACCATGAAACCCGAGGTTGCCGTGAACCCTATGTTGAGCCGCCGTGCCATGCTGTCCGTCACCTTCGCAACAGCAGCCGGTTTCGCCCTTGCTGCCTGCGGCGAGAGTGCGAAAGACGAATCCACTCCCGGCACCGAAGGTGCTCACGCCGAGGCCAACGCCTTCCCGGTGACGATCGACCACAAGTTCGGCTCCACCACCATCGAGCAGGCACCCAGCCGCATCGCAGCGGTCGGCATCGGCGACGCAGACGTACTGCTTTCCCTCGGGCTGACGCCCGTCCTGGTCCCGGTGTGGAAGGGATCGACCGACGACGGAATCGGCGTCTGGGCCGACTCTGCAGTCCAGGGCGCCGAGCCGACGCCATTGGCCAACGCCACCACCGATTTCGACATCGAAACGATCGTGGCTGCAGCGCCTGACTTGATCATCGCCGTCAACAACGCGATCGACGAGGATCTGTACAAGCAGCTCAGCGCCATCGCGCCGACGGTGCTGCACGCCGCCGATCAGACTGATTGGGTTCTGCCCTGGCAGGAAGTCACGACCCGTATCGGCACCGCTGTGGGCGTTCCCGCGCAGGCAAAGCAGGAGGTCCAGGAAGTCGAAGACCTCATCGTTCGCACCCGAGCGGAGAACCCCCAGTTCGAAGGCAAGACAGCAGCTCTCGTCATTCGCTGGAGCGATGGAAATCTTCGAGCGTTCAGCCCCGAGGCTGCGCGCGCTCAGCTGCTCACGCAACTGGGGTTCACGGCGCCTGCCGCACTGAAGGATCGGTTCGCGGGCAAGCTGAACTACGAGATCTCCGCCGAGAACTACGACCTTCTCGAGTGCGACTACCTGCTCTTCGACAACTACGAGAAGGCTCGCGCCGAGATGGAGTCGCAGCCGGCGTTCACCAATCTGAACGTGGTCGAGACCGGAGGCCTGATCAGCTTGGACCCCATCGTCAGTGACGCGGTGTCCATGCCGAACCCGCTCACCATTCCGTTTGTGCTGGAAGATTTCGTCGCAAAGATCAATCAGACGATCGCGGGTCGATAACCTTCGTTCGGCCTGACCACACCCACAACACCACAGCCGACACGGCCACGCAGAGCGCAACGATCACCCATGGTGACGCCGGCGCTGCGTGGCCTTTGTCGACGAGGTCGTACACGAATCCGACTCCCACGGTTCCCAGGAGCGCGAGCAGACCGCCGATCGTGTTGAGCATGCCGAAGTGCGCTCCGAGGTTGCTTTCACGACCGAGGATCGCGATGGTGTCTCGCATCGGCGGCACCATCAACATCTGTCCCAGGTGCAGCAGCCCGATCCACACCGCCAGACCGACTATCTGCGTCGACGCCGAAGCTGCGGAGTCGACGCCGGTGACCAGCGGAACCAGGAACGACACCGAAATGAGCACAAGCCCGAAGGTGATCGCGCGCCGATGCCCGATGCGGTGGGCAACCGCGACCGTCGGTCCCTGCCCGACGATCACCAACACCGCCGCGCCCACGTAGAACCATCCCAGCGCCGACTGCGAACCGATTCCGCGCTCGAGCTGTTCCGGAAGCATCAGGTACAGCTGGCTGTACGCAACCAGCTGAAAACTGCAGAGCGTCGCGAAGAGCAGAAAGTTGTTGTTGGTCAGGACACTTCGCCAGACGTCGCGCAGCGTATAGGTCGACACCGGGCCGTCGTGGGCATCGCCCGGTCGGGGGAACCAGATGAAGAACCCGACCCACATGATCGCGAAGAGCAACGCGGCGCTCGACGCCGTCCACGAGAACGGAAACATCAACAGAGCAGCTCCCAGCGCCGGACCGATCACTGTTCCCAGGCGGCTGCACATCTGTTCCACTGCAAACAAATCGGTACGACGCATAACTCCGGCGGACTCGAGTTCGCGTCCGTACTCCGCGTTGGCCGACTCCACTGCGGGCGCGAAGAGCGCGGCAGCAAAGCCGACCAGGAGCACGCCGACGATCACGGCGCTCATGCTTTCTGCCAGACCGAGCATCAGAAAACCGACTACACGAACGGCTATGCCCAGCAGGATGATCGGACGCTTGCCGAACCTGTCGGCGAGGCTTCCACCGATGAAGAACATGCCCTGCTGACTGAACATCCGCAATCCGAGGACGAGGCCGACAATCCAGGCCGCAAATCCGAGGTCCTCCGAAAGGTGCACCGCCAGAAAGGGGACAACCAGATAGAACCCGATGTTGAACAGCACCATCGAGAGGAGGAGCAGCTTCACCACCGGCGGCAGGACACGAACCTTCGCGAAGGTCTTGTTACCGGGGAAACGCTCACTGAGTACCACGATCAGAAGACTATTGCCCGCACGGCGTTCTGTGGAAATCTGCCATTTTACAATTGGTTAACTGTCCGTTTAGGTAGCGATGGTAATCATCTTCCGGGGGTTCGAGCACACGACAACGAGAGCCGGGATTTGATGAATGGATTGACGCGCCGCCAGATGGTCAAGGCGATGGCGGTAGCCGCGGGCACAGTCACCGCGAGCGCATTTACATTGGGTGCCAATACCTCCGTCGCGGGGGCGAGCCCCGCGCAGGAGATCAAAGTGCTCTCCCTCAACACCTGGCACGGCGGAACCAAGATCAACGGTGGCCTGCAGCTGATCGCCGACATGATCATCTCGACACAGGCGTCGATAGTTCTCCTGTCGGAAGCCGGCACTGCGACAACTGCATTGGCGGACATGCTGACCAAATCAGGAACCACCTTCTACGGAGCAGCGTCCTCCGACGTGGGGATTCTCTCCAAGTTTCCGATCGAGGAAACAGCCGACCTGAACTCGATGATCAAGGCAGTCGTGACGGTCGACGGCAAACAAATCGCCGCCTACTCGGCACATCTGGCCTACACGTCCTACGCGACGTATCTACCGCGCGGATACGGCGCGGGTGTTCCCAAGCCCGGAGAGTTCTCCGAGTTCGGCTGGAACAAGATGCCGTCCGGTCCGGTCACGGACCCCGAGACGGTTCAGCGCGTGAACATCAATTCGGGACGACCCAAGGCAATTTCGACGTTCGTCGACGATGCGGCAAAAGAACGGGCCAAGGGCAGATCCGTCATCCTCGGTGGCGATTTCAACGAACCGTCGGCCCTGGATTGGACCGACGGCACGCGAAATCTGTTCGACCACAACGGTGTAGTCGTTCCTTGGGAATCCACCCGCCTGCTCGACCAAGCCGGATTCGTCGACGCTTACCGCAGTAAGTACCCGAACCCGGCCACACACCCGGGCTTCACCTGGCCGTCCGACAATCCCGACGTCGACACCTCACAGCTCACCTGGGCACCCGAGGCAGACGAACGCGATCGGATCGACTACATCTTCGCCGATCGCGCTTCCGACCTGAAGTTGGGATCTGTAGGAATCATCGGACCCCGAAAGACGATCGTGCACAACCAAAGAGTGGAAGAGAACTCCCAGGACAACTTCATCGCTTCGCCGACGCCGTGGCCGACCGATCACAAAGCCGTTCTTGCGACGTATCGTTTTGCCAGCTTCGGCGGCGGATCATCGACCGGTTCGTGGAGCGGTTCCTGACAGGGCATCTCGTAGCCAGTCGATCATCATCGGCGTCAACTCGGGCAGCTTGGTCACTGCGCAGTGCCCCGCATCCGGGATGACGTGTACCTGAGTGTTCGGGCGCTCCTCGAAGAGAGTGGTGTCCGAGAGCGGAATGTGAACGTCGTCGGCCCCGTTGACCACAAGCATCGGGGTCCGGCCGTCGTCTGCGGTCATCAAGGCACTGCGATCGAAAGCACGCAGACCCTGTACCAGTGCATCTTTGGTTGCCGGCGCATCGAAACCCAGTGCGTTTCCGACGATGTCACCCATGCCGTAGACCAGGCGCTCCGCGTTCGCGGTCTCGAACGCGCCCTTGACCGGGGCGCCGATGTTGATCACCGCATCGACGGCGCCGGTCAACCCCGACCGCACGGCGAAGTTGCCACCGAAGGAGACTCCCAGGTGTGCCACCTGGCCATTGCCGAGGGCGCGAGCCGTCGATACGAGCCCGTCGAGCACCTCGTCGCCGAAAGCATCGAGAGGAACGGGTGATTCACCAGTTCCCGGCTGATCGAAAGCGACAACCGTCACCCCGGCGTTCTTCGCGAACGCGCTGGCCAACGGATGCATGTCCATCTTCCAGCCGTCGACGCCGCCGCTGAGCAACAGGACGGGTGCGTCTTCGTACCGTCCGTCCGCCGAGAGGATGTGTACCGGTAGCTCGATCTCGCCGTTTCGGTAGGGCAGGGACAGGATTCGACGCTCGAACTCGAGCCCGAATCCCGGTGCTGCCTTGACGTATTCGTCCACCTGATTCTGCAGGGCCCGGCGCCGCGAATCGTTGGCCAGGACGGGGAACTTGGCGATTCCGTAGATCATCGCCGCGAGTGAATGATTGCCGGCCGCGGAGTACTTTGCTGCCAACGCCGACCACTCGTACGACCAACCACCCGGCGCGTCGGCCCAGGTCGAGTGGATGGACGCGCGCAGTTCCTCGAGATCCGAGACGGGGAGCCCGAAGCTCAGAAACTGTCCTGTGCGCTCTTCGAAGAGGCCTCGGTGATCGACAGGAAATTCGTATGACATGGGAAAACACCCCTCAATTCATCTCTAATGCAACGATCAGTTGCATTAGCTCAGTGAACCACGTGCCTCCAGCTAACACAACACCTTGTTGCGATAAGGTTGACTCATGACTTCGACACCACAACGGCCCGGAGGGCGTAGTGCCAGGGTGCGCGAGGCCGTCCTGGCAGCCACGGCGGCCGAATTGTCCGAACGCGGATTCGCCGCGATGACCATCGAGGACATAGCCACCCGCTCCGGAGTCCACAAGACCACGATCTACCGGCGATGGAGCACGCTGTCCCAACTGGTGGCCGACGCGGCCGTCGAGGTATCGGCAACCACCGTTCCCATCCCGGATACCGGTTCCATCGAATCCGATCTGCGCGAGATGGCCAGATCGATAGTCGCACTGGTGACCAGCGAGTCAGGCGGCGCGTTGGTGGCTGCACTGTTCTCCGATGCGGTCCGCACGCCCGAGGTCGCGAGACTCAAGCGCGAGTTCTATTCCGCACGTTACGAACTGGCAGACATCGTCGTTCGCCGAGCAGTCGAGCGCGGGGAGATCTCCGAGAAGGTCTCGGCCGCGGATCTTCTGGCGGCCGTCGCCGCACCCATCTACTATCGCCTGCTGGTCGCCGATCTACCCGTCGACCAGTCGGTTGCCGATCGTGCTGCTGCCGGCGCGCTCGCCGCGGCCCGCGCCGGGGCACTCGATCAGATCGAATGAGCCAGTGAATTCAGAGCTTCCACGATTGCCTCGTTGAATCCGCCACCGCCATGCCCGGCGTCGTCGAGCACCACCAACTGACTACCCGGCCACCGCTGGTGGATCGCCCAGGCAGTGTCGAGTGGCCCGGAAATGTCATACCGTCCGTGCACGAGAATCGCGGGAATCTCAGCGAGGCGGTCCATTCCGTCCAAGATCTGATTCGGCGCCAGGAAGCAGTCGTTACCCCAGTAATGCGTGACCAGCCTGGTCATCACGCGACGGAAGTCCGGATTCTGGTATCGAACACTCGGAGTCCACCCCGGCATCAGCGAGACGTGCACGTCTTCCCAACGGCACCACTGCAACGCGGCATTCTCGCGCACAACAGGATCCGGATCGGCGAGCAGTCGCGCGTATGCCGCGGGGAGGTTTCCGTCACGCTCGTCCACCGGCAACGGCGCCACGAACTCTTCCCATTCACGCGGAAATACCCGGCCCATGGCACGGGTGATCCACTCGATTTCGACCCTCGTCCCGCCGGTGATCGCGCCCAGGGCCATCGCTTGCACCCGCGCGGGAAACGCCTGCGCGTACACCAGACCCAAACTCACGCCCCAGGAAAGTCCCGTGACGATCCATCGCTCGATACCGAGATGCTCACGAAGACGCTCGATGTCTTCCACAATGTGCGCCGTGGTGTTCACGGTCAGATCGACGTCCGGACTGCTCGCTAGCGGAAGACTGCGCCCACAGCCTCGCTGATCGAACAGAACTGCGCGAAAGACTTCGGGATCGAAGAAACGCCTGGCGCCGACAGTGCATCCCGAACCGGGACCGCCGTGGAGGTAGAGAACCGGAATGCCCGCAGGATTGCCGACTGTCTCCCAGTACAGACTCTGACCATCCGCCACTTCCAACAGACCGGACTCGTACGGTTCGACGGGCGGGTACAGGACAGCAGTCATAGGCGGTGATTCTTCCATCAAGCTGCCTACTCGAGTAGGCAGCACGCGGCCGAGCAATGGCCTAGCGTGGACAGGACACCACTGCGACGGGAGTACACCAGATGCGTGATGGGTTCAGGTTGCCGGGATACGGCGGCGCCGCAGTCTTCCTTCGCAGTCATGCGGTTCCCGCCACTGTCTTCGAATCCGACGTACCCACACTCGTTTTCGACGTCGGGCTGCTCAGCCCCGACCGCTTCAATCAGTATCTCAGCCGACATACGGACGACGGATTCGTCGAACGGCTGGCGGCGTTCTTCTTTCACGCGGCCGCAGACTTCCATCCCGAGAAATCGCTTCCGGCGTTCACCGACGAACGACTCGGGCTGATGATCTCGGTCTGTTCCAGCACCGATCGAGAGGTGGAACTCGACTTCTCACTCGCCGAAGATCCCGAATCGGAGGACACCGAACGCGACGAGATGACCTTCGAGACAAGCCGAGTCGTCCTCGCGACCTCGGCGCAGACGGTTTCTCGACTGACCGGTGGAGTAACCACCCACTTCGACGGGGAGTTGTAGAGACATGGGTTTTCTCTTCGAGGTTCTCGATTTTCCCGAAGGCAGTCGGATGACCGATCTGTGGAACAACACATGGGCTGAGCCGGCAATGGGCGAGGAGATTGCCTCCGGCCACTTCATTCATCTGGGCGACGATCAACACGTCGACGTGGAGACCGATTTTCTCAGTAGCCACCTACCGTTCAACGTGGCAGGCTTCGGTGGAGTCTTTCCCGACGGCAAACCTTGGATGTTCGTCATGCAGAAGGCGCCGGCGGACCTCGCGACCAGGCTTCGCGGCGAGGACGATCCGCACTCACTTCTGCGCGGATCACTCGACCGCGCCATGTCTTTCAACCCTGATGCACTGGTGGCCGAGGAATTGTCCTGGAGGCACGCCGATCTGGTGAAGGTGTACGAGGAAGAGGGAATCCCTGCGGTATCCGTCGCGGGTTGGTCGGTTGCGGATCTCCTGCGTGGCCTCTTGGCGCAGTGTTGCAACGTCGAACTTGCCGCCGTCGTCGCCGGATACCCAGAGTGCGCCTATCCCGAATCGGCGCATGCGTGCGAAGCGGACGTGTTCTCAGACGTGTTCGCCGGTTGGGTCAGCGGACTGCGGTGATGTGACGGAGGAGACTCCACCCTCCCGATATTTCGGAGTAGACTCATTTATGAGCGTGATCCGAAATGGAACGAGGTGAGCGGGATGACGAAGCCGGACCAAGAGCTGGGCCGTCGCGAACGCAACAAACTCGAGAAGCAGACACGCATCTTCGACGCCGCTGCCGAACTGTTCGCGGAAAAGGGCTACAGCGCAGTCACAACTCAAGAAATTGCCGACCGCGCCGATGTAGCCGGCGGCACTCTCTTTCGTTACGCCGCAAGCAAAGCCGAGTTGCTGCTCATGGTGTACAACGCGGAATACCGCAAGCAGATCGAATTGGGAGAAGAGCGTGAAGCCAAGTCGACCGGCACAGAAGATCGTGTGCTCGAGCTGGTTTCACCCCTGCTGATCGCAAGTCGCCGAAACGACGAGAACACCGGCATCTACCAACGCGAGGTGTTGTTCGGTGAGCCCAGCGAGTGTTTCCGGGCCGAAGGCCTGAAACTCTCGCAGCGCCTGCAAACGCGGATTGCGCAAATCTTGCACGAGGCACACCCCAACCACACCACCCGAGCAACCACTGCAGCGCGAACGATTTCCAACGTGCTGCACTTCGAAATAGCCCGCGCGGCATTGGACCGGATCACGGCTGACGAACTCACGAACATCGTTGCCGCACAGGTCCGATTGACGCTTGCCGGACTACCCACCGAATAGGATTGAGGATCGAAAATGACTGAACTGAAGCAGATCACCGTTCTGGGTACCGGAGTTCTCGGCTCACAGATCGCCTATCAGACCGCCTATCACGGCTTCGACGTCGTCGCGTACGACATCAACGCCGAGGTCATCGAAAAGGCCAAGGCTCGGTTCGACTCGTTGGCCGCGGCCTACAAGGCCGAGAACGTCGAGGGTGCCAAGGAAGGCAAGGCTGACGAAGCGCTGCAACGTATTACGTACTCGTACGATCTAGGCGAAGCCGTCGCCAAGGCCGACCTGGTCATCGAGGCAATTCCCGAGGACATCGCCATCAAGCGCGACACCTACGAGAAGCTTGCCACGGTTGCTCCTGAGCACACGGTGTTCGCTACCAACTCCTCGACGCTGCTGCCGAGCGATCTCAAGGAGTTCACCGGCCGCCCCGAGAAGTTCCTCGCACTGCACTTCGCAAATCACGTGTGGGTCAACAACACTGCCGAGGTCATGGGCACCGAGTCCACCGACCCCGCCGTGTACCGCGAGGTCGTCGAGTTCGCGAAGAACATCGGCATGGTGCCGATCGAACTCAAGAAGGAGAAGGCGGGCTACGTACTCAACTCGCTCCTGGTCCCGCTCCTCAACGCGGCCTCCGACCTGCTGATCGACGGCATCGCCGATCCCGACATGGTCGACAAGACGTGGCGTATCGGCACCGGAGCCCCGTTCGGCCCCTTCCAGATCATGGACGTCGTCGGGTTGACCACCGTCTACAACATCTCCTCCCAGGGCGGCGAGAAGCAGCGCGAATTCGCCGACTACATCAAGAAGAACTACATCGACGAGGGCAAGCTCGGCGTTGCTGTCGGCGAGGGCTTCTACAACTACAAGGGCTGATCAACTGCAAGGCTGATCAACTGCAGGGCTGATCAACCAACCGGCTCACCGCGCGGTGGTTACGACGTGAATTCACGTGGTAGCCACCGCGCGGATGTCTGTTGTCAGTAAGTCCGAAACCACCCTGAGCGATTGTGACGCAAGCTTCTTCACGTGCGAACCCATCATCAGGAGAGATCCCCACATGCGTCGTTCCGCCATCTCGGCACTCACAACACTGGCACTGCTCGGCGCCGGAACATTGGTCAGCACTCCCGCTGTCGCCGCTCCCCTCGCGTGTGGCGGAATCTCCACCGGTTCGTTCTCAGGCTCCGCCGGCGGATCGGAGTACCTGTGCGCCAAGGAAGGTGATCTCCTGGACGTGCGCATCGGCGACGTTCACGCGACACAACCGTCCCTCGGCTACGACGAGGTGTACTACAAGCTCGGGCGATACACGCTCGGAAAAGACACGATCAACAAGAAGTTCGACGACTGGTGTGAGGCGAACGGCCAGATCCAGGCCGCGACCGCTACTGCGGCGTCGACGCTGAAGGACCCGTCGTCCTTCACCTGCCAGATTCCAGTGGGTCAGGAAACCGCCGAGAGCATCGCGCCCATGAAGACCGTGGTCGTCGGACCCCGCGGCGATCTCTACCTGACCGACGGTCACCACACCCTCACGTCCTTCATCGAGACGGCCGACGGCGGTCCCGACCTTCACGTGCGACTGCGGGTTCTCGGCAACCTCAGCGGCTTGAGTGAAGGTGCCTTCTGGACCGAGATGGAGAAGAACAAGTGGGTCTGGTCGCGTGACGTCGACGGAAACCAGGTACCGGTCCAGGCTCTGCCGAAGAGCGTCGGCCTGGCCAACTTCGCCGACGACAAGTACCGCAGCTTGATGTACTTCTCCCGCGACATCGGATTCGCCGCAGGCACGATTCCGTTCCAGGAGTTCTACTGGGGCGCCTGGGTCCGCGACACCGCGCCCATCGACCTCACCAACTGGAATCGCGATGATCTCTCCAGCTACCTGGGCACCGTGAAGTCGGTGACCAAAGCACAGACAGCGTTGACGGGCGATGCCGTCGTCGACAGCGGATTCACTGCCACCGATCTTGGCGTCCTGTCGGCCTGGAACGACGGCAAAGCCGAGTCCAAGGGCGAGTTCGCAAAGCTGTCCAAGCCGTACACAGACGACAAGCCGGGCAAGATCGCCTACGCACTTGCCTACAAAGCAACCCTCTGACCTGCTCAGATCCAAGTCACACCAAGTAGACTTGACTAAGGTAAGCCTCTACTCAGTAGTCTGATCCCATTCGGGTGCCGCTTCATCGAAGCAGCGACGCCCTGCCCTGACGGAATACATGCCGTCGTATCTGCCCGGTCGAACAATCTCCGGGCAACCAGGACAGGGAGAAGGTTGCTGCAGTGAGCACGTCCATCGTCGGTTTGTACGACCCCTCAGATGACAAGAGCAGTTGCGGGGTCGGGTTCATCACGCGCAAGGACGGCGTGCAGACCCACGATGTCCTGATCAAGGGGCGAGAAGCACTCTGCTCGGTACCGCACCGCGGCGGTATGTCTTCCGAGGGCGTCGGCGACGGCGGCGGTGTCTCGGTTGACCTCTCCCTCCGGTTCTTCCGCAAGGTCACCGGGCGCTCAGATCTCCGCGCCGGCCGCTTCTGCGTCGGCAACTTCTTCCTTCCGGACAACGATGCTCAGCATGCTCGTGCAGCCGCTCTGGTGGAACGCGAACTTCTGGACCGAGGCTTCACCACCCTCGCTGTGCGCAACGTGCCGGTCGACGACTCGGCGATTCGGCCGGCAGCCATCGCGCATCAGCTTCCGATCAGGCAGTGGATTTTCGAGGTCCCCACTCCGCGTCCCGAGCCTGCGGTTGTCGATCGCCTCGTGCACGAAGCTCTGCTCGCCATCGAAGCCATCGCGTACAACACCCCTGCACTACGCGGTTTGTACCCACTGTCCCTCAGCGCGAGGACTCAGGTTCTCAAGGGCCGCTTGAACTCCGACGAAGTGATCCCGTACTTCCGCGACCTGGTCGACCCCGATCACGCTGTCCACACGATGTACTTCCACACGCGGTTCTCGACCAACACGGACCCGCATCCCACGATGGCGCAGCCGTTCCGGTTCATGGCTCACAACGGAGAACTGAACACGGACAAGAAGAATCGGCTCTCCGAAGCTGCTGTCGCCAGTGCAAAACGACGTGCGATCGTCCGTCCGCCCGGCCAGTCCGACAGTTGCCGACTCGATCAGACCCTGGAAGCACGCGTCATCGAGGACAGTGTCGACCTGGTGACGGCTGTGGTCTCGATGATGCCGCCGGCCTGGGAAAACGACACCACTCTCTCCCCCGCAGTGCGTGCGATGTTCGAGTACTTCTCGCTGTACGAGGAGAAGAACGACGGACCGGCAGCGCTGGTGTTCGGCGACGGCACCATCATCGGTGCGCGCCTGGATCGCCTCGGTCTGCGTCCACTACGCACGATCGAGACGCACGACTACGTGTGCGCATTCTCCGAAGCCGGACAGATCGCGTTCGCACCCGAGACGGTGATTCACCGTGGCCGCGTCGAGGCCGGCGGAATGTTGTACTTCGATCATCGAGACCGCCATACCTACACTGCCCGCGAAGCTCTGGAAAAGATTGCCGCTCAGCGCGACTACCAGTCGTTGCTGGAGCAATCGCGAATCCTGATCGAAGACATTCCCACCGTGCCAGCGGAGAAAGTCAGCTCCCCGACCCGCTACAACGGCACCTTCGAGGTTCATCAGCGCTACATGGCGTACTCCCTGGATCAGGAAAGTTTCAAATTCCTGATGGATCCGATGCTCACGCACGGAGCCGAAAAGGTCTCCGCCATGGGTTACGGCAACGCCATCAACGCATTCAGCGACCGCGAAGGCGGCGTGGCTCGTTACTTTTCGCAGCGATTCGCCCAGGTCACCAACCCTCCCCTCGACAGCATCCGGGAAGCGGACGGTATGACTCTCAGGGTTGCATTGGGTGCGAAGATGTCCCCCGGACAGGGCAAGCAGATCGTCATCGCCTCGCCGATCCTCGGGCACCTGGACATGCTCAAGATCCGCGAACAGAACCACACTCCGCACCGCCGCTTCGAAATGCTCTACCCCGCCGAGGGTGACGCGCAGGCAATGGTCGACGCGATGACCGCGCTCGGCAACGCTGTTGTAGCCTTCGCGGCCGAACAGGGCGGAATCGCAGTCCTGACCGACCGCCACGTATCTCACGAGCGCGCAACACTTCCCGCGATCATGGTCGTCGGAGCATTGAACCAACGCCTCATCGACGCGGGCCTGCGATTGCGCGTCTCTCTCATCGTCGAGAGCGGCCAGATCGAGTCCTCACACCACGTTGCGGCCGCACTCGGTTTCGGCGCTTCCGCCGTCTACCCGCTGTCCGTTCAGTTGAGAGCCGAGGAGAAGTTCGCCGCTGACCCGGACGCCGCGTTCCGACGCTTCGCGAAGGCCGCCGAGAAGTCCCTGATGAAGACGATGGGACGCGTCGGTCTGTGCACCGTCGAAAGCTACATCGGCGGAGAATTTTTCGAACCCAACTTCCTCGACACTTCCGACCCTGTTCTGCGCCAGTGGTTCCCCAACATGAAGTCACCGGTGGGTGGCGTCGGTTTCGACACCGTCGCGGTGACCTCGAAGCAGTGGCACGAGCGTGCGAGCGCAGTCGGGGGCGAGAAGGATCTGCCACTGCTCGGCCTGTTCAAGGAGCGTGCAGACGGCGCAGGGCATTCGTTCGGTACCACCGCGGTCCGTAAGTACGTCGAACTCACCGAAGAGAAGATCGCATTCGACAGTCCCTCCGGAACAGAACAATTCGAGGCTCTACGTCTACTGCCGCTCGGACGGCTCGACGACGCCTTCCGCCTCGACGCCGGGGCATACCGGGCGACGAGCTTCGACCGGTTGACCACCGAGCAGATCGACGACTTCGACATCACCGCCGGGTACCGGGACTTTTCCACTGTCATGGCTGCGGAACGATCGCGTCGTCCCGCCGCGTTGCGCGATGTCATCTCCGTGCCCGGTGATGTCACATTTGCGGTGACGACAGCCGAGTTCACCGACCAGATCAGCCGATTCTCGGTGCGCGGCAATAAGACGATCGTGATGCGTGGAATCCGGTGTGAATCTGCCGCGGACGGCCGGTACACACTTAGCCTGGACGGTCCACTGGCCGACGACACCGCTCGGGTGGTAGCACTCGGCGATGCTCTTTCCGTCGCCTTTGCCGACGACGTCACCATCGAGGCCACCGACCCGGATCTGGTGCTGAATGCAACCGGTATTGCGGCAGAGTTCCTTTCCAAGCTGAGGGTCGCACCGGCAGGTGTACCTCTCTCCGAGGTACAGAGTGCAAGCGACATCACCCCGAAGTTGGCGTCGGGTGCCATGAGCCATGGCGCACTGAACGCTCCGGCGCACGAAGCCGTCGCGCACGGCACGAACATGGTCGGTGCGATGTCCAACAGCGGCGAAGGCGGCGAACACCTTTCGCGCTACGACACGATTCGTGCATCGCGCATCAAGCAGTTTGCATCCGGACGCTTCGGAATCTGGGCGGGCTACCTCGCCGATCCGATGCTCGAAGAGATCGAGATCAAACTCGGCCAAGGCGCAAAACCCGGTGAGGGCGGGCAGCTTCCGGCCGCCAAGGTCACCGTCGACATCGCTGCCGCCCGCGGCGGAACGCCCGGGGTCGAACTGGTTTCGCCGCCGCCTCACCACGACACGTACTCCATCGAGGACCTCGCTCAGCTCATCCACGACTGCAAGGCAGCTCGCATTCGGGTGATCGTGAAGTTGGTGTCCTCGGAAGGAATCGGCACCATCGCCGTCGGTGTCGCCAAGGCCGGCGCCGACGTCATCAACGTCGCCGGAAATACCGGTGGCACCGGCGCAGCTTCGGTGACCAGCCTCAAATACGCGGGTCGTGCGGCCGAGGTCGGTATCGCGGAGGTCCATCAAGCTCTGTGTGCCAACGGCCTTCGCCAGAAAGTCGTTCTGCGATGCTCGGGCGCGCATCAGACCGGCAGCGACATCATCACTTCCGCCCTACTCGGCGCAGACAGCTTCGAGTTCGGTACGTCGGCGCTGATGATGATGGGCTGCGTCATGGCCAAGAACTGCAACATCAAGTGCCCCGCCGGTCTGACCACCAACCCGGAACTGTTCGACGGCGATCCCCGCGCGATGGCGCAGTACCTTCTCAACATCGCTCACGAAACTCGGGAACTGCTCGCGAATCTGGGAATGCGGTCCCTTCAGGAAGCGCGGGGTCGAACGGATCTCCTGCATCTGCTCGATCACCCGTCTATTGTCGGCAATCTGAAGCTGGACGCGATGTTCGAGTCCGCCCCGGACATCACCATCGACAATCCTGTGTACCTCGAACGTGAGTACGCGCTCGACGAGAAGATCATGGACGAGGTTCGTACGGTGTTCTTCAACCGTGGCGAGGCCTCGGTCGCCGTGTCCGGACCTGAATTCGCCGAAGGTGCACTGCACCTGGGTAACCGGAACAAGAGCGTCGGTGGTCAGTTGGCGATCGACCTCGAACGCGAACTCAACTACGGAGCGCCCGGCCTTCTCGCTCCGGGAGTACTGACCGACGAGCGCGGGCGACGGTATCTGGCGCCGGGCAGCGTGCGCGTCCTGACGACCGGATCTGCGGGCCTGTCGTTCGGCGCATTCTGCAACGACGGCATGCACCTGGAACACACCGGGACATGTAACGACGGCGTAGGAAAGAGCATGAGCGGCGGCGTGATTGCCGTGCGCAGCCCAGGCGGCGGCTCCAGTGACGCCGGTGGCAACGTGTTGATCGGCAACTTCGCGCTCTTCGGCGCCACCGGTGGACGAGTGTTCGTCGAAGGTGAAGCAGGCGATCGCTTCGCAGTTCGCAACTCCGGCGCCAGTGCTGTCGTCGAAGGTGTCGGAGACTTCGCCGGCGAGTACATGACCAACGGTGCTGTCGTGAATCTCGGCGAGTTCGGCAAGGGTGTCGGCAACGGCATGAGTGGTGGCTTCTTCTACCAGTACGACCCTCGTGGCGAATTGGCACTGCGAGCAAGTACCGATTCCGTACTGCTGGGTTCGATCACCGCTGCGACCGACCCTCTTGCCGCCGTCCACAACCACGCAGTACAACTCCTGCTCGAACTGCATGTGGAGGCAACGGGATCCGCGCTCGGAACCCGACTGCTCGAGAACTGGGAAGTCGAACAGCACTCGTTCGCCTACGCGATGCCCAAGGCACTGATGCTCTACCAGGACAGTGATGCAATCCTGGCTGCGAAGTCGCACAAAGAGCTCCTCGAAGAATTGGCGTCCGCCATCGCAGCACGTCAGGTCCGCACCTTCAAACTCGCAGTGCGCGACGGGCGCCCTGCACTGAACGGAGCAGTCCCAGCCTACGGCGAGACCGATACGGCGACGATGTATGCGCTGCTCAGTGAGTACACCGTGCTTCACTTCGCGCAACAACTCGCCACCGCCCGCACGCCGGGTGCGTCCGGACCCGACGATCCAGCAGTGCAGAAGGCGGCCCGAAACCTGGTGCTGACCGAGGACTTCGCCCTCGTCCAGCACTTGGTCAAGTACTCGAAAGAGATTCTCGCCGGCTACGACGACGAACAGTTGGCTGCGTTGATTGCAGCCAAGCGCGTCGACGACTACAAACAGGCGCTGAGCCTACGCAACGTGTTGGCCATGGACAGCCCGGCGACGTACGGGTGGATTCTGTTTCAAGACAACAAGAATCGGGACAAGCTCGGATCACTGCCGAACTTCGACGAACTGTTCGCTTCGCGCACGATCCCCGACCTGGTGTCCTGACCTCCTCCCCCGAAAGTAGGTGAGCTTCAAATCATGGAAATCCCGTACATCCCCGAATACGCACCGTTCACCGGCGACCAGCGCGCGTGGCTTTCCGGATTCCTGGCCGGTCTACACTCGCGAACTGTCATGTCCGGTCAAACCGGTACTGCAACAGCGACAGTGGAGAGAGCTGCCGGCGCAGCCGTGCACATCCTTTACGGAAGTCAGACCGGCAACGCGGAGTCCTTGGCTGAAGACGCAGCCGCAGCTGCTCGTGCCCACGGTCTCGAACCACTTGTCGCGGGTCTGGACACCGTGGATATCAATGCACTTTCCGCCATGCGCCGGGTGCTCGTCATCACCTCCACCTACGGCGAGGGCGAGATGCCCGACAACGCGCAGCTGTTCTGGGATGCAGTCGAATCCGAGAGTGCGCCCCGGCTGGAGGGTCTCTACTTCGGAGTACTCGCACTCGGTGACACCAGCTACGACGGGTACTGCCAGTCGGGAAAGAACATCGACGCCCGCTTCGAAGCGCTCGGCGGGACCCGGGTTGTCGACCGCACCGATTGCGACGTCGACTACGAGGATCCGGCGGCCGAGTGGATCGTTCGGGCCGTCGCTGCGGTGGCCGGTGTCGACGGTGATGCGGGGGCCGCTGCCTCGCCGGTTGCGCCCGCTCAGACGAAGACCAAGTCCCAGTGGACTCGCAAGAACCCCTATCCTGCAACCGTCCTCGCCAACCGGCTGTTGTCCGGCGAGGACTCTGCCAAGGAAGTCCGCCACTTCACCTTTGCGCTCGGCGAGGACGGTCTGGACTACGAGGCCGGAGATGGATTGGGCATCCGCCCGATCAACGACCCTGCCCTCGTCGAGGCGATCATCCATCAGCTCGGTGTCAGCGGCGATTATGTGGTTACCGCGAAAGACGGCTCGTCCGCACCGTTGGACCAGGTGTTGACCAGCGACTACGAGATCTCCATTCCCTCGCGCGATTTGATCGAAGACATCGCCCGACGCAGCGGCGACGCCGAACTGCAGCATATTCTCGACACGGAAGATCGGGAAGCGCTCGATGCGTGGCTGTGGGGCAAGGACGTTCTCGATCTCCTCCAGTTGGACAACAGCATTCGCCTCAATCCCGAGGATCTGCTTACACTTCTTCGCCCGCTGCAACATCGGGTCTATTCGATCTCCTCCAGCCCGCTGGCCCACGACGGCACCGTCCATCTGACGGTAGCGAGTGTGCGCTACCGCTCGGGCGAGCGGGACCGCGGCGGCGTCTGCTCGACGTACCTGGCGGACCGCGTAGGCGAGGGCGATCGGGTCGGAGTTTTTGTCTCCAAGAACAATTCGTTCCGCCTACCAGCCGATGACGCTGTTCCCGTCGTGATGATCGGCCCCGGAACCGGCATCGCACCCTTCCGCGCTTTCCTGCACGAGCGTCGCGCGCGCAACGCGTCGGGGCAGAATTGGCTGTTCTTCGGCGATCAGCATCAGTCGAGCGACTTCATCTACGAGGACGAGTTGAACGGGCTGACCCGTGACGGTGTCCTGACTCGCCTCGATCTGGCCTTCTCGCGCGATCAGTCCGAGAAGATCTACGTCCAGACTCGTATGCGCGAGCAGGGCCGAGACTTGTTCGACTGGCTCGAAAACGGTGCGCACGTGTACGTCTGCGGCGACGCCACTCGGATGGCAAAGGACGTCGACGACGCATTGCACGAGGTCGTCGCCGAGCACGGTGGGTTGGATGCGGACGCCGCCGAGGATTACTTCAACAACCTCAAACGATCGAAGCGGTACCTAAGGGATGTCTACTGAGATGTGCCCGCACCGTGGCGAATGTCGTTGCGCAGCTTTGGCACGCATGTCGGACCTGGACGCACTGCTTGCGCGTCCGGGGTTCCGTGGTGGACTGATCGACACCGCACCTGACGTAGTCGGCAAAATGTTGCCGCTCTTGGACGACACGGTAGCAATCACCGTCGCAGGCCCGGTGGCTGTCAACGACTCGGGCAAGTACTCCGTTCCGACAGTTCCCGGCGATCCGTTGGTCTGCGCGCCCGGGCTCGTCGCTCTACGTTTGAACGTTGTCTCCCTCGGCTCGGTGGTGACCACTGACGCAGAGCAGCACCTACCGCCGACGCTCCGCATGTTCGACATCCACGGATCAAGTTCACACACCACGTATTTGACCCCGGCCTCGGATCGTCTCGCCTTCGAAGCGATGCGAACTGCGCCGAGCACTGCGAGGGAAACAAGCCCTCCCATCCAGACATCGAATACGCCCGCATTCTGGGCCGAAGCCGATCAGCTGACACAGCTCGACTTCATCCTCGCGGACGGCGGCAGCGAACGTCGTAGCGGCCTGGTCGCTCTGGGCGCCCTCGGTTACCGGCGAGTCGATCCTCACCTCATGGCTGCCGGGATGGAGCACCTGTCCTACTACCAACTGCCCGTCACGACCGTCGTCGCCGGGAACGGATGCCTGCAGATCCACCGTGGTGACCTCGACGCCGCAGCCATGTTCGGGGGGACGCTGACTTTGGCGTCCGACACCTGCCGGACGATGATCGACCTGAATGGTGTCTCGGAGTGCTGGCTGACCCTCACCCACGGCGTTCACGGCCTGACCAGCTCGATCGAGATGTACGACTTCCGCCGCAAATGCGTGGCAGTCTTCACCCAAACGGGTCCAACCGAACCCGCAGTCATGGGCGTGTGGGAAGACGTCATGAGTTCCATCTCGGCCGCATCCTGACACCGACGGATGCTGGGCAAGTGTAAGAAATCGGCGTACGGCGATAACCACATGGAGCCATCGACCCCTAACCTTAGGTCTCGGTCATTTGTCGTGCCTGCACCCTGAAGCTGATTCAAGGAGTTATCCATGCCCCGCCCTCTCGTCGAACCGTCGCTGGTCCCGGCCTTGCGCCCGGCGCTGCCTGCATTGGCTGCCGGGGTCGTCGCGGCCGCAGCGTCGGGGGTCGCGATGCTCGGGGCGCTCTGGTGCGTCGTGCAACTCATCGGTGAACCGTCGATGAGCTGGGCCGGGTGGGCATGTGCGCTATGGCTCGTGGGCGTCGCGCTCGCTGCCACATCGTCGTGGCTCTCGCACCACGCGGAATCGCTTTTCGAGGCAAGGGTTCGCCGCCAACTCGCAGCCCACCTCGTTCGCCTACCGGCAAGCACGCTGTCCCGCTACAGCGGAGACGCGCTGAGGAGGCTCGTTTCGGACGACATCTCGGCGCTGCACCATATGACTGCGCACCTACCGGCCGAGTTCGCCACACTCATCGTGGTCCCCGCGGTCACGATCGCGGCGTTGGTTGCCTCAGCCGGCCCCGTGGCGCTTCTCGCTCTGGCTCCCGGCATCGTGGCAGCTCTGTTCTACCTGGTCGTGATCCCCCGAATGGCCGCTCGGCACAGCGCCGAAAGTGCAGATGTCATGGGCGACATCGTGACTGCCGTGGACGACTATGCCCGCGGCATCCGCGTCTGCCGGATCTACGGCGCGCAGACCGGCGCTGCCACCGACTATGCAGAATCGACAGCACGGTTCACCCGGGGAATGCAGGAGCGCGTTCGACTCGTGGCTACCCCTGCGGCCGTCGCCGTTGCCCTCATGCAGGCGACGGCGACGTTCGCGATCGCCTATGCCGTCGGATATCACTGGGATGCAACGACGTTGGCCGCCACCATTCTCTTCAGCCTCGCAATCGTGACACCGGCCCTGCGACTCGGGCACGGCCTCGACTACGTCGCGGCTGGACGCTCTGCTGCGGTCCGGCTCGCCACTACCCTGAACGAACCCACTCTCCCTGCCGGTGAAGCACTCACCGTTCCGGCGGCGAGTCCGTCCGACCACCTGGAGATCGTCGACCTGACTGTCACGATCGCGGACCGCAGAGTCGTCGACGGCGTCACGCATGCATTCCGCCCAGCCGCGATCACTGCGATCACGGGACCGAGTGGAGCGGGCAAGTCGACGCTCCTGAAAGCATTGGCCGGCTTCGAGATCCCGGAACTGGGTACCGTCCGCTACGCAGGTCGTAGCATCACCGCGATCGACGAGAACCTGCGGCCACAGTCCGTTCTGCTCACACCCCAGGGCGCAGACGTGTTACCTGCCACGGTGCGCGAGAACATCGCGCTGGCCGCCCCCGATGCAACGGACGCGGAATACACCGCCGCACTACGCCGGGCACAGATCGACGTCAGCCTCGACGCCCACGCCACTTCACTCTCCGGAGGAGAACGTCAGCGCGTCGGGATCGCTCGGGTGTTCCTCTCGCCCGCAGCAGTACTGCTGCTCGACGAGCCGACCAGTGCACTCGACGATCGGACAGCGGCAGAACTGCTGAAAGAATTGCGGCACCTCGCGCACTTCGAAGGAAAGACGGTCGTGATCGTCACCCACGACCCCGCTCTTGCAGACGATGCCGACGATCGACTCGACCTCGGCGGTCGAAACGTGAATGACGCCGCCTCGCACAATGCAGCCCTGACTGGAGCCGAATAATGAACAGCGCCAATGCAGCCCGACGACGCTTGATCACCATCGGACTCGGTTGGGTGTCCGTCGCTGTCCTCGAAGCGATCGCGTTCACCACCCTCGCGCTCTCGATCGCTGATCACCGGTCGCCGGTCCTCGTCCTGGCCACGGCCACCATCGCTCTCTTCGTGACCGTCCTGGTCTCACGGGGCGGTTACTTCACCGGGGCTCGACTCGTCGGCGATCTCTACGACGCTCTCGGCGACGCCTTCGCCCGTGCGAAACTGTCCTGGTTCACCGACGACAACCGGGCACTGCTCGCCACCGTCGCCGGGCGCGGAATCCCGTCGCTGATGAGTGTTCCCGCGCACCAACTTCAGACCTTCCTGGTTGCACCGCTGATCCCGCTGCTCCTGCTTCCTGGGATCGCGGTCGTCGCGGGGCCAGGCGTCATGCTGCTCGTCGGTGGACTGCTCGCCGTGTCGCTCGTCGCTCAGACGCTGGCCCAACGTGCGCTCAGCCGAGCGGACGAGCGCCGACACGAAGCCGAGCTCGCAGCAACTCAGTCGACACTCGAGCTCACCGACCACCTCGAATTACTGCGCACAGCAGCCGGTCCCACACGTTCCGTCGAACGAATCGAGCGAAGCTGGCGGAATCAGGAAGCCGCGCTTGCACGGACAAATCTCGCCGCGGCACCAGCGACATTCATCTCGGCGATCGCCACCATTGTGCCGCTGGCAGGTGCAGTGATTTTCCTCGCCGCCACCGGATTCGACGATCCCGCAGCCGCTCTCGCGCTTGTCATCCTCACCGCCCGCGCCGCTGCGCCGCTCGACGAACTCGCCCTGGCCGGAATCGGAGTCAACGAGCTGCGCGCGACGGTTCGCGACTACCGCACAGCGACTTCGGCTCCCGCACTGGCCGAGCCCGCACCCCGGGACGCCGCGCGCCCTGTTGGAACGGACATCGAGGTCGCCGGGGTAGACCACGCTCCGGTTCTGCGCGGCATCACCGCGAAGATCCCCGCGGGTGAGCGAGTTCTCGTCGCAGGACGCTCAGGTACGGGGAAAAGCACACTTCTCGGGCTGCTCATGCGCTTCGACGATCCTGACCAAGGCAGCGTCACTCTGGGCGGAGTTTCATTGCGCGACTTGCCCTACGACGCTCTGGCGGCACATATCGGCTACGTGCCGCAGGACCCACTCGTGTTCTCGGGCACCCTCGGCGAGAACATCGGACTGGGAAGACCGGGCGCTACCGAAATCGAGATCGAGGACGCCGCCAGGCGCGCTGCCCTCGGCGCCGTTCTCGACCGCTCGACGCTCGGCATTCATCAGGACATCGGACACCAGGGTGCCGCTCTCTCCGGTGGCGAACGTCAGCGGGTGGCGATCGCTCGCGCCTTCCTCAAAGACGCTCCCGTCCTGGTTCTCGACGAAGCCACCTCGGCCCTCGACGAGGCCACCGAGCGCCGTATCGCCGGCGCCGTGCGGGAATTGGCGGCCACCGTCTTCGTCGTCACCCACCGCGACCCCGCCATCTGGGAGCCCACCCGCACGATCACCCTCTGACATCGCATGCCCTAGTGCTCGCGTTGCAGTCCCTCAACTTCGGCAGGTGTCCGACGGATAACCCTTGCCGGCGATCCAGCAGCAACGACGTGATCAGGAAGGTCATGCAAGACCACACTTCCCGCGCCGATCACGGCGTTGTGACCGATCGAAACTCCTGCACCGACAGTGACTGAGGCGCCGAGCCACGTGTTCTCACCGATGACGATCGGAGCAGCCCGCTCCCATCCCTCGCGACGCCGGCGATGATCATCGACAGGGTGCAACGCTGTCATCAGTTGGGCTCCAGGCCCGATCCTCACGTCCGCGCCGATTGTGATCAGCGCATCATCCATGAAGAACCCGTTCGCGTTGACGAATGCGTTTACTCCAAGCCGAATGTTGTATCCGTAGCTGCATTGGAACCGCGGCACCACCAAAGCTCCCTCACCTACCTCACCCAAAAGGCTGGCGAGAGCCCGCGAGCGGACAGCATCCTCGTCCGCCGAAGCCCCATTGAACGAGTCGAGTCGACGCCAACACTCCAGCCGCCGCTGCCTCAGCTCGTCATCATCGAGATACCACTCACCACGAGCAAGACGATCCGCCTGTTCTCCCACACTCGGATCGTCGCACACCGCGCCACGGCACCCCTGTTGGGCGCGTTGCACCCGACAAAGCGCTACAACAGAAGGCCTTCCATGCCGCCCAATTTCTCGAGCTCAGCTCAGCCGCTCGATGATGGTGACGTTCGCGGTCCCACCACCCTCACACATGGTTTGGAGTCCGTACCGTCCATCAATGCGGTCCAACTCGTGCAACATCGTGGCGAACAACTTGGTGCCAGTGGCCCCAAGAGGGTGGCCCAGTGCGATTCCACCACCGTTGGGATTGACCCGGGAGGGATCTGCACCCGTCTCGATCAACCAGCTCAGAACTACCGAAGCGAATGCCTCGTTCATTTCTACGGTATCCATCTGGCCGATCGCCATGCCGGATTTCGCCAGTGCATACTTCGTCGCGGGTATCGGCGCCGAGAGCTGCAGCATCGGATCGTCGCCGCGCACGCTCATATGATGAATGCGCGCACGTGGCTTCAATCCATGAACCTCGAGCGCCTTCTCGGAGACGATCAGGGCCGCTGATGCGCCGTCACAGATCTGCGAAGCCACAGCAGCCGTCAGCAACGAGCCATCCCTCAATGCGGGCAGTGCAGCCATCTGCTCCATGGATGTCTCTCGTGGGCATTCGTCAACGACGCATTGGCCCAATGACACTGTCTCACGCTCGAATCGGCCGTCTGTGATGGCAGCACGGGCACGCTGATGCGATTGCAGTGCCCACTCCTCCATGTCTTCACGGCTGATACCCCATTTCTTGGCAATCAGGTCGGCGCCGACGAACTGTGAGATTTCGGCCTCGCCGAATCGTGCTGCCCACCCCCGGGACTTGCTGAAGGGCGTGTCGAATCCGTACTCGTTGCCGGCACGCATTGCCGCCGAGATAGGAATCGAGGACATGTTCTGCACACCGCCGACAAGCACCACATCTTGGGTCCCGCTCATGACCGCTTGCGCTGCGAAGTGGACGGCTTGCTGTGAAGATCCGCATTGTCTGTCGACTGTCGTTCCTGGGATGTCCAACGGTAGGCCTGCTGAAAGCCAGGCAGTGCGGGCAATGTTGCCCGATTGCGGCCCGATAGCGTCGACACAACCGAAGATCACATCGTCGACGGCCATCGGGTCCAGTCGAGTGCGGTCGAGAATCGATGTGATCACGTGGGCCCCCATGTCCGCTGGGTGCTCTCCTGCGAGCGAGCCGTGCCGTTTACCCACCGGAGTGCGGAGCGCATCGACGACATAAGCCTGAGGTGCAACCATACGAACTCCTTCGAAATCGAACTTTGTCGGGCTTTCGATGTCGCACACACTCTAGCGATCAAGCATTTGTTTGGTAGATGAAACGTGATTTCGAGACCCGCAGCCACCACCACAGGATTGGTCTCCGCACTTCTATCCAACGAAATCCACTGCTGTCGCAATCATTCGACAGTTAGAGGCTCGACCCCCAAACGCGGCTTGGCTGCCCACGCCGCAGACCCCTCACGCCAGCGTGAAACCGCGAAAGATGCGAGAACAGCTGCGGGAGTGCATCTTCGAGCGGAACGAGCGCATCATCCATATCCATTGCCTTCCCTGAGAAATCGTTCAGCCCGCCTTGCGAACAACACCAGCTTTGTCGAGCTACACCGCAAGCCGGCTGGCCGATGGCTGGAAAGTTAGTACTTTCGGTGGAGCCCAGCACGATTGGGCTATTCACCGCCCAATACAGGCTTCGTATACCGATACGCGTTGCAGGACAACGATTCTACAAACGGTCACGCACTCAGCGATTCATGAACCGCCGCTGGCTCGAAAACTGGATCCCCTTGCGGTAATTGCGCTCCGGGTAGAGCATGGGCACCACACCGTCTTCGATTACCGGAGGTTACCGTGACGAATCTCGTACGCCGACTATCTGCCTGCGTATCCATAGTGGCCGTATCGGTTCTCGCGCCCGCAGCCGTTGCCTCCGCTGCGGTCACCGTTCCGTTCCAAATCAACCCGGCGCCTTTCGGGAACCCAAACGGCAGCTTCGACGCACCCCCTGTCCACTGTGTGGCGGTAGCCGGCGAACAACCTGGCACGGTGACGATCACCGGCGCCAAAGACGAGCGGTGGGGTTGCATGCTTTCGACGGAAGTGCGCTGGATGAACCTCTCGACAGGAGCCTCCGGCACCGGTCGGCTTTCTGGCGACAACCAAGGAACCCCGGGAGAGGCAACCCTGCAGACTGGAGCCGGGCAAGTTGCCGTCGCCATATTGCCTGCCGCCGGACCTGTCACCCCGGGTTTCGCAACCTTCTTCGTCCCATAGGCAACCCTCAAACCCGGGACACCTGCTGTACGAACGACCCGTCGCCACACAATCGTGTGGCGACGGGTGAGGGCTTTCCGTTCTCCAGTTGTACGCCTACAGCTTCGCGCTGATGAGCGGCACGATATGTTCAGCCGCCCACATCGTTCCGATCGGGCCACCGCTCGTGATTGCCCACAGAACGTCGCCACCGTCGGCGGTGCGAGGAGGCAGAGCGACCCAACGACCGGAGGACACCGCTCCCAGCGCTTGGAAGAGCTTCCCGCCGGTCAGCTTGTCGAAATCCTCCTCGCTGCCGGCGGCACTGCGGCCGATCAGCAGGAAGTCCGCATCGATGTTCTCGAGAAGTTCCTCGCCGACACTGCTTTGGGTGACGAACTCCTGTGCACGCGGGTTCTCGGCAAAACCGAGCTCGCCCAAGAAAGTTGCCGGAGCCGAATCGGGCGCTGAAAGGTACTGCAGCCCATTGCCGGTTCCGTAGAAGATCGCCCAGGTTGCGGTCAGGCCAGTGAGTTCAGGGTTCTCCTGACGCACCTTCGCAAAATACCGATCATGGTCCGCCACGATCTTTTCGGCTGCCTTCGAGAGGTCGAGTGTCTCGCCGAGTACGCGGATCGATTCCTTCCACGGCACGAGCATCCGCGACTTCGTGTCGGGGCTCGTCACCACCGGTGCGATGGAGGACAAACGTTCGTAGTAATCGCCCATCGACAAACCACCCAGGCCGTCGGCCCAGCCGACGGCGACGATGAGGTCAGGTTCGCTCGCGGCGATCGCTTCGACGGGAAGTGTGCCGCCCATCGCGAACTCGAAGGTGTCGAGATCCTCTGCGCCGTAAGGCAGCAAGTACGACTGGGAAGCCGACTCCTTGACCATCGACGAGGAGAGAACGGGTTTGACGCCGAGCGCGAGGAGCATTTCCGTGTCGACGGCATTGGGGACGATTGCGGCAACCCGCTCCGGGCGCTTCTCGAGAATACTTGTACCATATGGCGATTCCAGGGTCAGCGGGTAAGTAGTCGTTCCTTCCGCAGCGGGAAGGGCGTTCCCCTCCGAACCGGGAGTGGACGCCGTTTTCGAGTTTTCGGCCGAGGCCGAGCACCCGGACACAAGGAGCGCTGCGGCGAGCGCGGCCCCGATCAGTCCGATGATCCGTGATCGTCTGGTGCGCAGGACTGTCATTTCTGCCTTTCGGTGTTATCGAGCGCTTCGGTCTTACCGAGCGATGGAGCCGGGTCAGGAATCTGTGCGCACTGTGTCGCTGCGTTTCCAGTAGCCGGTGAAATCGATGTCGGTCTTCGCAGTTCCTCGATCACGAATCAAATGACGCCGAAGCGAGCGAATCGTCGCCTGTTCGCCTGCAAGCCAAGCGAATACGCGTCCGTCAGGCCATTCGACTGCACTGACCGCGTCGAGCAACAAAGAAGTAGTGCCGGGCTCCGCCCCCTCGCGTGGCAACCACGTGACACTCACCCCGGGCAACTCGCGCACCGATTGAATGTGAGCCGAGTCCGCAATTTCGACGAACACATGCCCCCTGGCATCGGCAGGCAATTCCTCGAGCAGACGTGCGATCGCAGGTAGCGCCGTCTCGTCACCGACGACGAGCAGATACTCGCAATCTTCCGGGAGTCCCTGCGATACAGAGGGACCCGCGATGTGCATTCGGTCGCCCGGGCCGGCGTCGCGCGCCCAGGTGGTAGCAACTCCACCGCCGTGAACGACGAAATCGACGTCGAGTTCACTTGTTCGCGGATCGTAACGGCGCACGGTGTACGCGCGGGCAAGTGGACGGCGTCCCGCTGCGAAAGTCACAGTGCCGTCGACTATCACCGGCAAGACCGGATCGGTTTCGCCAGGATAGGCGAACAACAATCGGAGGTCGTCGTCGAAGCCGGTGCTGACGAAGGCGGGCTCGGCAAAGTCGTCGGCGTTTGTGAAGGTGTCGAGCTGCGCTCCGGTGAGCGTCACTCTCCGCATGCCCGGCGTCACGTCTGTCACCCGACGTACCTCGAGTTCACGCAAGGTGACTGAGTACGCTGTTGTCGGACGGGTGTTTCGGGGCACGGAAAGACTCCTCGGAAGCGCACAGACGGGGGGTTCGACCCACGCTCGATCTCGGCGGAAGGGCCATTGAATAAAGCTAGCCTCCCCTAATCGGCTACGGTTATCCGTGCGTGCCGACTTCTTACACTCATCGGTGGCTGCGTGAGAAAGCATCTGAATCGGGAGGGCATACGTGGGACCACGGTTGGTGTTCTCCGCGGGCGAAGTCCCCGAGATCCCCGCGTCCCGACTCTCCTCGATCGCGAATGCACGTGAGCCACTGCTCTTCTGGGTACACACCGGACACGCGGAACTACAGATCGGCGACCGCACCCGCAGCGTGACCGCTGGGGCGGCAACCTGGGTGCCCGCGGGAATCGCCTACAGCATCCGAGTCGACCCGGGAGCGGTCGCGTTTCCCATTCCGATGCCCGCTGCCGACCTGCCGCCCACGTTGAACCGGATCATCGATTTCGAGATCCCGGCAGCCTGGCAGGACTGGCTCGTCCACCAGTTCGCGCACAACTTGGGATTTCTGCGCGGTGGGGCGACTGTGGGAGCCGGACTACTCGAGCTTGTCGCGGGGGCCCATTCCAACGACGCCGACGCTTCGGTGTCGTACGCCCCACCGAATTTGCCACGCTCGGCCGAGACCCTCGAGATCGCTCGCACGCTTCTACGGACGCCAGCCGACGACACGGAGCTTTCCCAGTTCGCCCGGCAACTCAAGATCGGCGTCCGCACCCTGCAGCGCCGATTCACGGAGGAGACGGGGTTGCCTTTCGCGCGTTGGCGCACCTCGGCCCGGATCGCGGCAGCAATCGCATACCTGAACTCCGGCCGCGAAATCGGATGGACGGGTGGGCAGGTCGGATTCGCGACGCCCGCGGGATTCACCCGTGCCTTCCGTGAACACACCGGTGTGACACCCAGTGACTACACACGTGCAAACCAAGGCTCAGCGCCGATCCATGAGAACGAGACCTTGGCACAGAGCGTCGTACTCTTGTCCGAGGAAGGCGCCCACTCAGGCTCGGCGCCGATACCGCCGACGATTCCCGCAAGCGGAACGTGGGCCAGGGTCAACAACTTTCACGTCATCGTCTGGATCTACCGAGGCTCCGCCCGGGTCACTTTCGGCGACCGAACCTGGAATCTGAGGCGGGGCGACGCGATGTGGCTTCCCGCGGGAGTACGCAACAGCGTCGAGATCGCGGAGGGTTCGCTTCTACTTCCGCTCGGATCCCAGCCTGGCGACTCTCCCGTCACTGCACCGCCGCCACGAGTGCTGCACTTCGCGCGCGAAGCGGAGGCGTATCTGTTACACACGGTCGTTGCGAATTACACCCTTCTGCGCCCCGAAATCCATGACCCAGCGAGGATCTCGAGGCTGATCCGAAACAGCGCGGCGACGCGGACACCCGGCGGCCGAACCGATCCTGTCGAAACGATCCTTACCGCACTCCGCGCGGACCCCACCGATTCGCGCACGCTGCCGGAGTGGAGCGCTCGACTCGGCGTCGACGAGGGCCTGCTCCACAAACGCTTCGTAGCGGCCACCGGCCAGAGCTTCCCGCGCTGGCGCGGTCAGTTGCGGATGACCCTCGCCCGCGCTTATCTCGAGGAGGGCTTCTCGGCCGGAGAGACCGCCCGTCGACTCGGCTACGCGCACGCGTCCGGATTCACCAAGGTCTTCATCGGTGCCCACGGCATGTCGCCCCGGGACTACCAGCGCCGTGGATGGCGGGGAACGGTCGAAGGACTCATCGACTCGTGACCTTCCGACGGATGAGTCCTTCGATCCGTCGTGTCGCCCGCCGAAACGGTCTCGAACTGGCACTACTTCCTTGACTAAATTTTCAGTCAAGGTTTACGCTCCATGCAAGCAGGACGCGGACCGGGCGCGCACGCACACAGCACAAGGAGTCACCGCAATGCAAAGACGTCGGTTCATTCAGGCAGGCGCCGCTGCGCTCAGTGGCCTCTTTTTGGCAGGTTGCGGCGATTCCGACTCAGCCTCGCGCGGGAGCGATGGCAGCAACGATCTTCGCGAGTGGGTGATGCCGGAAGAGGGGGATCCGCACAAGCGCACCTGGATGGCGTTCGGTGCCAGCGAAGCGATCTGGGGAGCAGCCCTCCTGCCCGAGGTCCAGCGCAACCTCGCGACGATCGCGCAGACCATCGCGCAGTTCGAGCCCGTCTCGATGCTTGTTCGTTCCGAGGAACTGGACTTGGCTCGCTCCCTCGTCGGCCCATCGGTCGAACTGATCGCCGCGCCTCTCGACGACCTCTGGATGCGCGATACCGGCCCCGTATTCGTGAAAGGCAACGGGACCAAAGCGGGTATCGATTTCAACTTCAACGGTTGGGGCAAGAAGCAGGATTTTGATCAGGACGGCCAGGTCGCAGCTTTCGTTGCCGCCCGCGCGGGAGTCGAATCATTGCCTACCGACCTGATCCTCGAAGGCGGCGGCATCGAGGTCGACGGCGAAGGCACAGCCATCATCACCGAAAGCTGTGTACTCAACAACAACCGCAACCCGGGATGGTCGAAGTCGGACGTCGAAGCCGAACTCGGTCCCCTGCTCGGTCTCGACAAGATCATCTGGCTACCGGGAATCGCCGGCAAGGACATCACGGACGGCCACACGGACTTCTACGCCCGTTTCGCACGCCCAGGTGTCGTGGTCGCAGGCCTCGACACAGACCCGGAGTCGTTCGACCACGACGTGACCGCACGTCACCTCGAGATTCTCCAGAACGCGACCGACGCACGGGGACGGAAGCTGGAAGTGGTTGTCCTCGAGGCGCCGGTCGCGATCAGGCCCGACTTCGAATCGGATGATTTCGCAGCCGGATATATCAACTTCTACGTATGCAACGGCGCGGTCATCGCACCCGAGTTCGGTGACCCCGAGGCCGACCAGGCCGCCAGAAGTGAATTGGAGCGCCTCTTCCCCGACCGCCGTGTCGTGCAGATCAACATCGACGCCATCGCCGCGGGTGGTGGCGGCATTCACTGCACCACCCAGCAGGAACCCGCGGACTAGAAACCTGTCCCGACCACCCTCGTAGAATTCGGACTCGTGTCGAACCGCCAAACGCAAATCTTGGAAGCAGCAGTCCGCGTCATTGCCCAACACGGCGTACGCGGGCTGAGGGTGGAGACGCTCGCTGCCGAGGCCGGAGTGTCGACGGCACTCATCTACTACCACTTCCAAAACCGCGCAGGTGTGCTGCGCCGGGCCCTCGATCACATCAACGATCGCGCCGCGCTGTACACCGAAAGTGCCTTCACGGAGACAGACCCTCGTGCGCAGCTCGAGCAGATGCTCCTGCTGGAGTTTCAGAATTCCCCGAAGATTCGGGAGAACAGCATCGCCTGGGGTGAACTCCGGGCAAGCGCAGTCTTCGCCGACGAGCTGCGCGAACCGCTACGCACCACGACGCAAGAGTGGGCAGACGACGTCGAATCCTTGATCCGCCAAGCGCAGGATGCCGGGCTCGCTGATCCGAAGGCAAGCCCGGCCGACGCCGCCGAACGACTCACCGCCCTGGTCGAGGGTCTGAGCGAACGCTGGCTGAGCGGCTCGATCCCCATCGAACGAGCCAGAGAACTGCTCACCGGCGCGATCAGTGTGGAGATCGATCCGAGCTAGCCTCTACCGCTCGCCGACGCCCTTCGATTCCGGAGACAGAGCCGGGAACCAGATGTCGGTCAGAACTTCGGCGGCCTGAATCCGCGTCACATCGATTGTCCCCTGCACGGCCCAGCGTGTGAAGAATCGCTCCAACTGACTCACGAGCAGTTCGACGCGCAACCGTGCCTCGTCGTGCTGTTCCTCCGGCCAACGGCCCAGGTACTTGGGCATGGCATTCGGTAGTTGGGTCATACCGTCTCGCGCTGTCTCGCGGAACTCCGGTTCGAGTGCCACGGCCTCGTCCCAGGCCGGCAGCAGGCGTTTGTTCTCGTCGAACCAGTCGAAGGCACGCTCCAACCAAGCCGTGAATTCCACGCGAGAGTTCGTGTCGAGAACCCGATCGAGATCGATGTAGAAAGCGAACGCACTCGCCGCCATCCCGGCCGCGCCGATCGTTTTGAGCATCTCCACTTTGCTGGCGAAATGCACGTAGAACGTGGCTCTACTGCATCCGACGACCGAGGCGATGTCATCGACCGTCACGGCCGCGTATCCCCGCTCCTCGAACAGAGTGCGTGCGGCGTCCACGAGTTTGGCCCGCGTCGCGCGTTTCTGCTCGTCGCGAAGGGTTCCCCGCCTGTTCTTCGGGCCGTCCGTAGTCGTGCTCACGTCGCCCACCTTGCTCGCATTTCAACCTCCTGGCAAATCACCGACTCGCCGTCACCAAAAAACATTGCGTCATTCATTGACACAACGTCAGCGAGTGGCGCACTATGACTCAAGTCACTTCTCGGGATTCGATTCTTCTTCTCGCACGCCCGAGACAGAACAGAAAGCGATGGCGAATGAGCCCCTCCCCCTTGCCGAGCGTGTGCATCATCGGCGCCGGGCCTACCGGAATCACGACGGCCAAGCGAATGAAGGAATTCGGAATACCCTTCGACTGCTACGAAGCGTCCGACGAGGTCGGCGGAAACTGGTACTACAAGAATCCCAACGGGATGTCGGCCTGCTACCAGAGCCTGCATATCGACACGTCGAAGTGGCGCTTGGCATTCGAGGACTTCCCGGTCTCTGCCGACCTTCCCGACTTCCCGCACCACTCCGAACTCTTCCAGTACTTCAAGGACTACGTCGAGCACTTCGGACTGCGTGAGTCGATCATCTTCAACACCAGTGTTGTTGCCGCAGAGCGTGATGCAAACGGACTGTGGACCATCACGCGCTCGGACGGCGAAGTCCGTACCTACGACGTCCTGATGGTCTGCAATGGTCACCACTGGGATCCCAACATCCCGGATTACCCAGGCGAGTTCGACGGCGTCCTCATGCACAGCCACGGCTACAACGACCCGTTCGATCCGATCGACATGCGCGGCAAGAAAGTAGTCGTGGTCGGAATGGGGAACTCCGGCTTGGACATTGCTTCCGAACTGGGGCAGAGATACCTCGCCGACAAGCTCATCGTCTCGGCGCGCCGCGGCGTGTGGGTGTTGCCGAAATACCTGGGCGGCGTGCCGGGAGACAAACTGATCACCCCGCCCTGGATGCCGCGTGGTCTACGACTGTTCCTGAGTCGTCGATTCCTCGGCAAGAACCTGGGAACCATGGAGGGCTACGGACTACCCAAGCCAGATCACCGCCCCTTCGAGGCACATCCGTCAGCCAGTGGCGAGTTCCTCGGACGCGCCGGGTCAGGCGACATCACCTTCAAGCCGGCGATCACCAAACTCGACGGAAAGCAGGTTCATTTCTCCGACGGCACCGCCGAGGACGTCGACGTGGTCATCTGCGCCACCGGCTACAACATCAGCTTCCCCTTCTTCAGTGATCCGAATCTGCTGCCGGACAAGGACAACCGATTCCCACTGTTCAAACGAATGATGAAGCCCGGAATCGACAACCTCTTCTTCATGGGACTCGCGCAGCCCATGCCGACGCTCGTCAACTTCGCCGAGCAGCAGAGCAAGCTCGTCGCGGCCTACCTCACCGGTAAATACCAACTGCCGTCCGCGAACGAGATGCAGGAGATCACCAAAGCCGACGAGGCGTACTTCCTCGCCCCCTATTACAAGTCGCCGCGGCACACCATCCAGCTCGAGTTCGATCCCTACGTCCGCAACATGAACAAGGAAATCGCCAAGGGCACCAAGCGTGCTGCGGCCTCCGGAAACAAGCTACCTGTTGCCGCGCGTGCAGCAGCACACGAACTCGAGAAGGCGGATCGCGCATGAGTCTGGTGAACGGTCACTGCGACAACGAGTTCGACGCCGTCCGCACCGCCTTCGAGGCTCAACTCGAATCCGGTGAAGAACTCGGCGGCTCTGTTGCCATCACCGTCGCCGGAGAATCCGTGGTCGATCTCTGGGGCGGGTACGCCGACGAATCCCGTACCACTCCATGGGGCAGCGACACCATCGTCAACACGTTCTCCATCACCAAGACCATAACGGCCCTGTGTGCGCTCCTGCTGGTCGAACGCGGCCAATTGGACGTGTACCAGAAAGTTGCTCACTACTGGCCCGAATTTGCGGCAAACGGTAAGGAAGACATCGAAGTTCGCCACCTCCTGTCGCATACGTCTGGCGTCTCCGGTTGGGAGCGCCCGATCGAACTGACGGACATCTACGACCTCGAGGCGTCCACCGCTCGCCTCGCTACCCAGAAGCCTTGGTGGACCCCAGGTACGGCGTCGGGCTATCACGCGATCAACTACGGCCATCTCGTCGGTGAGGTCATTCGTCGCATCGACGGGCGAACTCTCGGCAGGTTCTTTGCCGAAGAGCTTTCCGGTCCACTGGGAGCCGACTTCCATATCGGCACGTCCGCAGAGCATTTCGGTCGAATCGCCACCATGGTTCCGCCGCCCGCGTTGGAGTTCGACCTGTCCACGCTCGACCAGGACAGCATCTTCATCAAGACCCTGACCTGCCCACTGCTCGACTACCCCGAGGTCAACACCGCACCCTGGCGGGAAGCCGAGATCGGCGCAGTCAACGGCCACGGCAACGCACGTTCTATCGCTCGGGTCCAATCCCTGATCTCGAACGGTGGTGTGCTCGACGGCCGGAAGCTGCTCTCGCAGAGCACCATCGACCTGATCTTCGAGATCCAAGCCGACGGTATCGATCTCGGGATCATGACACCACTCAAGTTCGGCATCGGCTACGGACTGCCACATCCGGTTACCGCGCCACTGATTCCCGACGGACGCACCTGCTGGTGGGCAGGTATCGGCGGCTCGATGCTGGTCAACGATCTGGACCGACGGATGACCTTCGCCTACGTCATGAACAAGATGGCACCGGGTCTGATCGGATCCGACCGCAGCAACGCGTACCTGAGCGCCGCATACAACTCCGAGGTCAGCGAGGTCAGCTCATGAAGGCAGCCCAGCTCATGGGGCCCGGGCTCCTGGAAATCAACGACGTGCCGGTCCCGGAGATCGGCCCGTCGGAACTACTGATTCGGGTGGGCGCAGCGGGAATCTGCCACTCCGATCTCCATCTCCTGCACTTTCCGTACAAGATGCGCGAAGAACCGCTGACAATCGGCCACGAAATTGCCGGAACGATCGAAGCCGTCGGGAGTGGCGTCGACGGCCGTTCCGTCGGAGAGCGTGGCGTCGTCTACCTCTGTTGGTCATGTGGACAGTGCCGAGAATGCATGAGCGGCAACGAGAATATGTGCCTCGCCGCTGGACGCACCGCGATGCCGCCCTGCCCCGGGCTTGGTCCCGAAGGCGGGATGGCCGAGTACGTCAAGATCCCGGCTCGCTCATTCGTACCCATCGGAGACCTCGACTTCCTGCAGGCCGCACCTCTCGCCGATGCGGCACTGACGAGCTACCACGCCATTCGCGGTGCCCGCGAACATCTCCAGCCCGGTGCCACCGCCGTCGTGATCGGCGTCGGCGGACTCGGTCACGTTGCAGTACAGATACTTCGCGCAATCAGTGCCGTGCGCATCATCGCCGTCGATGTCGGACAGGATCAACTCGATCTCGCCAAACGTTGCGGCGCCGACATCACGCTCGAATCGGGACCGGACACCGCGCAGCACATCCTCGACCTCACATCGGCCAGGGGCGCAGAAGTCATCTTCGACTTCGTCGGTATCGACGCAACTGCACAGATGTCCGTTCAAGCGGTTGCGCCGAACGGCGCGTATCGCATGGTAGGTCTCGGAGGCGGAAACCCCGGAATCACTGCCGAAGCTGCCGGCGGACCAGGCTGGCCGTGGGGCGCATCGATCCGGAAGTCGTACGGCGGCACCAGAAACGACCTCGTCGATTCCATCGCCCTGGCACAGGCCGGTCTGGTAACGGTAGAAGTAGCCCGCTTCGACCTCGCTGATGCCCGCGACGCACTCGACCGTCTCGAACACGGCAAGGTCACCGGACGCGCAGTGCTCGTACCCTAATCTTCGAAAGGCACTTCACGTGACTACTTCCGCTGATACACAAGCATTCATCGCGTCCGTCATGGCCGGGCTGACCGGCCCCGGTGGTCCTTTCGAGATGCAAGTCGAGGATGTACTGGGCAGTTCGATGCCCGTCATGAAGAACCGTGACAAGGCACTCGGCGACGTGCTCGCTGCATCCTTCGACTACGGATCACGCGACTATCTGGTGACCAAGGACCGACGCTTCAGCTACCTCGAGCACGGCGAGGCCGTAGCAGCATTGGCGACGGCGCTCCGCGAGCGGTACGGCGTCCGCAAGGGTGATCGGGTCGGCATACTTGCTGCCAATACGCCGGAATGGGTGATGACCTTCTGGGCGGCTCAGTCCCTCGGTGCCATCGCCGTCGGATTCAACTCGTGGTGGGTGGCCCGCGAGGTGGCGTACGGCATCGATCACACCACCCCCACAGTGGTGATCGCCGACGCCAAACGCGCGCAGATTCTTTCCGAACTGAACACCGATGTTCCCGTACTCACGATGGAAGAAGATCTACCTACCTTGATGGAGAAGTATTCGGGATCGACACTGCCCCGTACTTCCGTCAACGAGGACGATCCGGCCGTCATCCTGTACACGAGCGGAACCAGTGGCCGCCCCAAGGGGGCTGTTCACAGTCACCGAAACGTGTTGGCCGTCATCGACTACCACCGCTACAGCGATCGCCTCGCTGCGGCGTTCACCGGCAAACCCAGCGACGGCCGACCGAGTGACTTGCGGTATCTGCTGACCGCGCCGCTGTTTCACATTGCAAGCCTGCATAACCTGGCGATCCCACGACTCGCGACGGGCGGAGCGGTGGTCATCCATCAGGGCGCCTTCGACGTCGACGAAGTCCTTTCCCTCGTCGAACGCGAGAAGGTCACAAACTGGGCGGTGGTCCCCACCATGGCAACCCGTCTCCTCGAGTACGGCAGTCTCGAGAAGTACGACCTGACCTCACTGAGCGCCTTTGCGCTCGCGTCTGCGCCGTCATCTCCGGCCTTGCAGGACCGACTGCGCGCACGACTGCCTTTTGCGCAGCACACCTTGGTCGACAGCTACGGGCTCACCGAATCCTCCACCGGCATTTCAGTTGCCACACCACCGGAACTTGCCGCGTTCCCCGGAACTCTCGGCCGGCCGATCATCGGGGTGAGCGTGGAGGTGCGCGACCCCTTCGGTGTTGCAGTCCCCGACGGCGAGGAAGGTGAGATCTGCGCGCGCAGCGCCTATGTGATGTTGGGGTACTGGAACGACGAGACCGCGACTGCAGCCGCTATCGGTCCTGATCGATGGCTCCGAACCGGCGACTTCGGAGTATTCGAGGACGGCCGACTCCGCCTGACGGGTCGCCGATCCGACCTGATCCTGCGCGGCGGCGAGAACGTCTACCCTCTCGAAATCGAGCAGACCATCGACGAGCATCCCGCCGTACTCGAATGCGCTGTGATCGGCATTGATTCGGCAGACCTCGGCCAAGAAGTTGCAGCCGTCGTCGTTTTGCGGAGTGAGGGAGCCGCCGGCGAAGAAGAACTACGCGACTACGTCGCCGAGCGACTGGCTTACTTCAAGGTGCCGGTGAAGTGGAAACTGAGCACAACTCCTCTGCCCCGCAATGCAACCGGAAAAACGATACGTGCAAAGGTGGTTCTCTCATGACCTACGACGCCGTGATCAACAACGGTCTGTGGTTCGACGGCACCGGGGCCAAACCAGCTGTCCGCAATCTGGGTATCCGCGATGGGTTGGTTACTGCCATCTCCCTCGATCCACTCGACGAAACCGACTGTCCCCGTGTCATCGACGCCAGGCGCAAGTGGGTGATCCCGGGCATCGTGGACATCCACACTCACTACGACGTCGAGATCCTCGAAGGCCCGGCGCTGAGCGAATCTCTCAGACACGGGGTCACGTCGATCTTTGTCGGATCGTGTTCCCTGTCCACCATTCACGCCAGCCCCTCCGACGCGGGTGATCTCTTCGGCAGAGTAGAGGCAATTCCGCGTAAGCACGTCGTCGACGCACTCAACCGTGCCAAGACCTGGAACTCTGCGAGCGAGTATGTTGCTGCACTAGAGGCGCTTCCGCTAGGTCCCAATGTTGCAGCCTTCATCGGACACTCCGATATGCGGGCCGCCGAGATGGGACTGGATCGTGCTACCAGGAAGGATGTCCATCCCACAGACGCCGAACTCGCGTCGATGGAAGCACAGTTGACCGAAGCTCTCGACGCAGGATTCGTCGGGATGTCCAGTCAGCAATTGTTGTTCGACAAACTCGACGGCGAGACCTGCCGCTCACGCACGCTGCCGTCGACGTATGCAACCACGAAAGAACGACGCCGACTCAATGCGATCCTGCGCCGTCGGGGACGGGTATTTCAGGCCGGACCTGACCTCTCCAACCCGATGAGTACCGGAGCGATGGCGTTCTCCAGCGCGGGTATCTGGCGTAAGCGACTCAAGACGAGCATGCTTTCGGCGGCCGACATCAAGTCCAACAAGTTGGCCGTGGTGATACTCGGCCCACTGGCACACTTGGTCAATCGACTCGGCGGCGACCTGCGCTGGCAGCACCTGCCAGTTCCCTTCGAGGTATATGCCGACGGCATCGACCTGGTTGTCTTCGAGGAGTTCGGATCCGGCGCTGCAGCACTGCATCTGACCGACGAGATGGAACGCAACGTCCTCATGCAGAGCGAGGATTACCGTCGACAATTCCGCAAGGACTACGACCAGAAGTTCGGTGTCAAAGTTTGGCATCGCGATTTCTTCGACGCCGAGATCGTGTCCTGCCCCGACGAATCCCTGGTCGGCAAGAGCTTCGGGCAGGTCGGCGTCGAACGTGGCGGCCTCCACCCTGTCGATGCATTCCTGGATCTGGTCCTCGAACACGGCACGAAAGTGCGTTGGCGCACAACCATCTCGAACCACCGGCCGGAGGTTTTGGACAAGTTCGCCCAGGACAATGGCGTCCAACTCGGGTTCTCCGACGCCGGAGCGCATTTGCGCAACATGGCGTTCTACAACTTCGGCTTACGCCTACTACGACGTGTCTACGATGCCCAAAAGGTCGGCCGTCCGTTCATGACCGTCGAGGCAGCGGTGCATCGTCTCACCGGTGAACTCGCCGAGTGGTACGACATCGATGCCGGGCACCTTCGATTAGGTGATCGCGCCGACCTGGTTGTGATCGATCCCGCTCATCTCGACGATTCGCTCGACGCGTACGCGGAAAGCCCGGTTGTGGAGTACGACAACCTCTCCCGCATGATCAATCGCAACGACCAGACCGTCACCGCAGTGTTCGTCGGCGGCGAGTACGTCTTCGGCGACGGAGAAGCAGCACCCGTTCTCGGCAACCGCCGAACCGGAAAGTTCTTGAAAGCAGGTGCCCATTAACACGTCCAGATTTGCCGGGAAAACAGCAGTCGTCACTGGAGCAGCATCAGGTATCGGTGCAGCCATCGCACTAAGGCTTATCGACGAAGGCGCACAGGTAGCTGGAATCGACATCGCTGCAGAGGGTTTGAAAGAGATAGCCTCCCAGCACGGCGGGGCCTTCCTCGCCGTTCCCACTGACGTCACCAAGGAATCCGATGTTGCCGAGGCCCTTGCCGCGGCGGCGGCGGAATTCGGCGGTATCGATCTGGCTTTCAACGTTGCCGGTGCGTCGAGGGTGGGGCAGATCGTCGACCTCGACGAGGCCGACTGGGACTTCACCATCGACCTGGTGCAGAAGGGCGTCTTCCTCTGCACCAAACATGAAGCGCGGCATATCCGAGAGCACGGTCGCGGTGGTGCGATAGTCAACGTGTCCTCATTGAACGCGCACGTGCCGAGCCCCTACGGGAGCGCATACGCGACAGGCAAAGCCGGAGTCGAGATGTTCAGCAAGAATGCCGCGATCGAACTGGCTGCGTCGGGGATCCGGGTCAATGCCGTTCTGCCCGGCCTGGTCGACACGCCACTGGTCGCGCCGGTCATGAACTACGAACCCGCCCGCGACATGTTTCTCAGCCGAATCCCCATGTCCCGAGCGGCAACTCCCGACGAGATCGCGGGCCCCTGCCTCTATCTCGCCAGTGACGACGCCTCGTACATCACCGGAACCAGTCTGGTCGTCGACGGCGGCTGGGAGGTCTCGAACTACCCGGATCTGACGACGCTGGGCAACTAGTTCAGTTACCGGGCAACACCGTGCTCGGACTCAGTCAGTCCGTCGTTACCGTGGAGCCCGGGAAATGACCTTCACGACTACTTGTGACGTGATGTCGGCGCGTCCTTGTTGCGCCACCGTCGCTGCGACCAGATATTCACCTGGCGAGGGTGCCACGAACCCGATTCCCGGATTGCCGACGAAGCAGCTGTCGGTTGTTTCGGTCTGGGAGAGCCCGGGGCCGGTCACAGTGACGGTGGTCCGACAGCCTGCCCGGACGTCCTCGTCGCCTGCGAACGAGTTCACGTGCACGGTCAAGTTCTTCTTCCCCGTGTTGTCCGCCACGTAAGTGTTGCCCTCGACGCGGTCGTAAGCCCAGGTCTTCAACTCGATACGGTCGACAACGACTGGTGCTGGAGCTTGCGGAGCTGCTGCTGTCGACGTCGACGATGCCGATGAGGACGCCGTACTACGTATCCGGAAATCCTTGACCGAGTCGCGAGCCATCGCCTGCACGCTACCGGCAGTGAAGTCCATGAGCTGCTGGAATAGCGAGAACACCTCGACCGCGCTGCTCAGTCGATGAAGGGCGGCCGAACGTGCCTTGTCGCCAGATTGGAGAGTGGCCTGGGTGACAACACATTGGCTGACGTCGGTGATCATCCCGTAGAGATCGCCCGGCGAAAAGCTCCCGTCGATCTGTGTCGCGTTGGTTGCGGTAGAGATGCAATCCCATGCCCCTGTTATCGACTCGAGCTGTTTCAGGTCGAGCCCCAGCATGCTGATCCCCGATAGCAAGCTCTTGGTCAGAATGCCTTGCTGCTGCGGCCATAGGCGGACGTCGAACTGGTCTATCCCCTCGTTGACGACCAAGCGACCGCCCGACCGCCCCACCAGCACTCCCTTGCTGCCCAACGTAACCGAAGACGCCAGCGCACCCGCCGAGTCGGCGATGCTCAAGGCCCCCGAGTTGGTCCAGACCCCGCCGGCCGTCCCCGGTGCCACCACGATCGTGTAGAACGAGCCCGTCGCATTCTCGAAGTCGATCGCCAGCGCGCCGCCGCTGTTGACAAGGCATCCGGCCACGGCCCCAGGACTTACGGCAGTCAAGGTGTACTCGATCCCGCCGAGTGTCAGTTCGCTCCGCTCCCGACATTGGGAGTTCGAGTTGCCGCGCACCTCCTCGAAGATCCGCTGAACACCGGCCTCGAGCACTTTCGGGTCGACGAAGCTGGCCCAGACGCCCGTCAGATGGGTCAGGTCCGCTGTGATCGACTTGGTCTCCGGATTCCACTGTGCGACGAACATGTCGAACTCATTCGGATCCGATTCGGACACCGTTTCGACCACAGCTACAACGCCATTGGTGAATTTGGCGACCAGATCAGGACGATCCGAGAGATCGAACTCCACTCTGACCGGTGCTGATGGTTGGGTCTTTCCCTCATCCATTTGCAAACTGACCACCTTGGTCGACGCCACGCGGGCCGCAGCCTCGGGGATGGTCGCGTGACCTTCGGAGATCGTCAGGTGCCTACGACTGTCGCCGGCACCGGCGCTGGCTCGAATTTCCACCCCGTCGACCGACACAACAGCCTGACTTCCTCCTGCATCCGCGCTCGAAGAGTTCGAAATCGCCGAACGCTGTGCCGCCGGCGCTTCCGTGGCTTGTCGCCCGTCACGGTCCAATACCGAGCACGACGCCAAAGAAATTACCGCCGCCAACACAACAGCCGATATTCCAGTGCGACCCACTCGATCTCCTCCAGTCGTAGTGTCGCCCGCCGCCAACAGAGTGACCAGCAAACGCACAGTCTCGCCTCAAGCCACGACACATCAAACATCTAATCCGAAAGTTCGGAGACGAGCCGGTGATGCCGGGACTCCGCTTCTCACTGCGGCGCAGCGGAACCGGGCGGTATTGAGCGATTCATGCCGTCCGGAGCGAGGATGATGGTGAACCACAGTAGCTGAACTTACGAACTTTTCACGGCTGAACCCTCGGCCATATGTATCCGATATGGATAGCACACGACCCGTCGGATGAACGTATTTCGACAATAGATTCATTCGATTGGATGACTACATAGGTCCGTGGGCCTCTGTTAGAAATGGAAGTTCGAAGAATCTTTGTTAGGCGAAAATTGTGTCCGCCCACGGAATGCGATCCGAACTCTCCACTAACTTGAAGGCGGGAATCAATGACAAATTCCGGAGGCGAACCCATCGAGATCGATGCCATCGGAGCTGAACAGTCGTGGCAAGAGTGGGTTCTGATGAATCTTGCGCTGGTTCCATTCGTGTGGAAACTGCTGGGCGGTGTAATAGTTGGTTCCATGCTGAGTGCAGCATTCCTCGGGCCGGATGCTGCGGGCATCATTATGATCTGTGGGCTGATCTTGTGCGTACTTGTCGCCGCGTACAAGCGTGCGATGGCCCCGCCGAAGATCCGCCCGACACGGTCTCACATCGGGTTTACCCACGATGGCGAGCCTGTCTATCCGGTAACCGGCTTCACCTCGGATGGACGAGCCGTGACTTCGAACGAGTTTGTTGCAAGTCCCTATTACAATTCCAGCACTCGTACGAACTCGCTGGCGATTGCGGCCCTTGTATGTGGGTTTGTTTTTGCGCCGCTTGCCATTGTGTTCGGCCACATTTCTCTGGGCCAAATTCGGCGGACAGGCGAGCGAGGGCATGGACTTGCAGTGCTGGGCCTGGTGCTGGGCTACTTCTGGGTCATTGTCGTTGCTGCCGTGCTGATGAGCATGACGTAGCGCCCGTAATCATCCTGTGGAGATGAATGCGCATGCTCACACACCTGCCGCGCGAGCCGTCGATGTCCGATCCTTCAGAGAATTCACCAGGGTGCGGACTGGGGTCACCTCGGTTTGTGCATTCGCCAACGCTGCGACGACATACATCGAATTCAAGGCGGCGTCGTCTGGAACTTTGTATCCCGTGACTGATGCGTCTTCTCGACGGCAACGCTCTACTCTGCTGTCGATTCCACAGTAGACCGCAATCGGTGACCGCAGATCGCGCGGGCGTCTTGGACATAGGAGTTCCGAATTCGTCTTGTGTGGCAATGCCAGGATCAGGTTCTCTCGATCGAACCCCCGCGCCGTTCGGATCCCGGGAGGTCGAATTCAGTTGCCGGGCAACACACATTGAGTATCGAGGCCGAGGACGTGGTTGAGCCGGCCGAAGGCCAACCACGATCCGAGGCACATGCTCAACTCGACGATTTCTCGCTGGGAATAGTGAGCGGTCATGCGTTCCCAGAACTCGTCGTCGAGTCCGTGGTGGTCGAGGGCGTATCTCTCGGCGTATTCGGCAGCGAGGCGTGTCCTGTCGTCGAAGGCATCGGTGGTGCGCCAGTCGGTGACAGCCTGATCGAACGTCGACTCCACCGTCTCGCCGTCACGCTCGGTGCGCCAGTCCTGACAGAAGATGCACCCGTTGATCTGAGCGATCCGGAGCCTGGCCGCCTCGAACTCACGGAGGCCGAGAGTTCCGTCTGTGTAGACCTTTTGGGAGAACCCGGCGGCCGCGGGTCCGATGCCGGGGACCATCTCTCCCCACACGTAGCCGATCGGATTCTTGCCTTCGGGTATGTCGATATTCATGTGAGTACCTCCGAGTTTCGGGCACCGAGCTTGCCGACGCCGGGTGTGAGCGGAACGTCCAGCGCGTCGTAGAGACCGGGTTCAGCCTTCCGTAGCCAGGGAATTGCGTTGACGAGACGTCCTACGGCCGTGGCATTTCCACCGGCCGCGCGGTTTCCACCTTCATCGGTGGCTTCGACGTTGATCTCGATTCGTGGTCGTCCTTCGACGATCACCTTGTGCGCGCCGTCGCCTCCGTCTGGCGGGAGCGGCCAGTCGGGGGCACAGGACGGATGAATACGCGTGACGTGTTCGATCACGATCAGGGGTTCCCCGCCGACGATTCCCTGAACCTCGAATCGCAGTGCGCCTTGGGTGCCGACCGCGAACTCCCCCATATGTTCGGTCGACACGGTTTCCTCGAGCGGGCGGCGCAGCAAGGTCTCGCGGATCTCGTCGAGTTCCACCCCGAGTGCCCGGGCGATGAGCCGAATCTGCCCGCCCCAGACCATGGTGGGTACGGTCGGCGCGACCATGGGAGGTTCGTAGTCCATCGGCTGACCCATCCCGATCAGGTAGCGGACAGAATCCGGCTGTTCGTAGGTCGTGTAGTCGAAGATTTCCTGACACCGGATCTGGTCGATTGTCCCCGCGAGCCCGCTGACGAGAATCGGCAGGATGTCGTTGCCCCAGCCTGGGTCGATACCGGAGACGAACAGAGCGCCGCCGCCCGCCTTGGCTGCAGCTTCGACGGGATCACGAAGTTCGGGAGGCGCAGATTTCGGGTCGTACAGCGCATATACCGACGGCGTGACCACCACAGCTCCGGCGGCCAGTGCCCGCGTGATGTCGGCAACCGCGTCGTCGGGCCGAATGTCGCCGGACGCCGCGTAGACCACCGCGCCGGGAGACGCTGCGAGCACGGCATCGGCGTCGTCGGTAGCCGCGACGCCCAGGTGCACTCCCAGATCGGCGAGGTCACCGGCGTCTCGCCCGACCTTCTCGGGGTTCGCAACGATGACGCCGACAAGTTCGAGGGCCGGATTGGCTGTCACAGCGCGAATCGATGCACGCCCGACGTTGCCGGTACCCCACACGACAGTCGGAATCTTGGACTCGGCTTCATTCGAAACTGCACCCATCAATCGGACATTACCCAGCTCAGCGCGTCAGGTCAGCAGAACTGCAAGAATTCGTTTCACTTCATCCGGTCAAAAATGCCATTGCCTGCGCAGTCAGTGCGCCGTCACCCCGTCTCCGGTACGTCTCGGCGGGTCGGCCGTTACCTGGTCTGCTCATCTCGCCGGTACTTTCGAGCGCGTCGAACACCTGCCGGCGGAAGCTGTCCTTCTGGAACGGACGATCGAAGATCACCTCGTAGAGTCCCCGAAGTTCGGCGACGGTGAACGTCCCGCCCGACAATCCGTCCGGATCCACGTACGACGCATACCTCGTGCGTAGGTCCGTGACCGCGAGTCGCACCATGTCGGCGTGATCGAATGCGAGTCCGCTCACTGCCTCGTCGTCGTACACATCGACGAGAAGCGCCGAATCGGGCAGTGCCGATTCCGGTAGGCAAGCCGTGTGTGCGACCGACAAAACCCATCCACGGTCGTCGCGGTCCGGTCGGTCGAAGATCGCCAACTGGTGGAAGCTCGTCTGGGCCAACTCTGCCTTGACCGACAGGGCACGATCGGCTGCGGCCGTGAGCAATTCGCGGACGTGCAGAAATGTTCCCGGTAGCGCCAGCGCACCGAGACGGTGCCGAACCACCAGAACTTTCAGAGATCCACCGCTGTACGTCAGCACCGCGACGTCCACTGCCACAGACGGACGCGGATAGTCCGTCAATCCCTTACCGCTCGTGTCTGTCCATTTATTCACCCTTGCATGTTATCTCAAACATGATCTATGGTTAGCGCAAAGTTGATCAAACGATCATCGCGAACCGAAGAGGTGGCTATGAAACTCACCGCACAGCAGTCCGATCGAGCGGCCGGCGTTCTGCTCGGCACCGCAGCAGGAGACGCGCTCGGCGCCGGCTACGAATTCACCTACCCGAAGGCCGAGGTCACGATCGACATGATCGGTGGCGGCCCGTTCGACTGGGCGCCGGGAGAATGGACCGACGACGCCTCGATGGCAGTTGCGATCGCCGAGGTGGCCGCTACCGGAATCGACATCGGAAGCGCTGACGGTCTCGATGCCATTGCAGCACAGTTCATCCGGTGGTACGACTCGACGCCCGCGGACATCGGCAACCAGACGCGAGCAGTGTTGTCCGTCCGCTCCGAAAGCGCAGCGGCGATGGCGGATCGTGTGCGGGCGATCAGCGGCCGCAAAGCCGGCAACGGCTCGCTCATGCGGACTGCTCCCGTCGCCCTCTCCTACTTGGACGATGCAGAAGGTGCCAGGTCGGCAGCGCACCGGATCAGTTCACTCACGCACGACGACCCGCGTGCCGGACAGGCGTGCGAGTTGTGGACCCATGCCATCCGCCATGCCGTTGTCGCCGGCAACTTCGACGGTGTTCGCGGCTTCCTCTCCGTTGCCGATCAGGACGTCGCCGAATACTGGGGCCCGCTGCTCGATCAGGCCGAAACCGGGAACCCGCAGGACTTCTCCAAGAACGGTTGGGTGGTGCATGCACTTCAAACTGCTTGGTGGGCAATCACTTCCACGGACAATGGCGATGCTCGCCACCTCCAGTACGCATTGGAAGCAGCAGTAAGAGCCGGCGGGGACACCGACACGACGGCGGCCATCGCGGGTGGCCTCCTCGGCGCCCGCTGGGGAGCGTCGGCGGTTCCCGCCCGTTGGCGCCGAATCATGCATGGCTGGCCGGGATACCGTTCCTCCGATCTGATTCGCCTGGCAATAAAGACCGCTCGCGGCGGTACCGACGACAAGAACGGATGGCCGTCGACGGCAGAACTCGACTACTCGAGGTTTCGCGGAACCCACCACCTGACGACGCACCCGCACGACGACGGCGTCATGCTCGGCGGCGTCGATGCGGTGTCCACTGCAGACTACGACGCCGTGGTCAGCCTGTGCCGCATGGGAACACGACAGGTCTCCCCTGATCACGTCGAGTTCTGGTTGGTCGACGACGGTCACGATTCCAACGCCAACCTCGAGTTCGTTCTCGACGACGCAGCGCGCACCGTCCAGGCGTTGCGGGCCGAGGGAAAGCGCGTACTCCTCCATTGCGTTCAGGCGCACAGTCGCACGCCGTCGGTTGCAGCGCGATACTCGATGTTGATCGGACGTGATCCCTACGACGTACGCTCGGCTATGCCGTGGGCTCGCCCGAAGCGTGAACTCTGGAACACGGCAGTCGGAAACGCGTCCGTCGGACACACAGCCGTCGGGTACCCAGGAGGATCCATGCCCGCTATTACAGTCGTCGAAGGTGACATCACGACGCTGACCGTCGACGCCATCGTCAATGCGGCCAACTCCAGGCTCCTCGGCGGCGGCGGTGTCGACGGCGCGATCCACCGTGCCGGGGGACCGGAGATCCTGAAGGCTTGCGAGGTATTGCGCAACACCAGCCTTCCCGACGGCCTGCCGGTGGGTGCGGCCGTAGCCACCACCGCCGGAAAGCTGCACGCCAAGGCCGTGATTCACACCGTCGGCCCGAGGTATTCGCGCTCCGAGGACCGATCCGGTCTGCTTCGGTCGGCGTACACCCGCAGCCTCGCCGTGGCCGACTCGATCGGCGCCCGTACCGTCGCCTTTCCGTTGATCTCGGCAGGGGTCTACGGCTGGCCGAAGGAAGATGCCGTCCGACAGGCCGTTTCAGCGATTCGCGCGGCGAAGACCGACGTCGAGACGGTCACACTGGTGGCATTCAACAAGGAGACGGCAGACCTGATGCGCCGCGCGATCGCCTGACCGTTTACCGGGCCCACTTCACGCCACGTTAAAGCAGTGCAGAGCGGTCGGAGAAGTGGAGAAATTTCACCGGTTGGACGTTTGTCCAACAATTTGTCCGAATCGCATATTTTGCGGCTCGCTCTGTGTTCTACTCCTCTCCAGGGTTTGAGCTGGTAGTGAGCAAACGACGAGACGTATTCGATTCTCTGTCAGCTCGAGGCCGGTTCCCGGACCCGGCTTCAAGCCGAGAGCTCGATCTTGTCGAGCGCTACTCAAGGAGAATGTGAATGGTGTCGACGTTGATGCGCCGAGGAGTGGGGGTGGCCGCGTCGTTGACCGGATGCGTTGCCCTCGTGATCGGCGGAGCCGGAGTCTCGTCCGCCGCTGATGTGGACCTTCCGTTCACGGCATCGTGCCACGGGTGGCAGTTCCCCGGACCGATCACACACAACGAGACGCGTGATTCCGGCGTCACGATCAGTGCGCCGGCCGTGGTCCCGCCGAACTCCACCTTCACATACCGCCTCGCGCCCAAGCCGATGACGGTCCCCAAGGACGGTTACGACCTCAGGTCCGTCGTGAACTGGACGCGTCTCAAGTTCGATTTCGACATCCCTGCTGGCACCTCCTACGTGGGGGCGCAGATCGTGGCCGGCACCAGCTCGAATCTGGGTGGGGTCGCCCCGACGATCACGCGGGTGAACGATGCCGGTTCACCCGATCCGAGTGGGACGCATCTTCGTATCTCCGGCAACAACATCACGGCGGGCAACGGACCCAACACCGACGACAACGGCGGCGGCGGAATCGAGGTCGGTGGAGGAAAGACGTTCCAGCTCCCGGCAGTCGACGTCACCGTCACGTCAGGGGCTGTCGGCACCCAGATCAAGCCCATGCTGCGCGTGTCCGATTCCAACTCGGGTTCCTACGACAGTGCCGCCAACTACCTGACCTTCCTGCAGCAGGAGACCCTGCTCGGCGGCGTCAAATACTGGCTGACCACCAATTGCTCACCACGCGACAATCGTTCGGCCGGATTGAACGCCGGCGGCCGGCCGCTCGCCGTGATCAACGTCGACTCCAGCCTCGCTCAGACACAGACGCGAATCGACGCACCCGGTAAGGCCGTCGTCGGTGACTCCGTGGAACTGACGGCAACGGTCACTCCGTGGCCGTCGGGAGGAACAGTGCAGTTCCGTGACGGAGGGGTCGACCTCGGCGCTCCGGTGGCCGTCGTCAACGGCGTCGCAAAGGCCAACCGCACGATGACAACAGCGGGCGACCACAACATCACGGCGTACTACACGGGATCGGCCGGTTTCATGGAGTCGATGTCGGGCGCCGTGACGATCAACGTCGTCGAACCGTCCGAGCCCGAGCCTGGCACCGGTAGCCTCGGCAGCCTTGGTACCCCCGGATTCGGGTCGTGAAAACTGTGAACAGAAACCAGGATTCGACGATGAACTCGAAACTCCTACGCGGCTCTGCGATTGCAACCGTCTCGGTACTGGCCGGCGGCTTGTTCTTCATCGTCGGCGGCGGGATCGCCTCGGCTGCCCCCGAGACCAAGAGCGTGGCCTTCACAACTGCATGCCATGTGCGCGAGATGGACGGTGTGGCAAGCCCGATCACGTTCAACGAGACACTCGGCTCGGGAGTCACCATCACCGCGCCGACCACCGCGGCACCAGGTGAGACCGTCACCTACCGCGTGCAGCCGAACGAGATGAAGACAAACAGCGGCGGCCATGCCAGCCGTGGAGTCGTGCATTGGGCCCGGATCAAGTACGACTTCGACATCCCGTCCGGCGTCGAATTCGTGAGTTCCCAGCTTGTGGCGGACAGTGCGTACGGCCTCGGATCCGACAGTGCCACTCCGACAGTCACACGGATCGACGACGGCGGTAATCCATCGGCATCCGGTACGCACCTGCGTATCTCCGGATCGAATCGAACCACCGGAAACGGTCCGTCCTCCGCAGTTCGATCGAGTGACGGCATCATCGTCGGTGCCAACACCAAGTTCCGACTCCCCGCAGTCGACGTCACGGTCAAAGCTGGTGCGGCCGGTACCGAGATCAAGCCTTCGCTGAGGGTTTCCGATCCCGGTTCCGCCAACTACGACGACGACCGAAATGCGCTCACATTCGTCCAGCGCGAAAAGGATGTCTTCACAGTCAACTACTGGGAGCGCTACAACTGCTCCCCGCGGGACAACAGGAACTCCGGCCTCAACGCCGGTGGGCAGGCCCTGACCACCATCTACGTCAGCCAACCGACAACCACCACAATCCAGATGCCCGGCTCGATCCAAGCCAGCACACCGACCGAGCTTGTCGCAAAGGTGGATCCGGCTCCGGTCAACGGAAACGTGCAGTTCAGGGTGGACGGCGCCGACGTCGGTACACCGGTCACGCCCGGTGCCGACGGCACTGCCCGGCTACCGCATACCTTCTTCACCGCCGGAACCGCGCGGGTCTCCGCAACGTTCCAGGGCGTCAACGGATTCCAGAGTTCCAACTCGACCGAGGCGATGGTGACGGTGACTGCCGCACCTGTCGTCAAGCAGACCGACACTGCCGTGAACGTTCCTACCGATGCTAAGACGGGCGTTTCGGTGTCACTGAGGGCGCAGGTCACGCCGACACCCACCGGTGGCACTCTCCAGTTCAAGGACGGCGCTGCAGATATCGGCGCTCCGGTCCCGGTGGGCACTGACGGCAAAGCCACTCTGGAACATGCCTTCACCTCGGCTGGATCTCATGCCGTCTCGGCCTACTACTCCGGTGCAACAGGATTCATGCCGTCGATGGCACCCGCTCAAACGGTCACCGTGTCTGATCCCGCACCGTCCGATGTCACCACCTCGACCTCACTGGCAGCTCCCGCGACGACCAAGCAGAATGTCGCGGCAGAACTGTCCGCGACGGTCACCCCCAACCCCGGCGGGGGCTCGGTTCAGTTCTACGACGGCGACCAACCCATCGGACAGCCCGTTGTCGTCGGAGTCGATGGAGTGGCGCGACTGACGCACACTTTCGCATCGACGGGCGATCATCGGATCAAGGCGTCATACGCCGGGCGAAGTGGATTCACACAGTCCGCGTCGGACGAATCCGTCGTCAAGGTTTCTGCTGCGCCTGACGACGGCGGGAACGGCGGTTCGGGCAGCCTCGGTTCACTGGGCGGTCTCTTCGGTTCCTGATCGAATTCTTCTCGACACTGTTGCCGCTGCACCGATTCGGAGCAGCGGCAGCAGCATGTCGCGGCCGTGGTCATAGAACTGATTGATTTATCGATGGAGCACAAGTGTCCAGGAACTCTCTTTCTCGACGGTCGTTTCTCGCCGCCGGGGTCGGTGCAACTGCAGTCGCCGCTACTTCCCTTCTGCCGCCGTCGCTTCAACGTGTACTGGCGACACCCGCAAACTCCGGCGGGCTCGATTCGATCGAGCATGTAGTCCTCGTCATGCAGGAGAACCGATCTTTCGATCACTACTACGGCGCACTGAGGGGTGTTCGCGGATTCGGGGATCCGAATGCGCTGCGTCTGCGCGGCGGCCACAGCGTCTTCGAACAACCCGGGCCTACCGGTCCTGTGCTCCCCTTCCCTATCCGCGATTCGGCTGCGGCGCAACGCATGGACACCCAGAACGTGACCGGACTCGACCACAGCTGGGCGGGCGGACATGCCGCACTCGCCGACGGCTGGCACGACGGTTGGATCGCGGCAAAAACCGGCACGACGATGGCCTACTACGACCGGCAAGACATTCCCTTTCACTACGAACTGGCGGACGCGTTCACGATCTGCGACGCCTACCACTGCTCCGTACCGACATCGACGAGCCCCAACCGGAACTATTGGGTCTCTGGATACACCGGATACGAGCCACTTTCGCCCAATCCGACCGAGTCGGTCCTGCCTTCGGATCCGCCCGGCCCCGAGGGAAGAGCTGTAACCAATGCGGCCTACAACCCCTGGCACGCCGGCTACGGATGGACGACGGTTCCCGAGCGGTTGCAGTCCGCCGGCATTTCCTGGAAGACCTACCAGGAGTGGGACAACTTCGGAGACAACAACCTCGAATACTTCACTGCCTTCAAGAAAGTGGCGGCAGGGCTGCTTGGCCGGCCAAGCCTGCTCCCCTACGAACTGCAGACCTTGGCCGGGTTCTATCTCGCCCTGCCGTCGATGCCGGCGCCGGTCCAGGAAGCAGCGGTACTGGCCCTCGAGAATGCTGCAGACCAACTGTCGCCCGCTGATCGCCAACTCTACGATCGCGCACTGTACCGATCCCGGCCCGGCACACTGGCCGCCGAGTTCAGGAAGGACGTCGAGTCGGGCCGACTGCCGCAAGTCAGTTATCTCGTTCCGTCCGAGGTGGATTCGGAGCATCCATCGGGTTCGTCACCTGCGGCGAGCGCAACACTGCTCTATCAAGTGCTCGACGCCGTCGCCTCCGATCCCGATCTGTGGGCGAAGACGGCCGTGATCGTCAACTTCGACGAGAACGACGGGTACTTCGACCATGTACCGCCACCTCGACCACCGCGCTCGGTCGAAACCGAATGGGTCGGCAATCAGCCGCTCGGTCTCGGCCCGCGGGTGCCGATGACGATCATCTCGCCGTGGACTGTTGGCGGTTTCGTTTGTTCGCAGGTGTTCGACCACACGTCCGTCACGCAGTTCCTGGAGACGCGGTTCGGAATCACGCAACCGGAAATCGACCCGTGGCGACGCACGGTGAGTGGCGACCTGACGTCGGCGTTCGACTTCGCCAACCCGCGCAGCCGACCGACTTTGGCTCGCCCGCAACCCACTCCGCCGCTGGAACCGCGGTGGACACCGACCCCGCCCACCGAACAGAGAATGCCCCTGCAGGAAAGCGGCACTCGACCAGCACGGGCCCTTCCCTATCAACCCGACGCCTACACGACGGTGAACCCGGAAACCGGCTCGTTGGCGGTCCATCTGGCCAATACCGGCGCCGCATCAACGCACCTGGCCTTGTACCCGTACGCAGGTGAGTTCGACGAGCCACGGCATTACGACCTCCTGGGTGAGGTCGATGACACCGTTGCGCTCAGTGATCGCGTCTACAGCCTGACCCTGTTGGGTCCCAACGGTTTCAGGCGCGAGTTCAGCGGAGCTACAGACAGTGCGGCAGCCTCGCTCGACGTCTCGACAACTGTCGACGCAGGGACGCGCACGCTTGTACTGACGGCGACCAATTCCGGAAGTCGTGCACTGACGGTCAATGTGGACGGAAACCGACGCAAACTCGCTGCCGGTGCACACTCTCGGTGGACGGTGCGTTCGGTGGACGGCTGGTATCAGGCCGCCGTGACGGTCGACGAAGATCCTGAATTCAAGCGCGTGCTCGTCGGACACATCGAAAACGGGCGGACCAGCGTAAGCCAACCGACGTGAATCGACACCGAGCGTTCAAGCCCAGGGCCGAATCCCCATTCGGACAAGTCAATCCATCCACACACCCAGAAGGAGTTTCCGTGCGTCGTATCCCGCTCTCAGCACTGATAGTCGCGGGCTCACTGATACTGGGCGGCGGAATTGCCGCGGCTCAGGGCAGCCTGCCCACGTCGGGGAGCGCCGATGGCACGTCGGTGCCACCGTCGTACCTGACCGACGACGCCGGGCGCTCCTTGATCCTGCGAGGGTTCAACACGGCGTCGAGCGCAAAGAGCGCACCCGACGGCATGCCGAAGTTCACCGAAGCCGATCTCGAGCGCGAACATGCCGACATGGGAACAAATTTCGTGCGTTTCCTGATCTCCTGGCGTTCGGTGGAGCCAGAGCCGGGACAGTACGACCAGGAATATCTGGACCGCGTCGAGGACCGAGTCAGCTGGTACGCCGAGCGCGGCTACAAGGTCATGCTCGACATGCATCAGGACGTCTACTCCGGCGCGATCACACCAGAGGGCAACAGTGGCAACGGCGCCGGCAACATCGGCAACGGCGCGCCGGCCTGGGCGACCTACATGGACGGCCTTCCGGTCAGCCCTCAAGACCGGTGGGAGCTGTACTACGTCCAACCCGGTGTGATGCGTGCATTCGACAACTTCTGGAACACCACCGGCCAACATCCCGAACTGGTCGAGCACTACGCGAACGCCTGGCAGGTGGTGGCCGAACGTTTTGCAGGCAATGACACCGTCGTGGCATACGACCTGATGAACGAGCCGTGGGGCGGTTCCCTCCAAGGCCCCGCCTTCGAAGGTGGGCCCCTCGCTGCCCTGTATCAGCGAACCACCAACGCCATCAGGGAAGTTGATCAGGACAGCTGGGTGTGTGTGGCCCCGCAGGCCGTCGGCGTCAACCAAGGTGTCCCCAGCGGGCTCACGAAGATCAACGACCCACGAGCCGGCGAACAGCGAATCGCCTACTGCCCACACCTGTACCCGCTGCCCCTCGACCTCGGTGACGGATACTCCGGCCTCTCACGCACACTCACCGACGCGACCATCGACACCTGGCGCGACAGCGTCGAACACATCGCAGGCAACGTACTCGGCGGCGTTCCGATCATTCTCGGCGAATTCGGGCTCGACACAACACTGCCCGGCGCAACCGACTACATCGACCGCGTCTACACGACCGCCCGAGAACTCGGCGCGGGTGTCTCCTACTGGTCCAGTGATCCAGGTCCTTGGGGCCCGTACCTGCCGGACGGATCGCAGACACTCCTCGTCGACACCCTGAACAAGCCATATCCGCGAGCCGTCGCGGGCACACCCACCGAATGGTCCTCGACCGTCGACCGCCTTCAGCTGACGTTCACCCCGAACCCCGCAGTGACGGCACCGACCGAGATCTACCTACCCGAAAGCGGCTTTCCCGGCGGCGTCGACGTCGCGGGCGCCGACATCGTGAACTGGAACCCCCAAAGCCGTCTTCTCACAGTGGAAACCGCGGACGACGCGGGCCCCGTCACGGTCACGGTGACGCCGGCAAGCTGATCGCGAGCGTCGAGATTCCTGGATATTTGTCCGGTTCTTTCGTAACGTACAAGCGACGGGTGATCGGCCGACGGAAGGCGAGTATGTCCACGGAGAAGATGTCTGTCCAAGATCGTGTTGCGCGGGTGGTGCTCGATGTCGTCGGCGCCTTACCGACCGGCGCGCAGCGCATTCTCGGTGGCAAGCCGAAGGAGATCGACGGACAGACTCTGCACCCCGAGATCCAGCTTGCACTGCGATTGCTCTCGGCAGTGGAAGGTACGAGCTTCGAGCATCATCCGGTCGAAGAGGGACGAGCTCAGATCGACGCCGAATCGCGACTGTTCGGCGGTACGCCCATCGACATCGAGACGGTACGTGACCTCGAGATCCCGGCCGGGGATCACGCGATTCCGGCTCGGCTGTATCGCCCGGCCGGAGTCTCAACGCCCGCTCCACTTTTGGTGTACTTCCACGGCGGCGGGTTCGTCCTCGGCAGCCTCGAGAGCGGCGACAGTGTGTGCCGCTTCCTGGCCCGCCACGGCGAGGTCAGTGTGTTGTCGGTGGACTACCGGTTAGCGCCGGAGTTCCCGTTCCCCGCCGGGGTCGATGACGCCGTCGCCGCATTCCGGTACTGCGTCGAGCATGCCACAGATCTGGGTGCAGATCCGAAATCCATTGCGGTAGGCGGAGACAGCGCGGGCGGGAACCTGGCTGCCGTCGTCGCGCAGTCCACGACCGAAGACGACGTCAAACCAGTCTTCCAACTGCTCTTCTTCCCCTGGGTGGACCTTTCGTCGAAGCGCCCTTCGCACAAGATGTTCGGCACCGACTTCTTTCTCACCGACGCCCAACTCGACTGGTATGCAGCCCATTACCTGTCGGGCGGCGCTTCGGCTCTCGACCCGCGAGTCTCACCGCTGCTCACTCCGGACCTGGCCGGCCTACCGCCCGCGTACGTTGCCGTCGCCGGTTTCGACCCACTACGCGACGAGGGTGAGGAATACGCGAACCGGCTGCGAGAGGCCGGAGTCCCGGTTGCACTCAGGCGTCACAGTGGATTGATCCATGCCTTCGTCAACACCACCGGTGTCGGCCATACCGGTCAAGATGCGATGTTCGAGGCCTGCGGCGCTCTGCGGGTTGGACTTTCGGGCCCGCACTGAGGGCAGGGTCACGAAACGGGGAGTGCCAGATCCGTCCACTCGACCATCGCTTCGAGCACGGAGCGCAGTTCCATCCCCGTCGCGGTGAGTTCGTACTCCACTCGCGGCGGCACCTCGGCGTAGGCAGTCCGGGTCACCAGATCGAACTCCTCGAATCGCTTGAGCCTGGCGGAAAGTGTCCTGGGACTGATGCCGGGCAATGCGCGTCGTAGTTCCGTGAAGCGCATCGGGCCGTGCGTGAGCTCACGAACGATCAGCGTTGCCCACGGTCCGTCCAGAACCAGCAGAAAGCGCGCGACGCCGCACTCCGGAAGCACGTGACCTGATTCACTCATCGATTCCCCATTAGTTCACTTGAAGTAACTGGTTCCCAATCTGAACTATAGGCGTCATGACTTACACAGTGCATGGCGCCACCGGCGCACAGGGTTCTCCCGTTCTCGCGGGATTGGTCGCGGCTCTCGCCGGATCTACAGGTGCCGAAGTCCGAGCAATCACCCGTAACCCTGACCAGACGTTCGAGGGTGCGAACACCGTCGTCGCGGACAATGCGTCAGCCGACTCTCTCGCCGATGCTTATCGCGGGGTAGACGGGGTGTTCTTCCACCTGCCACTCGCCGGTGACACCGAGACGCTAGCTGGTTACGCCCACAACGTTCTGGCAGCAGCAAGAGTGACACGTCCTTCGCGGTTCGTGATCTCTACCAGCGGCACGGTGACCGGCGACGCTACTTCGCCGCTTGCCGGTCCCAACACACCCGTTCTCTCCGAGCTCGTCGACGGACTCCGCGCCGAAGGTATCGCGGTGACCGTCCTGACCCCGCGTTTGTTCCTCGAGAATCTTCTTCTGCCCACCGTGCTGTCGGGGGTGAAAGACGAAGGGGTCCTGCGTTACCCACTGCGTGCCGATCTCGCGGTCGCATGGAGTTCACATCTCGACGTCGCTGATGCAGCCGTTGCGGCCCTGACTCTCGACGTAGCACCGGACGCGGTCGACATCGGACAGATTCCGGCGATCACCGGCATCGAACTCGCCGAGGCATTCGCCGAACACTTCTCGCGCGCGGTAACTTTCGAAGCCGTGACGCCCGATGCCTTCGGTGCGTCGATTGCGCCGATCATCGGAGCGGGCGCAGCAGTCGGGGTTTCCCAGCTCTACACGGGGCTCGAATCTGCCGACAGCGTCGCGTTCGACTCCGCGACGGGTTCTGCCGTTGCCTTGGGCATCGTCGCCCGCAGCACCCGGGCCTGGCTGGTAGATCTCGGAGTGAACTGACCGGAACAACGCAAACGGCCGGCTCCGCGAAGTATCGCGTGGAGCCGGCCGATTTCCGGGGTTACCGGTGCGTGCGGGCCTTCAACTGGCGGTTCAGCTGCCGACTCCCGAAGTCCAGACCGGCACCGTCACTGGTGGCCAGCACGGTGAGTCCAGCGGCGACCAGCAACGAAATAAGCACAACGCTCATGGTGAGTCACCTTTCTTCCTGTCGTGAAACGGTTTTGCGCCTCCGGGAAATGTCGACATATCCGGCACCCCACTTCAGCTGACCTCAAAGTATCTGTAACTATGGGTTACGCGCAATGTGTGGTCCCTCACCTGAAAGCGCAGGGTGATGCGCAGATCACGCTGCGTTCGACGGCGGACTTACCTGGCCAGAACCATGTTCACGAACTCGTCGGCGAGCGCGTGAGCGTCCACATCGCCGCGAGGAACCGCATCGGGCGCACTGTGCACCAGTTGCATCTGCCCCAGGTACATCGAATACGCAAGTACGCCACGATGTTCCGCTTTCTGCCTGTCCATCCCCAGATCGACCAACAACGTCACGATGTAGGTAACTCGACGCTCGGTGACACGTCGAACCGCCGCCGAAACCAAAGGATGGTCGATCCCGGCAAGCAGTTCCAACTCCGCACGACGATCGGCCAATCCGGTCGTGACCGAATCCACCAGACGACGCAACCTCACCTCCGCCGGTTCACCAGAGGACTCGACGGAGGAGATCAGTCTCTCGGTTGCCAAAACTTCCCACCGGCCTAGCGCAGCTTGCAGCAATTCGTCGCGGTTGGCGAAGTGCCAATAAAAGGAACCCTTGGTCGATCCGAGCGTGCGCGCCACCTTTTCCACTGCAACTGCATCAGGCCCATGGCTTGTCAGAGCCTGGAAAGCCGCATCGATCCACTGGTCGCGAGAGAGTCGGGCGCGGGCATTCGTCACCTCCGTACGGTACCGTATGGGTAAGTTCCATACGGCACCGTACGGAGGACGAAATGACACTCGCTTTCAAGGCAATGCCTGCACCGGACTGGGCAGAAGCCACCACGATCACCATCCCGTCTGTTCCGACCCATACATCCGAGGAGTGGGCGCAGGCAGTCTTCGACGTCAGGAATGTCCCCGCACCCGTCCTCGCGATGTTCTGGCTCAGGGAGCGGATAGTCGGACTGCTCGGCATCGCCAAGGGACGCCCCGACACCTTTGCCGTCGACAAGATCGCCGACGGCGAGGCCCTCATCGAAGCGGACGAGAAACACCTACGATTCGTCGCCTCGGTTCAGGCCGACAACGACGCCGGCCTCCTGCACGTCGTCACCGCCGTGGAGCTGAAGAACCGCGCGGGCCGAATCTACTTCGCACCCGTTCAGGTACTGCACGGCGTGATCACGCGGGCAATGATGACGTCCGCTCGAAAGAGACTGTGCACGTGATCAACCGTCCGGACCGCCCTTGAGTTCGAGGCTGATCTGATCGGCATCCAGCGCGGCAAGTGCCGATCCGAGCATCCGTGCGTCGAACACGCCATCGTCACGTGCGTCGAGCAGTGCCTGACGCTGCGCGTCGATCACGTCGAGGCGGATCCTCTTCTTCGACCGACCCTCTGGCGGAACGACACTCGCAGCAGCATCTTCGAGGAGGTCGAGCAACCTGCGATGCTCGTCTAGTTCGGATTCGGTGAGGTCCTGCGCTGCCGGACCGGTCGCCACTACGACGCGCTTCAACGTTCCTCCCTGAAGGATCAACGAGCCTGCTGCCACCAGGAACGCAACCAAGATCAGGAGCGATCGACTCGGGGTGTCTTCCGGCAGAGTCTGCGCTGCAGCCAGAGTGACCGCCCCGCGCATGCCGGCCCAGATGACGATCGTGCCTTCACGCCATCCCAACGGCGCAGCAAGGTAGTAGTCGATATCGGCAACCGTCCGCCGAACCCGAACCTTGAACCTTTCCATCTGATTCGCCGAAGGTGCCCGGCGCCTGCTGCGTCGTTCGTCTGGCGGGTAATCCTCGGGATTGTCGAGGCGATTCGCGATGTCGGAGAGTCTGGGTTTCATGCGTTCACGAAAATTCGCCCGCGCTTGGAGCGCTCGCAGGAGCGGGGCCACGTACAGAGCCCGCACCAAGATCGTGAGGAACAGTGCACCCGCCGCCACGAAGACCGCCGTGGATATGCCCTCGTGGTCGACCCGGACATCGTCGACTATCGACGAGAGTTCGAGGCCCATCACCAGGAAGATCGCACCTTCGAGGACCAATTCGACTGTGCGCCAGTTCTGGGAGTCGGACAACCGGTGTCGCGGTGACAGCTTCCGAGGAGCGTCGTAGCCGGTGACGAGCCCGGCCACGACTGCAGCAACCAACCCTGACGCACCCAACTCTTCGGCGGGGATCGCCGCCAGAAACGGCACCGTGAACGAGATGACCGTGTTGACCGTCGAATCGGTGACACGGGCGCGAACCATCAGGTTGACCTTGCCGACGACAACTCCGATGACCGCGGCCACGACGACGGCAAAAGCGAACTTGCCCAACACACTCCACAGCGACACCGATGCGGCGGCCCCGGCGATGGCAGTACGCAACAGAACCAGAGCGGTGGCGTCGTTGAGCAGGCTTTCGCCTTCGAGGATCGACACCACCCGCGGCGAGACCGGGAGTTTCTTGACGATGGACGTCGCGACGGCATCCGTCGGGCTCACGATCGCACCGAGTGCAATGCCCCACCAGATACCGAGTCCTGGTATCACCCAGGAGAAGAACACACCGAGAACAAGCGCACTCACGACCACGAGCAGAACGGAAAGCCCACCGATGGCACCGAACTCACGCCGAAACTCCATCGACGGCATCGAGACCGAGGCGGAGTACAGCAGTGGCGGAAGCACGCCTGCCAGAATCCATTCCGGGTCGATGTCCACTGCTGGGACAAATGGTAAGAGGCTGACAACGATCCCGGCCATCACCAGAATCAACGGTGCTGCGACTCCGATCCGCGCTCCGAGCGTCGAGGCCGCGACGATTCCGAGCAGTCCGAGCACCACGATGATCAGAGCATCCACTGCTTCCCCCTGTACCCCCGGATTTGTGTCTGGCTCTTTCTACACCTTTGCCGGAGACGGGGGCGAGACCTGCCAGGCAACGGCGATCAGAACAACCGTGAACGCCGATGCGGGCCACAGAGCGTGAAGACCGATCCACCGATGAACGAGCGCACCGACCACCGCGCCCGCGATCAACCCCGCGCACATCCCGAAGTGCTGCAGCCACGCCCACTTCGGGCCACCCAGAAAGGCTCCGGTCAGACGCTGGCCCATCTTGACCAGCGCACCGGTCATGTACGTGACACCGATCGTCACCTCGCCGTCGCGCTGGAACACCGAGTTGACGGCTCCCATCGCCAAGGCCATCGCCGAGATCGCGCCGGGGGTGACGTCGAGGCTGCTCATCACCGAACCGATGGACAGCAGCCCGGCTACAACCGCGAGCACCGTGACCTTGCGAGCCCGGACCGAATAGCGCTCCGTGAAGTGGGTGACGACGGTTCCCAGCGCGATTCCCAGGAGGAAGAGCACGATGATTCCGCCGGCAACTCTCGCGGTCGACCACACCCCGTCGGCAAATGCGACGCTCGCCTGCGTCATGTTGCCGCTCATGAACGAAACGAAAGGCCCACCGAGCGTGATGAATCCGAGCGCGTCGACGTAACCGGCCAACCCGGCGAGCGCTGTCGCCAGGCCGATCAGCGACCTGCTGTATCCCGTCACCCGACGAGCTCGGTTCAGCTCAGCTTGCTGGTGCGCAGCTCGTGGCCCTTGGACGTCTTGCAGCGGCCGGTCTCGAGATCCCACTGCCAGCCGTGCAGATCGCAGGTGAGGTTGGTGCCGTCGACAACACCGAACTTCGACAGGTCAGCCTTGAGGTGGGGGCAACGACGCTGAATCTCGTACCCGCCCAACTCGATAGACGCGCTGTCGTCGTGGGCCTCGGCGAACCAGCCGTCGGCGTACGCGATGCGCTCGTCGGTGAGGCACTTGAAGAACGTGTAGAGGAATTCGTTGTACCCACCGATGCGCCACGCCGTGAAGCGTGTCGACAGGAAGATGGTGTTGACCCAGTCGGGCTCGTCGTCGCGCAGAACGGTGCGAACCAGTTCGGGAGCGATGCGGAAGCCGTAGCGGTACTTACCTTCTCCGTCGATGGGCTCACGAACGATCCGCTTCGGGAAGTCGAGGACGACCGTCTCCTCTCCCATCACGAGTCCGACGGGGTAGCCGATTCCGTCGCAGATCAGATCGGACTGAGCCATGATCGGCTCGAACTTGGCCTTGAGACCGTCGAGCAGCGGCTCGCCTTCGGCCGGAGCCCACGTGGCCTTCTGCGCGGCGATGACCGGTGCCATCTTCTGCGCCATCTTCTCGATGTACTCGGCCTTGTTGGAGAAGATCTTGTCGACGTCTGCGTCCGGGATGGGATGCGTCAGCGCGACCTTCTCGCTTCCGCGAAGTTCGACGGCCGAGCCGGGGATCATCAGCAGACCACGATCGTTGCCGTTGATGCGCATCTGCTCGAGGAACGTGATCTGGTCGGGGAAGATGTTTCCCTCGTCGCCGTGATCGTCGTTGAGGTAACGCAGGTCGTCGTCGAGGAAGACCGGCGGGCCGGCCGACGGGACAACCCAGGCAGCGTCGACCTGGGAGATGTAGTTGCGGCAGCGGTCCATGCCACGCTGACGCTTCTGCTTGCCGAAGTTGCGCTTGGTGCCCTTCGGGATGTCGTAGACCATCGGGTACCAGATCGCGCCCGAGTACTGCAGCAGATGGATGTCGACCTTCCCGAAGGCGTCGGTCAGCGGGTCCAGGTCGACGGGCCTGGCGTCGTTCATGTTGAAACAGGTGGTTTCCCCGTCCGAGACGACGAGGCCCGAGTCACCGATCGGACCGTCCGCGGGAGCGCGCAGAGCGATGATCATGATGTCGAGATCGCCCTTGGGACCGCTGACGGTGTGCTTGACGGAGTCTTCCGTCTCGAAGAACTTGTGGAAGCCGAGCTTCTCGAGTTCACGCTTGAGGTCCGGCACCGGGTAATCGGGGAGCAGGACTGTGGCGTCCTTGTTGACGTGCGCGATCAGATTCTTCGGATCGAAGTGGTCCTTGTGCAGGTGCGAGACGTAGAGGTAGTCGCAGTTGCCCAGCGCGTCCCAGTCCAACTCTGTGTTGTCGGGGAACGGCACCCAGGACGCAAAATACGTCGGGGTCACCCATGGATCACACAGGATGGATCCGGCCTCGGTCTGGATGTGAAATCCTGCGTGGCCGACGCTGGTGATCTGCATTGCAACCTCCGAAATCGTACTGCTGGTCAACTCAGCATAGTCGGCGCGATCAGGGCCAAATCGCGATCGAGGAGGCGGCCGGTTGTGACGTCATGCACGTCAGAGGTCGAAAGTGGGTTGTGAATCAGACCTGCCGGTGACGCGGACAACACTCTCTGTGCTGGCGTGTTCGCCGTATTTCTTGGCGTTCGCGGGAGCTGTTTCAGCATTCCCGAAGACAGCCCCTAAGGCTAACCTAACAAGCATGACTCGACTCCTTTCTCCCTCCACGACCGATCGCGACTACTGGGCGATCGTGGACAACCTGACGCGACGCGGTTTCTTCGGCGTCGGCGCGGGCGTCGCTGCGGCCGCGTTTCTCGCCGCGTGCGGCAGCACGGAAAGTTCGACGCCCGAGAACGCGGAGACCTTCGAGTTCACGCGCGGCGACGAGAAGCTGATCATTCCGACGGACCCACAGAACGTCGTTGCCCTCGATCCGCGGGACGGCCTCGAATTGTCGATCCTCGCCGGATACCCGGTGACCGCCTACCCGACCGGCGCAGTCGAACACCTGCGCCGTGAGGTCCCGGATGCCACGGGTGTCGAGATCTTCGCCGAAGGTGCTTCCGATCCCAACTTCGAATACATCTCGACTCTCGGCGCCGACCTTCTCGTCCTCAGCGCCGGCTGGTGGGACACCGGGTCGTACGGCAACGACCGGATGCAGCAGATCGCACCGGTCCTGCCCGTCGGCAAGGACTTCACCCCGGAGTGGCGGAAGGTCATGTCGGACTTCCTCACCGGCATCGGGCGCAGCGATCGCGCCGAAGAAGTACTCGCCGAGTACGACGCCCATGTAGCTCAGGTCCGCCCGACCGTCGAACCGCTGATGGCCGGCAAGAAGGTTGCCTTCGTCGCCGCCGCGGAGGATCAGATCGCGTGGTTCCAGAACGATTTCCGCACCGCCGTCGCCGAGGACCTGGGAATCGAGGTGCTCCGTGAAGGCCCCGACCTTCGCGTGATGCTCGGATCGGAGCAGTTCAACCGTCTCGAAGAAGCCGACGTCATCTTCGCCTTGGATCGCAGCGCCTCCGGCAGCGTGTACACCTCGCCGACGTGGCAGCGTCTGCCCGCCGCGCAGGCTGGTCGAGTGATTCCCTTCGACTACTACAAGGCCGCGGGATACGCCTTGACCGCCAAGGTTCTCGTCGACGACTTGGCGGCCGGGGTCAAGCGGTAGAACCCGACCTTCGTCAACCCGACGGGGCCCCGATCATTCGGCACCGGCGGCTCGTCCTGTCACGCGGTCCCGAAACTCGCGGAACGCTTGGAAACCACCGGTGAGCGCCCGCGCCAGTTCCTCGGCGCTGTCGACCCAGACGACGTCCTCCAACTCGGAAACGTCGTCGGGCTCGTGATTGCGCTGGGGAACGAGAAACGTCGGGTCACCCTGAGGGTTGACGATCAGGAACCCAGCCGCCGCGCAGAGGTCGTAGACGAACGCGCACTCGGCAGGCGACAGCGTCGCGTGGAAGATTCCACCACTGAGTGGATCGCTCTGCTCGAGCGAGTCGAGATGAAGGTCGGAGAAGGCCCCGTCGATCGTCAATGCCCTGTCGTCACGGTCGACGATCTCGCCTCCATACGGGCTCTCGACCACGCGCAGCCCGTGCTGATCGAGGAAAGCGGCGACCGCCGCCCGATCAACATCGAGTTGCACGTCCTTCGTCACCCGCATGAAGTGCAGCGAGAAACCCATCGATCCCCCTCGTCCATTCGCGACGCACGTGATGCGCTCGCCAGTACCTCGACAGCCGAGAAGCGTCAAAACTACCTCTCGAGTAGGGTCCGGATCGCCTCGACCACTTCCGCAGGCGCCTCTTCTGCCATGAAGTGACCTGCGGACAGCGTGCGGTGCTCGAGATCGGGCGCCCACGCTTTCCACAGGGCCTCGGCGTCGTAGCCGAGCATCGAGCCCCAGTCCTGCTGAATGACCGTGACCGGCATGTGCAGTTGGTTGCCCGCCTCCCGATCGGACTGATCGTGTTCGATGTCGATGCCTGCCGACGCCCGGTAATCGGCAACGATCGACGGCACCGCCTCCCGTGAGGCGCGCAGGTATTCCGCCCGCACGTCTACCGGAATCGCTTCGCGGTTCTGCGTCCACACGTCGAGAAAGTACTCGAAGAACGCGTCGGCGCTGGCGCTGATCATCTGCTCGGGAAGACCAGGTGGCTGAGCCATGAGATAGAGATGGAACGCCACAGCAGCATTCGATCCATGCAGGATGTCCCACATATCCAGGGTGGGGAGCACGTCCAGCGAGCCGAGTTGCGTGATCACATCCGGATGATCCAGCCCCGCTCTGACGGCAACCAGTGCGCCACGATCGTGGCCGACGAGGGCGAACTTCTCGTGTCCCAATTTCCTCGCCACCTCGACGATGTCGGCAGCCATTGTTCGTTTGGAGTAGGTGTCCGGGTTTTCCTCGACCGGTTTGTCGCTGGCTCCGTATCCGCGGAGATCCGGGCAGATGACGGTGTGATCCGACGCCAAGGCAGTGGCTACGTGACGCCACATGAGGTGAGTCTGAGGGAAGCCGTGCAGAAGGACGAGTGGTGTTCCGCTTCCGCCGACCGCGACGTTGAGCCGCACTCCGTCTGCTGTGGAAATCTGCTGGTAGTCGAAGCCTGGAATGGTGATATTCATCGATCGCTCTCGTTAGTCGGGGTGATGGCAGGTCGGGGTGATGGCAGGTCGGGGTGATGGCAATCAGCTTCGCCGCAGTCGATGAGCATTCGATGAGCGCGATAGCGTGGGGAAATGCGAGACCACACATTTGAAGCCCCGGCTTTCGGAGTGCTCGGACCCGTGGTCGCGTGGAACGAGTCTTCACACCAGATCGATCTGAAGGGTCCACGACACCGAGCGGTCCTCGCTCGTCTCGTCGTCGCCCGCGGACGTGTTGTTCCCGTGGACGTGATTGTCGACGACCTCTGGGTCGATCCTCCGTCCGGCGCTACCAGCGCAATACGTACGTTCGTTTCCGCTTTGAGGCGTGCGCTCGAACCGGATCGCGCGCCGCGAAAGAAGCCGAAAGTCATTGTCACCGAAGGGCCCGGTTACGCCTTTCATGCAGCACCCGACGCGGTCGACGCTTGGGAATTCGAAAGACTGGTGCGAGAAGCCGCAGATTCGACGCCGGCGCAATCACTCGAACTGCTCCGAACCGCGCTGCAGCTGTGGAGAGGGCCGGCCTACGCGGAGTTCGCCGACGAGCCTTGGGCCCGAACGGAGCGATCACGCTTGGAGGAACTGCGTCTGACTGCCGTCGAACGCTTGGCATCCGCGCAGCTCGATCTCGGGCGAGCTGCCGAAGCGATTCCCGATCTGGATGCCCACGTGACGGAACACCCTTGGCGCGAGGAGGGTTGGCGACTACTCGCTCTGGCGCTGTACCGGTCCGATCGTCAAGGCGATGCTCTGGCAGTCCTACGTCGCGCACGGAAGTTACTCGCCGAAGAGTTGGGCATCGACCCTGGTCCACGACTGAACGACCTCGAGTCCGACATTCTCCGCCGGGAAACCCGCCTGGATCCTGTAGGGGCAGAACAGATCTTCAGTCAGGTTTCGGCAGCGTACGACCGGACCGTAGCGGCAGGATCGAAATCGAGATTGGAGTCAACCGTCGGCCTCCTCCGAAGTTTGGCAGTTGCGGGCGGAAGCGGACTCGAGACTGCCCGAAACCAACGACTGACAATCATCGGCGCCGCTGAACAATTGGACGACGTCGAACTCACCGCGCGGATCATCGGCAATTACGACGTGCCCGGGATCTGGACGCGATCCGACGATCCTCGGCAGGCTACGCAGATCGTCGAGACCGCTCAGCGCACTCTCGATCGACTTCCGGCCGGCAACGAACCCGCTCGGGCGAGACTGTTGGCGACAATCGCACTCGAATCGCGCGGACTGCCCGGTCATCACGGTCTCGAATGTGCCCGTGCCGCAGTACAGATCGGTCGCGCTCTCGACGATCCAGGGCTCCTGGCCTTCGCTCTGAACGGATTGTTCATGCAGACGTTCTGGACTAACGGTCTGGCCTCCGAGCGCGACGACATCGGCCGTGAACTGGTCGACCTCGCCATTCGACACGGCCTGGCTACCTTCGAGATCCTCGGCCATCTGATCCGCATGCAAGCCCTCAGCGCCCTTGGGCAATTCGATGCAGCCGAGCTACATTCCGAGACGGTTGATCGATTGGCCGGACGTCACGAACGCCCGTTGGCAGCGGTGTTCACCACCTGGTTTCGCGCTATGCGTACTGCCGCTGCCGGCGCGGAGGCCGCGCACTGCGAGAAGCTGTACGAAGCTGCGGCGGTCAATCTTTCCGATGCCGGCATGCCGGGTCTCGCGGACGGCATACTCCCTCTCGCAATTCTCGCCCTCCGCGTATGGCGGGGACTGCCGGCGATTTTCGACCCGACCACGCAGTGGGGCCCCTACGAACCCTGGGCCCGGCCACACCTGCTCATCGCACAGGGGCAGACGAACGAAGCAGCGAAGGCCGTCGAGGCATTGCCGGACCCGCCCGAAGACCTACTCTCCGAGGCACTGTGGTGCTTGACTGCCGCAGCGGCGACTGCAGTCGGCGACCGTCGAGTCAAGGAGCGTGCGCGAGCGGCGCTCCTACCTGCCGCCGCCGAAATAGCCGGCGCCGGAAGCGGAATGCTCACCGTGGGACCCGTCTCGCACTACCTGGCCGAATTGGAGCAGGGCTGAACCGTCAGGTGAATGCAATCACCGTCTCACCCCACGCCTCCCGGATCTCGCGGTCGAGATCAGCGACGACGGCATCGCGTTTGTCGATCAACAGTGTCGAGCGTGTGTCGGTGTCGTAAGTGGGCCACCCCGGGTCCGCACCCAGTTCGCGATCGTCCCCGGCGTCGTAATCGCCTGCAGCTCTGGCAAAGTCCAACCACCTCGCCTGCATGCGCTCAGAGACATGACGCGCCGCGCTCAAGCCACCCAACTTGTAGGTAATGTCTCGTGCCCCGTGGTTGATGTTGCCGAAGACGTAGGCAAGTTCGGTGCCGTGGGTCGCACCGATCTTCAGCGCCTTGAGCATCGGCGGCGCGTAGTCGAAGCGATACAACCACGTCGGCGCAACCTTGCTGTGCGCCTCGGCGATCCACAACGTAGGCAGCCGGAATCCGAAATCACGGGTCAAACCGAGACCGGCGCCCAGCTTGGACAGTCCCGAATACGCGCCTTCGATTTGAGAATGATCCGGTAGCTCGAGTCCTGGATGCTCGTCGGCGATCTCCGCGAACATCGACGTGATCACGACGGGATCGATCGGCATCAACGGCGACTTCATCATCCGGAAGAGCGAAGATTCGTCCTTGTTGGTTCCGATGATCAGCGGAATCGGGTGTGCATTGCCGTGACGGAACGCGCGCACCGGGTAGTCAGGGAGCAGATCACCGTCGACGATCGGCGCGAACGCCAAAGTGCCAGGCGTCTCCTGGGGGACGCGAGCAAACAGTTCGTCTGACGGCCCGATCAAGTCTTCGGCAGACGTGGACCGCAACAGACCCAGATCGCTTCCGCCGCTGAAGATCTCGAGAAACAGCTTCGCGACGATCTCACCACGTTCACTACCGTACACCGAAGTGGCGGGCGAACTTTCGGCAATAGCGCGATGAAACAGGCCGCGAGCGGACGGGACGGTCATCAGCGTCGTCACCGCGCCGCCACCTGCCGACTCGCCGAACAACGTCACTTTGTCGGGATCGCCACCGAAAGCCGCGATGTTGCCTTGAACCCATTGCAGCGCTGCAATCATGTCGCGGAGAGCGACATTGGGCTCGAAGGTATGTTCACTCGAATTGAAGGACGAGAAATCGACGAAGCCGAACACACCGATGCGGTAGTTGATCGAGACGACGACAACGTCGCCGTTCTCAGCCAATGTGGTTGCGTCGAAAAGTGGTTGGCTGGACGCTCCGCGGAAATACGCTCCGCCGTGAATCCAGACCATCACCGGTTTACCCGGCGCATCAGAACCGACGGCGCCCGGTGCCCACACGTTGAGGAACAGGCAGTCTTCGTCCATCGGAACGTTCTCACCGAGCGGGATCATCGCGAGTCGACTTTGCGGCTCACACGGCCCGAATTCTGTTGCGTCCTGGACCTCGGTCCATGGCTTCGGCGGAACCGGCGCGCGAAATCGCAGCGGACCGACCGGAGGTGCCGCGTAACGAATCCCCTTCCAACTCGACACCGAGCCTTCCGTCGATCCTCGAACCGGCCCGTACGTTGTCTCGACTACCGGCGCTTCGCTGGGTGTGATCGTCATTCGATTTCTCCTCGAAAACAAGTTGCTACTTCGACAGGGCTTCGACAACGTGCGAGAGTTCCAATGCTGCCAGCATCAGGAACAAAACGGTCATGATTGCTGCATTGTGGCGGATCAGAGTGCTTTTGGTGGCGCTCAGTGCATCGGTCACCTTCGCCGAGGGCACGGCAGCCAATGCTGACAGCACGATCAAAGCGATGGACGCCCCTACCGCGAACAGGACGGAATACGCGATCACTGATACCCAGCCGAGGTGCCCGCCACCGATGATCGAACCTGCCTTGAGTTCGAGCGGCAGGTTCTTCGCGTTGGGTACGGTCAACAACAGTCCCAGGACCGCAGCTTTGCCCGGTTGCATCGAGTCGATCTGCGCCAGCCACGACGGCATCGCCGGCTCGGCATCGTCTTTCGGACGGCCACGCCAACTCGAGTACGCGAGCGCCAGAAAACCGACAGTGAACACGACGGCGAACACCGTCTGGACGGTATGCGCGCTGCCGCTGGACTTCGATTCCACTCCGGTGGTCGAGAGTGCCGTCGCTGCTGTGATCGCTGCCGCGGCCAGCACGATGCTCGCGGTGTACGCGAATGCATTTGCCTTCGCCCGAGTGGACAGCAGGATCGCGATGATCGCAACCAGAGGAATCGGGCTGATGACGACGCCGGTGGCGAGTGGGATGAGCTGCGCAGTAATCGATTCCATTTCTGCGACCGTACAAGCGGCCAATCCGGCCATTGGCGAAACGTTCGGCCTCCACGACATCGCCACTCACGGTGTCACAGAAGCACGGCTGTGAGGACCACCCGGTCTTCCTCTTCGACAAGTTCGAGGGACGTTACCGTACCGGCGAGCGATTCAAGCCCGATCCCTGAGTCCCGTGCCACCGGCATCCGACCCGGCGAACTGATCCGCACTACTACCGCCCGAGCATCGGCGAGTGTCACCTCGAGGAAGACGGGCCCTCCTGCACCGTGTTTCACGGCGTTGGTCAGTCCCTCCGACAGGATCTCCACCACGCTGTCGAGCCGAGCGGAGCCGGAACCGATCACCGCCCAGACTTCGTCGTCGACGTGACTGACGACCGGAATTGCGTAGCGCCACACCGTGACAAGATCATCGATACGCTTTCGGGCATCGGAGTCAGCCGGCTGATCGGATGACGCAGACAGGTCGCTTTCCAAGCCGTCGAGAATGTGGGCAATGGTTGCCGCAACATCGACTGGGCGACCGGCAACGGCGCCCGAAGACCATGCGGCCGCTACGAGTTCGCCCTGCACCGACGAGTGCAACAACCTGGCCAGTCCACGTCGGGTGTGCATGAGCTCGGCATGGATACGAGCTGCATCGAGCGCTTGCCGGCTCAGGGCACTGCGGAGTTGACGCTCCTCGTCCTGACGCTGCGTATCCGCAGCCCTGATCAGGCAGACGGACAGCGCAACCAACGGGTAGACGGCCATCGACGAGAGATAGAAAGTCGGGGTACGGCCGAACACCGTCAGGAGCAGCCACGTGGCGGTACTGCTGATCAGCGCACTCGAGCAGTACACCGCAGAAAGAGTCGCGATCCGTCTCAGAGGGCCGTCTCCGCTGCTGACAACTCGGCGAGCGCACGCATTGCCACCGACGAAGAGCCAGAAACCGACGCCGAGCTGGACCGCCGTGAACGTCACGCCGTAAGTCGTGAGCAGGTAGACGGTCACCAGTGCCGTGTACGCGAACACCGGTACGTACAGTGGCGCCGGTTCAACACTGCGTACGACGCCGATCAGTCGATCTCTCGCCGTCAGCCGCACAGTCGGCGTCGGTGATTCGATCGGGGGAATCTCCCGGAACAGTCGATGACTCATCGGGCGAACCACGTCGTCCGAGATTCGCTTCAAGAGCGCTGCTCCTCGCACTCCCTCGAGTTCCGTTTCAGCAACCGCGTGCATGACCGTCTCGATACTGCGCTCGAGCTCTCGCCGACACTGCGCACGGGTTTGGCCGAGGCGGAATCGATCCCGGGTCTGTTGGAGTTGGACGGCGGCCCCGGCAACCTTCAAACTCCGTTGCAGCGCGAGGCGGTCACGGAGAGCGCTTACCAGTACGGCGGTCAACGACAAGAAGACAACGCTGCACACGACGTTGAGTGCCACACGGACGAGCATCGGTCTGGGGTCGACGGGGAGTTCGAGCGAGCGGGTGATCGCGTCGAGGACGAACGGGCGGATCGCGCCGATCATTGCGAACAGGGCCAGGGCTGCGAGCTGCGATCGGTGTGCTGCAAGAACAGCCCTCGCCATCAGCAGCATCACCCCGACAACGCAGTGGGTCGCGAAGGCGCCGACTGCCATCACGCCTACTTCGCGCACCCCGGTACACAGGTAGTAGTTGGCCATCACGGTCACCGCGAACGGCAGCGTCAGAATCCAGGACCACTTGGTGACGATGTTCCGATCACCGAGACGAAGCCACCACTCGCGCGGGTTCACACCGAGTCGGTCACTTCGGGCACACCGAAATGGCGGATGAAGATACTCGCAGCAAGCACTCGCGGATTGGTGGACGAATCGTGCGTCAATCCCAGGCTCTCGAGAGTGCGCGCGATGAGCTTCTCCACACCTCGGATCGAGGACCCACGATGCGCTGCGATTGCGCTGTTCGACCACCCGAGCGAGATGTAACGCAGAAGATCGAGCTGTGATCTGGTGAGGCTCGACAAGGCGGAGTCCGGATCACTCCCGAGCGTCGGTGGCTCGGTTTCCGTCAACGCGGCCTCCACTACGCCGATCAACTGATCCGCCGACTGGACAGCCGCCTTGTCCACGAACAGCGATTTCGGCGGCACACCCGCAGAACCTGGCGCTGTCGATGCGTTGGGGTAGTTCGTCAGGAACACGATCGCGCAATGCGGAGCCTTCACGGTGACGATGTTCGCGAGATCGACGCCGTTCGGCCGCACGCCAAGGTCGATGTCCGTGACCAAGAGGTCAGGATCGAATCCGTCGAACTCCGTGAGCGCTTCGACCGCCGATCCGGCCGTATGGACCACGAACCCGGCGTGTGTGAGCGTGTCACCGACGAGCGCACGCATCAGTGGTTGGTCTTCCACCACCAACACCCGTCGCACCCACTGGCTGGTCTCCATGACCAGAGATTAACCGTTGGGAGAGTGCGTATTCGACCGAGCAGGTGGTGACGGATTCCGAGTAACACGGCAGTTATCAACCATGCGGGTTCCAAGCATTTCGCCCGATATGTCCCAAGCGTCGGAGCGCAGGGTGTTCCGAGTACACACCCCTTCGACCATCAGGACGGGCCATGACCGCACCGATCACCCCGAAGAACACCGCAGTACGACGAGCCACTTTGCTGGCAGTATGCGTGAGCACCGCAATGCTCATGCTCGACATCGCCGTCGTCAACACCGCCCTGCCGTCGATCGCATCCGATCTCGATACCGGAGTCAGCGCCCTGCAATGGGTGATCGACGCGTACACGCTGGCATTGGCGACGGTGGTTCTCAGCGCCGGATCGTGGGCAGACCGACGGGGTCGACGCCATGTTTTCATCATCGGCATCCTGTGGTTCACCACGGCATCTCTGTTCTGCGCTCTGGCGCCGAACATCTGGGTGCTCGACCTCGCGCGGGCCGCTCAGGGTATCGGCGGTGCCGTACTCTTCGCCTGCTCACTTGCCTTGCTGGCGGACGTGTTCGAGAAGGGTCCCCAGCGCGCGACTGCTCTGGCTGCATACGGCGCCACGATCGGGGGCGCGTTTGCCGTCGGCCCACTGGTGGGCGGGTTGCTCACCGAGTTGTTGGATTGGCGCGCAATCTTTTTGATCAACGTTCCGATCGGGTTGATCACACTGGCGATGACGGTGCGGTGGGTTCCCGAGTCACGCGATCCTCGGCCTCGCCGCGCGGACGTGCCCGGGCAGATTCTGGTGTCCACCGGCCTGGCAGCTCTGGTGTTCGGTTTGTTACGCGGTAACGAGGATGGGTGGTTCGAGCCGCAGCCGATGATCGCCGCGGTGATCGCCGCGGCCGCCATGATCGGTTTCTCCCTGCACGAGCTTCGTACCACCGAGCCCATGCTGCCCCCGCATCTGCTCGCCAATCGGGCCTTCGCCGGAGCGCAGATCGCAGCGTTCTCGATCTCCGCCTCCCTGTTCGCGGTGTTCGTCTACACGACCATCTACCTGCAGAACGTGCTGCATCTGTCTCCCGTGGACGCCGGCCTGGTGTATCTACCGGCGACGATAGCGATGTTCGTCGTCGCGGGCGCCACCGCGAAATTGGACGGGCGCATCCCCGTCTCGGTCTCGTTGACGTGCTCGCTTCTACTCGTCTCGGTGGGGCTGGTCATGATGACCGTCGTCGACGTGACCAGTTCGCCGTACGCGATACTTCCCGGATTTGTTGTCGCGTGCGTGGGGGCCGGGGTGTTCAACCCCGTCATGAGTGGGTTGGTTCTGGGCGAAAGCACTTCGAACCATTCCGGATTGGCCGCAGGGATCAACGACGCGTTCCGGCAGACCGGCATCGCAGTCGGGGTTGCCGTGCTCGGCGCCTTCCTTCCGGCGCAGTCGATGCTGCCCGGCGGACCACCGGACGACTTTGTCGGTGGACTTCGGTTGGCTCTGTTTGTCGCAGCCTTCATCGCAGCTCTCGGTGCGTTGGTCTGTGCGGCGACGCTGCGCACTACCAGCGTCAACCAGACTCTTTCCGAGGAATCCGAGCAGATGTTGACGAGAACTAGTTGACCGTTTTGTCCTGCATGTATGAATTTCGCTCCTTAGAATCGAACCGTCCTGCGTCCGCAGGTACGAGGGGAAACGGATGATCTATCGACTGCTCGGGCCGTTGGAGGTCGCACGGGGTCCGGCGACGAGCGACGTGATCGATCTGGGCCCTCGAAAACAACGAACGGTCCTTGCCGTTCTACTGCTCAACCGTGGTCGCGTCGTCTCCACCGACCGGCTGATCGATGCTCTCTGGCACGACGACGCACCGGCGAGTGCGATGGCAAGCATCCAGGCGTATATCTCCAACCTGCGCCGAGCGCTACGCGTCGAAACCGGTACGGCGTCACCGATAGTGCGTCAATCGCCTGGCTATGTCCTCGAGGTCGCTCCGGCAGACGTCGATCTGTCGGTGTTTCTCGACGACGCCGAAACGGCGCGACAACACGCTGAGAACGAACGGTGGCAGGAGGCTTTGACGACCGCTGACCGTGCCCTCGCCTCGGTCCGGGGGCAGCTTCTGGACGACCTGAACGACGCGCACTGGGTGGAGGTGGAAGCCGCAGCCTTCGAGGAAGTGCGGACCGAGTGCCGGGAGACCCGGATAACGGCGCTTCTGGCTCTGGGGCGCCTGGCACCCGCGCTGGTCGAAGCTGCTCAACTCTGTGGCGAGTACCCGTTCCGCGACCGGACCTGCTGGCTGCGAATGGTTGCCCTGCATCGGGCGGGCAGGTCACCGGAAGCCTTGGAACAGTTTCGATTACACGCGTCTCGGCTCGACGCCGAGCTGGGACTGGAGCCCGGCGGGGAGCTGACAGCATTGCAAGGCGCGATCCTGCGCCACGAACCCGGCCTGGCCGCCTGGCCGCGCACTCCGGGATGGACGGGGGCCGAACAAGTTTCGGTCCCGGCTTCTCCCCCAGCCGTAGCAGCGATGCTCGAGACGGATTCCTCACGCTTGTTCGTCGGGCGCGACGCTCAGACGATTGTCGCCGACAAGATGCTCGACGACGTTCGCCGTGGCTCACCTCGCTGGTTGATCTTGACCGGCCCCGCCGGCATCGGCAAGACACGATTCGCCGAGGAGTGTTCGTCGAGAACAACGTCCATTCGAGGAGCCACCGTCTGGGCACGTTGCCCGGAGGACGACGGAACGCCGCCGTGGTGGCCGATCCGCCGACTGGTTCGGGAACTCGGAGCCGACGCCGATTTCGTACTGACGCCGCCGACGGACATCGATCCGGACGAAGCGAGATTTGCCGTCTACGAACGGGTTCGCACCACCATCGAAGCTGCGGCGAAAGATGCACTGTTGACCGTCGTCATCGACGACATTCAATGGGCCGATCCCACGTCCCTTCGTTGCCTGACCTACCTGGTCGGCGCAATGACCAGTGCCAGAGTCTGGTTCGTGTCGACGCTCCGAGACTTGGAAGTCGGGCCGGCAGTGCGCAAGTTCGAAGAAGCCGTACTCCACGGCGAAGGAAACCGAACCATGATTGTGCCGGCGCTCGCGCAGGGCGAGGTTGCAACACTCGCAAGGTGCGTCTCCGGGGACACGCTCGACGACGCGGAGGCGCGAACCCTGGCGGAACGAACCGGCGGCAACCCGCTGTTCGTCTCGGAGTACGCCAGGCTTCCCCGGAACGAGCGACTGGGCGACGGCATCCCCGTCGCCGTTCGATCTGTCCTCGGTCGACGCCTTGCCGCAGTCGAACCGGCAGTGTTGCAAGATCTTCGGGTTGCCGCAGTTATCGGCGACGCCATCGAGGTGTACACACTGGCCGCAGCCACCCGTCTCGATGTCGACACTCTCGCCGACCATCTCGACGCGGCTGCTGATGAACGAATCATCGTCGCGGACTCGGCAAACGGCGGTTACGTCTTTGCTCACGGCCTTCTCCGAGACGAAGTCCTCGAGGCGATACCCACGCTTCGTCGCCAGCGGATACATGCCCGAGTTGCCGAAGTGCTCGAAAATTCCTCCGATCCGGACCGGCTGAGCCGCCGCGCGCAACATCTGATGTCGGCACTTCCCCTGGTCGATCCACTCGTCGTTCTGGAGGCATGCACGGCTGCAGCTCAGGATGCGACCGATCGGTGGAGTTCGGAGACCGCGGCCGAGTGGTGGGAGGCAGCTGTCCGCGCGTTCGACTTACTTCCGGTGTCCCAGCAATCCGCTGACGATCGGGACGACCTGCTGGTGGCCAGAGTCGAGGCCCTCGCCCGCGCAGGTCGAGGGCAGACAGTTCTCGACGTCGTCAATGCCGGTCTCCTCGAGGCTGTTCGGGAGGGGCGAACCTCCGCCGTCGGACGATTGGCAGGCGCATTACTTCGGGCCGCCGGTGCGTGGCCGTGGGTTTCCTACGGTACCGATCCGGGACCACTGCTCGAACGGCTCGCGGCGGTCGAGCCCTTGGTCGAGAACGACAGGTCAGCTCACGCACGGGTTCTTGCTGCGCTGGCGGTGGGAAGTTGCTACCACCCCGAAGCCGAGATCCCGAATCGATGGAGCGCCCGTGCTCTCGACATCGCCCGCGAACTCGACGATCCGGATGTGATCGCGGACGCGCTGCTCGGACGGATTCTGCTTTTCTCCGGAGTCGCGGTGCACAGCGCGGAGTCCATGCGCCTACTGCGCGAGCTTTTCGAACTGCCGCACCAACAATCGCGTGTCGACAGCGTCGTCGCACACGCCGTCGCGAGCATGACGGAGATGAATCTGGCCAATGTCGATGCCGCCGTCAAACACGTCAGGCAGGGGATCATCGGCTGCGAGCTACTGAGACTCCCGGTGGTTCGGGTCCAATTACGCTGGATGGAAGCAACTCTCGCCGAATGGTACGGAGACTTCGCGCAAGCCCGCCGGCAGTACGAGACGGCCAGGCAGATCCATCTGCAAACGGAGTTGTACACGGCTGGCAGCGCAGATCTGGCGTTCAACACTCTGGAATGGGAGCGAGGTGCGTTGGCCGAATCTGATCCCGGTGTCGTGGAACCTGATTCGTGGACCATCGCCATCGACGCCGCCCGAGGCGAGCGCGAGGCCACTTCCGAAGGCATCAAGAAGTGGCTGATCAATCGCGGGCCACAGACGTGGACGACATTGGGACACCAGACGCTACTTGCACGCGTCGTGGCAGATCTGGAACTGGTCGAATACGCCGACACGTTCATCGACCTACTCTCGCCACACACCGGCTGCATCGCAACGGTGGGCCATGTCGGTGAACTGGGCTCGGTCGCCGAAGCCTCCGCTCGTCTGCACGCGCTTCTCGGTCACGTCGAGCAGGCATCGACTCTCCTGGATCAGGCCGAGAAGATCGCAACTGGCTCCGGTGGAGCACCAACACTGCTGCGCTGTCGACTGCTTCGGGCGCAGCTTCGAGAGCCGTCCGCCGAACGTGAACGGGAGCTGACGGAAGTGGCGGCCGAATCGGAGACACTCGGCATGCGGGGCGTAGCTGAACGAGCGCGATCGACATGGCCCTGAACTGCGAGAATGCGCTTGGATAAAACTTGGATCCGCTCGGGATACACGTCAAGAACCACCCAAGCCTGTTCGGACATCCTTCCCTTGACCGAAAGACGGATGAGGAAAGGAAGACCATGAACCTTCAAACCCCCACGCTCGACGCCGCGGTCGAATCACTGCGCGCAGAGGTGACCGGCTCCGTTTCCCTGCCTGGCGAAACGGGATACGAGTTGGCGATTCCGTGGAATGCAGCGGTTCCCGTCGCGCCTGGCGCTGTGGTGGCAGTCGAGAGCGCGCAAGACATTGCCGCAACTGTGCGATTCGCGGCGAAGTTGGGTCTGCGCGTCGGTGTTCAGCGCACCGGCCACGGCGCGGTCCCTCTCGGCAGTGACGTTCTCCTCGTCCACACCGGCAGGCTCACGGAGTGCGTCGTCGACCCCGAAAACCGCACTGCCCGAATCGGCGCGGGCTTGATCTGGCAGGACGTCATCGACGCTGCCGCTCCCCACGGCTTGGCGCCACTGGCAGGTTCTTCACCCACGGTCGGAGTCGCCGGCTTCCTCACCGGCGCCGGCATCGGCCCGATGGTGCGCACGTACGGGCTGTCGTCGGATCACGTTCGTTCGTTCGACATCGTCACCGGCAGTGGCGAACTCATTCATGTCACCCCCGCCGAACATGCCGAATTGTTCTGGGGACTCCGCGGCGGCAAGGCCACACTGGGCATTGTCACAGCCATCGAGATCGACCTACTACCGGTCACCCACTTCTACGGCGGTGCACTCTGTTTCGACGGCGCAGATGCAAGTGCGGTCGCGCACGCCTGGCTGGACTGGGGCGCCGACCTGCCTGAGCACAGCTCGACCTCTCTTGCCTTTCTGCAACTTCCACCCCTTCCACAGGTTCCGCCGCCGCTGGCCGGCAGGCTCACCGTCGCGGTCAGATTCGCAAGTCTTGCCGAGGAATCCGATGCCAAGTCACTGATCGACCGAATCCGTTCAATCGCAACGCCCTTGATCGACGCAGTCGGTGTGCTGCCTTATGCCGCCCTCGGGGCAGTGCACGCCGATCCCGTCGACCCGATGCCGACGCACGAATCCACGGCATTGACCAACGAGCTGTCACACGAGGCCGTCGACGCATTGCTGGCCGCTGCCGGCCCCGGATCCGGTTCACCCCAAACCGTCGTCGAATTACGTCTCCTCGGGGGCGCCCTCGCACGGGAACCTGAGCACCGCAGCGCCTTCTGCCATCGGGACGCTGCCTTCTCGCTGTTCACCGTCGGAGTTCTTGCCCCACCGATGGTCGACGCGGTAGTCCCGCACGCCGAGACTCTCGGACGAACGATGGCGCCATGGACGAACGGGCATGCACTGCCCAACTTCGCGCCGAGCGTCGACCCGGAGAAGATCGCCCGCACCTACGACGAGGACACCGCTCACTGGCTGAGCGCTTTGGCGGACACGCATGATCCGCAGGGAGTCCTGGCCGTCGGTCAGGTCATGCGCCGGATCTCCTGAACTTCGCCAACTCTCGCAACCGGACCAGATCCCAGGCGTGCTGGGGGCGACGGATACCCGGTCGATCTCGGGGGACTCTGACCCTCAGCGCCTGCGGACTGACCGTGCACCTGACCGGAGTTGGCATCATCAGCGCCTCGCCGTCGACGCCGACCGGAATCTCGTCGGTGTCGGCGTCGACGATCACCTCGAATCCGGTGCCCTGAGCCAGACCGTGTTGATGCGCCCGATGGAGCAACCCGATGGCCTGACGGGCACTGCTGACGGAGATCGCGACGATTCCGAGAGTGCCCCGGTCCAATCGCGGCCGATGACCGAGCCCCGCCAGGTCGTTCATCTCGTACGGGCCGTTGCTGACCAGCACAGCCTGTGGACCCACCGCGGACACGCTCGGGGAGCGCGCAGTCAGCACCGCTCCGGCACGTCCGGCGAGGAGATCCGGGAGCATCTGCAAGAAGGTGCTGGTCTTGGCGTCGCGGTACTCCGGACTCTGGACTACCTCGGCGTACGCCCCGAACGATGCGTTGTTGACGAAAGTTCGACCGCCGACATTTCCCAGATCCACCGTGACCTCGACGCCGTCGACGAGCGCGTCGAGGCACCGAGACGGATCCTCGAGATCGAGCCCCAGATCCGCGGCGAAGTGGTTGCGCGTTCCCGCGCTGACGACGAGGAAGGGCAGGTCGTGTTCGGCCGCGACAGCAGCAACCAGTGCCTGTGTTCCGTCGCCACCGGCCACACCGAGTAGGTCGGCGCCGTCCGCGACCGCCTGCCTGGCCAAGGCCGTCACGTCGATCTTCTCGGGCCCCTCGAGCAGTGCGACCGTGGCCCCCCGTTCCTCGGCCTTGCGTTTCAAGTCGAACTTCTCGACCTTTCCACCGCCGGAGTTCGGGTTCATCACGAAGAACGGTTTGACGGGCGGCGGTGCAGTTCGCTCGACAACCGGCAATTCCTTCTCCTCCCCCTCCAAGGCGGTGCGAGCGAAGATACCGGCTACGACGAACAACCCGATCGCAAGGAGCACCACCCACAGGAGGCGTTCTCGGACCAGGAAGGTGAGCACCACGATCGGCGTCAGAACCGCCACGGCCAACGAGAGCCAGCGGAGGAATCCGCGGGTGGTCAGAAACCAGTACACGGCCACGACGCACACGACCACCCCACCGATCCCCAGGATCAGCATGGTCAAGGTTTTCAGTCCGGCGAAGATCAGGAGCACCGCGACTGCAAGAACCAGGGCCGCAAAGGCTGCGCGCGCCAACCAACTCTGTTTCGACGAGGGCCGATCCGTGTGGGCAGAGGTCGTCATCGAGCCACCTCCCCGCGATTGTCATTTCGGCCGGTACTTCGACGCTATCCCTTCGAAGCAGGCCAGTCACCTACCGGCAAGAATCTCGCGATCGCGCACTGCTACTTTATGACGACACCTCGTCATAAAAAGGAGTAGCCGTGACAACACCGACGTCCGAAGCGTGGGAATCCGCCGAAGGAACCCTGACCGGCATTCGGAAAGCCGGACTCCACGGACTACGTTGGACGGCCTGGTTGGCCGGCGCGACAGGTCTCGCACAATTGGTGTCGATCGGGCTGAACTTCACCGACACTGTCAGCGGAATCGTTCCGGCCACGTACCCGCCTGTAGATGTGGCGTGCAGCGTCGTCGCGCTCGTTCTTCTGGTCAGCCTGCTTGTCGGCCGCCCCAACGGTCCCGCGATGTTGTCGAGTCTCGCCCTCCTCATGGCCATGCTGATGGCGCCCACCCTTCACAAACATGCACCCGAGTCGCTCTGGCTGGCGGCGGCACACGCCGTCTCGGTCGTCGCCGTCATCACGCTGTCCGTGATGACTTCGCGGTTCTCCAGTGCCGAGTTGGATCGGTCGTGACACCGGATTCACCCCTCTCGCTTGCAGCTGAGGAATGGATCACTGATCTCACTACCGCGGAGATGGAGCGATTGCGCAAACGCACGACGCTCACACTCGCCGAAGAACAAGAGGTCTGCCGATCCGTACGCTCGATCGCGCAGCAGATGATGCTCGCACCCGTCTCGATGTGGCAAGGTGATCCGCGCCTTGTTGCGGACCTGTTCGACCTCCCCGTGACCGTCAATCAGACCCAGGAGGATCGACCATGCCGAAGTTGACCGGTGGTGCGACGACCGCAGAGCACAAAATCGCCACCCGAGAAGCCATGTTGGACGCATTCATTCGCGAACTTCACGAGCAGGGTTGGCAAAACGTGAAGCTGCAGACCGTGGCCCAGGCGGCCGGCGTCTCGCGGACAGCGGTGTACAACTACTTCCCCGACAAATCCGCGTTGCTGCTCGCCTGGTCCACCCGCGAGATGGACAGATTCCTACTCCTGGCCGAGCGTGAACTCGCGGACCGCGAGAATCCTGTGGACCGACTCGAAATCCTCGTCAAACTGACACTCGTCGAATTCTCACTGCAACGATTCACAGGAATCGCGTTGGTCGAATTGTTGTCAGCGCAGGATCGCGAAATTTTCCTCGAACATATTGTCCCGCTGTCGGTTCTGGTCGAACAGCTCGTTCAGGAAGGTGTCGACGCCGGTGTCTTTGTCGATTCCGATGCTGCCGCATCCGCGCAACTCATCCTCGCCTGCGTGGAAAGCCGACGCCCGATGCTCATGGCCGGCGACCGAGTGGACGCCGTCGTAGCGACCACCGTCCCGTTCATCATGCGCGCGTTGGGCGTTGCGTGGCCGACTTCCCTCGCGGCCGAACCCTCCGATCGCTCTGCTCACGATCGGTAGGATCGCAGATATGCATTTCGACCTCCCGCCCATCGATCAGCAGGCCGAGCGATTGATCGAACTCGGTGTTCACGAGATGGCTGGACTTTCTGCCGGCGATGTCAGGGAGGCCGCAACCGGGCACGGTGATGTCGGACTACTCACCGTGCACGAAAAACTGGCTCCGGCTTCAGTTCTGACTCCGCTGCTCGAGCTCGAGAACAAGCGCGGATTCATAGTTGTCGACATGGCGGACGTCGATCTGTTCGCCCCCACCGAGCAGGCAACGCTGCCCGAAAGCCCATTACATCTGCTCAGTGGAGTCGACCGCGGGGATCACCTGGCCAACTGGAGCCCGGACGAAGCATTGCCCGCAATCGTCGACGCAGACCGTACGCCGCTGACGCTTACCGAAGGCATCCACTGGCTGTTGCAGCGCCCCGACATTCTCGAACGCGGAAAGTGTTTCATGACCATCGGCTCCCGACTGCGCAAACCTGACGGATCCTTCGACACCAGAACTCCCGCCGTGTGGATCAGCAACGGAACCGGTCGCGACGGCAAAGACAACCGCAACGCCCCGAAAGTCGGGTGGTGCTGGTGGGGTAACCGCCACACGTGGTTGGGGTTCGCATCGGCGAGCGACCGGGTACCGCTCCCGAACTAGAGCACGGTTGCGCGGTCGAATCGGTATCGATCCTTCCACGGCATCTCGGCCTCGAGCATTGCAGCGGCAGAAAGTAATTCCGCGTCGCAACCCCATTTCGCCGAGATCATGATGCCGAGTGGAACGCCGTCTTCCGTCCAACCGAGTGGCAGACTGATCGACGGGAAACCGGTTGCATTGGCGACGACGGTGTTTCCGGTGAAAGCGACCATGTCGATCAGTTCGGTCGCGGGGTCTTCGTCGTTGCGCAACTCCCCGATCGCAAGCGGCGGCTTCGTCACAGTCGGAGTGACAACAAGGTCGGCGTCGGCGTAGTCGAGACTCCATCGTCGCGCCCAGGCCTGAACAATTCCGATTGCCGCGGCCAGCTCACCCGAAGGCACCTCGTTTGCTTGAACTCGCAAGTGTTGCACTATCGGACGCAGAAGGTGTTCGTACTCCTCCGGGATCGGCTTGGTTCCCGCCAAAGACGAGAACATCTTGACGAAAGCATCGATGAAAATGTCATCGCGAGCCTGCGGTCGCTCGAACACGTTGTGGCCCAAACCCTCCAGCACAGACCCAACCTTCGATACAGCAGCCGAGAGCTGCGCATCCACAGCTCCGCCGGAGACCGATCCGTGAGCAAGAGCGACGGTCAAGGGGCGGGCCTGAACTCCCCCAGCCTGTACGACGAACTCTTCGAACGACTTCGGCCGAGGCGGGTGGATAGTTCCGGCGCCGGGTCGCGTCGCCAGAACGTCCAGCAGCGCAGCGGTATCGCGAACTGTCCGGGCGATCGGCCCCTTGCTCGCAAATCCGAAGTTGTCATGCCCCGCCACGCCCATCGTGATCAAACCGCGGCTCGGCTTGAGGCCAACGACTCCGCACGTACTTGCCGGCGAACGCAACGAACCGGCGGTGTCACTTCCCTGTGCAAACGGCACCAGACCAGCGCCGACGGCGGCAGCAGCGCCGCCACTGCTGCCGGCGGCACTCCGCGTGCGATCGAACGGGCTGCGAGCAGGCGGAGCGACTTCCGGCTCGGTGTAACAGGCTGCCCCGAACTCGGGCACCGTCGTCTTACCGATGTCGATCAACCCACCTTCTCGGATCGCCTCGACGATCTCGTCGTCAGCGTCCGGCACGAAGTCGCGAAAGAGCGCCGATCCGAAGGTCGTGCGAATGCCGCGCGTTGCGTCGAGGTCTTTGATTGCCGTCGGAACGCCGAACAGACGCGGAAGGGGCCCGGCGTCCCGCTCGTCCAACCTGCGCTGCGCTTGTTCGGCGAGGGCGACAGCGTGCTCCCCGGCGATCGTCGTGAAGGCGCCGACGTCATCGGCAGTGGTCGCACGGTCGACGAAGTACCTGGTGACTTCGGGAATCGAGACCTGCTTGGCGGCGATCACACCGGCAAGTTCGACGGCAGACAGTTGATGGAGATCGGTCATCGGGCAGCGCTCCTTGGAGGTCGATGGACACTTGTAATTTCGATACGCGTATCGCTATTGTTGTCAGCATGGTATCCGAATCCACCAGCTCTGCAAGGGCTGGTCGACCAAAAGCATTGAGTCACAGACAGATTCTTGATGCCGCGGCAGAGATCGCCGATACGGACGGCCTGGATGCGGTGTCATTTCGAGTGCTCGCCGAACGACTCGGCATATCGCCGATGTCCGTCCACCGCACAACCGGCGGTATCGACGCCTTGAGGCGAGATCTGATCTCGACTCTCGTAGGCGAAGCCGTCTCGTCGATCGACTGGCCGACCGACTGGCGCGGGGTTGCCCGCACGTTCGCCTACGGCCTCCACGATCTCCTGATGCGCCATCCCCTGGTCCTGGAAGCCCATCGGCAGGCATCACTGGAAGCACCCGGGGCCGACGATACCGCCCACCGAGTCGTGAGCGCCCTTTCCTTGGCCGGCCTCGAGGACGAGCAGGCCACGTACGCATACGGCGCGCTGCATGATTTCGTCACCGGACACGTCGCAATTCAATTGGGACGCGGCGCTTTCGACAGCGCACCTGCCGATCGACGCGAGGCATCGGTGTTCGCACTTCATCACGATCCCACCCGAAGGTTCGAGTTCGGAGTCGCCCTCATCCTGGACGGTGTAGCGTCGATCGCGCAGCAAGGAACCACATCATGACGAGCAGCGTGACCACAACCGAAATTCGCGACGCGTCGGGGCGTCGTATCGCATTCTGCGAGTACGGCGATCCGACTGGCCACCCGGTAGTCGTGGCCCACGGATCACCTGGCAGCCGATACGAAGGGCTCTCACTCCACAACGCGTCTTCGACGGCAGGCATGCGGCTGATAGTCCCCGATCGACCCGGCTTCGGACGCACGGATCCGTACACGGACAAGGGATTTCATTCCTGGGACGACGACTACGTCACCCTGGTCGATCACCTAGAGTTGGACTCGACCACACTGATGGGTTTCTCCGGAGGCGGCGGTTACGCGCTCGCAGTCGCTGCAGCCGTTCCCGAACGAGTCTCGAAACTGGTGCTGGCGTGCGCCATGATCCCCGGGGCACCGCGAGATACTTTGCGACGCAGAATAAAACTGGTATCTGCGTTGTACTTTGCCGCCACCTGGGCTCCCCGTGTGGCCGGCGCAATGCTCGCAGGAACCGGAGTGTTCTCCAAGCTACGCAGCGACTCAGTCTCGATCTGGCCGGCCGCCGATCAGGCCGTCATGACCGACGAGGTACATCGCCCCGCTCTCCAGTTGGATTCATCCGAAGGGATCGCACAGGGTGGATCCGCAGGGGTTGTCGACTTGGCTCGGTATCGCCACGAGGTGCCTGGACTCTTCCAATCGATCTCGGTACCAACGGTTTTCCTACACGGAACCGACGACGGAAACGTACCCATCGAAGTAGCCCGCTGGGCACACTCGTTGATTCCCGACTCTCGCTTCGAAGAGATCAACGGAGGCGGCCATCTGTTCGTCGTCGCCGACCCCACTCCACTCCTTCGCGCCCTCGCCTAATTCCCTCTTGACTCGAACGCGTGTTCGAGTATCCTTTGGGGAGGGGATCGGGGGATTCAATGAGTGTCTTGTTGTCGGACGTGGTGTCGGGTTCTGCGGTGGGGTTACGCGGACGGTTGTGGCAGTTGTCTGCTGCAGAGTTGCGCGCTGCTGCGGTGTCGGCGAGTGCGGAGATTCTGCGCCTCGAGGCTGTGCGTGTGGCGGTGGTGGACGAGTTGTCGTTGCGCCCGGATGATCAGGTGATTGCCAGCCGCGGAGTGGGGTCCTGGTTGGCGGCCAACACGATGCTGCAGGTTCGGGACGGGAAGAAGATCGCCGCGTTGGGTACTGCTTTGCGGCCGTTTCCGGCGGTGGCTGCTCGGTTCGATGGCGGGGATTGCTCGTTCGAGCATGCCGTGTTGATCGTGGCGTTCTGTGAATCACCACCGAAGGGCATGCCGGAGGAGGCGCTCCCTCGTTGTATCGACCTACTGCTTGCGGCTGCGTCGGGTGTGGAGGCGACGACGACGAAGGTGCGGAACGTGATCGCGACGTTGGAGAGGTTGTTCGAGTCGGATGAGATTCCGCCCGCCGAGGATGTCGATCTCAACGAGTTGCGGATCGCGTCGACGCTCAATGGTCGGGTGGTGGTGCGTGGTGATTTCGACGCCCTGACCGGTGAAATGTTGTTGTCGGCGTTGTCGAATCTGACGATGCCGACCCCCGCTCCGGATGGAACCCCGGATTCTCGGTCGGCGGCGAAACGCACTGCGGACGGGTTCACCGAACTGATCCGGCGTTAGCTGGACTGCGCCAAGACCGGTACCGATGGTGGTCAGCGTCCGCACGTGAACGTGCACATCAACGCTCGGGATCTCGCTGAGCATCGGGACTGCGCCGCGACACCCTCCACTGCTGATGGTGAAGAGTCTCTGTCGGATCTCGATGTCGGGCACATGCCCTGGCTCGGGCCACTCTCGGTGTCGCAGACCAGGCTTCTCGGGTGTGATTGTTTCCTCTCCACCGTCCTGCTCGACGATCACGGCGCGCCGCTCGATGCGAAACCAGGGAAGAGGTTGGTCACCGCCGAACAACGCGTCGCCCTCATCGCCCGAGACAAAGGCTGCGCCTTCCCGGGCTGCACATGCGTGCCCGCCTGGACTGATGCGCACCATATCCGGCACTGGGCGAACGGTGGCCCGACGGTGATGAACAACCTGGTCCTGCTGTGCCGTTCACATCACCGGCTGATGCACCGCAAATCCGGGTTCGTCGGGAAATGGGCGATTCGGATCGGTGTCGACAACAAACCGTGGTTCATCCCGCCACCCTCGATCGACCCCGGACAGCAACCCAGGCCGGCGAACACCACCTTCAAAACCTGAGAGGTCAAACCTCTTTGGCGACAACAGAACACGGACCAGCGCCGCATCGAGGAGACCTCGATGCGGCGCCAAAAGACATGCTCAGCCCAAGTCGGCGACAATCCGCTCGGCGAGAGGCCGTGACGACGCCGGATTCTGACCGGTGTAGAGCTTGCGGTCCACCACGACATAAGGCGACCACGCCTCAGCCTTCGAGAATTTGCCGCCCAATTCGCGTAGGCGAGTTTCGAGCAGCCACGGAGCCTTGTCCGCCAGACCAGCCTGCGTCTCCTCCTCGTTGGTGAACGCGGTCAGCTGATAGCCGTCGAACAGCCAGCTTCCATCGGGTCTCTGGGCCGGCAGGAGTGCCGCCGGCGCGTGACACACCGCCGAGACCACCTTGTCCGCGTCCAAGAAGTTCACGAGAAGCTCACCGAAGGATGCCGACACCGCAAGATCCTCCATCGGTCCGTGCCCACCCGGTACAAAGACCACGTCGTAATCGGCAGCATCGGCGTTCTCCAGAATCTCCGGCGAATCGAGCACCGGCTGCAGATCGGCGATGTACTTGCGCATACGGTCGGCGCCTTCTTGCCCGCCGTTCACCTCGGGCGCCAGGCTTCCCTCGTCCACAACGGGAGCTTTACCGCCAGGCGTCGCGATCACGATCTCGTAGCCGGCGTCGACGAAAACGCGATGCGCCTCGACCAGTTCTTCCGCCCAGTACCCGGTCGGGTGGGGTGTTCCGTCCTTCAGCGTCCAGTGATCTGCAGAAGTGACCGCAAACAACAGCTTTGTCATCGCGCAACCTTTCGTCGGTAAAAGGAACCCCTTGGTGACAAGACACCATCTTCAAGGCCCGATCAATGAAATAACGTCCAGTCAGTGCAACACGCTGCCCTTGTGAGAATTCCTCACCACCGCAGAATCACGTCACCCGTCAGGTCCCGATCGGCTTGCCGAACAGTCCCGCGACGAGTTCACCAACCGCATCCACCCAGACTGGCCAGGTCCTCTGATCAAGCGCCATGGATCCAGCGTCGAAGGTGCTGCATCCCTGCTGAGCAGGCACACCAGCGAACCGATCACGAAGCCACAGTAGAGCACTCGGCAATGCGACGACTTCCATGCTGACGTGCTCACTGAAGTGGTCTCTGGTGTAAACGACACTCGCAGAAGGATCTTGGCAATAGGTATCGACAAGTTTGTTCACCGGGCCAACAGGCACCAACCAGTCGGGATTCGACTGATAGATGTACATCGGCACGTCAGGAACCGACTTACCCATGGCAGCTCGGGAGAGCGCAGCTCTCACCGTGGGGTGTTGGACGGGATCTCCCGGGACATCGAGGAAGCCCTTGATATTGAGGAAGGGCACTGCAGCCGACGTCCAGAGCATGCACAGGTTGTCCTTGGCAGCGAAAAGCGCTCGGCCGGCAGGGTTTATGTGCTGATCGATGAAGCCTGCAAGTTCAGGATCTTCTCGGCTCACTCCGATTACACCGGCAGCGACGATCCCGGCCCCTAGAGCGTTGTTGGCATTGTCGAGCAAAGCGCCGAGATCCGCGGCAACACCACCTTCGGCGACTCCGACGATATTCAGTTCCGGCGCGTACTCCTGCCGTATTTCAGCTGCGTGACCGGTAGGAATCGATCCACCCGAGTAGCCGAGCAGCCCTACGCGAGTTGACCGCCCTTGCAGCTCCATGGGTTCGAAGTTCTCAGCAGCACGAATACCGTCGAGCGTGATCCGGGCCGCGACGGGGCCGGAGGCGAAGGAAGAATTGGGTCCCTGATGATCGGGCACCGACAATGCCCAACCCTGCGCCAGTGCCGCCTGCACTTCGAGGAATTGAGCCCCACCGGTCGCAGCGCCCGTCACCAGCCACGGCAACGCGCCTTGCTGCATGACATACGAAGGTGCGCAGTAGTTTCCGAGTGAATCCTCTGCCATCTGAAAGGACAGCAGCGGGCGCGGGCCCCCATCGCGAGTGTCGCCACGCGGCTTGATAACTGTGGTGACAGCAGGAATCGCCTCGCCCGCAGCATTATTGGATCGATACGAGATCTGCCACGCATCCACGTTGGTCGGAATCAGGTTGAGAGTACCGAGATTCACCGCACGAGCGGCGATGATCTCACCCGGTTCCCTGGATTCGACGACCTCGACAGGCGGTTCATAGAAGGCCTGGTCCAGTTCAGGCAAAGGCGGTGCGACTGCAGGCGGCAGGGCAGGCTGGACCTGAATTTGGGCGGGAACACCTTCATCCGGGGCCGCTGAGGCAGGTGCCGAAAGTCCGATCTGCCCGATTACTGCAATCACGGCAATTGCGAGGCCCCCGCGTTGTCGGTCAGTTGTCCAGCGTCGTCCCATACCAATTCCTCCCCGGAAAAGCACAGATTGCCTTGTGTTGCCGCAGTTCTCATCACGAGCACACAAGTTAGATGCGAGTGTCTAACACATTGAGGACGAGAGTAGAGCGTTGTGGGCTGGATTACAATCCCCTGGTGTTCGTGACCTATTCGTCGGTGTGAAGGGGCGCGTCGTCGATCAACGCATTCAAGAGCACCGTCATCAGATCGACCAGTACCGACACGGGAGGACGAGGCTCCGCAGTGCTCCACTGGTGCACCAGCGCGGTAAGCGCGCCGATGAAGGCGGTGGACGCCCACCGGTAACCACCTGGCGGTTCGTAATCTTCGCCCACGATCCCTTTGATGATCGACTCGAAAAATGTTGCCCAGACCGAACGTTGGTCCACACGATGCTTTTCCACCCGGGGACTGACACCTACGACGTCGATGAAGGCAACGTGTGCGCGTCGTGGGTCACTTCCGACCGACTCGACGAAGGCGGCCATGGCCGTCGCTGCCTTGTCACGGAGATTGACCGAAGGCTCTGCATCGAGTGCGTCGACCATTGCAATTCTGGCGTCGAGTTGGATCTGGTCATACAGCGCGAGGAGTAGATCCTCGCGACTACCGAACTCGTCGTAGAACTGCCTTCTGGCCAGACTCGCGGACGCGCAGATATCCGCCACCGAACTTCCGGCATACCCCTGGTCTGCAAACACGCTGAGAGCAGCATTCAAAAAGAGGGAACGGCGTTCGGCCTTGCGAGCCGCGACCGACCTTCCGCCGTAATTTCTGTCTGTTTCAGCGATTGCCACGTCTGCCAGAGTATGCGGCATCGCGCCGCACACAAAACGCATCTGACCTGCTGCGAAGTTCCTTCACCACCACTACCGGCGCATCGGCACTGCAGCACGATCAGGCCAATACGAAGGCCACGGCAAAAAGTGTCCAGGCGGCAGCGAGAACCGTTGACGCCGCAGTAACTGCCCCGGTCACGGCAGGTCGAGTGCTGCGGTTGCGCGCGGCGATGATCCCGACCGTCATCAAAGTCAATGCCACCAGGAACGACAAAACCACGATTTTCACCAGCAACCCCTTCGACGACGGTCAACAGAACCGGAGACTATTTAGATAGTACACAAATAAATCGTGCATTAATTAAACTCAAAGTCTGTCAGGGATTCTTGACAGAATTCAACAGCGCCTGTCAGGCTAGTCCTGACGAAAGGAGAACTTCTCATGGAAGACCTGATCGAACGCGCCCTGACTGCGAAGATCGAGACCGCCGCGATCACCACGGTCAACGCCGCGATCACCGAGGCCGGCACTCAGGCAGACAAGATTGTCGGAACAGATCCTTTACCTGGCAGCCCTGAGTGGGAGGCAGAACAGGACACCGACATCCCGGCGCAGCGTCAGATGGCGTGGCAGTTGGCCTGTTTCCGGATTCAGCTCGCCGCAGGTATCGATTCGACGGCAAGCGTCATGAGCCTGCGTAGATTCGGCGCAACATGGTCAACCATCGGCCGCGCAGCGGGAATGACCCGTCAGTCCGCGCATGAACGGTGGGGTCGACGTGTATCGGACATGCTCGATCCCTACGGAGTCGGGATGCCGCCTATGGTGCCGAATGATGATCCGACTCAGCCCTGACTAACAATCGCGTGACTACCGATCCGGCAGCAGCGCATCGGCTTTCGCGACCAGCACAGCGCGCTCACGCTCGTTCCCGGCCAGCCGAGCCGCTTCGAGGAGTTCGGTTCTAGCCTCCTCGGATCGGCCGAGCTGACTGAGCAACTCCCCCCGAACGCTGGGAAGCAGGTGGTAGTCGGCCAGTTCACCTGAAGCGACAAGCTTGTCGACGAATTCGAGCGCGGGGCCAGGACCGTATGCCATGGATACCGCCGCCGCATGATTGAGGTCGACCACGGGCGATGGCGCCAGTTGCGCCAGAGCCTCGTAGAGGATCACTATCTTCTTCCAATCGGTGTCTTCGAAAGTTGCTGCTCGCGCATGACATTCGGCAATCGCCGCCTGCAGGCCGTACGGGCCTCGTCCACGCCCGACGGCGTCAGCTCGTTCCAGCGCGGCAAGCCCACGCGAGATCTGTAGGCGATCCCACCTCGTCCGATCCTGGTCAGCCAGCAGGATGGGTTCACCGGTCGAGGTTGTCCGAGCGCCGAATCTCGAGGCTGTCAGCTCCATCAAAGCGACAAGGCCGTGTACCTCGGACTCCCTGGGGACCAATTCGGCGAGTATTCGCGCGAGCCGCAGAGCCTCAGCACTGAGCTCCGCCCGCATCCACTCGTCCCCGGAACTGGCTGCATAGCCTTCGTTGAACACCAGGTACAGCACTCCGAGGACCGCGCTCAATCTGCTCGAAAACTCTTCTCGCCCTGGAACTTCGAAAACCGCTTTCGAGGCGGTCAGCGCCTTCTTCGCGCGGACTATCCGCTGCTGCACCGTCGCCGTCGGCGTGAGGAACGCTTTCGCAATCTCTTCCGTGGTCAAACCGCCCACCACTCGAAGCGTCAACGCCACCTGCGCTTTTCGATTCAACACGGGATGGCAGGCGATGAACATCAGGCGAAGGACATCGTCGTCGATGCGGTCCGGATCCCAGCTGACGTCGTCGAAATGTGAAGCGTCGTTCTCGAGTTCACGCGCAAAGTGGGCGTAGCGCTCGTCCAACCTCTCACGTCGTCGCCACCCGTCGATTGCTCGTCGTGTCGCCACAGATGTCAGCCAGGCAGCGGGGTTTCTCGGAACCCCCGTCGCGGGCCACTGCTCGACGGCTTCGAGCAGAGCCTGCGCGGCCAGATCCTCGGCGAGATCAAGATCTCCGACGGTGCGAGTCAACGTGGCGACAATCTTCGCGGATTCGATACGCCAGACCGCGTCGACAGCCTTTCTCGTTTCTTCTCGCACCGCCTCGTCGGTCATGGTTCAGCCTGCGACCGGACGATCGGTACCGAGCTCTTCACGCCAGCCGGCCTCTTTCTGGATGTACTCGTTGTCCTGATCGAAGTCCGACATCTCGCTCACGCGGCGTACCTCGAGCTTGCTTCCCGGCCCGAGCGGGCAGCGCTTCGCCCATTCCAAGGCTTCGTCTTTGGTCGACGTCTGAATGATCCAGAATCCCGAGAACAACTCCTTCGTCTCCCCGTACGGGCCGTCGGAGACCAGCGGAGGATCGGACTCGAAATCGACGATGAATCCCTCCTCCATCGCCAGTCCCTCACCGGCCAGCAAGACACCTGCCTTGATCAGGGACTCGTTGTACTGCCCCATCGCCGCGATGATCTCGTCGAAGTCCATGTCCTTGGATGCTTCGATGGCCTCATCGGTGGAACGCATGATCAGCATGTACTTCATGAGAATCTCCTTCGTTCGTGGACCGCTCTGTTCGGTCCCTCTGCTTACACGTCGAACGGCGCACTCACCGATCGACAAACTTCCGCAACAATTTTTCCGAGTACATAACCGCCGGTCGCGATACGCTGCCCACGGTATCGGCGGACGGGCCGTCGGGCCGGTCAGAAGTCGAGAAATCCCGGTACAACTTCGCGAACGAGCCCGGTCGCGTCAGTGCTCCCGTAGAAATACACCGACCCGTAACCGAATAGGTACTCCTCTACGAAATCGGGGTGGGACTCGGCAACCACCGGCCACCCCTCTTCGTTGATCTGGAACAGGAAGCTGTGTCCATCCGCCTCAACGGCATCGGCGTAGGACGGTTCGTTCTGAATGAGCACCGGTTGCGGAGCTATCAACACCAACGGCATCACCTCGTCGTCCGATGGAATCCTGATCAACGCCGCGCTGCCAAGGCCCGCATGGCTGCCCGCCGATTCCGCACTTCGTGACGACGGCAAGTGCAGGACTGCCCTAACCCCGATGTCCGGGTATTCGAGGTCGTCGTCGCCGATGGAGAAACCTCGACGGATGAAGATCGAAAGCTCTCGCACGCCGAGCCACGGCGCCGTGTGTGCCTCGAGCGTCAGAAGGTACTCGTGCGACCGCAGAATCGCCTGACCAGCGAAAACCTGCGGAGGTCGTCCACCAATCCGTGCCCCACTATTCGAATCGCTCGAACCCACCCCGAGATGTACCCTGTCCACCGGCGTCATCCTAGGGAGATCCGACGGGTGTCGGAGGGAGACTCTCCGATTTCCTACAATCCGCTGGTGACGTAGGCCACAATCAGGCTCGATGATGGGTGCATGACAACATTCCCGACTCTCGACCCCGAACTTGCCGCGGCACTCACCATGCTCCCGAAGGTGGACTTCGCTGACCTCCCCAACGCACGGGCCACCTACGACGCTCTGGTCGGCACCATGTTGGCCGACCTGTCATTCGACGGAGTCACGCTTCGTGAACTGTCGGCACCCGGCCTGGACGGCGATCCGGAGGTCACGATTCGTTTCTTCACCCCGGACAACACTGCCGGCCCTGTCCCCGTTCTGCTCTGGATCCATGGCGGCGGATTCGCAATCGGCACCGCAGAATCCAGCGATCCATTTTGCGTCGAGGTGGCGCGGGAACTCGGATTCGCCGTTGCGAACGTGGAGTACCGCCTCGCCCCCGAAACCCCCTTCCCCGGCCCCGTCGACGACTGCTACGCCGCACTCCTCTACATCCACGCCCATGCCGAGGAGCTGGGGGTCGATCCACGCCGCATCGCAGTGGGAGGGCAGAGCGCAGGCGGTGGACTGGCCGCAGGCACTGTCCTCAAAGCCCGTGACGAGGGCGTTGTGCCCGTGGCCTTCCAATTCCTCGAAATCCCTGAACTCGACGACCGCCTAGCGACGGTCTCGATGACGAACTTCGTCGACACCCCCTTGTGGCACCGCCCTAACGCCATCCTGTCGTGGAAGTACTATCTCGGCGGGTCGTATTCCGGTCCCGAAGATCCTGACGTGTCCATTTACGCTGCGCCGTCCCGGGCTACCGACCTCACCGGTCTGCCGCCGACCTACCTGTCCACCATGGAACTCGACCCGCTCCGCGACGAAGGAATCGAATACGCCCTTCGGCTGCTGCAAGCGGGAGTCAGCGTCGAATTGCATTCCTTCCCCGGAACCTTTCACGGGTCGGCACTGGTCGCGACCGCCGCGGTCAGCGAAAGAGGTGCCGCCGAAGCCCTCACTGCGCTCAGGAGAGGGTTGCGTTCGCTCTCGCCGGTCTCGTAGCGTTGCGAGATGCAAGGACTGATGTACCGGCTTGCCGAGCTCGATGCAGACTCGGCAGGCCTGGTACGTGTCATCGATTACTTCGACGCCCTCGTGCGGCACGGCTCCGACACCGCGTCTTTGCTTCGTGCGAGCGCGCAGTTGGCGGACTGCGTCGTGGGTATCGAGATCGTCGAGCGCGGCAGAAGCAAGAAGAATTTGCGCCGTTGCGATCCGCGCGGCCGATGGTCACCCGATCCTCAGCTCCCACCGAGCATGACCAGAAACATTGCCGTAGACGACGAGGTTCTCGGAACGGTATGGATCGAACGACCCGGGGCCAGCTTGCCACTCGACGAAATGCTCGTCGACCGGATGGCCCTGACCGCAGCGATAATTCTGCAACCGCGACGCCTGCCTACCGAAGCCGAGCACACTCGAAATCTGTTGTTCCCGATGGATGAACTCGCGGTGCTCACCTCCTGCGCCGGTCTCGGTGTCGAACCCCATACCCCAGTCCGCGTAATGGCAACCAAGGCAGTCTCAGGCACGGCCGAAGGTGCTGCACACCTTGTCATTTCGCCAGATTGCACACCTGGCAAAGCCGTTGGGATAGACGCTGACGGCGAGTATCTGAATCTCGTGACGGGTTCGTTCGCACCCACACCCGAGCTGTCCGAGGCCGCGCTGTCGTCATTCATTCGCGCCGGAATATCTTTGACTGCTCCCGCTTCCGAAGTGAGCACAATACTGAGCACTGCACGATTCGCTCGAGCACAGGCGTCGGCAACAACACCGATCGTGAACGCCGACAATCTCGGCGCCCTCAACCTCCTGGCGCCGGGACCACACATCGATCACTCGCGAATACCGGATCTGGTTCGTGCCGAAGAGATCGGCGACACCAAACAGGGATTAGAACTACTCGAAACCTTGAGGTCATACCTGCAGTCCGGAACCTTGAGGGCCGCAGCCGATTCCATGCATCTTCACCACAGCAGCGTCGCGCACCGATTGGCGAAACTGTCCCAGCACGTCGGATTCCACGTCGACGCCATCGAGAACCGAGCACGCGCAACGGCCATGATGCTGGTCCTCGATGGCGGATAGGACCCACCGCGCATCACAGGCACTACGCAGTGGTTGACGATCTTTCGCGTTGAGCGAGCGCAACAAACGGCGCAAGCGCCGGATTCGGATTATCCGGGCGGTAGGTCACTGCCACGTCGAGAGTTGGTTGCTCACCGGCGATCTCACATAGATGGACACCCGGGATGCGGAGCATCCGCGCTCTGCCCTGGGGGATCGGCGCAATACCCACCCCGTCCGAGACGGCATGCAGCACCTGCTCGTCGTCGGCCTCGAATCGAACGATGCTGGGCGCCCCGTTTGGCCAAAGTTGTTCGAGCGTACGCAAATACATCCCCGGGGCGTTGGCCTCCGGCCAGAACACAACGGGGACGTCCACCAGATCTCCGAGTTCGAGCGTCGCTCGATCTCCGAACGGATGATCCACGGGAACAGCGACCAGGATAGGTTCGGTATCGAGGACGATCAGGGGAAGTTCTCGATCATCTTCATCGAGCGGCGGGCGAACAACCGCGATGTCGACGGCTCCGTTTCGGACGAGGTCGACAGTCTGCGCCGAAGTGCCACGATGAACGACAACTTCGACGCCCGGGTAGAGCCTTCGATAGGTGCTGACCAGATCCGCGACTGCGCCGCCCGCCCACGAACGGGTGTACGCGATGCGCAGTTCTCCGTCCACACCGCGCGCGGCCAACCGAATTCGTTCGACAGCCCGGTCCGCACACCCGATCAAAAAGCGCGCCTCTCGTACCGCCACCTTGCCGGCTTCCGTGAAGGTGAACTGCGGACCCCGACGATCCACCAGCGGAACTCCGAGTTCGCGCTCGAGAACCTTGATCTGTTGACTGAGGGCCGATTGCGCGACGTGGACGTTCGCAGCGGCTCGAGTGAAGCTCCCATGATCCGACAGAGCGATCAGATAACGGGCACGCTGCAGGTTCATACGGCGATTATAAGAAAAACAGATGGTGGTGTCACTACTTGGTCTTGGACACGGCATCACCTGAGGTCGGAGGATCGAGTTCACGTTGATCCACCGTCTGTCTCCCGAAAATTGTCACCCGAACGATCACAAGGTTGCACATGAATCCCCGAGCACTCACTGAACCTGCAACAGACGCGAGGCTTATCGACGCCCTCGCAGAGGTCGTCGGCCACACGCATGTGCTTACCGATCCCGAACTGATCGAGGGCTACACACGTGACTGGACGGGACGTTGGATCGGCGACGCGATCGCGGTCATCCGCCCCGGCAACACCTCCGAAGTGTCTGCGGTTCTTCGAGCATGCTTCGACGCGGGGGTTCCCGTCACACCGCAAGGCGGCAACACCGGACTGGTCGGTGGTGGAATCGCCTCGACTGGGTCCGTGGTGCTGAGTACCAGACGTCTGGAGACGATCGAAGCCGTCGACCCCATCGGTCGGACAATCGCAGCCGGCGCCGGCGTGACCGTTGCTCGCGCCGACCTGGCCGCATCGGCACACGGTCTCCGCTTCGGAATCGATTTGGCATCAAAGGAATCCGCGACACTCGGCGGCATCGTCGCAACCAACGCCGGTGGGACGCGCATGGTCCGATACGGAAATACGCGCGCACAGATACTCGGTATCGAAGCCGTGCTCGCGGACGGTTCGGTGCTGAGTAGATGGACTCCACTCGTCAAAGACAATGTCGGATACGATATTCCAGGGCTTCTTGCCGGCAGCGAGGGAACGCTCGCAGTCATCACCAAGGTCCTGATGAAGCTGGTCACCCCGGCGACCGACACCCAGGTCGTGCTCGCAGGTGTGCGCGACGTCGATCAAGCGCTTCATTTGTGTAATCGCGTGCGTCAGAGCGGATTGACCGTCGAAGCCGCCGAAATCATGACTGACGACGGCATCTCCCTTGTCTGCGCACACACCGATGCCCGTCGCCCGTTCGGCACCCCTTCACCGATGTACACACTCATCGAGGTGTCATCACCGCGCGAGACGGAAGAGTCGCTCCTCGAAGTACTCTCCGACTCTGCCGACCTCATCGAGGACGCGACGGTCGAGCCTGGGCCCGCTCGAAAACTGTGGACTCTGCGGGAAAGCCATACCGAAAGCATCAGCGCGTCGTCGACGACGCCGGTAGTCAAGCTCGACATCTCCGTCCCCTTGTCCGTGATGGGAATGTTCATCGACAACCTCCGAGAAAGCCTGGCACAACGATTCCCCCTCGTGCGACCAATCCTGTTCGGGCACTTCGCCGACGGAAACATTCATGTGAACCTTCTGGATGCCGAGCCGAGGGTCGCACACGAACTGACCGATATGGTGTTCCGACTCGTCGCCGCCCACCATGGAAGCATCAGCGCCGAGCACGGGATAGGCCGCGCGAAGTCGCCGTGGATATCGCTGGGGCGCACTGAAACCGACATCGCCGCAATGCAGTTGATCAAATCGTCCTGGGATCCCCGTGGAATCCTCAACCCTGGAATACTGTTGCCGGAAAAAGTCGGGTAAGCAAAAGGGGTCTCGTGCAGGATCTTTACGTCGTCACTCATCCTCATGCCGAACACACAGCGCAGGACGTAGTCGGCGGTTGGCACAATTCGGTTCTCACCCCCGCTGGTCGGCGCGATGCAGGTTTGATCGCCGAAGCGCTGAAACGACGACGCACCGGAACTTCGCGCGCGGTCCGCATCACCTCGTCCGACCTCGAACGGTGCACCGAGACATCCACGATCATCGCCCGGACACTCGATGCTCCGGCGACAACAGACACTCGATTGCGCGAAATCAGCTTCGGAGAAGCCGAAGGACGCCCGAACTCGTGGCTGGCCCAGCGGCAGGTCCCGGCCCCTGACAACAACCGCCTCGATCACCGTGGCCCCGTTGCCGGTGCCGAGACCCGCCGCGACATCGCAGCAAGGGTTCACGAATGCATGCGCGAACTGATGGACGATCTCGATCACGATCACGATCACATCGTCGTAACCCACGGCTTTGCACACACATTCGTCGTCTCCGCCTGGCTACAGATTCCCGTCGACGCCGCAGGATTTGCGACCTTCGCGACCACCCCGGGTGCAATCACACATCTCCGACACGACGACTACTGGCGCAACCGAACCCTCGTGCAACTAGCTGATACGACGCACCTGGACTGTGGCACGATGGCCTGATGCGCCATGTCTCCGACGACGAACGCCGTGCTCGCATAGGAGTACGTCATGCGCTGGAGCCAATGTTTCACGTCGATTCGCCGGAAGCTGCCACGCGGGCGATGACGGTACTGCACGCCACCGAGTCAGCGACGGTCTATCTGTCTTGCTGGGCGAGGGTTCGGTCCGTGGACGCCGCCGACGTCGACCGCGCCCTGTACGACCAACGCAGTCTCGTGAAGCAATTGGCAATGCGCCGCACACTCTTCACCTTTCCCCGCGACTTGCTGCCGGCCGCGTGGTCGAGTGCGTCCGCCCGCGTCGCGAACACCGAGCGGGCACGAATGGCCAAGGATGTCGTCAAGGCCGGACTCGCCGTCGACGGCAACGACTGGCTCGATCGCGCACGGACGGAAGTGCTGAAGTTGCTCACCGATAGGCCTGAAGGGCTTTCAGCGGTAGAGATTCGTCAGGCCGTGCCGATGATCGACGTCAAGGTCGAGGGTTCGGCAGGTGAAATCTGGTCGGCACCCAGGGTTCTCACGCATCTCGGGGCGACCGCAGACATCATGCGCGGCACCAACACCGCCCGCTTCCCCGTCTCACGCCCACTGTGGACTCTCACTCGACACTGGCTCGACGACGCCCCCTTCGATCTCGAATCTGCAGACGGCTATCGAGAAATGGTCCGCCGTTGGCTCTACACCTTCGGACCGGGCACGGAAGACGACATCGTCTGGTGGCTGGGCTCGACGAAGACGGTCGTCCGGGCCGCCCTCGCCGAACTCGACGCCGTTGCAGTCTCACTCGACGGAGGCGACACCGGCTGGTTGCTACCCGATGACGTCGCCACGGTGCCTGATCCAGGTCCTTGGGTGGCACTCCTACCGGTGCTCGACCCGACGGTCATGGGGTGGAAGAACCGTGACTTCTACCTCGGCCCGCACCGCAACCAACTCTTCGACACCCGCGGTAATGCCGGCGCCACCGCTTGGGTCGACGGTCGCGTCGTGGGGTGCTGGATCCAAGACGAAACCGGTGTGGTGCACGTCCGATTGCTCGAGACCGTGTCAGCGTCTGCGCGACGTTCTCTCGATGCCGAGGCGGCGCGCCTCACCGAGTGGCTGGGCGGCGTCAGAATCGGCACGGGGTACGTCTCACAGGCGATGAGGCACGACGTTCCCGAACCTCCCGCCGGCACTAGTTCCCGGTGATAGCGTCAGATACCGATTGCCAGATCGTCGATGTCTGCGAGCGTGCCGCCGTTTTCGAGGATGCTCGTGTAGTTCCGAAGTCGGTTCTGATCTATCTCGGTAGTGCTGACCCCTCGCTTCCAGTACCCGAAGACAACTACATCGTCCTTCGCCAGGCCGACTGTCTTGCGGAAATGCGCTCGAATGGCTCGCATCTCGTCCCGTTCCCCGGCACCCCACACCGCGTAGTCTCCTGGGTTTTCGAGTTCGACGGCGTACTCGGCGAGGCCATCTTCGACATGGTGCAGCTCGAGGCCGGGGATCACGGGTAGTTCCGCGAAAGCCTCGGCGTCACCGGTGGCGACCCAGCCGACGCCGGTCAGTCCCTCGGGCCACTGAAGCAGAATCGAATAGAGGGCAGGTATCGCGGTGTCGTCGGCGAACAGTGCGACGCGGCGCCCGGCGATCTCGGGAACGAGGAAGTGCGGGCGAGGACCGGTGAGTGAGAACGTGTCACCCACACGCAGGTCGGCGGCCCACCTCATCATCGGGCTGGTGTGGCCGTGCAGCACTACGTCGAAGGTCATCGAACTGCTCGGCGCGTTGCAGGTGCGCACCGTGTAGACGCGAGAGACGTCGCCGTACTGTGGACCGAGCTGGATGCGAAATGCGACGTTGGGCCGCAACCAATTCGGGTCGTCCGCCGACGAAGTCAACTGGACGGCGATGCGCAAGATGCTCTCGGTCGGCCGTTCGACGCGTTCGACGACGGCAACCACGTCGTTGAGACCGCGGTCGTGGTCTTCTCCGCGTGGCGCCTTTGCCGACGCAGACGTTTCAGTTTCTTCAGGTCGAGATGCGGTAGTCATTGATATCTCCTGATCGGTGGTTCAGTTGTGGACGGGTAGCTGACTGACAGGTCTTCGATCACGCGGAACAACAAGTGGCCGTCCGGTTTCCGGGTCTTCGAGAACCAGCGCCTCGAGGTCGAAGACTTCGCGCAGTAACTCAGGGGTGAAGACGTCCGAGGCACTGCCCTGCATGACAATTTTTCCGGACCGCATGGCAACTACGTGCGTGGCATATCTGGCCGCGAGGTTCAGGTCGTGCAGGACCGCGACCAATGTTCGACCGGACTGGTGGAGTTGGGAACAGAGGTCGAGAACCTCGATCTGGTGTGCGATGTCGAGAAAGGTGGTCGGTTCGTCGAGCAACAACACCGGGGTGCGCTGCGCAAGCGTCATGGCGATCCATACCCGCTGACGTTGTCCCCCACTCAGCTCGTCCACCAATTGGTCTGCTGCATATCGCATTCCGACTTCATTCAGGGCCTCGGAGACAACATGCTCGTCTTCGGGTGACCACTGGCGCAGCATGCTCTGATACGGATATCGGCCGCGGGATACGAGGTCTGCGACACTGATCGCTCCAGGAGAGAGCGGGGACTGTGGCAACAGGGCGATTCGCCGGGCGACTTCTTTGGTTCGATAGGACCGAATATCGTTACCGTCGAGCACAACACGACCCGATCGAGGTGCGAGCATTCTGCCGAGCGCACGCAACAATGTCGACTTGCCACACCCGTTCGGTCCGACGACGACGGTGAACCCTCCATCGGGGATCTCGAGACTCAACTCGTCCACGATGGTTCGATCGGCGTACCGTAGTTCGATCTTCTCGGCACGCAGCCGCGATGTTGGGGTGGCAGTAGTCATGAATCTCTTTCGTAGCGAGTTTTTTCAGGCCTGACGAGCGAGCAGCCAGATCAGATAGGCACCACCGAGCAGACTGGTGACGAGACCGACCGGAGTGCGGAGACCGACCTCGACCGCTTGCGCGATCAAGTCGGCGCCCGCCAGCAGAACTGCGCCGAGCAGGAAGGAAGTCGCGACAAGAACACCGCTGCGCCGTGCCAACCGTCGTGCGATCTGGGGAGCGGCGAGCGCCACAAATGCGATGGGGCCGGTGGCCGCGGTCGCCGCGCCGGTGAGCGCGACCGCAAGCAGAATGCCGGCAAATCGGTATCGCTCCACGGAGATCCCGAGCGAGGACGCAGCGTCGTCGCCCATCTCCATCATGGTGACGCGCCGGGACACCACGACGAGAGCAGGAACGAGAACACCGACGGCGATCGCAACACTGACCGCGTGTGGCCAACCGCGCCCGGTCAGCGAGCCGGCCGTCCACTGCTGCACAACGGTGGCGTCGTCGATATCCGCACGCACCACCAGGAACGACATCACGGCGCTCAGCATCGCGCCCACGCTGATACCGACCAAGACAAGTCGAAGACCGCCGCTGACGCCGTCTTTGCGTGCCAGCGCGTACACCAGAAGCGCCGTCAGCATGCCGCCGAGAACAGCGGCGCCCGCGGTCTGCAGTACCCCGCCTCCGAAGAAGACGATCTGAACCACGGCTGCAGTCGCAGCGCCGGTGGTGAAACCGATGATGTCCGGCGAGCCGAGAACATTGCGCGAGAGCGTCTGGAAAACCGCGCCGGCCACACCGAGGCTTCCGCCCACGCCGATCGCCGTGATCAGCCGCGGCAGCCTGCGATTCTGGACGGACCGAACCGCCGCTGGGGCGCCTTCGCCGTGCAGGGCACGCCATACTTCACCCAAGGACAGATCCAGGGTTCCATACATCAGCGTGGCAAACGAGAGCGCCGCCAATGCCGCACTGATTGCCACGGCTACGAACAGCACTCGCGGAACTATCCGCCACGAGTACGACCCGATTCGAACCACCCAACCGCGGAACAGCGGTGGAACCGGCTGCGCTGCAATCGCATTCACAGCGACGCCACCCGCCGCGAGCGAACAAGCGCAACAAACAAGGGGCCACCGAGCACCGCCACGGCGATCCCCGTCTGCAGATCTCCCGGCGCTGTGGCAACGCGACCGAGAACGTCGGCCAAGAGCAGAAATGCCGGGGCGACAACGAGCACGCACGGCAGAAGAAATCGCAGATCCGGCCCGACGACGCCGCGCACGATGTGCGGCGCAGCCAGGCCCACGAATCCGAGCGGTCCAGCCGCCGCAGTTGCGGCCCCTGCCAGCAGGATGACTGCGACAGCGGATCCGACCCGTGCGGGTCCGGTGCTGGCACCGAGCCCTTTGGCGACATCCTCGCCGAGCGCGATTGCGTTGAGTGGACGAATCAGCAACAACGACAACACGATACCGACGATGACGAAGGGCAGAACAGTGACGATCACGTCTCCGCCGCGGCCTTGCAACGAACCCACTGCCCAAAATCGGAACTGATTGAATGCGGCCTCGTTGCTTATGAGAACCATGCTGGTGAGAGCCGTGATCGCCGTCGCAACAGCGGCACCGGCAAGCGCCATGCGCGCTGGGGTCGCGGCGCTGCGATGCGCCGACCCCAACATGTACACACCTACCGAGGCAACGGCCGCGCCGGCAAGCGCGAACCACAGATAGCCGCCGACCGAAGTCACCCCCAGATAGGCAATCGCAATGACGACTGCTGCTGATGCTCCGGCGTTCACACCGAGTAGTCCCGGATCGGCTAGAGGGTTGCGGGTGATCGACTGCATCAGCGCGCCGGCCAGTCCGAGCGCGGCCCCGACCACAAGCCCGAGAATTGTTCGAGGCAAACGTGATTCGATCACAATCAGGTGCTCGTTGTTACCGGCGTCGTAGGAAAGAACTGCATCGAGGACAGTGGAGACGGGGATGTTGCGTGAGCCGATGACGAGTCCGCCGACGGATGCCAGCACGATTACAACGATGGAGACGAGGACCAACAACCCCGCACGCGCGGCCGTCCCGGACCTCAGTGGCGCTTCGGTCCGGGACTGCAGTGGCGCTTCGGTCCGGGACTGCACAGAAACACCCACGCGGTCATCCACCGAACGTGGACACCAGCGACTCGACCGTCTGCTTTGCACTGAAGTAGTCGAGACGGAAGGCTGCCGTTCCCATCGCGTATACCCGATCACCCTTGACCGCAGGTTGATTCGCAAGGAGCGGGTCGGCCGCGAGTTGCTTCTCCACGTCCTTGGGCCCCATCGAGACGGCAAACAGCGTCTGCGCCCCGTCTAGTGCGGCAGACATGTTTTCGGAGCTGACGATCGCGACGCCGGAGGCACCCCGCTTGTCCGGAGCGACAAACTGCTCGGCGGGCTCGGCATAGGTGAAGCCGAGCGAGGCCAGCAGATTGCCCTGCGGGCTGTCGGCTCGGAACGTCCAGACACCGTCGGCACCCATGTAGACCAGTGCCGTCACCGGCTGCTCGGGAAGTTTGATCTTCGCGGCTTGGGTGGTGACCCAGCTGTCGTATTCGTCGACGGTTTTGGCGGCCTCGCTCTCGAGTCCGGTGACAGTCCCGAGCTGATCAGCGAGCTCCTCCCAGGAGCTGGCGCCGTAGTCGAGAAGAACAGTGGGTGCGATGTCGCTCAGCTGTGAGTAGGCATCGAGTGTCGAGTCGCCGCCGTTGGCGGAGCCGATGATCAGATCGGGCTCGAAGGTCTCGATCGCGTCGAGGTCCAGCTCGAGATTTCGGTAGAGCACCGCGACGCCACGATCAGCCGCCACGCCCGACCACTGGGAGAAAAACCCCTGGTCATCGGTCATTCCCGACGGCGTTGTCGCCGCACTCGCGACCACCGGCGCTCCGATCGCAAGCAGCGTGCCGGTCAACGACGGCGAGGTGGACACGATCCGAGTCGGCTTTGCAGTGATCTCGGTACTGCGGCCGCCGTGATCGACGGTGCGCGGCCAGCCCTCGGTGGCCCCGGAGGTTTCCTGGGCGCCCTCGGTTCCGGTGTCACTACCTGACGAATTCGAGCAGCCGGCAAGAGCGAGGGCGACGACCGCGGCGAGTACTGCCGCCGTCGGGCGTAGAGATCTGCGCATGAGTATGTGGCTTTCTGAAGATACGAGAGTGCGCCGCTGCGAACGCAGTCGGCAGAGGTAAAGTTAGCCATACTTAAGTCCCAAGGGTTGTCCAGGAGCGCCAACGTGTTACCACTATCGGGAAGGTCGGACGCAATCGACTTGGGGCCGATCCGCGCCTGCCGCACCGAGCCAAGCATCGGCCGCTCACCCCTGTTGTTCTGGGTTCTCGCAGGCAGTGGACGCGTCAGGACCGGATCGACCGTCTACGAGGTGCCGGCAGGCGAGTTGTTGTGGATCCCGGCGGGCGTGCGATATTCGATGGAGACGGACTCGGATTCCGTCGCGTTTCCCATCCTGCTTCCGCCCTCGAACGGCGTCAGCGCCGGGCCGGCTACCGTGACGCGTCTGCGCGTTCCGCCCGGATGGGAAGACAGACTGATCCACGAGTTCGTTCACAACCTGGGCTATCTGCGCGGCGACGCTGCACACCCGTCGTCCTTGTTCGAAATGATTACCCGGGCCGACGACGGGGCCACCTCGCTGCCGCAATTGCCGCAATCACGGGAAGCGTTCGAGATCGCGCACGCCCTGTTGCGAACACCTGGCACCGACGACACCGAGGCACAATTCGCGAAGCGTGCCGGGATCAGCATTCGAACGCTCCAGCGGTACTTCGTGGAAGAAACCGGCCTCACCTTCACGCGCTGGCGGCTTCGAGCTCGGATCGCCGCGTCGTTGGAGTACCTGAAGCAGGACCGCGAGATCGGTTGGATTGCAAACGAAGTCGGCTTCGAAACGGGCAGCGGATTCACGCGCGCGTTCCGGTCCCAGATGGGAGAGAGCCCGAGCGACTATCGCCGCCGGGCCCTCTCCGGTCCAACCGATCGCAGCGTGGACACCGACAACGATCAAGCATTGGTCCGCATGCTCGCAGAGCCCAGGCAGCCCGGGGAAACAGCGCCGCCGATACCGGCCAATGCGACGTGGCCGCGCGTCAACGGCGCCCACGTCGCCGTGTGGGTCTACCGAGGCCAAGCCCGGGTGGACGTCGCGGACCGCAGTTGGGAACTGTGCACCGGAAAGGCCATGATTCTTCCTGCAGGCGTCCTCAATACCGTCACGGTTCCGACTGGTTCACTGCTTCTGCCGCTCGGCTTCCGTTCCTCGAACGGGTCGACCGTATCTGCCGACGCCCTCGAGACCGTGCAGTTCTCCCCCGCTGACGAGTTGGCATTGCTGCACACTTTCGTCGCCGCATACACGCCCTTGCGCCCGCACGGCCACGACAGTTCCGCAGCATTCGACATCATCGCCACCGGCCCTCTTGCACAACCGGTTTCGAACACCTCGCCCGCCGATTCGATTGCCACACGACTGGCAGCGACGATCGCCGCCCGGCCGGCCGACCCTCGCACTCTGGACGAGTGGGCGCAAGAGTTCGGTACCGACGCGGCCAGGCTGCGCCGGGAGTTCCGTATCGAAACCGGCACCACGTATCCGCAGTGGCGATCGCTTTCACGGATGACCCAGGCACGCACCCAACTCCAACTCGGGGTTGCACCCGGCACGGTGTCGAGGAACCTGGGTTACGCGCACCTGCCCGCATTCAGCCGAGCGTTTCGCACTGCGCACGGGATCTCACCGCAGCGCTTCCAAGCCCAGTCCGTCGAACGCGCCCTCTGGTTACGTTCTGTGCCGCGCGCCGCGGAGCCGAGCGCTCGGGTTCTTCACACCCACTGAACGAGTTGCCACACGATTCCGTTGGGGTCGACGAACTGGCAGTAACGCTCACCCCACGGTTCAGTCTCCGGTTCGGTGACGACGGAGGCACCTTCAGCAGCGATGCGGGCGAACTCGGCGTCGACATCGTCGACCACGAATGCAATGAGCAAGCCTTGACCGGCCGGACCTGCGACGAAGTCGGGCTTGAACGTCCCGAGCCCGGTGCGCAGGAAGACCACGTTGACCCCGGCATCCGGATGATTCAGGGAAACGAAGCCGTCATCGGCCATGGCCTCGGTGAAACCGAAATGGGTTTTCGCGAAGTCTGCCGATGCGTCGGTGTCGGCGACGTTCAAGGACAGAGCAGTGCTGGTGATTTTCATCGTGGGCCTCCCATGATCGATAAACTTTATGCAGTGCATACAGTATGCACCGTATAAGGTATACCACCGTTGAGGTATTCCCGATTTCTGGAGACGACTGATGGCACGCGAACTGATCGACCTGCTCTGGCGCGATCACCCCCTCGCACCGAAGGGTGGCACCCGCGGCCCGCGAGCGAAGGTCACCACCTCACAGGCGGTCGACGTCGCGATCTCCGTCGCGAATACCGACGGCCTCGACGCCGTGACGGTCCGCCGATTGGCCGCCGAACTCGGAATCTCGGGCATGGCGGTGTACACCCACGTCGGATCCCGCGACGATCTGCTGGTGCTCATGGTCGACGCCGTACACGGACACAGCCCACTCCTGCCGTACGGGAACATGACCTGGCGCCAACGTGTGCGTCGGGTCGCCGAGGAAGAACTTGCCCTCTATACGGAGCATTGGTGGCTCCTGGACATCTCCGATCAGCGCTCCGCGTTGGGTCCGGGAACTATCGCGAAGTACGACCACGAACTTCACGCCTTCGACGGCACGGGACTGAGCGACATCGACCGGGACTCCGCCCTGACATTTGTCGCCGACTTCGCCCGATCCTCGGCGCAAGCGCGGCGCCCTGACCCCCGAGCAGCCGACATGGCCGAGGTGTGGTCGTCCTGGAACCAGCGTCTGGCTGCTTATCTCGGCGACGACTTCCCGCTGGCGCAGCGAGTCGGAGGGGCGGCCGGCGAGGCCAAGAACTCCCCGTACAGCCCCGAGGCGGCCTGGGAGTTCGGGCTGGACCGGGTACTGGACGCCCTGGACGGCCTCATTCACATCGAATGACATTCCTGCAATTCGTGGGAGACAATGTGTCCGTGCAGCGTTTCGGTTGGTCTCGACGGTCCGACGGCGACCCTTCGGTGTTCGAACCGCGAGAGCTGTTGCACGCCTACGAGAATCGATCGACCCGAGAGGTACGAGATTCCGGCGAGCTTCTCATCGAGATTCCGCTGAGCGACGCGAGCATCGTCGAGATCACCGTTCTTGATGCCTCTGCGGGCTGGATCGACTCCCGCGTGCGAGGACTCTGCAGTTCCCTGGACAAGATCGACCGCCGGGCTCAACGCGTACTTCGAGGGGGATTCAGCATCGGCTGGATCGAACTCGAATCGGAGCGCCACGGCGTCATCGACTACTGGGAAAACGGGGTCAACAACGAATACCCCATCTCCATCGTGTGGAACGGAAACTCCTGGGAAGAAGCGGCAAGCACCTAGCCTCGAAATCGGCGGCATATATCTGCGAAGACGGGGTAGACGAGTAGATACCAGCGGCACATCGACTCAACTCCAGGCGTGGTGGACAATGTTTCTCAGCGACCAGTCAATTCGTCACCACACCCGCCGTTTCGGAGCAGCTCTCTCGCCTTCACACAAGTGGCCTCCGCCCACCGAAACACAGCGCATCGCACGCTGGAGTGAGCGGTCTGAGATGCTCGGCGCGCTGTCGGTACTCCTGTTCTGGGCTTTCGGCTTCGGCATCCTGCTGGGCGTCGGCGCGATCACAACAGGAATCTTCGCGCTCCGACGTCACCCGAAGAAGTCTGGCGGGCATCTGCTCTCGAATGCCCGCCAGCTGCCATGGGATGCAATAGTCGGCCTCTTCACCGGATTCATCGGTCTGGCACTGAGCGGCTGGTTCTTCGTGGTGGTCCTACCCAACATGTAGCCCTCTGCTAGCCGAGTCCGTTCGCGGAGGTGGCCAGCACTCGGAGTTCACGTCGGAGGATCTTGCCGGTAGTGGTGAGCGGCAAGCTGTCGATGAACGTGATCTCCCTGGGGTACTGGTAGAAAGCAAGGCGACTTTTCACGTGGGTCTGCAACTCCTGACGGAGCTCCTCCGAGGAGTTCGACCCCTCGGACAGTACGACAAAAGCGTGAACCGCTTCGCCGCGCAACGGATCCGGAACACCGATGACACCTGCCATGGCTACCTCGTCGTGCGAGAGCAGGCACTCTTCGATCTCTCCGGGGCCGATTCGGTACCCCGCGGACGAAATGACGTCATCGGCACGTCCCTGGTACCAGAAGTTCCCGGCGTCATCAGTCCGACCCAGATCACCGGTGTGAATCCAACCGTCGTACACCTTTTCATCGGTCTTCGACGGCTGGTTCCAATATCCGAGGAACTGTCCGGGATTGCCTGCCTTTACACAGATCTCGCCTACCTCACCAATCTCGACCGGCTCGCCGAGCGGATCGAGTAGGGCGATTTCGAAGCCGGGAAAGGCCCGACCCATCGAACCGCTGGCGGGGTTCCACTTCGAACGCGAAGTCCCGATGGTCAGATTCATTTCCGTCTGCCCGTAGAACTCGTTGACAGCTACGCCGAGAGTGCTCGCAACCCAGGCTTGCAGCGCGTCACCGAGTGCCTCACCACCGGTTCCCAATGCCCGCAGCTGAATACCACGCGCAGCAGTCTTGTCGATGCCGATGCTTCGCATCTGCTTGAGGGCAGTGGGAGGAATGAAGGCGCCCGTCACCTTGTGACGGCTCAGAATCTCGACCGCACGCGAAGGCGTGAATTTGTCGGGCGTCGCAACTACGGGGCACCCCAACGCAAGTGCGGGGAACAGTACGTCGAACAAACCACCGATCCAGGCCCAGTCTGCCGGCGTCCAGAAGACGTCTCCCAGCTGCGGAGCATTGTCGAACGCCGTCCGCATACCGGGCATGTGCGCCAGGAGAATTCGGTGCCCGTGGAGCGCGCCTTTCGGATTCCCGGTCGTCCCTGAGGTGTAGATGATGATGGCATGTGAATCGGGGCCCGTGGCTACCAGTTCACTACTTTCTGCGGCATCGTCGACGAGGCTGTGGAAATCGAGGATTTGCACGGGCGTCGAATCGGAGAGCCGATCGAGCCTTCCGACCACGATTACGGCTTCGAGACCCGGTATCTCACCGATTCCGTCGGCAACTCTTTCATAGCAGTCCTTCTCGACCACAAGAACTTTCGCGCCGGAGTCACGCATCCGATGTACTAACGCATCCGATCCGAACTTGACCGAAAGTGGAACGGTGACCATTCCGGATCGGAAGGCGCCCAGATGTGTCGCCAGAACCTCGATTCCCTGTGGGACCATCACACCGACGCGATCGCCCGAGACCAGGCCGAGATCCGCGAGCACGGTCGCGAACTTTCGGCTCATCGTGGCGACTTCACCGAATGTGTACCGCGCCCAGTGCCCACCGGTGTCTACGACGAGGGCCAGATCATCGGGATTCTGTACATCGACACATGCGTGCGCAATGTTGAAGTGCTCTGGCACAGCCCATTCGAAGTGTTCTGCTTCGAGGTCCTGCCACCATGACATATGCCGCCGAGAACTCACCGAGCACCCACTTCGAGGTCGAGGGAATGGGTCTCGCCTACCAGGAATGAGAATTCGCCGGATAAGACAAGGTCTCCGTCTTGGTTGACGAGTGAGCCTTTCGACGTCACGATCGCGGTCTCACCGTCCGAGCGAGGGCGCACCGACAGCACTTCCGACACCGCATGCACCGAGTCGCCGAGGTAAGTCGGCCGGTGGAATCTGACCTGATCGAGCCCGTAGAAGCACTGCAGGTAGCGGGGGTCCAACTCCACCAGACCGAGCAAGGTGGACAACATGAGAGCACCGTGGGCGATCTGGCGACCGAAGCGCGTCTGCTGCGCGTAGTCGGGGTCGAGGTGAAGAGGATGGCGGTCCCAGGTGAGGTCGGCGAAACTTCGCACATAGTCTTCGGTGACGACCCGCGGGTCCGTCACCGCAATGTCTCCGACAGAGATCTCTTCGAAACTCTTTGTGATCATTGAAGTTTCCTCTATTAGTTGACAACCGTGGAGCGTTGATCGACCGGCGGCAGATACGCCCCGTTGTCATCGATGTACATGTCGCGACTTCCTTCGTCGAGGTCGGTGTCACGGACGAAGTAGACGCTGATCAGCGAAATAACCGACAGGGCAGCGATATACACAGCGACCGCAAACGATCCGCCGGTTGCGCGAACCAACATGGCGGCAACCATCGGCGCGATTGCACCACCCAAGAGCACCCCGATCTGAAAAGCGATGGACGCTGCGCTGTACCGCACCCGTGCGTCGAACAGTTCCGCGATGAACGTCGCCTGCGGCCCGTACGAGATGCTGAGCATGAATGCGCCGACTGCCAATGCGCCGGTGGTGATCCAGAAGTTGCCGGTATCTATCGCGGCGAATGCAACGAAGACCCACACTCCCATGCCGGTGATGCCGACCATCAGGATCCGGCGTCGGCCGAATCTTTCGGACAGTTGACCGAAGATCGGAATGAAGATGACTGCAACGAGCGCGGACACCATGACCGCTCCGAGCATGAGGTTTCCGGACAGCAGATCGAACTGATCGGCGTAGGTCAGGCTGTAGGTGTTGAGGATGTAGAAGTAAGCGCCCGTGCTGATCATCGAACCTGCGGCAAGAATGATTTGACGAGGGTAGTTCTTGAACGCGTCGACCATCGGAATCTTGACCGCAGTGTTCTGCTGCTTCACGCGAGCGAATGCGGGAGTCTCTTCCAACGCGGTGCGAATGTAAAGCCCGACGGCGACCAACGCGATACTCAGCAGGAAGGGAATTCTCCACCCCCACACCAGGAATTGGTCCCCGGTGAGCGCCTTGGTGCCGAACATGACGGCCGTCGCCAGCAGAAGGCCAGCAGGCACACCGACCTGCGGCATACTGCCGTAGAAACCGCGGCGGTTCTTGGGTGCGTATTCCACAGCAGTCAGAACTGCACCGCCCCACTCACCCCCGACGCCGAAGCCCTGAATCAGTCTCAGCAATACGAGAAGAATCGGGGCCCACACACCGATCTGGGCGGAGGTCGGAAGGACGCCGACCAGGAACGTCGCTGCTCCCATCAAGAGAAGTGCGAGCACCAAGACCTTCTTGCGTCCGATGCGGTCGCCGAAGTGGCCCATCACAACACCGCCGAGTGGCCGCGCCAGGAAGCCGACAGCGAAGGTGGCGAAGGAAAGAATTGTCGCCAGCGCGGGGTCTGCGCCCGAAAAGAACAGCGGCGCAAAGACCAACGCGGCGGAGGCGCCGTAGACCTGAAAGTCGTACCACTCGATCGTGGTGCCGACCAGAACCGATCCGGCCACACGCCGCAGGGCAGGCCTGTCGACAGTTGCGGGAGATGGGGGATTCGCGTCGTTCATGTCATTGCTCCTTGTATGGAGTGCCCTGTTAGCTCTCGCACCGAGAGGGAGGCTCGACAAGGAGACTATGCAGTGACCCAGGGCACAGTCAAGCGTATTTCAATCGATCGATTGATTAGTTGAGATGCAATTTGCCAGTACACAAACAGCTATCAATCGACTGATTGACAGCCGGTCGATTTCGGCGGCGATGCTAGCATGATTGGGCAACCAACCGAAATGAGGATCATGGACCTGGGGCGCGTTCAACGGGCGGCAGTCACGCTGTTCGCGACGAAAGGATTCGCCGCCACCGGCATTCGTGAGCTCGGAGCCGAAGCCGGCATCAACTCGGCAACGCTCTACCACTACGTCGGCAGCAAAGAGTCACTGTTGGCCTCGATCATTCGGTCTTGCCTCGACGAGCTGACGCAGTCGGGAGAGCGGGCAATGCGCCGAAGCGCCGATCCCGTAGTCCAGCTCGCCGGCCTGGTGTCGTCACACGTCGGCATTACCGCCGTCAACCAACTGACTGCCCGCGTCGCCGAGTACGAGATGCGCGGGTTGACCGGAGACAACCGCATCGAGTTGCAGACCCTGCGCGACGAGTACGAGCAACTTTTCGGACAGATCCTCGAACGCGGACAACGCGTGGGCGCCTTCGACATCGAAGATCTGGCATTGAGCCGACTCGCGATACTCGAGATGTGTACCGGGGTCGCGCATTGGTACCGGCCCGGTGGGCGTCTCGAGTTGGAAGATGTCCAGCGATTCTTCGTCAGCACCACGTGCAAGCTTCTGTCGGTTCCGTCCGACGAACTGCACGGTGTGGAGTTCATTCACGACGTCCGAAAGCTGGACAGCGAGCCCGAGACTCAGTCCTCCGAGATCTGGGGAACCACTGCACAGAGCGAATTCGCGCGACAGTCCGAGCTTTAACCGCCCCTCGAAACTCCCGGCTCTGGTACGAACTGAACATGCAACTACCCGCGGACAGTCATGTTCACAGCGAGTGGTCGTGGGACACCGGCGGACCGCTGTCGCACGCATCCGGACGAATGCAACAGACTTGCGCGCGTGCCGAAGCAATCGGATTGCCGGCGTTGGTGTTCACCGAGCATCTCGACTTCGATGCTCGGTGGCGCACAACCGCCGCAGATCTGATGCCCCATCAACATCACCTGCTGAGCACCGACGGCTATGTCCGCGCACCGATCCTCGACGTCGACGGCTATCTCGACAGCATCGAACGATGCCGACACCGTTTTCCTGAATTGCGGATACTCACCGGCGTCGAGTTCGGACAACCGCACCTGCACGAAGCGCAGGCGTCGCACCTCCTTGATCTCGGTGTCATCGACCGGGTATTGGGTTCCTTGCACACGCTCGAAGTCGGCGACGATCGGAGTGAACCGAACACTCTGTTTCGAAAGTGGAGTGCCGACGAAGTCATGTGGGCATACCTCGATGAGATCCCGCGTATGGTGGCTGGCTCTCGGACCTTCGAGGTGTTCGCCCATATCGACTACGCGGTGCGTGCATGGCCGATCGAAAGTGCCGGACCTTTCGATCCCCGTCGATTCGAAGAGGGATTCCGAAATGCGATGCGCGCCATCGCCGACAGCGACCGGATCCTCGAGATGAACACCCGTCGGCTGTTGCCCTGGATACCCCAATGGTGGGGCGAAGAGGGAGGTAAAGCGGTGACATTCGGCAGCGATGCACATGTGCCCGAAGCTCTGGCAGCCAATTTTCCGGAAGCGACCGCGATGCTCGCGCACTACGGATTCCGTCCGGGTCAACGTCCCGAAGAGTATTGGACCCGCTGATCCGCCTGACTCCCAGACCGATATTTCCGTGAACTCGGGTTGTCGGAGACGGATCAACCCGCAATAGTCGATGTATGGATCGGTACAAAATCACGATGCCCGACGGCTCTTCGACCGAGGAACCTTTCAATTCCGACAAGGAAGCAATCACTTGCGCAGTGGATGCGAACCGAGGAGTCAGCAAGAACCTCGTAGTCGAAAAATACACGGCCGACGGTCATCTGGTTCCAACCGCGCAGGCGCCTGCGAAACACACAGGTCGTCACAAGAAGAACCGTTCGAAGAGTTGAAAACTCGACTAGTTCACAACTCTCGAACTCGGTGTGTGGCGACCGGATGCGTGACGCAGAAGTAGTTGGATCGCGTGCTCGACAGTTGCACCGAGGACAGCTTCGGGGTCGCCCGAGAAAACCTGCTTCTCCGTTTCGGCGGTCCCATGGTCGACGACTCCGAACCACACAGTTCCGGGTCGAACGTTCTCCTGGGTATCAGGACCGGCTTCACCGGTGACGGCCAGCGTTAGCGACGCACCCATCAGTGTGGCGGTGCTGTGCGCCATGACCCTGGCTGCCTCTTCGCAGACCACTGGCCCGTCCGGAACATGAAGTACGGAATGTTTCACCTCGCGGGTGTACGCGACGATCCCACCACAAAACCACGATCCGGCGTCCGGCGCCTTTCCCAGATGTGCGGCGATGTTCCCGGCAGTCAACGATTCCGCCGTCGCCACCGACAGACCGTGTTCCTCTACTGCCGCAGCCAATTGCCTGCACATATCGTCGAGATCCTTGTCCGACGGAAGCTCGGGTCGTGGATCGCCATTCATATGTTCCTCCTCCTGCAGTCCGATCGGTGACTGCGACAAGACACTGAAAGTTCTCGAATGCCCATTCCAACCGTGCCTTACAGCTCACTGCCCCCTTGCGAACTGCACCCTTCGAAAGTGCGTCGAGCGCACTCGTCGATCACATCAGCTACACGTGACCGACGCGTGAGTTGACGGCGCTGCACGATCGCCCCGTTTCCGTTGCTGAACACCTTGTCCAAGGAGGCCGTGACCTGCTCGAATTCTCCGAATGCAGTCAACGCAGGTTCGACGTGATCCACCAATTGCCGAACCGCCTGGTGTGCAGTCAGCAAGCGCACGGATTCCACGTCCAGCGACCTCCCGTCGAGTCCGTCACGCGCCGCCCGCCAGCAAGCCGCGCGGAGTAGCTCGTGATCGACAGCAGGCGCTGCTTCACCTTTCGTGATCGCGGCGGATGCGGTACCGACGAGTGCCTGCACCAGTGTGGCCAGAGTCATCGTCTCCTCCACGGTGGCGGGCACGTCGCTGATCCGAATCTCCACGGTGGGAAGGTGATCCGACATGCGCACATCCCAATAGACCATGTGTGGATCGAGAATGACCCCTGTCTCCAGCATTGCTGCAACAGCATCTTCGTAGTGCGCCACGGACTCGAAGTAGGGCGGCGGACCCGAACTGGGCCATCGGCCGAACAGAACGTAACGCCAACTCGCATAACCGGTATCGCGACCGGCGCTGATCGGAGAGTTCGCCGTCAGTGCCAACAAGGTCGGTAACCATGGGCGCAGATGGTTGATGATCTGGACCGATCGTTCTCGATCTTCCACACCGACATGAATGTGGCAACCACACATAACACCTTCGGTGATCGCTCTGAATTGACCGGCCATTCGCTGGTATCGCGACGTTTGAGTGATCTCGTCCACCGGCGGATCGTAGAACGGCGTCCCGACTGCGATGAGTTGACAACCCACACGGGCAGCGGCGTCGGCGGTGACGGCACGCGACTCACAGAGTTGATCACGAAGATCACGAATATGGTTTCCGATCGACGTAGACGTCTCCACCTGACAGCGCGTGAGTTCGAGTTGCAGCGAGATACCGAGTTCCCGCCCGGCGGCAGCAACCTCGGAGTTGCGCAGAGTGGGATGTCCAGTCTGCGGATCGCAGAGCAAGAACTCCTCTTCGACACCGAGAGTCGGTGTACCTACCGAGAATATGTCGGGAGTCGGCTTCGCGTTCATAGGGCTTCCTCGCACCGGTTTTCATCCACATCCGATTCTTCGAGCGTACGACCTTCTACCCCTTTCGGCACTACTCCAACCGTTTCATCCAGTCACCGATCGGGTAGTTGCCCTGTGAACCGACGACGAGCGAAGAATCGCAAGTCTTCATGAGCTCAGGATGGAGTGTGCCGTGACAAACGCGAGCGAAAGTTCACCGGTAGATGACGAACACACAAATCGATCGCACGTAGGGGAGGCAATCAGCGACGGTCGCAACTATCCCGGATACCTGCTGATCGGGCTGGGCCTGGCAACACTCGGATTGACCTTGGTGGCAGCAGGTTACGGATTTCGTGGTTGGGCAGTCATTGCCGGCGTCGTGTGTGTGGTGTCCTTCATCGTCGGAACACTGGCCATCTTGATGGAACACCGACGGGTCAAACGACTGGAAGGTCAGGAACTCTTCGATCAAGAAGGGCACTGAACCGACCGCTCGAGTCGTATTCTGCTCAAGCAGAATACGACTCGAGCAGAACACAGCTCAGTGAGTGCGGAGCTGCTCGATCAGCTCACCCTTGTTCAGCTTCGAATAGCCGTGCAGATCGAGTTCCTCGGCACGTTTCTTCAGCTCGTCGACTGTCCACTCCTCGTATGGCGAGGATTGTCCGCCGGACTTGGCGACATTCGACCGCCCTCGATTGGCGGCCGCATTGGAGATTCGGGCCGCCTTCTCCTTGGAATCGCCCTTCTCGCGTAGCTCTTCGTAGAGTTCTTGATCCTTGAGTTGAGGTTGTGAGTCCTTGCGAGCCACTGTTTCGTCCCTTCACTCGTCTTCACTCCGACGGTGTGGCCGAACTGGCAATTCGGCCACACCGCAGGTTCGAACGTACGTCGGCACTCAGGATGTAGGCGGCACCTCGAAACGCCCCCACACACGGTGCGTCTTCAGAAGCTGAGCCAGCGAGGCGAGCGCTCCTTCCGCGTCTGCATCGACGACGACTCCCAATGCAGACTCGTCGATACCGGCCGCAGCCAGCGCACTCATGCTCTCTCCCCAACCACCAATTGCCTTGCTGTGACGATACATTTCGTTCAGCAGAGTCTCCACCCGTGGATCCAACTTGCCCTCACCGATCCGAGAAACGTCGCCGCTCAGCAGGATTGCATCGAATTCGATCGAACGAGCTGTGAGGTACGTTCGCTGCACCGTCACCGCGTCGTCACCGTCCCCGATGGTTCCGCCGTGCGGGCCGAGGATCAGCGGCACCATGCCGGCGTCGAAGATCTTGTCTCGAACGGCGACAACCGTTTCGAGATCGGAGTTCTCATCGACCAGTAGTGCGATGATCCTTCCGTCTACCGGCCATTCCGCACCAACCTGGGACAGTGCAGGGCTGAGCTCCGGATCACTCAACGGCTCGGTCGGTTCGGGAACCGGAAGGCCAAGCCCCCCTGCGACGATCGACACGAGACCCGCGTCGATATTCGCCAAGATGCCCAGATTCCGGGTCTTGATGTTCTCCTCGTAGCACTTACCCAATTCGAAGGTATACGCCTGCGCGACGTGCTCCTGCTCAACAGAGGAGAGACTGCGATAGAAGAGTCGAGCTTGCGAGAAGTGATCGTCGAACGATGCCGGCGCCTGCCTCACCTTTCGCCCTGAAACTTCTTCGGGCACCTCGATATAGGCCGCGCTCTCCGCCGAGGCCAAGAACGGGCACCCACCGTCCAACGAATTGGGATGGTACGGCGCAACTCCGGTATGTACACCGTCCTGATGAAAGCCGTCGCGAAGCATGTCGTTGACAGGCGCGTGAGGCCGGTTGATCGGGATCTGATCGAAATTGGGGCCACCGAGTCGCGTGATCTGGGTGTCGAGGTACGAGAACAAACGTGCCTGCAGGAGACGATCGTTGGTGATGTCGACACCCGGAACCAAGTGACCCGGATGGAATGCAACCTGCTCGGTCTCGGCGAAGAAGTTCGTCGGATTGGCGTCGAGTGTCATCGTTCCGATGACCTGAACCGGCGCGAGTTCTTCGGGCACGATCTTGGTGGGATCCAATAGATCTATGCCTTCGAACATTTCGTCTTCGGTATCAGGGAACACCTGCACGCCCAGATCCCAGGACGGATATGCGCCCGCCTCGATGGCGTCGGCAAGATCGCGTCGATGGAAATCCGGATCCACACCGCCGGCGATCTGCGCTTCCTCCCACACGAGTGAATGCACTCCGGCGGCCGGCTTCCAGTGGAATTTCACCAGATTCGTCTCGCCGTCGGCATTCACGAGCCTGAACGTGTGAATACCGAAGCCCTCCATCATGCGATAGGAGCGCGGGATGCCGCGATCGGACATGTTCCACAATGTGTGCGCCGTGGCCTCGGTGTGCAGCGACACGAAATCCCAGAATGTGTCGTGCGCGCTCTGCGCCTGCGGGATCTCGCGGTCCGGGTGGGGCTTCGCGGCATGGATGATGTCCGGGAATTTGATGCCGTCCTGGATGAAGAACACCGGGATGTTGTTGCCCACCAGGTCGAAGACACCTTCGTCGGTGTAGAACTTGGTGGCGAAACCGCGTGTGTCGCGTACGGTGTCCGCCGAACCTCGTGAACCCAGCACCGTCGAGAACCGCACGAACACCGGGGTTCGAGCACCGGAAGCGAACACCGATGCTTTACAGATGTTTTCGGCCGCGCCATTCGCCAGGAACGTTCCGTGTGCAGCCGCCCCGCGGGCGTGGACGACGCGCTCCGGAATTCGCTCGTGATCGAAGTGTGTGATCTTCTCACGCAGGTGGTGGTCTTGAAGAAGAGTCGGGCCGCGCTCGCCGGCAGTGAGTGAGTGGTCGGTCTCGTAGAGACGTGTACCGGTTGCGGTGGTGAGGTACTCCCCCCGCTGGCCGCGACCATTTCCCTTCACCTTCTCCTCGGCACCCGCGACGGTACGCACCTCCGGCTGCCGCTGGTCATCCTTGGGCGGCAACGGCTGTCGAGGCTTGACCGGCTCTTTCAGGTCCGGCGCTTTCGGGGCCGGTGCACCTGGGACGGACTGAGATGAAGGCATCGAACAGCTCCTCTTGATCGTCATGCTGGGCGCAAGAATCTTGTTACGCCTTATGTAAGTAGAGATTTCAAACTGAACGCGGAGCCACGACTCACCCCCGGCTGGGATCAATCCCAGGCCGAGGGTGACGAGTGCGTCAGGGCTATTGCTCGGACTTCTGTCGCGCTTCGTCCGCGGCCGCTTCTGCGCGAGCCTTCTCGGCTTCTGCCTCTTTCTTCGCGACTTCTCGCTGGCTTTCGGCCTTGTCCTGCTGGGCGCGGCCCTCTCGGGTCAAACTGTCGTTTCCGGAAACCGCACCCACGGCTTCCTTGGCCTTACCCTTGACGTCCTCTACGACGCCTTTGATTCCCTCGCTGGGACCGCTCTTGTCATCTGGCACGTTGACCCTCCAATACGTTTCGGATTGTTGCTCAGGAATCCCACACAGGTAGGAATCCCCCACAGAAGGCCCTACCCCATCGAAATTCGCATAAACATCCGTGCACCGACACGCCGCAACGCGTACAAGAAGCGGCCACCGAGGGGAGTGCCGTTCACTCTCGTGTGTTATTCAGTGCTCATGAGCCAGCTACAGACCGATCCCCCCGTGGGCGGAACGCTGTCCACGATTCGCGCGCTTGCGCCCAACCTGGCTCCGATCGAGCGATGCGTCTCGAACATCTCAAATAGCAAACAGCATTCTCAGAAACTGTTTACCGGGCACAGGAATTGGCGGGACTCGTTCCAGAAGGGGAAGAGGTCGGTGGTGGTGGCCGTGGGGTGGTCGATCTCGGCGAGAGTGTAGAAATCGAGAATCGTCCGCCCGGCGGTTGCGCTGACCTCGCATGCCTGCAAGCTCAGTTTCGCCTCCGCCACGAAGCCGATACTGCGGGCGAAAGGTCCGAGGGTCCCGGCATTGACAAAACCCTCGAGGTTTTGTCCCCACTGGTTGTAGTCCGACTGCAAAGCAAAGCTGCATGTTTCACCGAACAACTCGGTGCAGGTTGTCGGCTTCCCACCGATCGTGTGAACCGTATCGGCGAGCTCGTGCGAAGTACCTTCGCGCGGTGATCCGGAAAGGAGAAGCAAGACGGCGACGGCCAAGGCAACCACCAGAAGGATGCTCGCGGCCGTTGCCAGTATCGCCTTCACAATCCCTCGATCCACGTAAGTTCATGAGGGGAACCGATTTTGGAACACCGGTCACTGGATTTGTACCCGTGGCACTCGGGGTCCAAACATCGACCAGGCTGGGAGCCGTGCATCAGGCTGGGGGGTCGCGAGAGGATCTGTGGGAAAAAGCCGGGGGAGGATCGACACTCCCTTCCACTATCAATGTATATCGCACCGGGGGCCTTGCGGCAAGGCCCGGGTAGTGCCGCAAAATGGCTCTTCCGATCCCGCACGACCCACTACGGGATCGGAACAGCCAGCGGAAGTGAGGGCACGTGCCAACCCAGGGATACGAAGAAGAACTGCGATCCGAGCGGAACTATGTGGAGGCGCTCTACGCACGCCTCGATGCGCAGCGCGCCCGAGTCAAGGGCAGGTACAGCACCGCTCTGCGCGGAAACGGCGAAGCACTCATGGAACGCGATGCAGAGGTGCGCGCGCTCGCCAAAGAGGTGAAGAGGCTGGACGTAGCCGACAACGGCCTGTGCTTCGGCCGGTTGGACTCACTGTCGGGTGAGACTTCGTACATCGGCCGAATCGGCCTTCTCGATGCGGACAACGACTACGAACCGGTGCTGCTCGATTGGCGGGCGCCGGCATCTCGCCCGTTCTACGTTGCCACCGCTGCAAACCCGGAGAACATGCGTCGACGCCGTCAGTTCCACACACGCAGTCGACACGTGGTCGATTTCACCGACGAGGTACTCGGGCGCCCTGACGGCGCAGAACACGACACCCACAGCGACTCCGCCTTGCTCGCTGCGGTTAACGCACCGCGAGGTGAGGGCATGCGCGACATCGTGGCCACGATCCAGGCCGAGCAGGACGACATCGTCCGACTCGAACACCCCGGGGTGCTGGTGATCGAAGGTGGCCCCGGTACCGGGAAAACCGTCGTCGCCTTGCACCGCGTCGCCTACCTGCTCTACACGCAGCGAGAGCGAATGGAACGTCACGGCGTTCTCGTGGTCGGGCCGAACCCGGCGTTCCTGAACCACATCGGCCGCGTGCTGCCCTCGCTGGGCGAGTCCGACGTGGTGTTCATGACCACCGGTGATCTCGTTCCCGGTCTACGCGTCACTGCCGAGGACACTCCGGAGGCCGCTGGGCTCAAAGGCTCGCTGAAGATCCTGGACGTTCTCGGCGCAGCGATTGCCGATCATCAGCGCTTGCCCGAGAACCCGTTGTTGATCGAATTGGCGGACGTCACAGTGCGAATCGACGCCGAAACTGCGGAATGGGCCCGAGAAGAAGCTCGTTCGAGCGGACTCCCCCATAACGACGCTCGGACTGTGTTCACCGAAATCGTCACCTGGGCACTGACCGAGCGGGCGATAGCGCAGATCGGCAAGGGATGGTTGACACGCAGTGACCGTGAAGCCTGGGAACAAGTGCGCGCAGATCTGACCGCAGAGTTGGCGGAGAATGACGCGTTTGCCGCCGCACTCGACGCACTCTGGCCGATCTTGACACCGAAAGAGCTACTGACACAGCTGTTTACTTCGCCGGAACGCCTACGCAAGGCAGGCGCAGACGAGACACTGTTGCGCCGAGAGGGCGATGCCTGGACGGTGTCCGACGTTCCGCTTCTCGACGAATTGGTGGACATGCTCGGCCGGGACAAGCCCGTCGACCAGAGTGCCGAACGTGAACGCCGCGACGAGGCTGCGTATGCAGCGGGCGTGCTGGACATGATGATCAGTCGTGAAGACTTGATGGACGACGAGGATCATCTCCTCGCCCAAGACATGCTGTACGCCGAGGACCTGGCGGATCGTTTCGTCGAACGCGATACCCGGGAGCTCGCCGAACGCGCTGCTGCTGACCGAGACTGGACGTACAGGCATATCGTGGTCGACGAGGCACAAGAGCTGTCCGAGATGGACTGGCGAGTCCTGATGCGCCGTTGCCCGGACCGGTCTTTCACGGTGGTAGGTGATCTCGCGCAACGACGTTCACCCGCAGGTGCCCGATCGTGGGCGACGATGATGGAGCCGTACGTTCCCGGCCGCTGGATCTACCGATCCCTGTCGGTGAACTATCGCACCCCCGCCGAGATCATGAGCGTCGCCGCCGCCTTGCTCGCCGAGTTCGCGCCAGACGTCCAGCCACCCGAGTCCGTCCGCGCCTGCGGGATCGCGCCGTGGTCCAGACAAATATCCGCCGACGAACTAGCCTCCGCCATCGACGAATTCAATCAGGACGAGGCCGGACGCGAGGGTACGAGCGTCGTCATCGGACCTGCGAGTGTGCCCGGCGCTGTGCCGGTTTCGGAAACGAAGGGCCTGGAGTTCGATGCCGTGCTCGTCGTGGAACCGGAGCGAATCATCGCCGACGGCCCACGCGGTGCGTCTGAACTCTATGTCGCCCTCACCCGCGCGACCCAACGTCTCGGCGTCTTACACGAGGGGCCATTGCCGCACGCATTGACCGGGCTCGTCCGGGTCGGGACGGCCAGATCACCGCAATCGTTCGCGGCGAGCGATCGTGCTGTGTAGGCCTTCGGCAGCAGCGCGCACGTAGGACACCTGGCTCTCGGGGACGAAGCGACTGGTGGGACCGGTGACACTGATGGCCGCGACGGGTTTGTCATTGGTTCCGAATACCGGCGCCGCAACGCACGCGAGACCCGGCGCTGATTCCTCGCGCTCGAACGCAATACCGGTCTCGACCACTCGGTTCAATTGAGTATTGAGAATGCCGGGCGCAACAATTGTGTGCGGGGTTCGGCGCGTCATCGGTTCCGACAACACTTCGCGGCGAAATTCGTTGTCGGAGAATGCAAGGAGCGCCTTTCCGATTGCGGTGCAATACAGCGGTATCCGGCCGCCGGTCCGAGACGGGGAGTTGGCTTGTCGATGGCCGCCGATCTTCGCGACGTATACGACGTCGTGGCCGTCACGGACCCCCAGGTGGACTGTCTCGTGGGTCCGCTCGTACAGGTCCTGGAGGAACGGCATCGCCATCTCCAGGAGGCTACGTTCGAGAGAGGCGAGCATGCCGAGTTCGAAGAGGCCGCCGCTGAGCCGGTAGCCACCGTCGATACGGTCGAGTAGCCGGTTCGCGACCAGTTCGTTGGCCAGGCGGTGCACCGTCGCCTTGTGCAGGCCCGTCCGCTGGACCAGGGTGGCCAGAGGCAACACGTGGTCGTCGGCCCGGAAGGCGCGCAGGATCGTCACCGCCTTGCCGAGCACGGTGTCGAGGTTTGCGCTGCCAGTCACCTCCCCAGCGTATCGCTGAGTGAGACAGTTCCCTGGCGCAATCTCGGTGCCGCGGCGAAAGTAGTGGCCATGAGCCAGCCCACGAATACCAGTACAGCTAGCGAGACCGACATCGCAGCTGCTGCGGACCGCCTCGCAGCCGCCATCGCGAGCGGCACTCCCTGCGCGCCCGTGCGCGATCTGATCGGCGCCGACGACCTCGTCGCCGCCTACGCCGTCCAGCGCCGCGTCGACGAAATCCGTCGGCAGGCGGGGGCCGTGGTCGTAGGCCGCAAGATCGGCCTGACCTCGGTGGCAGTCCAGCAGCAGCTCGGTGTCGACCAGCCCGACCTCGGCGTGCTGTACGCCGACATGGAGTTCCCCGCCGGCGGCGCCATCCCCATGAGCCGTTTGATCCAGCCCAAGGTCGAAGCGGAAGTTGCCTTCGTGCTCGGTGCCGACCTCGTGGACGGACCGCTGGACAGTGCGCAGGTGCGCGGTGCGATCGACTACGCCGTCGCCGCGATCGAGATCTGCGACAGCCGCATCGAGTCGTGGGACATCAAGTTCGGTGACACCGTCGCCGACAATGCGTCCTCGGGCGTGTACGTCCTGGGAACCGAACGACGCACCCTCGACGAGGTGGAACCCGCCGGCGTCGTCATGTCGATGTCCGTCGACGGCACCGAGGTGTCCACCGGCGTCGGAACCGCCTGCCTGGGCGATCCGATCGAAGCCGTCGTCTGGCTCGCCCGCACTGCACGTGAGTTGGGGCAGCCGCTGACCGCAGGGCAGGTGATCCTGTCCGGCGCTCTCGGCCCCATGGCACCGGTCACCGCAGGCAACGTAGTCACCGTGACCGTCTCCGGGCTCGGTTCCGTCACCACCAGTTTCTCCAGCGAAGAGGACAACGCATGAGCAAGGTCAAGGTCGCGATCATCGGATCGGGCAACATCGGCACGGATCTGATGATCAAGGTGCTGCGTAACTCCGACTACCTGGAGATGGGCGCGATGGTCGGTATCGACCCCGCGTCCGACGGCCTCGCTCGCGCCGCGCGTCTGAACGTGCCGATCACGGCAGAAGGCGTCGAAGGCCTTGTCGGTCTGCCGAACTTCGACGAGATCGAGATCGTCTTCGACGCCACCTCGGCAAAGGCTCACGTGGCCAACAACGCGCGGCTGGCTCCCCTCGGCAAGCGCATGATCGACCTGACGCCTGCCGCGATCGGACCGTACGTCGTACCGGCCGTCAACGCGGACGAGCACTTGGACGCACCCAACGTCAACATGGTGACGTGTGGCGGCCAGGCCACCATCCCGATGGTTGCCGCTGTTTCTCGGGTCGTCCCGGTGGCGTATGCGGAGATCGTCGCGTCCATCGCCTCCAAGTCGGCCGGTCCCGGAACGCGCGCCAACATCGACGAGTTCACCGAGACCACGTCCGAGGCGATCGTGGCAGTCGGCGGCGCTCGTCGCGGCAAGGCCATCATCATCCTCAACCCCGCTGAGCCGCCGCTCATCATGCGCGACACGGTCTTCTGCCTCGTCGACGCACCGGACCCGGCTGTTCACGACGAGATCCGTCAGTCGATCGAGAAGATGGTCGGCGACGTGTCCGCGTATGTCCCCGGCTACCGGCTCAAGCAGGAAGTCCAGATCACCGAGATCCCGGCCGACCAGCCCGTCGAGACGTTGCTCGTCGACGGCAATCGCCCCACCCACCAGGTGTCGGTGTTCCTCGAGGTCGAGGGCGCGGCACACTACCTGCCTGCGTACGCCGGCAATCTCGACATCATGACGTCCGCCGGAATGCAGATCGCGGAGCGCATCGCCCAGCAGAAGGAAGCAACCAAGTGAGCAACCGCAAGATCTTCGTCCAGGACGTCACCCTTCGTGACGGCATGCACGCTGTCCGCCACCGCATTTCGCCCGCCGACGTCAAGCGGATCGTCACAGCTCTCGACGCTGCCGGCGTCGACGCGATCGAAGTAGCACACGGTGACGGCCTCGCCGGCGGCTCGCTCAACTACGGCCCCGGCTCGAACACCGACTGGGAATGGATCGAAGCAGCGGCCGAGGTACTCGAGCACGCTCGTCTCACCACGCTGCTACTTCCGGGTGTCGGCACGATCAGTGAACTCAAGCATGCCTACGACCTCGGTGTTCGCTCGGTTCGCGTTGCCACGCACTGCACCGAGGCCGACGTCTCCGCGCAGCACATCGAAACCGCCCGCGAGATCGGCATGGACGTCTCGGGCTTCCTGATGATGAGCCACATGGCGCCTGCCGAGGAACTGGCCAAGCAGGCCAAGTTGATGGAATCGTATGGCGCGCACTGCGTCTACGTCACCGACTCGGGTGGACGTCTGGTGATGAACGACGTCGCGGATCGTGTTCGTGCATACCGCGACATCCTCGACGAGGGCACCGAAATCGGTATCCACGCCCATGAGAATCTCTCGCTCTCGGTTGCCAATTCCGTTGTTGCAGTGCAGAACGGCGTCACCCGCGTCGATGCTTCGCTTGCCGGTCACGGCGCCGGTGCCGGCAACTGCCCCCTCGAGGCCTTCATCGCCGTCGCCAACATCGAGGAGTGGGAGCACGGCTGCGACCTGTTCGCCCTGCAGGATGCCGCCGACGACATCGTCCGACCGCTGCAGGACCGGCCGGTCCGCGTCGATCGCGAAACCCTCACTCTCGGCTACGCCGGCGTGTACTCGAGCTTCCTGCGCCACGCCGAAGCTGCGTCGGAGCGCTACGGAATCGACGTTCGCACACTGCTGCTCGAAGCTGGACGCCGCCGTCTGGTGGGTGGTCAGGAGGACATGATCGTCGACATCGCGCTCACCCTCGCAGCGCAGGCGACAAAGGAAGCAGTCTGACGCGCTGCCGAGTTCGCTGACACCCGAGTCCCGTCTCCGGACGAGGGCGGGACTCTGTCACGTAAAGGCCGGTGGTGACCATACGGTCACCACCGGCCTGGGCTGAATGGCTTACTTGGCGATAAAGTCGAGAATGTCTGCGTCCAAAGCCTTCTGGTAGTCGCCGTAGATTCCGTGCGGCGCACCCTTGTAGATCTTCAATGTGCCGTCATTGACCAATTCGATTGCCTTGAGGGCGGCTGCGCCAATGGGAACGATCTGGTCGTCGTCACCCTGCGCAATGAAGACGGGAACGGTCAACGCCTTCAAGTCCTCGCTGAAGTCCGTCTCCGAGAACGCCTTGACACAGTCGTAGGCAGCTGCCAGATTGACCAGCATTCCCTGGCGCCAGAAATCGTCCTTCGCCCCCTGGGACACGTTCGACCCCTCGCGATTTGCGCCGAAGAACGGCTCGGCGATGTCGCGATAGAACTGCGAACGGTCGGTGAGAACTCCGGACCGGATGTCGTCGAACGCTTCGATCGGTGTGCCCTCCGGGTTGTTCTCCGACTTCACCATGATCGGCGGAACGGCGCCGGCGGTGATCACCTTGGCAACACGCCCTGCGCCGTGTTGCGCTGCGTACCGAACGACCTCGCCGCCTCCGGTCGAGTGACCGACGAGCGTCAGATCGTGGAGGTCGAGCGCTTCGACGAGTTCAGCCAGATCACGGGCATAGGTATCCATGTCGTTGCCCTGATAGGTCTTCGAGGACCGGCCGTGGCCGCGACGGTCGTGTGCGATGGCACGGTAACCGGCGTCGGCGAGCACCTTGAGTTCCAACTGCCAGGCGTCCGAGGAGAGGGGCCAACCGTGGCTGAGCAGCACAGGCCTCCCGGCGCCCTGTTCGGTGTAGTAGATCTCGGTTCCGTCGGAAGTGGTGATGTACGGCATGATGTCCTCCTGGGCGAAAGGTTCTCGTTGGGTAACAAGAACATTCGTCCACTTCAGGAGCGATGTCGTCGCTGCTGGCTTCCATTGTGGGGGAGCGCTACCCGGGGAACCCACTACCGGCTAACTGGTAGAGGGATCGATGCGAACGGTGATGGTGGTGCCACCACCGACCGGGCTCGAGATCGTCAGAGTTCCTCCAACCGCGGCAACGCGGTCCTGCAGCCCGATCAGACCCGAACCGCTTTCGGCGTCTGCTCCCCCCTTGCCATCGTCACTGATGGTGAGGTCCAGACGACCCTCTTGCGAGACGGCCGCGATCGTAACCACGGACGCGTCGGCATATTTCGCGGTGTTGGTGAGCGCTTCAGCGACAACGTAGTACGCCGCGACTTCCACAGAATCGGTTAGTCGAGTGACGATCTCGGCTGTGAGCGCGACCGGGATCGGACTGCGGCGAGCCAAAGTCTTCAGCGCCGGCGCGAGACCCCCGCGGGACAGGATCGCCGGGTGAATCCCTCGCGAGAGTTCACGAAGATCGGTATTGACTTGAGCCAGTGTCTCAACGGTGCGGGCCAAGCTGATTCGCAGCTCATCGAATCCGTCGGGAACTGCGGCCTGCGCGCCGCGTAACTCCATCCCGAGAGTGACGATCCGCTGTTGCGCCCCGTCGTGCAGGTCACGTTCGATGGTTCGGCGGGCTTTGTCGGCTGCAGCCACGACGCGCGCCCTGGACCGTGTGAGCTCGCGCCTGGTTTCACCGTTGTAGACCGCGGTTGCGAGCAGGTCTGCGAAGTCGGTCAACCGGTCCTCGACGTCACTCGCGAGAACACGTCCCGTACCGCCGATGATTACAGCTCCCCACGTCCGACCGTCGACGTTGATCGGTACCCCGATTCCCGTACGCAACCCGCGTCCGCGCAGCCTCCCCGCGATCGCCCCTGTCGCAGTGGTGAAGTCGATGGCAATCGGCGCACCCGAAGTCTCGACGATCGTGCAGACGTTGTATCCACCGACAGGGAAGCGTTCACCCGGGATCAATCGTTCTCCGGTTGTAGTATCGTCCCGCGCAGCGAGAATTGTGAAGTAGTCGTCGTCGTCGTAACGCACGACCGACACGTGTTCGATGTCCAGTCCGTCGGCCAACTCCGCGGCGACAGCATGATGGACATCGTCGGGTTCGGCTCTCGAGGCAACAAGTGTCGCTACGCGTCGCAGTGAAGCCTGCTGACGCGCCAACGCGAGAGTCTGTTCGAGAAGTACCCCGCGATCTCGCACAGCGGCAAGCAGGGCCTCGAGCGACGGTACGATTCGTTGAACGCGGCGAGCATCGGCCTGGGTCAACTCTGCCGGTACAAGTAGCGAACCCGCGACACAGGCTCCATCCCGTAGAACGATCCGCCTCTGCCCGCGCCCCACCGGGGCATCCGCGGGCCCTAACTTCGCATACGGCGCGGGCAGGTCGAGCACGGCGGACAATCGCACGCTCGCGTCGTCAAGCATCTCCACTACATTCGACGTCCGAAGCATCGTCCGAGCCAGCGCAGCCAACAGATCCGCCTCACGACGACGCTGATCCGATTCCATGGCGCGAAGACGTGACTGACCGACGAGAACGTTGGTCAGCAAGGCCAGGACGAGAAAAACCACCACTGCCGGTACAAGGCTTTCACGGCTTTCGACGACGTGGATGTAGGCGTACGCGGCAGTGCTGGCAACCGCCGTCGCAATTGACAGCCGAAATCCCCAGCCTGCCGAAACGACGAGGACACCGAAAAGAAAAACCGCGCCGAACGCATTCTCGGGTGCAATCCGCTTCAACATCAGAACGAGAAGAATCTCCACGACAATCAATCCCGTAGCCAGGGCGATGCCCCAACCGAGGGGAGGAGCGCTCGGACGCAGCACGGACGTGACGAGACGGCCGCGCAACGGAACTGACGAAGTCATCGGACGCCCGGGTTCCCCGAGAAATTACGGGTAGCGGTAATGCCGGGTGCGCCGACGTCTGACAGCCTTGACAGGGTGAAGTCTTCCGACCGGAGCTGCCTCATCGTCGACGACAGCGATGCATTCTGCACCGCTGCACGACGAGTGCTCGAGGCCGCGGGTATGACGGTTGTCGGAACCGCATCCAGCCTCGGCACGGCCATCACAGTGGCCGAAGCTACCCACCCCGACCTGGTCCTGGTGGACATCGACCTCGGTTTCGAAAGCGGATTCGACGTGGTGGAGGTTCTCCACGCCGCCGGTTTGGCGCCGACGCCGGCCATCATCCTTGTGTCGACACACGACGAAGAAGACTTCGCCGATCTTGTCGAATCGAGTTCAGCCATCGGATTCCTCTCGAAGTTCGAACTGTCCGCAGACTCGATTGCGCGGATTCTTTCGCAAGGATGAGTATGCCGATTCAAACGCAGACACCCGTCAGCTGACGGCATCGAGATACATGATGACTGCGCGCACGCGGCGATGGTCGTCGGCGGTACTCTCCAGATCGAGCTTGGTGAGGATGCTCCGCACGTGCTTTTCGACGGTGCCCTCGGTGATCCACAGCCGACGCCCTATCCCCACGTTCGACAGGCCTTCTGCCATCAGCGTCAGCACTTCTCGCTCGCGGACGCTAAGTGCCGCCAACGGGTCGTCACGTCGCCTGGCCGCCACCAATTCGTAGACCAGAGCGGGATCGATGACCGAGGCGCCGGCTGCGATCCTGTCGAGCGTCGCGACGAAATCGTCTACGTCGGTCACTCGACTCTTGAGGAGGTACCCGATCCCCTTCCCTCCGTCGAGAAGCTCCAACGCATGATCGACCTCGACATGTGCTGACAGTAAAAGCATTGCAACGGAGGGGAACTCTCTTCTTATACGCAGCGCTGCGTCGAGCCCTTCCGAAGTGTGTGACGGTGGCATCCGGATGTCGATGATGGCCAGTTGCGGATTTTGCCCGTCGACCAGTGTCAGCAGTTCGTCCGCATCCCCTGCCTGTCCGACGATTTCCAGGCCTGCCCGAGTGAGCAGGCTGGCCACCCCCTCCCGTAGGAGCACGTCGTCGTCGGCGATGACCACTCGCAGGGCCGTCACAAGACTCGGCTCGATACCTGTTGCACGAGGGCCGCCTTCCACTTGCAGTCCGCACTCGCAAGTGCGTGGCGGCCGGAGATGGGACCACCGCTTAAAAGATAACGGACATATGCCACCTTCACCGCTCTGATCTCGAGGAGCGAAACCGTCGTGCGCAGATTCCGCACTCAACGCTGCGAGTCTCCCCACATCAATACAAGCCAAACCCTATCGATTTCCGAAAATGCTTGCAGGCGAACGGTTATCCTTTGACACGAAGATGCACTGCGAGTCCCCCAGGTCTCGTCATCGCTCCACATTTCGGCCAAGACCCGATACCACCATGCTCGAAGCCACGAGTTCTATATTCTGAGTCCGTGGAAGCTACCGAATACCGTGACTCGCTGAGGTCCGTCCTCGACACCACATCGTCGGTAGTCGAAAGCCGGCTGGCGGCGATGCGCGCCGCGGCGACAGCACATGCCGAAGGCATTGTCATCGACGTCTCCGTGGACCAGGACGGCGAGGGCACTTTCGGCGTCTGGGCGCGATTCGACGATCCGGATGCGTTCAGTTTGAATCAGCAGATCGGCGACGAGCGGGAGCTTTTCAGCGTGATCTGGGGTGAGGAAGGCTGGGAGCCACCGGTTCCCACTCGTCCGCGAGAGTGGTCACGCACGGAACTCGAGAAAGTTATCGTCGGTGTCGTTGCCGAGTGGATCGGCGCGCTCGTTCCCCCGACTGCATCCGAACTGCACTGGGAAGTAACAACTCCCGACGGAGCGACCGACCCGATACCTGTGGGCCCCGATTTCGGTAGTGGACATTCGCCTCAATGAAGCGCGGAAGCTGTCGGCGAGACGGACGACTTCGAACCACTGTTGTGATCGATGTTGCGATGTCACCGACCGGTCGAACCGTCGATAAGTTCGCGGAGGATGTCAGCGTGCCCGGCATGGCGCCCGGTCTCTTCGCTGAAACGTCGCTTTCCAATCCGTCACGTTTTCGGCGAGAAACATCGATCGTTCGACAAAGGTCAAATGATTGACCAGCCCGAGCAAGGTTGTTCCCGACCGAACAATTGTGGTGCGCACCTGAGGTTCCGGAGCACCTTCAACCTCGGCAGCGATCGAATCACGCAGGTAGTCGAGAAACGCGCGCAGCGTATCGGTCTCGCTAATCCCTGTCCGGGGCGGTGGGACATCACGGCGGCTCCGACGCGACGTTGCCATGGTGGATCTCCTTCCTCGGTGAAGAACGACGAAGAGGCTTCATTCCTGGATAGGCAGTACCGATCCTTCCGAACTCACGCCGATCCCGCATCAAATTTTGCCGTTGCGGCAAAGGCCGGCTTAATTGCCGGTATCACCGCGCCGAATGCAGGTCGCGCACAAGTTGAGGCGTCCGCCACTTGCCGACCTCGAACGGCCACCGCCGCAGCGGATAAGCGAGACGGGCCACGAAGTAATTGACGTATTCGACGACGCCGAAAGCCCACACCACCATGATGGCCGCCGCAGTGACGAAATGATCTGGTAGCCAAATGAGCACGCCGAGGAGACCGACCGCCAAGACGACAATGTCGAGGACCCGAAACACACGGTAGAGCGCCGCGAGGCGGGCAGGCATCGGCGCCTGCTCGACCCAGCCTCGGGCAAGCAGCCAATAGACACCCGCTTGCACGAGAACCACGAGCATTGGGGCCAGCGCCGACCACAGCGCCGCGGAGTCTTTCGGACCTTCGAGCCGAGGCATCACGACGCTGACAGCCACGGCGGCAAACACTCCCGCGGCGGCCAGTTCGCCAAGACCGAGGCTCAGGTACCTGCGTCGCAAACTCATTCGCCGTTGATCCACCACGTGAGAGACCATATCCGTTGATCACCGCGCAGCGGGTGCGCAGCAGCTTCGAGGCTTTGCCTGAGATGGATCAGGCTCACAGCCAAAGGAATACGGTTCACCTCGACTTGATTCGGGCGGATCATCCGGCACGTGTTGGCGGATCCGGCGGGAAACCTTTTCTGCCTAGGCAATCCACACTAGGGCTTGTCTGAAAACTAGTCCGAGATCGAGTCCACTGCTCATCCGACAAAGCCTGAAAGTGCGTCACCCGATCAGCAGTACATACATTCGTTCGCATACAGTCGGATGTGTCCCAGCGGCACCCCAGACTGGAATGTCCGCTGTGTCAAATCTGCCGACAGGGGGGCTGGACGGGTGGGATCGCCTGACTTACTGGGTCTGACGGCCTCGCTGTCGTCGTCGACGCTTGTCCTCGCGTTCGTTGCCGGGATTCTTCCGCGAGTCGTCGGTGATGAACCGAATCCCGTTGTCGGCATACGCACGAAGGCGACGATCTCGAGCCCCGAGGCGTGGCAATTGGCCCATCGGATTGCGTGGCCCCTTCTACGCCGGACGGTGTGGACAGCCGTAGTGGGACTGTGCATGCAGGTCGTCATCGGTGTCGTGACAGGTTTCGGATCTGTGGTGTCGGCTGTCGCCTCAACAGTCGTGTTTCTAGCGGTGCTCCTTGTCCTGCTCTGTGCAGCGTTGAAGGGCAACGCTGCGGCAAAATCGTTGCGGCGCTGACCACCCGGGCCCGCATTTGTCAGAGGTGCCCTAGTTCTCCGATTTCAGTTCCCGATACGCGGTCGTTCGCGCCGGCGTGGTCCACGGTCCCGCATCTCGAGGATCGCCGCTGCCGTGGACGCGACCGTCTTGTCGTCGTCGCGTGTCAGCCGGGCGAGCGCTTCCCGGGCCGCCGCGCCGGGAATCTCAGCGAGTGCCTGCGTGATTCGCAACCTCGTCGGGGCGTCGTCAGTGCCGTCGAGTCTTGCCTGCACGGCATCGACGACCTCACCGCTTGTCGGTGAGTGCTCCGCGAGAAGACCGAGCACCTCTCCGGCCTCGACGTCGCGTCGCCCGTCGGCGACCATCTCGAGGAGAGCGGGCATCGAAACGGTCTCTCCGCGAGATCCGAGGGTGAGAGCAGCGTCGGCGCGGACTATCGCGTCCGAATCATCGAGAGCTCGCTTCAGCGCCCGAGTTGCTTCCTCGGTGTGGATCCCGGAGATGGCCGACGTCGCGCGGCGTCGAACCTCGACGTCCTCCGATTCGAGCCCCTTCGTGAGACCTGCAAGGCCCGCACCTTCGGTCCTCGCCAACGCCCACTGCAACGCTCCGGCCACGTTGGCATCCTTCTCCGACAGGATGGCCTCGACGAGTGCGTCGACGGGCAACGCCGCATTCAGCTCCTGCGACAGGATCGCTTGCTGACGATGAGCAGCGAACTCGGATTCGAGTGCACGCAACAGCGAGACCATGCGCAGGACGTCGTCCCACTCCGAAGGGGCGCTGGCATCGACCCTTTCGAGTTTGGTCAGCAATTCCTCCTCCGCCGCGATCCGTTGCCGAGTGTGTTGCATGAGTTCACCCACCAAATCGGCCGGCGCGAAGTCGGGTTCGTCCAGTGCACGCTTGGCCTCGTTCAACGAGAGCCCCAACGTCCTCAAGCTCTCGACGTGGAAGAGTCGACGGATGTCGTCGGCGGAGTACTCCCGGTAACCGCTGGATGTGCGGCCCGTCGGCTTCACCAGTCCCAAGGTGTCGTAGTGACGCAGCATCCGTGTGCTGACACCACAACGCCGCGAGACCTCGCCGATCAACATCCGTCTCCCCTTCCTACGCGTCCGGGCCGATTGCCGCGACGCGCTTCGCCAACTCGTGTGAGAGTGCGAACCCACCGTCGGGGTCGTGCCAGAGTTGCTTTGTAGCATCAGCATGCGCCCGGGCACGCGGATTCGGGCTCATTCCGGCCGCGTCGAGCACCGGGAGTACAGCCTCGCCGAGCCCGGTCAGAGCACGGCTCAGACTGAGCTGCATCTGCAGTTCGCCCCGCCCGAGTTCGGTCGCCAGATCCGCTGCGAGTGCACCCTCGACTCCTGCCGGCACGAGTGCCACTGCGGCGCGCCACGCACTGCGCGCGACCTCGTCGTCCTGGTCGTGCACCAGCGCAGAGACCTCGGGCCACGCGATCGGATCGCCGATCTTGGACAAGGTGTGGAGCGCCTGACTGCGGGCTTGCGAACCATCGGACCCGAGCTCACGGATCAGCCTCGGCACCGTAATTTCGGCCGGCAAGCGGCACAATGCCCAGGTCAGCATGTCGCGGACGAAGAAGTCCGGCTCGACGGCGCACCGATCGATCAGGGCATCCGTCAGCTCAGGGTCCGGGCGCGTGCCGACAGCGAGCGCGGCGCGCAGCCGAACCGAGGGATCAGCCGCGGCCAATGCGTCGACGAGGTGAGCATTCTGCCCACCATGGTTGGTTGTGTTCACGACAACCACCTCCTTCGTCGACCATTGGAGTCCTTGTCACTGTGTCAAGGTCAAGCGTCGCTGTCTCCGACACGGGAAATATCGCCTCGGATCACACGCCGGTTGTCGATCCTGGCCGAAAGATCATCAGCACGACGACAACGACCCAGAGCAGATTGAAGATCCCCGTCGCTGTGCCCAGTCGACGGGTGAGCCGCGTTGCGACATCCACAACGGACCCGGTTCCTTCGATCGCCGCCATTGTCAGCCGTTGGGCGGGAAGCACGACCGCGGTGAGTATCACGGCGGCAACGACGGTGAGTGCGATCGAGGTGAGGATCCACAGGTCACCGAGCACTCCGAGATTGACGGCGGTGGCGACACCGAGCATCGGAACGACAACTCCGATCGTGGCATACACCCGAACGATGCGATGCAGCATGCCCGTCGTCGCAACACTGGCGCTGTCCGGATCGGCGAGCGCGGCGCGACTCGCCACCGGGAACATACTCGCCGCCACAGCGACGGGGCCGATGGCAAGAATGGCCGCAATCACGTGGAGGGACAGCAGGATTCCGGTCATGAGATTTCTCGCGTTTCGGTACGCACAAGCGTATTCACGCAGCGTCCGGGGCGAAGGTGATTACAGGCTCGGCGCCCTTGGCCGACCACACCGTTCCACGACGCTCGTAGTCGAAGAGCGCTTCGACCTCGAGACTTATCCGGGGCCCGAGGCATCGTTCCAACAGGTACAGGCCAAGGTCGAGACCGGATGTCACACCGCCGGCGGTGATCAGGTCACCATCGTCGACGATTCGCGCCTGGATCGGAATAACGCCGCCGGCCGCCAGTGCGTCCACGGCAAGATGGTGTGTCACGGCGCGGCGCCCTTCGAGAAGCCCCGCCATCGCCAGCGCCAAAGATCCTCCACAGACGGTCGCAACAAGAACACCAGGATCGTCGAGTGCACGCCGCATCATGACAGGCAGTTCGGTTTCCGTTGTGGCCGCGAGCCTTTCCGGCAAACTGGTGCCCGGCTGGTCCGCATCGGGTTCGAAGAGACCCGATGCTCCGGGAACGATGATCAGATCCGCGTGTTCGACATCGAGGGTTGCAGTGGCGGTCATAGCGAGTTCACCACTTCCGCTCAGGACGGTCCCAGGCCCCTCCGCACTGACGAGTTCGACACTCAACGCCCCACCGCTGGCGAGACCCCCGGCGTAGAGCACCTCGTACGGACCCACGACATCCATGGGATCGAATCCGTCGAACAACACGATCTGCGCGTGCACTGCAACCTCCGATTTTGTGCGACGCGCTCCTGTGCGCGTCGCTGTTCCTACGACAGTAGGAGGAAGTTGACCTCAGCGGCGACGGCTGAAAGCCAACCTTCGACGGCTTTCAGCCAACCTCACATATTCTACGAAATACCAGTTGAGAGGATATTTCACGACACGAGATCACAGAATCTCGCGCCACATGCGCTACGTTTCAGACATGCATGACGTTGCAGTTCTCGCGTTGCCCGGAGTGGTGCCGATGGACCTGGCAGCACCCCTCGAAGTCTTCGGACGATGCAGGCTTCCCTCAGGCGCACCGGCCTACCGGACCGCCGTGTGCGCGCTCACCGAGGAGGTGGAGACCGGAACGTTCACGATGCGCGTACCGCACGGACTGTCACGTCTCGCCCAGGCCAGCACGATCATCATCCCGGGCACCGCCGATCTCGATGTGCCGATCGACCCCGAGATCATCGAAGCCCTCAGAACTGCCGCGGATCGCGGCACGCGCATCGCCTCACTGTGCGTCGGCGCATTCACCCTCGCCGATACAGGCCTGCTCGACGGACTTCGCGCGACGACGCACTGGGCGGCTGCGTCGGAGTTGGCGCGTCGGCACCCGGCCATCGACGTCGATGCCGCCGTTCTCTACGTAGACAACGGGCACGTCCTGACTTCCGCCGGCGCCGCGGCCGCACTCGACCTGTGTCTGTACATGGTCCGTCAGGACTACGGGTCCGCGGTCGCCGCCGACACGGCGCGGCTGAGTGTGATGCCGCTCGAACGTGCCGGAGGGCAAGCACAATTCATCGTTCACGAGCCTCCCGTACCCAGCGGGACAACCCTTCGACCACTACTGAACTGGATGGAAGAGAACCTCGGGGAGCAACTCGACATCACGACAATCGCGGCCAAGGCAACGATGAGCACTCGCACGCTCAACCGCCGATTCCAGGAACAAATCGGTACGACGCCGTTGCAGTGGCTCCATCACGCGCGGCTCCGCCAAGCGCAATTTCTGCTCGAGACTACCGACCACTCGATCGAACGTGTTGCGGGACAAGTCGGATTCAATGCCGTCACCACGTTCCGCGAACGCTTCCGAGACCTGGTCGGCACCAGCCCACAGCGGTACCGGACACAGTTTCGAACTTCCCGCTAGCGGGCCGGTCAGCCCTTGACGTTGCCGGCAGCGGTGTTCAGAACTGTGGCGACGTCGTCGAGGATGTACGGGATGGTCAGGACCGTCAGTCCGCCGAACGCGAAGTTCTTGTCGACGCTGAAGTCCTTGGTGGATGCCGTACGCCCATCGACGATCACCGGCTGAGCTGCCACCAGTGGCTCGGCGAGGAACGCGTTCAGAGAGTCCTTGTCGTAGGCCACCACGAACAGCACGTCAGACGCAATCAGCGGCGCCTGCTCGGTGCTCAGCTCGAAGTACACGGCCTCGGGATCCTTGGCGGGATCGGCCTGCTGGATCGTCGGCTCGTTCTTCAGACCCAGCTGCTCGAGGAACTCGACACGCACGTCGGCGTTCTTACTCACCGCGAAGGTGCTCGGACTGTTCGGGAGTCCGATGGTGACGGTCTTACCTTGCAACGCAGGGTTCTTCGCAGCCGTCGCGCTGATCGCGGCGTTGGTCTTGTCGATGAGCGTGCCGGCCTCGGCCTGTTTACCCAGCGCCTGACCAGCGATGGTCACCTGGTCCTGCCACGACGCGGTCCACGGCTCGTCCTGGAAGGAAACCACCGGCGCGATCTTCGACAGTGCGTCGAATTCCTGCTGAGTGAGCCCGGAGTACGGGGCGAAGATGAGATCTGGTTCAGCCTTGGCGAACTGCTCGACAGGCGCTTCGCCCGTTCCGTCACCCGACAACAAGATCGGCTGCTCGCCACCGAGCTTGTCGAGTGCCTCGGCGTCCCACTTCAGAATGCCCTGCGCGTCGGCCCCGTACTGAGGTCCGGAGAAAGTGGGCATCGCGACCGGGACGACACCGAGCGCCAGGAGGGCGTCCTGATTGGACCATCCCCAGGTAGCAACCCGCTTGGGCTCGTCCTTGATCTCGGCCGTGCCGAGAGCCGACGTGATCGTCACCGGAAACGCGGCGTCGACTGCGGATGAAGTCCGGGTGCTGTCTTTGTCGTCGGTGCTGTCTTTGTCGCCGTTGCTGCTGCAGGCCGCCATTCCGGCCGCCAGCCCGCACGCCGCCACGACGGCTACCATCCGGCGGACACGGCTGCCACCACTTCGTCGCTCTGACAGCCCTCGTCCCAAAATTCTCGCCACGCCAGGACCTCCCGGTCGATCGACCTGCTCAGACACCCCGAGCGGGTGACGGCGCCTAACGTAGCACGAAGGTAACCCTATCCTCAGTTGTCGTGCGCTCTACTTTGCCCTCTGTCGTCGCACCATCTCCGCGATCCAGATGGGCGCAAACGGCGAGGTGCAGTTCGGTGGAGTCGGGTAATCCTCGAGCACCCGCAGTCGCTCACCGATCTCGATTGCCCGGGCGCGGTACTCGGCATGTTCGATCCCGATCTGAGCCAGGCAGTGATTCATCGCCCATTGCAGGCGGTCAGGAGCATCGTTCATCTCCGCCTCGATGACGTCGAGTAGCCCTGAAAGGTCAAGTCCCTCGGGCTTCTTCGCGACACGTTCGGTGGTCAGAGCCCACCCGGCGCTAGTGACCACAGGATCAGGGTCAGCGGTCCAGGCCACCCGCAACTCCTCGGCATGCGGGTTCTTCTTCACCACGTAATTGACGAGCCAGTCCTGCACCTTCGGAGTGCGGGCCTCTCGCAACATGACATCCAACTCGTCACGCTCGAACGCCTTCGGGCGGCAGATCAAAAGGGCCAACAATCGCGCCGCGGTATCGCCCGTCGCCCAAAGCTGTTGTGCGAGTTCCTGCTGAGTCTTCAATCGCTTCGCAACAGCGCGCAGTTCTGTGAGGTTCACACCGTGATCGTCACCGTGCTTCTCGTTCACCGCACGCGCCTTCGGATCTTCGAGAGCAGCCAACTCGTCCATCACCGCGGCAACCGTCGTTTCGGCCACTTCGTCCTCCAGTCACTACTTCTGCGATTCCCCTACAAGCAAAGCACGGGAAGGCGGGCGACCTACGTTTGAAACCTCGGCCAATGGGTACATGACTGCTCCTGAGGTGGCGGCACGTCACCATGAAGACAGGATGAACCTTGCACATGCGACGCGCCGCGAGGGCCGAGAACGTGGACGAAACCGCACGCCGCGACGAAGGCGGCGGTACGAACACTCTGACCCGGGCGATAACCGGCCCACTCCTTTTCGTGTTCATCCTCGGAGATGTTCTGGGCGCCGGTATCTACGCGTTGGTGGGCGTCATCGCCGGTGAAGTTGGTGGAGCCGTCTGGGTACCACTGCTCGTAGCGCTCGTCATGGCATTGCTGACAGCAACGTCGTATGCCGAACTGGTCACCAAATATCCGCGAGCGGGCGGCGCAGCCGTCTTCGCCCAACGGGCGTATCGGAAACCACTGATCTCGTTCCTTGTCGGCTTCTCGATGCTGGCGGCCGGCGTAACCAGTGCGGCGGGACTCGCCCTCGCATTCTCGGGCGACTATCTCAAAGCCTTCATCGACGTCCCAACCGTTCCAGCGGCGCTCGTCTTCCTGCTCCTGGTGGGACTTCTCAATGCCAGAGGCATCAAGGAGTCGATGCGCGCCAACGTCGTCATGACAGTCGTGGAGGTCACCGGGCTCGTCCTCGTTGTCGTCCTCGCTTGCATAGTTCTCGGGCGCGGCGACGGAACCCTGAGCCGCGTCGTGGAGTTCGACGACAGCCGATCGCCTGCACTCGCGGTGCTGGCTGCGGCACTCCTCGCGTACTACTCTTTTGTCGGCTTCGAAACGTCCGCGAACGTCGCCGAAGAAGTGAAGAACGTGAGCAAGGTCTACCCACGCGCACTGTTCGGAGCATTGCTGACAGCCGGCGCCGCCTATGTCCTTGTCGGCCTGGCTGTCTCGGTGGTCCTGCCCGCCGACGAACTTGCCGCATCCTCCGGGCCACTGCTCGAAGTTGTGTCAGCCGCCGACGTCGGCGTTCCGCCTCGCCTGTTCAGCCTGATCGCGTTGGTCGCAGTCGCCAACGGCGCACTGCTGACAATGATCATGGCGAGCAGGCTGACATACGGGATGGCATCGGAAGGCTTGCTCCCGAGCGTCTTCGCTCGGGTACTGCCGCAGCGACGGACCCCCTGGGTGGCGATTATCGCGACCACCGCCGTCGCCATGGCTCTCTGCGTCACCGGATCGCTGTCAGCCCTGGCGGAGACGGTGGTACTCCTGCTGCTTTTCGTATTCATCAGCACCAACATCGCCGTCCTGGTTCTGCGCCGTGACGCAGTGCAACACAAACACTTCCGAACGCCGATCATCTTCCCGATCCTCGCTCTCGGTACGTGCGTTGCGTTGCTCACCCAGCAGAGCGCTGCGACGTGGTTACGCGCATCATTACTCTTGGCCGTCGGAGTAGTGCTGTACGCCCTCTCCCACCGCCGATCCACGAAGTGAGGTGCGATGTACAGGAGCCGGTGTGATGACCGACAGTTCTGACGCGTCAGATGTAATTCAGCGTCGAGAGCGAAAGATCAACAGGCGAACCCTGACGTACGGCGTGTCAGTCGTTCTGGCTACCACGGTTTTGGTTATCGCGATCGTGTGGTTGGGCTCCCGGCGGGGCGAATGCTTCGGTACCGACACCTTGCTGTGCTCACAGAAGGATCGCCGACTGGCGGTCTTCGTCCCGAGCCTGATGTTGCTGCTCGGGACCGTGGGCGCGTTCTTGCGAGCCTCCCTGCGATTGCACCGCCTGCGGCGCCTCTACATCCGGCCGTACATGGCGTGGGCCTTGGCGGGCCTCACCCTGACGTATCTGACCGGAGCTTACTTCTTGATCGGGGTCTAGATTCTCTGAATACGTCTGTTCAGCAACCAGATTGAGTCGACAGCCGCAAATCAGAATCGCGGATCGTCGATCGCAGTGAGGACTACTTCCCGCACTGACGTCGAAGACGACAAACTCGAGATCGAGCGCACCGTATCCACAACGTCATGTACCGGGACCAGAGATCCCTCTCCCCTGGCGGCAGCGACGTCTCGGGGCACGTCGAGTCCGTCTTCTGTATTGAGATATCCGAGATGAAGGACAGTCACGGCGAGTCTGTCCTTCCGGTAGCCCTCTCTCAACGCGTCGGCAATGCCGTTGATCGCGAACTTCGATGCACCGAACGCAACCTCCGGCCTACCGCTTCGCGGGAGTCCCGAGGTGGACCCGGTCAAGATGATCCGAGGTCGAGGACGGCCGATCATTCTCGGGATCAGGCGCTTGAGCAGGAGAATTGTGGCCGTGATGTTGGCGTTGATCATTTCGAGCATTTCCATGTCCGATTGTTCTGCGAATGCATAGTCAGTGGTGAAGGCGTCCCCTTCCCAAATCCCGACGTTGCAGATCAGGGTGTCTACACCTCCGACAAGCTCCTGATCGATCGAGTTCGCCGCCGTAACAGGTTCGGTCAGGTCTACTTCGATCCACTCGGAGACGTCGAACCCGTCAGGGCGCCGCCGAGAGATGCCGAGAACTTCGTGGCCGTCGCTCCTCAGTCCCTCGATCAAAGCACGACCGAGACCTCGGCTCGCACCGACAACAACCGCCCTCGCCACAATTACACCCTTCGTCGCTCGCTCATTCCATCCTAACGATCCGGTGGTCGCCGATAGTCAGGTCGTCACGTTCGAGTGATCGCGAAAAGTGTCGAAGAGTGTACGTGGCTCCCTCCCGAGCACCTCGTGCACACCGTTGGAAATGTAATCGTCACGACCTTTGGATATCGCAACGAACAGGTTTGTCAGCGACTGCACGAAAGATTCAGGAATTCCCATACGGGTTGCGTCGGATTTCCATTCGAGAACGGAGATCGATTCGAATCTCCCTGCATCCGTGCCAGTTACATCAGCGAGGACCCGGAGGGCTTCCTCGAACGAGTAGGACTTCGGACCCGTCAGCGGCAAAGGACCGCTCGGCGAAGGGTCGTCCATCGCAAGGATGGAGGAGGCCACTTCTGCGATGTCTCGGTAATCGATGAACGGCTCCGAACCGGTTCCCGCCGGGAGCCTCAATGTGCCGGTGGCCTGAAGTTGTCCCGCGAACATACCCGTCGTGAAATTCTGCGCGAACCAACTCGGTTGAAGGAAAGTGCTCTTCACCGCCGACTGGGCAAACGCGAATTCGGCCCCGACAGCTATGCCGTCACCACTGACGGATGGGTTTCGAGCGGTCAGAACAACTGCGTGCTCCACGCCGCAATTCTCCAAAAGGTCTACGAAGGCAACAAAATCCACCACTCTTTCGGGCAGCACCACGTACGCGCGCGAGACGCCTTCGACTGCTTGCCGCCACGTGTCCTGCCTGAACCAGTCGAAGGGCGTGGACCCAGACGAACGGGAGGCTCGCCGTACCGCGTGTCCTTCGCTCTCCAGTGAATCCGCCACTATCCGACCAGTTTGGCCAGTACTTCCGAGTACCAAAATCTCTCTACTTTTTGCCATGGTTGAACGCTAGTTTCGTCGTCGGTCAGCGCACCATGCTCGCGGGTTCAGGATCCATGTGATTGCGTTTCGCCCCTCCAACTCTCCATTTGCCTAGTATCAGGAGATGCTCAGTCCCGTAGACAGCGCACTCTCGGCATTTCGTATCGTGAGCTTCGATATCGCGAACACCGGCATCGCCAACACCGGCATCGAGGACTTCGATGCGTCTGCAGAGTCGTCGACATTCGAGGTGGGATTCTCCCGAAAGTTCCTTATTTTCAGCAATACTGAACTATCACTCGAGATAACATCTACCGCTTCACGCGGAGAAGTTACAGCGCTCCACGCTGGTGAGGTCGGCATCCTGTGCCTGCCCGCTGACCGTGACTTTCGCCTGTCCGAACCACATCGCGATTCGGATCGAACGAAAAGGTCCAGTCGCCCACCCGTCCTCGTATTCTCCTTCGAGTCGGCAGGAAATCTGTATTCGATTCTGGAGCATCATCTTCCGAATCTTTTGACGTCGAGAACCTCAGAGGTGAGCTCGGTATCCCATGTCCTGCAGTCGCTTGCCCGGGAACACGACAACTGGGCCGATGGGAAAGGATTCCCATCCACGGCGGTCAGACTCCTCGAATCGATTGTCTGCCTGATGCTCGCGGAGTGGTCTGCCGGTTGGAATGTGGGGAACCTGTCGCACGATCCCCGTCAATCGATCAGTGCCGTATTGCGCGAGGTCTACTCGAATCCCGGGAAGAAATGGACCCTGCCGGCGATGAGCGCCATTGCCGGCATGTCGCGATCCATGTTCGTCTCTGAATTCAAAAGTTCCGTCGGTGAACCCCCGATGCAACATCTACGCCGGTGGAGGCTGGCCTTGGTCGCGGATTCGCTGATCGTCGATCCATCGCTCACATTGGATCGTTTGGCAAAGAAGACCGGGTATTCGGATGCGTTCAATCTCAGTACCGCGTTCAAGACGCATTACGGGGTGTCACCTTCTCAGTACCCCTCTCGAGCTCGAACCGAATAATCCCTACCTGCACATCACCCGTTTCGAGTGAGTCGCGATGCGCCGGGAGCAGCCAGGCTGTGGGGAGCGTCAACGCGCCCGAATGGTCTCACGATGCCGCCGAACTGACGCCGAAGTTATTCGCTCGAGAGCGACGTCGTCCTCGCGAATTGCGCTTCCGACTTGAAGGCCGTCTACGCCTGAGGCTCAGCGTAGCCCGCCGAGTCGGGCGACTATCATGGACGCGTGCAGGAGGTGAGCGACGAGACTCGAAACTACGGCGGTCGACCGGTATCGGCTCGGCGTGCCGAAAGGCGGCTGCAGTTCATTTGGGCTGCGCTGGAAGTCTTCTCGGACAAGGGCTACGCCTCGAGTTCGGTCGCGGACATCTGTACCACTGCGAGCCTTGCACGACGACAGTTCTACGACGAGTTCGACAGCCGCGAAGATCTGTTGATCGCACTGTACGACCAGATCCAAAGCGATGCGCGGGACGCGATGCTGACTGCGATCGCTGACGAAAAGCCCGACACACTAGCCGATCTCGCAGAGACGGCGATGACAGCGTTCGTCGAGTCGATCGGCAGCGATCCTCGGCGAGCTCAGATCTCGTACGTAGACATCGTCGGGGTCAGCCTGCGAGTGGAAGCACATCGAGTAGAGCGGCGCACAGAATGGGCCGTGTTCTTCAAAACGACAGTTCAAAATGCCGTGGGTGAGGATTTCGTTCCCCCCGGAGGATACGAAATGGCGTCGACAGCATTCATCGGCGCACTCATAGCTCTCGTGCATCAGTGGAGCACTACGCCCACCCGCCCGCCCGTCGACGGTCTTGTCAAAGTCATGTCCACGATTCTGAGCGCTCTGATCGGCACCGACACCTCGTCCAGCTGATTCGACCGCGGCGCGCCACACGCTGCAGCGTCTTCCTCGGAACCCTTCTGCCTTCCGGCCCTTCTCCCGCAGTCCGGAATCTTCCTCAGCGGCGGCGCGCGGTGCAGGGCCCCATACAGACTCCAACTGTGGCGAATACCGATGCGAGACGACCATTGCGAGTCCCGTCACATGTGCGCTACCTTGAGGGAAAGTTAGACAACAATGTCTTACACGGAAGATCTGAGAAGAAATGCACAAAGCTGCGCTGCTCCGTCTCACGACAGTGGGCTTCCTCGCTGTCGGAGCATTTTCCATGAATCTCGCTCTTGCACAAGCGGAATCGAAAGATTTCTATCAACCACCCACGACATTGCCGGCAGGGGAGGGCACGATGATCAAGTCCGAGCCTACCCCTCTGCTCGGTCAGATACCCGGCATCCCTGGCACTTGGCCGGGCAATGGCGAGAAGATCATGTACACCTCCACTCTCGTGGACGGAACTCCCGTGGCCACCACGGGCGCAGCCATCACGCCGGCGTTTCCCTGGCGCGGGCCCGGTGAACGACCTACCGTGGTCGTCGCTCCGGGTACGTTCGGCCAGGGCGATCAATGCGCCGGTTCGAAGAACCTTGCGTGGGCCTTCAATATTCAGATCAGCCCTCAGTTGAGCTTGCCCGTCAACTACAACGTCGCCGACGCCGGCTTGCTGCTCACCGCAGGGTTTCGAGTAGTCATGCCCGACTACATCGGACTTGGCACTCCCGGGATTCACACCTACGTCAACAGGGTCGAGCAGGGCAACGCCGTCGTCGATGCCGCGCGCGCCTCGAATCAACTGTGGAATCTGCCTGACTCCACGCCGATCGCGTTCTGGGGCTACTCCCAGGGCGGCGGGGCGAGCGCATCCGCTGCAGAAATCGTCGGCGAGCGGGCACCAGAGCTGAACATGCTCGGTACCTACGCGGGGGCAGCCGATCCCGATCTGCGCGAAGTTCTCCGCAAGGCAGACGGGTCACTACTCACCGGAGCGATCGGGTACACCCTCAACAGCCTGATGGCGAGATACCCCGAGCTAGGTCCGATCTTCGACAAGCGGCTCAACGAGGAGGGAAAACAATGGCTTACGACCAGTGCGACGCAATGCGTGCCGGATACCGGGCTGACATCGTTGGGTACTCGTAGTACCGATTACACCGTCGACGGAAAATCCTTCTCTCAGATCCTCTCCGAAGAGCCGGAACTCGCGGCAGTAGTCGACGATCAACAGATCGGACGCACGACCCCCTCTGCCCCGGTATACCTGCACACGTCCACCAACGACGACATCGTTCCCGCTGATTCCGTTGCAGCACTGAGAGACAGATGGTGCGCATTGGGAGCGGAAGTCGAATACACACAAGACGACATCACGCCGCCATTACTACCGGGGTCAACTCTCAGCCATGATTTCGGAACGGCGACCGGAATGCCGCTAGCGGCAAAGTTCCTGTGGGACCGAATCAACAAGGCACCGGTCAACTCAGCGTGCAGTGCCTGACGGGCTGACCGAGAACGCCGATGGCCTGGCTACTGCCGAAAACAAGGAACACCAACCGAAGGGAACGGCATGACTGACGTAACTGTTGTTTTGGTACACGGTTTTTGGGGCGGCGCGGCCCACTGGGGCAAAGTCATCGTCGATTTGCACGCCAGGGGATATTCGAATCTCCGCGCCGTCGAACTGCCTCTGACATCACTCGCTGACGATGCCGAACGCACGCGCAAGATGGTCGAGCAGATTCAGGGCCCTGTTCTGCTGGTCGGTCACTCCTATGGCGGTGCAGTCATCACCGAAATGGGGGACCTCCCCAACGTCGTCGGGCTGGTGTACATCGCAGCGTTTGCACCCGATGCCGGCGAAAGCCCGGGCGGCATCACCCAACAGAACCCACCCGCCGCTGCCGCAAATCTGACACCGGACTCCGACGGATACCTGTGGATCATTCAGGAAAAGTATCGCGAAAGCTTCTGTCAGGATCTCGACGTCAATGACTCACTGATCATGGCAGTTACCCAAAAAGCACCATTGGCAAGTACTTTCGGTGACGCGGTTACTGCACCGGCGTGGAAGGTCAAGCCGAGCTGGTACCAGGTCTCCAGTGAAGATCGAATGATCCATCCCGACAACGAGCGCATGATGGCTGGGCGAATGAACCCTCGCAAACTCGTCGAGCTGCCAGCTGGGCACGCATCCTTGGCGTCGCAGCCGTCAGCGGTAACCGACTTGATCGTCGACGCGCTCAGCGACATTCAAGTCTGACAACCCGATCACTCATCCCCCGAGCGGCAGGTCCCGGCCCGCTCGGGGGTATCGGACCGAACCGGTACGCCACACGGAGAGCAGAGAATTGCTGAGCGAGCATGGATACAGCGTTTTCTGCATCAGATTGAACGCTCTTTTCGCAACCCGCCAACCTGGATTGACCAATGCACGAGTCTGCGACGCACTTCGCCAGCAGGGGTATCGCATATCGACGCCCTACCTTTCTCAACTTCGCACCGGGGTTCGCCGCGCCCCGTCAGCGACTGTGATGCATGGCCTCGCACAGTTCTTCGGTGTCACAACCAGCCACTTCTTCGACAGCCGAGGCGATTCAGGAACTGAAGACTCGCGACACTCGGATGCCTTGCTCATTGCCCAGTTGTCGGATGAACCGGTGAAGCATCTTCTCGGACTGACAAACGCTTTGTCGTCTGATTCCCAGGAGATGCTGATTTCGTTAGTTGATCGGTTACGGGAGTCCGACAGACTGGCGAGCCGCAAGTCAAGATCGCAGTGAATGTCGACTCTGCAGCGTCCAAGCCCACGCATCGATAGACCCCCGCCAAGGCAAGGCAAGGCAAGGCAAGGCAAGGCAAGGCAAGCGAACGCAAGGACATGTTTCGTGGTCTGACCAACATGTTCAGCAGGTGTGTAGATCGGCAGGCTAGGTGGATGACATCTCCCATGCCCTTCGGGGCCCTGACGGCCCCGAACAGCGCAACTCGAACGCACAGCAGAATGTCGCATGCTTCCGAGCGAGGTGTAGCCGGCGAGCCGTCGAGGATTCACTCGCGAATGAATCGGCGCACGCTGTTCGCAGGGGCGGCGGCACTCGCAGCCGCAGCCGCAGTCACACCCGCTGCCCCTGCAACTGCTACCGCAGTCACCGGCGTCTCTTCAGCTTCCCCCGCGCGACCGGACTACCTTCTCGTTCACGGTGGCAGCCATGGAGGTTGGTGTTGGCGCAAACTCGCGCCGATGTTGCAACGCGGCGAAAACCGAGTGATCACTCCGACGATCACCGGCGTAGGTGACCGATCCCATCTCCTCCATGCAGAGTTGAGCTACGACGACGCTGTCAACGACATCATTCGGACGATTGAAGCAGAGGAGCTCACAGACTTCGTACTGGTCGGCCACAGCATCGGTGGTGCTTACATAACCTCGGTGGCTGACCGGATGCCTGAGAAGATCCGTCGATTGGTCTACCTCGATGCTGTCGTCATCGAAAACGGTGAGACAGTGCTGTCCACAATGCCACTCGGCAGTCAGGAGGTACTCCGAACGCTTGTCGCTGCCACCGGCGGGCACGCTGTACCCGCCCCGACAGATCCCACTATGTTCGGTCTCACCGATCGAAATGACATCGATTGGGCGAAAAGGCAACTCACTGCGCACCCATGGTCGACCTGGAGTGACACAGTCACTCTCACCGGTCCGGCTGGTGCTGGACTTCCACGGCACTACATCGACTTCACCGAGCCCGCCTTCCCCGACATCCAAGCGTCGAAGCAGCGGGTGCTGAACAACTCGCGCGAGTGGCAACTCGATCGGATCAACACCGGGCACGACGGGATGATCTCCGCTCCCCGAGCAGTCGCCAAACAGATCTTGTCCTACGACCGCTGACTCGATCAGCGGCGAAACTATCGACGATTCAGATTGGACGCCACTCGACATGCAGCGCGAAAACATTGCCCCACAACTCATTACGGGTAGGTTCGGATACAACGCCGCGGTCAGAATCAGCGCACCTTCGGAGTTTCTCTTCGTATCGGGGCATGAGGGACGAGGCAGCGTGGACACACGCGGAGGCGTCGGCGACTTCAGAGCCCAAGTTGCAACGACTTTTGTCAACATCGACCGCACCCTCGAAGTTGCGGGCTTCAGTTTCAGAGACGTAGTACAGATCCGCATCTTTGTCAGAGACATAGCTGCTGCAACCTCGAACTACGATGTTGTTCTCGATGCCCTCGAAACCTACCAATGCTCACCAGCCAGCTTGATGGCTGAGACTACCGGGCTGTCCGACCCGGCAATGCTGGTCGAGATCGAAGCTGTGGCAGTCCGCTAGGGCACCTCGAACGAAATTGACGGATATCTCCAATTCCGCAGAGCGGTAATCATATTCGATCTCACGGATGAATTTCTTTTCGGCAAGCGAACTTACGTAATGGAGGAATAGTCGTGGCGCAGCAATACACTTTCGTTCTCGTGCATGGAGCTTGGCATACCGGGGAGCACTGGGCACCAGTGGCGAAACACCTGCTTGCAGTCGGCCATCGCGTGTACACGCCCACGGTCTCGGGGTTCGGGGTATCACAGACGAGTGTCCGACACGCGGACGGTGTCGAGTCGATCGTTCGGTACATCACAGAGCGAGACATCACGGATTTCATTCTGGTGGGACACAGCTTCGGCGGCACGATCATCTCCAAGGTCGCAGAGGTATTTCCCGACCGCATTCGACGACTTGTCTATTGGAACGCCTTTGTTCCAGCGAATGGCAACAGCATCAACGACGAGTCCCCGGCTCACTATCGAGAGATGGTGCGCGAAGGAGCGGTGGATGGAATGTTCTCCTTGCCTTGGAACGTGTGGCGAGAAGCGTTCTTGAACGACGCCGATCACGAGACAGCCATGAGCGCCTACGAGTCTCTATGTCCGACACCGGTCACTATGTTGGAAGACAAACTTGATCTCACGAAGTTCTACGAACTCGTCAACTCCGGGACGATGAGGACTTCCTACCTGAACTGCACGGAAGACACCGCAATGCCGCACGGCGAGTTCGCTTGGCATCCACGATTTTCGAGCAGACTCGGCCTGTGCAGGATCGTTCAGATGGCAGGAAGCCACGAAGCGATTTTCACTACACCAGCGACCCTCGCCGAGAAGCTGGTCGAAGCCGGGCGCGACTGACTCGTTCTGTGGGTGCCGATGTGCCGCTCCGAGACTACGGAGTGGAACCAACGCCGGCGTCCACCAATGACGCAGCGGGATCCGAAGTCTCCGTCATCAAAGCGATGCATATTTCTGTCAGTCGGTCTGCGAGGTCCGCACGGCGCCGAACGCTTCCGATACGGATAGCGTTGCCGATCAACGTCATTGCTGCACTCACGGTGAACTTCGCCTCGGTGGCATCCAAGCCGGGGCGAACTTCACTGAGCGCTCTAACCCACAGCTCCAGGTAGTCCCGCTGAGCTTGGACACATGCCTTTCGGGTGTTGTCGGGAAGCTCGGCGAGTTCCGTCGCCATCAAACCGATGAGGTGTCCGTCTTCCAGGGCAAACGCGATATGAACACCCAAGAGAATGTCGAGCGTCTGGCTCGAATCGCCTACTTGCGACAGGGCCTGCCTCACGGCAAGGTCACGTCGGTCGAAACCACGGGTGATTGCCGTGGACAGAATGTCGAGCTTTGTATCGAAATGGTTGTACACGTTCTGGCCTGTCGTCCCGCAGGCCGCGCCGATGTCCTCGTTGCTCACCGTTCGATACCCGCGTTCGTCGAACAGTTGAATCGCCGCAGTCAGTAGTTGTTCGCGTCGCGAAACGGGTATGGAGATGACCTCTGTGCGCGCAGCGGGAACGTCGGGGTCCGCAGACCCGATGGGGGACAGGGAAACACGCGCCGAAAGGTCGAACAGCAGTGCCTCCATCTGGCGGGGAGGCATCGAGATTCGGTGACTTGACGAACTGCTGAACACTGCAAGGATCGAGTACGCCAGCAGCCGACTGTCGGAGTCGGAAAGGTCAGACCTGTGCGCTTGCACCAGCTCCGAGATGCGAGAGGTACTGAACCGCAACTTCTTACGCAGCATCTCTCGTTGGTCGTCGTCCAGATACCTGGCTTCACGCTGCCACAACAGCGGCAGCCCGCGGCGCTCGACCGACGTTGCCGACAGCGTTGTCAGCAACGTGTACAGATCCGTTGCACCGCCGACAGATTCATTGAGAGACTCGATCCCGGCCAGAACCGCGTGATAGAGCAGGCTGTTCTTGTTTCGATAATGGCGATAGAGCGCGGACGTCGTGATGTCCACACGAGCGGTGACATCCGAAACAGAAATGTTGTGATACCCGTGCTCCCGGAACAGCTCGCTTGCTGCTGTCAATATCTGTTGCTTACGGTCGCGGGGTCGACGGACGGCAGTCATCGGTTCCCTTTCACGTGGCACGCCGCCATCCTATCGTCGATTCGGTCATTGCGTCAGATTCACAAAGCGAGTGTACTCGCATGAAGACGACTCATAACCAGAAAAGTCCAGTTACCTACTATTCTGCACACTCGGGAACCTCAGGTAGCTACGTTCGACTCGTAGCTTTCCAGACGATCTCCTTGTCACGCTCGGGGTTGGCGAAAATCAAGGTTCCGAACGCAAACAGGACCGCAACCAACCCGAAGGCCTGGAACGCAGTGGCATAGCCCGCAGCCGGAGTATCGGCAGCGTCGACGATCCGCCCGGTCACGTAAGGGCCGATCAAACCCCCGATTCCCATCATTGCCATGAAAACTCCGAGCGTTCCGGCTGTCTGCCGGGGCGGACATATTTCGGAGATCGTGGCGATGATCAGCGGATAGCCGGACGCGAGGAACCCGTATCCGACCGAGACGATCGCGACCGCCAGCGCGGGGGCCGACACGTAGGGCAGGAACACCATGATCATTCCGCTGACGAGCACACCCACCGAGGGAACGATTATTCGAATCAGGCGGGACGTGGCGCCGCGAGAAGTCAGACGATCTCCGGAAGAGGAGAGGATCAACATCAAGATAAGGCCCGCAATGCTGGGGAATGCGAACATCGAACCAGCCTGCAGTCGGCTGTATCCCAGGCCCACTTCGAAGTACGACGGAAGCCAGGTCAGCACAACCGCGACGATGGCGTATATCGCCATCACCAGCATTGTGCAGCTGATGAACGTCCGCGTTCGGAAGATGCGTATCCACGGCACCGCCGGCTCGTCGGTCTCGGCTGCACCGGCTCCCGCCTCTTCTCGTCGCTTTCCACTACGGATGTAGGGACCCTGCGACCACAGGGGCAGCCAGAGCACGCACCACAACACGCCGAGCACCGCCATGCAAACCACGGCCGCACGCCACCCCCACGTGACCGTCACGAAGGCAAGCGCGGGAGCCACGGCAATCTTCGCCAGCGAGGCCGACCCGGCGAGAAGCGCACCTGGAAGTCCACGCTTCGCCGGCGGATGCCAGGAGAACGCGGCGGTGTGCGTCAGGGGCCCGCTCGGCCCCTCAGCCAAACCCAACAGCATCCGACTGACCACCAGCACAGCAAAACTCGCCGTGATGACCATCGGGAGCATTGCCGCCGACCAGAGCAAGGCCAACACCGCCAGCGCCCATCTCAGTGTCGTTATTCGGGCAATCGCTCCGGAAAAGAAACCGCCGATCGTGAAGGTGAGGAAGAACAAGCTACCCACGAGACCGATCTGGGATGCTGTCAACCCCAACTCCTTGGACAACGGTTGGGCAATGATGCCCAAAACCGCTTTGTCGCCCCAGTTGATGACAGTCAGGAAGACCAGCAGCGAGGTCAAACCCCAAGCACGGCGACGTGATTCGGGCGGTGCGGGCACTGCTGTGCCCGAAGATGCTTGTTGGTGTGTTGCCACTTGACGAGGCGTTGCCTTGGGTGTGGTCCGGGGTGTTGTCACTGTCGGATCCTTCGAGGAGACGGTTTGATCAACGGGCACTGCCAACGCAGTGCAGGGGCAGACTTGTCGCTTGGTTTGGTGACACTTCGAGTTCACATCGATGTTTGGAATCGAGATCCATCACGCTCTTCTTCCGCAGAGAAGACACGTCAGTTGGCCATTCCTTGAGAGAAAACCACCGAATAGCACTGCCAGATAAGCAGAAACAGACAGTTCGACGCCCGCCTCCCTCAGGTCGAATTTTTCAGTTCAGCCATCCGTGCGCGGGCATTCTCATGCAATGCCGCTTCAGGGAATTACTTGGGATTCACTTTGAGCCATTTTCCCTACTGTGTCAAGGGTCACTTCGAACTACCGACGACACTGGTGACCTTGCCGAAAGGCCAGTTCCCTCGAAACCCAACCGCACGATGCCCCAACACGTGCGGTGACAATCGACAGCTTCCGGCACCCCAGAGTGTCCGTCACTCGCCACCTACGCCCCACCCTGCCAAGTTTGCACGCAACTGTGAACGCATTGGAATAGCGCTTGACCAGCTGTGACAGCGAAGATGCTTGACATACATACTTTTAAGGCCTAAAAGTGAATCATCAGTAATTGCGAATGAAGCTCCCGGAGCCACGACGCCTCGGGATATCGCAGCGCCGGAGCAACCACCGGCCTGGACTACCGCCAATTACGTTTCGCTACAACACTCTTCACTCGAAAGGGAACACCGTGGGAAATGGGATCGCGGGAACTGGGACCGTGGGTAACCTGGAGGGAAAGGTCGCTCTCGTATCCGGGTCGGGACGTGGGATCGGTCGAGAAATCGCACTCAAATTCGCCCGCGAGGGTGCAGCGGTGACAATCAACGACTTGGATCCCGAAGCTGCTGCACAGACCGAGCACGACATCAAGGCGGCCGGCGGGCAAGCAGTCAGCGTAGTGGGTTCAGTGTCCGAGGACGGTTTCGCGGAGCGATTCGTCAGCACTGCGGTCGAGACCTTCGGTGGTCTGGACATCATCGTCAACAACGCCGGATATACCTGGGACTCGGTGATTCAGAAGATGACCGACGAGCAGTGGGACACCATCGTGGACGTGAATCTCAAAGCGCCGTTCCGCATCCTGCGTGCGGCGCAACCTTTCATCAAAGCCAACCCGACCGAATACCACCGCAAGGTGGTGAACGTGTCGTCGGTGTCGGGGTACTACGGGAACGCCGGCCAATCCAACTACGCCGCCGCCAAAGCCGGACTGATCGGACTGACCAAGACTCTTGCCAAGGAATGGGGTCGGTACAGGGTCAACGTCAACGCAGTGGCCTTCGGACTGATCATCACGAGAATGACCGAGGTGTCCGCGGACGCGAACGCGACGTTGACGATCGACGGCCGCGAGATTCGCGTCGGCGTCAACCCTGATCGCTTGGCCGTCGCGTCGAAGATGATCCCATTTGGCCGAGGCGGCACTCCGGTGGAAGCCGCGGGGGCGGTGTACCTGCTGTGCACTCCCGAATCGGACTACATCAACAGCCAGTGCCTCGTCGTCGACGCCGGACGCGTCTGACCCAAAACACGTCATCTCACCACAAATCTTCAGGAGCGCATCATGAAACGTACCGTCTATGCCCCCGAGCACGAGGCATTCCGCGAGACCATCCGGACCTTCATCGCCAAGCAGGTGACGCCGAACTACCCGGAGTGGGAGAACGCGAATCAGGTACCGCGTGAGTTGTTCAACCAGCTTGCAGAACTCGGCGCGACGAGTTTCGACATCCCCGAGGAGTTCGGTGGCGCCGGGCCCACCAGCTTCAAATTCCAAGCTGTCATCCAAGAGGAAACAGCTCGTGCAGCAGTAAGTTTCGGACACTACGGAGTGAGCATCGGCATCGTGCTGCCGTACCTGCTGCGCCTTGCCGATGACGAGCAGAAGCAGCGGTGGCTTCCAGGCGTGGCGAGCGGCGAGACCATGCTCTGCATCGCCATGACCGAGCCGGGAACCGGATCGGATCTGGCAGGCATCAAGACCACGGCGCGCCTGTCCGAAGACGGCACCCACTACATCCTCAACGGTGCCAAGACCTTCATCACCGGTGCCCGCAACTCGGAACTCTGCGTCGCAGCCGCTCGAACCTCCGCGCCGTCCGAGGAGGACCGACGCTTCGGACTCAGCCTCCTGGTAGTTCCCACCGACAGTGTCGGCTTCAATTTCGGACGCAAGCTCGACAAGATCGGTATGAAGTCTTCCGACACCAACGAACTCTCGTTCACCGATGTTCGAGTTCCGGTCGAGAATCTCCTCGGCGAGCAGGACAAGGGCTTCTCCTACCTCGGCCAAAACCTCCCCCGCGAACGACTTTCCATCGGTGTCGGCCAGACCGCATGTGCGGCTGCGGCGATCGAGTTCGCGTCGGAGTACGTCCGCCAGCGTCAAGTCTTCGGTAAACCTGTTGCATCCTTCCAGAACACCAAGTTCGTTCTTGCCGAATGTGCTACCGAAGTCGCTGCCGCGCAGGCACTGGCGGACAAGGGACTCGATCTCGACGACTCCGGAGAACTCACCGCCGCCGATGCTGCACGCATCAAGCTGTTCTGCACCGAGATGGCAGGCCGCGTGATCGACAAGTGCCTACAACTGCACGGCGGCTACGGGTACATCCTCGAATATCCGATCGCTCGCCTGTACGCCGACACGAGAGTCTCGCGCATTTACGGCGGTACCAGCGAAGTCATGAAGACCATCATCGCCAAGGACATCGGTCTCTGATCTCCAACCGACTCGGACACAGGAGCTTTCATGCGTGATGCAGTCATTGTCGATGCGGTACGGACACCGATCGGCAAACGTGGTGGCGGGTTGTCCACCACGCATGCAGTCAATCTGTCAGCGCACGTTCTGCGCGCGCTGGCAGAGCGAAACGGGCTGGACCCTGCAATCGTCGACGACGTGATCTGGGGTTGCGTCGGAACCCTCGGCATGCAGGCCGGCTGTATCGCCCGGTCGGCAGTACTCGGCGCAGGATGGCCCGAACATGTCCCTGGCGTGACAGTCGACCGTCAATGCGGCTCTTCGCAGCAGGCCGTACACCAGGCGGCAGCGGGCGTGATCTCGGGCCAGTACGACGTCGCAGTCGCGGGCGGAGTCGAGATGATGAGCGTCATCCCGCTCGGCGCGGCTGCGCGTGCCGGCGACTACGGGCCGATGCACGGTCCACTAGTGCTGGGGCGCTACGACATCGAGCGATTCAACCAAGGACTCGGCGCTCAGATGATCGCCGACGAGTACGGCATCAGTCGCGCCGACATGGATCGACACGGCCTCGACTCGCATGCCCGAGCTGCTGCCGCTGTCGACGCCGGCCGTTTCGCCGGCCAGATCGCTCCGGTCACGGTCATCGACGCCGAAGGCGCCACCCGGATCATCGAGGCGGACGAAGGTATCCGTCGCGGCGGGACCATGGAACGCCTCGCCGAGCTGCCGGCAGCGTTCGAGGGAACCGAGATCACGGCGGGAAACGCTTCCCAGGTTTCCGACGGGTCCGCCGCGCTCCTCGTGACGACCAGTGACGTTGCGCGTGAACACGGTTGGACACCGATCGCCCGCATTCACACTGCGGTCGTGACCGGTACCGATCCGGTGAGCATCCTCAAGGGACCGATCCCGGCAACGGCGTTGGCGCTGAAGAAGTCCGGGTTGACGCTCTCCGACATCGGCACGTTCGAGATCAATGAAGCATTCGCCGCCGTGTCGCTGGCCTGGTTGCGCGAGACCGGAGCCGACTATTCGCTGATGAACCCCAACGGCGGCGCCATGGCCATCGGGCATCCCGTGGGAGGCTCCGGCGCGCGGTTGATGACCACGATGGTGCACCACATGCGTGACGAGGGAATCCGTTACGGCTTGCAGTCGATGTGTGAGGGCGGCGGCATGGCCAACGCCACCATCCTCGAGTTGCTCTGAATGCGCCTCACACACAACGAATCAACCACCAATCCACGAAGACCAGTAATCACAAGGGAGCACCGATGAGTCGCAAAGTACTAGTCGCCGGGGTCGGAATGATCCCGTTCACGAAGCCAGGGCGCAGCGAGCACTACTACGAGATGGGCGCGAAGGCCATTGTCAACGCACTCGCGGACGCCGGAATCGGATTCGACAAGATCGGGCAGGCCTACGCCGGCTACGTGTACGGGGATTCGACGAGTGGCCAACGCGCCATCTACGGCGCGGGTATGACCGGAATTCCGGTTGTCAACGTCAACAACAACTGCGCGAGTGGCTCGTCCGCGCTGTGGTTGGCCAGACAAGCCGTCGAGTCGGGCGTCGTCGAATGCGCACTCGCCGTTGGCTTCGAGCAGATGCAGCCTGGCGCTTTGGTCAACCACTGGGGAGACCGCCCGGCTCCGATGGAGCGACACGCGGAAGTCCTCGACCGCACCTACGGCATCGACCCCGCCAACCCGTCCATGGCGATGCAGTACTTCGGTGCCGCTGCGCAGGAGTACTCCAAGCGGTACGGGGTCTCGCCGGATCTGTTCGCGAAGATCTCGGTCAAATCCCGCAAGCACGCTGCCAACAACCCGTACGCGGTTTTCCGTGAGCCGGTCACCGAGCAAGAAGTGCTCGAATCAAAGGCACTGTACGGCGGGCTGACTCGTTTGCAGGCCTGCCCGCCCACCTGCGGAGCCGGCGCCGCCATCGTATGCAGCGAAGATTTCGCGCGTGCCCACGGCCTCACACCGGGCGTGGCGATCGCAGCTCAAGAGTTGGTCACCGACTTCCCCAGCGTCTTCACCGACGACGACGTCTTCAAAGTGGTCGGTGCGGACATCACTCGAGTTGCTTCGCAACGGATTTACGAAAAGGCCGGAGTGGATCCACGCGACATCCAGGTCGTGGAATTGCACGACTGCTTCTCGGTCAACGAGGTGCTCTCCTACGAGGCCCTCGGATTGGTCGACGAAGGGTGCTCCGAGAAGTTCATCCTCGACGGCGACAACACCTACGGCGGCCGGGTTGTCGTGAACCCCAGCGGTGGTCTGCTGTCCAAGGGGCATCCGCTCGGCGCCACCGGCTTGGCGCAGTGTGCGGAACTGGTGTGGCAGTTGCGCGGCACCGCCGACGCACGACAGGTCGACGGAGCAAAGCTTGCACTGCAGCACAATCTCGGTCTCGGCGGCGCCGGCGTCATCACGCTCTACGAAAAGGTTGCTTAGCAACCACTTCCGCCAACACGTCAACGCCGCCGCGCCGTAGCTCGGCGCGAAGAACGAAAGGAAACATCATGGGACAACTCGACGGACGCGTTGCCATCGTCACCGGGGCCGGCGCAGGCCTCGGTCGCGAACACGCATTACTCATGGCAGCCGAAGGCGCCAGCATCGTGGTCAACGACCTCCGCGGAGCACAGCAGGTGGCAGACGAAATCGTCGCTGCCGGCGGCTCGGCCATCGCGGTAGAGGGCTCGATCGCGGAAATGGCCGTCGGTGAGAAGCTAACCGACGCAGCAGTATCCACCTTCGGAAACTTGCACTCGGTGGTCAACAACGCCGGTATCATCCGCGACGCGATGCTGTGGAACATGACCGAGGAAGAGTTCGACTCGGTCATCGCTGTACACCTCAAGGGAACCTTCTCTGCTACCCGCGCCGCCGTGAGATATTGGCGCGACCAGTCGAAGGCAGGCGTGCAGGAGACACGCAACCTGGTCAACACCAGTTCCGGATCCGGACTGCACGGCAACTACGGGCAGTGGAATTACTCCGCCGCCAAGGCCGGTCTGGCCATCCAGGCAGTCAACGCCGCTCGCGAATTCGAGCGATTCGGCGTCAAGGCCAATGCCATCGCTCCCGTGGCGCGCACCGAACCTGTCAAAGCCACGCCCGGCATCAAGGATTTGGTCGGTGAGCCCGTCGACGAGTCAGTCTTCGATCGCTACAACCCCGCCAACTGCTCGTCACTCGTGGCCTACCTGTCGAGCGCCGAGTGCGCGTTCAACGGACAGGTTTTTGCCGTCTACGGCGGCTACGTGGGTCTCTACGGCGGCTACTCGATCGCCGACGAAATTCGTGAGGACCGGCAGCTCGACATCGGAGAGCTGACAAAGCTTCTCGGCGACGACGCCTTCCTCAAGTCGGTCGAGACCCGGCGCGCCGGCATCCCGAAGATCGAAGGAGAAACCAAGTGAGTTACACGTTTCCGCTCGACTACAGCAAGGTCCAGGAATTCGTCCGGGCCGTGAAGGCAAACCCAGAACAGCATGCCGGCGAGGATGCGGTGATCCCGCCGACCATGCTCACCAGCGGCCGAATGATCTGGGAGCCCGCAGACCAATCCGGTTTCGCCAAGCTCGGATTCGACCGTCGTCGCATCCTCCACGGTGAGGAGGAGTACATCTTCCACGGCCCACTTCCACGTGCCGGCCAGAAGCTGACCGCCGAGACAACTGTCGGTGACCGCTTCGAAAAGCCCGGAAAGCGCGGTGGTGTGATGACCTTCGCGAAGATGATCACCGAGTTCCGTGACGAGTCTGGAGAACTGATCGCGACGCAGAACAGCACGATCATCGAGACCGCCACAACGGGCGGCAAGGAGGAGGGGAAATGACGACCACGACCGAAACCGTCGTAGCCGGACAACAGGCCGAGAGCAAGACCTTCCCTCCACTGACTCGCACCGACTTCGTCAAGTATCAGGGTGCCTCGGGTGATTTCCATCCGTTGCACCACGACGACACGTTCGCCCGTGAGACCGGCTTCCCGTCCGTGTTCTCCGTCGGCATGCTTCAGGCAGGCATGCTGGCCAGCTACGTCACCGACTGGCTGGGTGTCGAGAACCTGCGTCGGTTCAAGATTCGATTCGCCGACAAGGTCTGGCCCGGTGACGAACTCACCTGCTCTGCTGTCGTCGTCGACACCTACGAGGCCGAGGACGGTCGACGTGCTCGTGTCGAACTTGTCTGCGCTCGTCAGAACGGCGTCAAGGCCCTCGTCGGAGACGCGGAATTCCTGATCGATTAACTCGAGGTCGGGGTGTCGATTCGTCGGCATCTCGACTATCCGCCGTCAGCACCACCCGACTCGAGGAGCACGCCAGCCCATGCATCTGACCCACCTTCTGCACAGGGCGGTTCAACAACAGCCGCACCGACCCTTGACCGTCTGCGAGCATCGCGAGCGCAACGCCCCACAGATCGCGAAGCGAGTCGCCAGACTCGCCGGAGCCCTGCGAGAGCGTGGCGTGGGTCCGGGCGACCGGGTCAGCATCCTGGCGTTCAACTCCGACCGTTACTTCGAGTCGTTGATGGCGACGTGGTGGATCGGCGCTGTCGTCAATCTCGTAAACCGTCACGGTTCCGTCCGTGAAGTCACCGACGCGGTCACCGGAGTCGGCAGCGCATTTGTACTCGTCGACGAGGAATGCCGGCTACTGGTGACCGGACTCGACGCCACTGTCACGCTCGTCTACATGGGCGACGAGCCGGCTCCCGCCGGAATGGCTGGTTTCGAAGACCTGATCGTCGAAGGCCCCGAGGTCGAGGACGTGCGTGCCGGCGGCGACACCTTGGCCGCGCTGATCTACACCGGCGGAACCACCGGCACTCCCAAAGCCGTCATGCACTCTCATCGCAGTTTCTCCACCGCCCTGCTCGGCGGTACCGGCTTTGCCCGGTCCTGCGAGATCGGTGGCATAACTCTGGTGATGGCTCCTCTGTTCCACATTGCCGCATTGCTCGGCATGATGGCCCAGACCCTGGTCGGCGGCACAGTCGTGTTCGCCAACCGCTTCGACGCCGGCGACGTGCTCGGCCTGATCGCGGGCCGTCGGGTCACCACGATGACCGCGATCCCGAGCATGTTGCAGATGCTCTACAACCATCCGGACTTTTCGGACACGGACGTCACCAGCGTCAAATCGATTGTGTACGGAGCCGCCCCGATGCCCGCGGCCATCCTGGAACGCGCGATGTCGCGCTTCCCCAACGCGAACTTCGTCCAGGGGTACGGCATGACGGAGACCGCGGTCATCGTCTCCCTGCTCGGATCGGATCACCGGGCCGGTGGTCCTCGCCTGCGCTCGGCGGGCCGTGCAAGCCTGCACGCCGAAATCATCATCGCCGACCGGGAAGGCAACGAGGTGCCACGGGGCACTGTCGGAGAGATCGTCACCCGCGGCGAGCACATCATGCTCGGATACTGGAATCGTCCGGAGGAGACCGCCGAAGCGCTACGCGGGGGCTGGCTGCACACCGGAGACCTCGCGTACATGGACGACGAGGGGTACATCTTCATCGTCGATCGCGCCAAGGACATGATCATCACCGGCGGCGAGAACGTCTATTCGGCCGAGGTGGAGGACGCCGTCGCCAACCACCCCGCTGTGTTGCGCTGCGCCGTCATCGGCCTGCCCGACGCTCAGTGGGGCGAGCGCGTGCATGCAGTGGTGGTCCTCAACCCACAACTGCATGCCACCGCCGAAGAAATTCGCGAGCACGTCAAAACCCAAATCGCAGGGTACAAAGCACCGCGCACGGTTGCCTTCGTCGAAGCACTGACGACCACGGCCACCGGTAAGACCGACAAACGTTCACTGCGCAGCCTCTACACCTAGCCAACCCCGCGTCGTCCGCGGAACAAGGAGACTTCCCATGAAGCGCACAATCTTCGACGATCAGCACGATGCCTTTCGCGAGGTGTTCCGGGGTTTTCTACACAGGGAGGTCGTCCCTGAGTTCGCGAAGTGGGAGGAACAGGGTTACGCGCCACGCGAGTTCTACCGCAAGCTCGGAGAATTGGGAGTCATGGGCTTCGACATCCCGGAGGAATACGGCGGCGCGGGGGCGACGAGCTACCGCTATCTGATGATCATCGGAGAGGAAGCCGCGCTGGCCGGTGTCTCATTGGGTAACTACCACGCGAGCGCCGGAATCGTTCTGCCCTACTTGCTCACTCTCGCAAACGAGGATCAGAAGAAGCGCTGGCTGCCCGCCTGTGCGAGTGGGCAGGCCGTGCTTGCCGTGGCGATGACCGAGCCGGGGACGGGTTCGGATCTGGCCGCCATTCGCACCACCGCGAAGCTCTCCGACGACGGAGAAAGCTACATCCTCAACGGCGCAAAGACCTTTATCACCAACGCCTCTCAGGCGACACACATGGTCGTGGTCGCCCGTACCGGCGACCCAGGTGAGAATCGCAGAGGCGGGCTCTCGCTGTTTGTCGTCGACACCGAATCCACCGGCTTCGAAGTTGGTCGCCGATTGGACAAGATCGGTTTGAAATTCAGCGATACCTGCGAGGTCTCGTTCACCAACGTCCGGGTACCGGTCACCGATGTACTCGGCGAGGAAGGAGCGGCCTTCAGCTACCTCGGACAGAACCTGCCCCGCGAACGCCTCGCCATGGCGGCCGGAGGGTGCGCCACCGCAGCCGCTGCCATCGCCCACGCGGTTTCCTACACCAGCGACCGACGAGTCTTCGGAAAACCGGTCGCAGACTTCCAGAACACCAAATTCGTTCTTGCCGAATGCGCTACGGATCTCGCCGCAGGTCAGACAATGGTCGATCACGCCGTCGCACTCGAAGACGCCGGCGAATTGAGTGCCGTCGACGCTGCGATCTGCAAGCTCTTCTGTACCGAGATGGCAGGCCGCGTGATCGACAAGTGTCTACAACTGCACGGCGGCTACGGGTACATCCTCGAATACCCGATCGCACGGTTGTACGCGGACACGAGGGTGTCGCGAATCTACGGCGGCACCAGCGAAGTCATGAAAACGATCATCGCGAAATCCCTGAGCCGATAGGAGCCCCGATGGACGAACTGTTGCAGCTCACTCACGCAGGCACTGCATACGGCGGGGCACCCGAATTTCGCGGAACCTGCTGTGCCGGTGGCCCAGATCGCGCCTACGGCGGCCATGTCGTCGCGCAGGCCCTGCTCGCTGCGCACCGCACCGTCGACCCTGTACGGTACGTGAACTCGCTTCACGCGTACTTCCTGTCCATGGGTCGACCGGGCGCCGAGGTGCAGTACCGAGTGCGAATCCTCCGAGACGGTGGCACCTATGCACTACGAGAGGTGACCGCCTTCCAGGGCGGCAATGCGCTGCTCTCACTGACCGCATCCTTCAAGAAGGAGGAACTCGGACCCGATCGCCATATTGCGATGCCCCACGTTCCCACACCGGAATCAATTCCGGCACAGAGCGAATCCGTTGATCGATTCTGGTCGGGCATCACGTCCTCGGCCATTCGCCAGGCAGTGCAGGTGCGCCCGATCAGCGGAGATTCGGCCGACGACGACGCTGCCGACCACGGCGGTGGCAGGGACCGCCGCATGTGGATTCGCATCGCAGGTGAAGTATCGAGCGATCACGGGATGCACGCCGCCGCACTTGCGTTCTGCTCGGACCTCACGCTGGCGCGAACCGCCGCCCTCGGTCATCTCGATCTGATCGGCGGGGGAAGTCCATCCCAGAAGCTCTTTCTCACTTCACTCGATCACGCCGTGTGGTTCCACCGCCCTTGCCGAACCGACGAATGGTTGCTGTTCGTTCAACGCAGCCCTACGTCGGGGGACGGACGGGGTCTGTCCAGTGGCGAATTCTGGACCCGCACCGGGGTTTTGGTTGCCACTGTCACCCAGGAAGTTCTCATTCGCGAAAAGCACGCTCCCACTTTCGACACGCGGCCGAAGCTCGCCGCGACCATGCAGGCAGGTTAACTACGTCAGGAGTAGATGTGCACGGAATGCCCTTCATGCCAGTATCTCTCGAGTATCCCGACGTTGCGTTCGACGCTGTTCTCGCCGGTTCGGCACGCGCCTACGGAGATCGTATTGCCCTACGGGACGGCGACCAGGCTCTCACTTTCATCGAACTCCACGATCACGCGCTCCGCATAGCGCAAGGACTGTCCGACAGGGGCATTCGACCTGGCGATCGTGTAGTTCTCCTGATGCCCAATTCCCTGTGGTACCCGGTCGCCTACTTCGGAATTCTGTGTGCCGGCGCCGTGGCATGCCCGGTCAACCACACTCAGCCGACGGAAACACTGCGAGAATTGTTGGCAGAGTTCTCGCCTCGTGCCGCGGTGGTTCACCCGTCCAGTGTGGCGGCATTCCGTGCGGCACAGAACTCGGGGCTCGAATTCACCGTCGTCGCTCCCCCGACCGCGGCGGCCCCGGCGAACTGCCCGTCGCAAGACAGCACAATCAGTGACGTCGATCTCTCTCATCTTCTCGAGTCGCCGGCCCTCACCCGAAAACTGGCGAGTTCACAAGGCGTCGCACATCTTCAGCTCACCGGTGGCACCACAGGCCGCTCGAAGGGCGTTCAGGTTCTGCACCGCAATCTGGTGGCCAGCACGATACAGACCACAGCGTGGCGTAGCTCGTCTCTTCCGGAAAGCGACGAAGACGGTGGCATTCGGATGGTTCCGGTACCCACTGCTGTACACGAGAATTCGGAGCGGATGGGCGAAGGCGTCATTGCCGTCGTCGCACCGTATTTTCACGGACTGGCTCTCGTCGGACAGTGCAATCACGTACTTGCCGGTACCACCACCCTCGTACTCGGCAGGTTCGATCCACACGAGTACCTCGCAACCATCGAGCGCCACAAGATCGACAGACTGATCGGCGCACCGGCGTTCTACCACCTACTCCTCGAGGCCTCGACCAAATCGACTCACGATTTGAGTTCGGTGCGTTCGGTGTTCTCAGGTGCTGCACCCATCGACACGACCACGTTGCGTCGCATGGGCGAGACATTCTCGAACGCGAAGGTCATCGAGGGTTACGGACTCAGCGAGGCGACAACCATTCTCACCAATCAACTCAACAACCCAGATGCGCGATCACCGATCGGCAGCGTAGGCCTACCGATCTTCGACACGCGAATATCATTGCGAGACATGGAAACCGAAGAGGAAGTCACAGCCGGTGAAGTGGGCGAGATCTGGGCGAGTGGACCGCAAGTCACCGCCGGGTACTTCGCCGCACCCGAACTGACCGCGCTCCAATTTCGTGACGGTTGGCTCAAGACCGGCGACTTGGGCAGATTCGACAGCGATGGAAATCTGTATGTCGTCGGCAGGAGCAAAGACATGATCATCTACAAGGGGTACAACGTATATCCGGTTCAGCTCGAGGAGGTGCTGTGCTCCCACCCCGGCGTCGCGCAGAGTGCGGTGATCGGCAGGCCCAATGACGAAGTCGGGCAGATCCCGGTGGCCTTCGTCGTAAGATCGCCGGGCGCGGCCAGGGTTTCGGCATCCGAACTCGTGGAATACGTGAGTGAGAAGGTGGCTCCCTACCAGCGCATCCATGCAGTCGAGTTCATCGAGGCGCTACCTTTGACTCCAACGGGAAAGGTGCAGAAGTCGCGGCTGTAGTTCCACCCGGTTGCGACCAGGGTAGTCAGGTGAGCGGTTTTCCACCCGTCACGCCGATGACTTCCCCAGTGGTGTAACTGGATTCGCCAGAGGCGAGAAATACATAGGCGGGAGCAAGCTCGGCCGGCTGACCTGCCCGCCCGAGCGGAACGTCGTCCCCGAACGTCTCGAACTTCTCCTTGGGCATCGTAGCCGGAATCAGTGGCGTCCAAATCGGTCCAGGTGCAACGGCATTGACCCTGATTCCCTTTCGTGCGACATCGGCGGCCAGTCCCTTGGTGAAGTCGATGATGCCCGCCTTTGTCGTGGCGTAATCGAGCAGCTCGGGCGACGGGGACGCACCTTGGATGGACGAGGTATTCACGATCGTCGATCCGGGCTCCATCTGCGCGATCGCTGCTTTGGAGAGCCAAAATAGTGCGTAGAGGTTGGTTTTCATCACACGGTCGAATTGTTCGGTGGTGATATCGGCGATGCCGCCCATCTGCACCATCTGAAACGCGGCGTTGTTCACCAAGATGTCGAGTCCGCCGAGTTCACGCACCGCGGTTTCGACCAAAGCAGAACAGTGTTCCTCGCTTCGGAGATCTCCCGGCACCGAGACGGCTTTGCGACCTGCCTCCTCGACCCAGCGAGCGGTTTCCCGAGCGTCCTGTTCTTCCTCGTCGAGATAACTCAGGACAACGTCCGCGCCTTCTCTGGCAAATGCAATCGCGACCGCACGTCCGATGCCCGAATCCGCTCCGGTGACAATCGCACGCCTTCCTTCGAGTCGACCGCTTCCTCGATAGGTGTTTTCACCGTGGTCGGGAGGAGAAATCATGTCTGCGGTGAGACCGGGATGTGCGATCTCCGCCTGCCGCTCACGCACAGGAGCGGGGAACCGCGTGGTCGGGTCCTGCATTGCGTACTGGTCCGGCATATCGATACTCCTCAGGTGACGCAGTTTCTCGTGGGCTTCTGGATGGATGCACTGCACATGCCTCCTTCCCGCCGAATAGAAATCGAAACCTCGGGGTGGCCGGGATCTCACTCGTCCTGGCGCCGACGATCTCGGTGCGTCGACCCCACTTGTTCGTTGTGGTTACTACGCGGTAGGTCGGGGTAGCCCGCGTAGCGGCGGTGGCTCCGCGACCCGCGGAGCACTCGTCGAGCAGAAGCTGAACATCACGTAAAGCACGCACCGACGAAGGGACGACCCCGATATGAGCAACTCCGAAACCACGTCCGCCTTGATCACCCAGTTACGCATCCTCCTCGGTCTGACGCACACCGAGATCCAGGTCGCCGAAACGCGCGTCGCACAGGCCAGAACCGAGGCTGTTCGACGCGAATTGACGGAAAACGCAGAGAACGGCCGTGAAAGGGCGAGTTCCATAGAGTCCACTGTTCGCGATCTGGGGGGCGTGCCGGAATTGGTCGGTCCGTTCATCGGACGCGCGACAGCCGGAGTGAAAGCGATGGTCGAACAGGCTCAGCCCTTCGACGAAGCGGTATTGGGAGACCTTGCGCTCGAACATCAACTCCTCGACCGCTCCCGCTACCTCAAGGCCCTGGCCACTGCCGGCGGCGATCAGACCGTCGCGGCGTTGGCCGACCGCCTCATCGCTGCACACTCCGCGACCGTGGACTGGCTCACGACTGTCTTGGCCGAAGAGGCACTCGGTGGACCGGCAGCTTTGCGCCGCACACCGATGCAAGCTGCCACCGGCGCGGCGATACGGCTGGTCAACGTTCCGGTCTCCTGGTCCACCCGCAGTCTCGACCGTGCCATCGACGCTGTTCGCACCTCACCGCCGGTACTGGGTGAGCTGATCAGCTGGGGCGCATATGCCGGTGACGTGACTGTGAAAACACTCTCGGCCAGTAGGGATGCGGCCATCGCCACGGCTGAGAAGGTCACTCGCCGAGAAGGTGCTGACGGTGCCGCCGACGTTTTCCGTTCGGTACGGAAGTCGAGTGGGCTACTCGACCCCACTGAACTTCCCATCGAAGACTTCGACGAACTCAACGTCACCCAAGCCGTCTCCGCCGTGAAGGAACTGACCGACGCCGCACAGGTGCGGGACATCGTTGCGTACGAGGAAGCGCACAAGAACCGACACGGCGTCGTATCCGCTGCCCAGGCAAGACTCGCAGCGATCGCCCAGGAAGTCGTCGGAATCAACTAGAGCGTTCAATCGACATATCGAGAGTCCGACTCTCGGAACCGCGAGCACTGGACCTCGTGAAAGCGGGATTCGCGGCCAGGGGCACCCGAGACCGTCAAGAAGATGACAGCGGCTCTCGAAGCCCTCTGATCAGTTCGACGCGCGCGGAATCGAGAATTTCCTCGGAGAGCGGGGAACCCTTGGTAGCTCGCGAAAGAACCAGTGCACCGAGCATGGTGGAGAGCCGGAGGAGACCGACAGCTTCGTCGTCGGCAAGAGCTGCGGCAAAATCCCCCACTCCCTCCGTGTAAACCCGACGGGCCTCGCTGTCTGCAGGCTCGCGCGCCATGTCGGCGGCGAGCGCAGCAGCGGGGCATCCGTCTGCCGGGTTGTCGCGATGCGCCACCGAGAGATAGGTATCGATCAAAGCTTTTCGGGCGGAGTCACGTTGCCCTGCATGCTCTTCGAGTTCCGCAGAATGCAGCTGAGCCAGTTCCTTGAAGGCGTGGGTGGTCGCTTCGTCGATGAGAGCGTCCTTGGACGCGAACTGCTTGTAGAAGCCACCGTGGGTCAGCCCCGACGCCTTCATCAGGTCGGCGACGCTGAGGTGAGTGCCCTTCTCTCGGAACAGTCGGGCTGCGGTTTCCACGACGCGCCGACGGTTCTCTTCCGCTTGTTGCTGCGATACGCGGCCCATCACAACGCCTTCCAGTTTGGATTTCACTTGACATCTATCCTAGCCGACACTTAGATTTGATTCATAATCTAAACGTCACGAGCAATCACAACACTGGGAGAATCATGGACCTGAACAAGACGGTTGCGGTCGTCACAGGAGCCAATCGCGGGCTCGGACGCCATCTGGCTGCGGGACTCGTCGAGCGCGGCGCAAAGGTGTACGCGGCTGCGCGCAATCCGGAAACTGTCGATCTACCCGGCGTCATCCCCCTGAGGTTGGACGTGACGGACGCCGAATCGATAACCGCCGCCGCGCAAATCGCATCGGATGTGACCTTGCTGGTCAACAACGCAGGTATTTCTACCTCGGCGCCCTTGATCGGGGGCGACATCGATGACATTCGACGAGAGATGGACGTCAACTTCTACGGCCCGCTCGCCGTGACCCGGGCGTTTGCTCCTGTCATCGAAAACAACGACGGCGGAACAATACTCAACGTTCTGTCGGTGCTGTCCTGGTTCCATCCAGCCGCGCTCGGGTCTTACGCGTCGTCGAAGGCAGCGGCCTGGGCGATGACCGACGCCGTTCGAGAAGAACTTGCGCCGCGCAAAATCTCCGTATCGGCACTGCATGTCGCATACATGGATACCGACATGGCCGCTGGCGTACCCGCCGAACAGAAGATCGATCCTGCCGACGTCGCCGCGCAAGCACTGGACGGTATCGAAAGCGGGCTCGCCGAGATCCTCGCTGACGACACCACCCGGTACGTCAAGGGGAGTCTGTCCTCGTCGAACTCCGAGTAAGCAAGGGACTGCAGACGAGTGACGCTTACCCCACCGTTTTGAGGCTGGCCAATCTGCTCAGGATCGGTGCCCGCCAAGCTGCGAGGTCTTCCGGACCGTTCTCTTCCCACAACTCGTACAACTCCGAAGTGTCGCTGTCGGAAACTGCACGCTCGAGTGCGGAGAGGACCCAACTCTTCTGCTCCGGGCTCAAGGTGCTGACGTACCCGGCGGCGTCAATTCCATCCAGCTGCACAGGCTTCGGCGCAACGCCGTGCGCAACCGCAAGAATCTCGGCGACGGCGATTGCTGTTTGAGCATCATCGGCATCGAGATAACCGCCATCGGGGTGGCTAGCGTAATCGTCGATGTCGTAGTCACCCGCCTGTACTGCGCTGAGCAGGTCGCCCGCTACGTCGTTGTCGAAAGGTCCTGAACCCCAAGTCCCCATGCTGTCTCTCCGATCCGTACCCGGCGCACCTGTCGTAAAGATATTAGTGAATCACAGGCTTCGGCCAGGACCCTCGGGCTGGAAGTACTGCGTTCGCCGGAAATCGACATCAGCGCAACGGCACGCGAAGGATGCGGTCATCACCGGGGTTGGGGTCGCCACGACCGTCGGTGTTGTTCGTCAGTATCCACAGCGACCCGTCCGGTGCGAATACAACATCACGGAGGCGCCCGTATTCGTCGACGAATTGCTCGTCGGCGGTCGCGGGATCGGTCAAGGGCACCGTGCGGAGTCGCTCACCACGAAGGTTGGCGATGTAGATCGTGCCGTCGTGGATGGCGATTCCGCTGGGGCTGGCATCATCCGGTGACCATTGTTGGAGCGGGTCGATGAATCCGTCTTCCCCCGCAATCCCTTCGACCTCGGGCCACCCGTAGTTTCCGCCGGCTTCGATCCGGTTGAGTTCGTCCCAGGTGTCCTGCCCGAACTCGCTGGCGTACATCGTGCCGTCCTCGGTCCAGGCAATGCCCTGGGAGTTGCGGTGGCCGTAGCTGTAGACGAACGAGTTCGGAAACGGATTATCTTGCGGCACATCACCATCCGGAGTCATTCGAAGGATTTTCCCGGACATCGAGTCGAGGTCCTGAGCTCTGTCTCGACTACCGGCATCACCGACGGTCACGTACAGCATCCCGTCCGGGCCGAACGCGATGCGACCACCGTTGTGGTAGTTGGCCGAAGCGAGCCCGTCGAGAATCGTCTCGGCCGGCCCGAGCGCGAATTCCCCCGGAGCACCGATGATGTCGAAGCGTTCGATCCGGTTCTCCCCGTTCGCGGTGAAGTACGCGTACAGGCGGTTTTCACGTGCTGCGATCCCTAGTAAACCGCCCTCACCTCTTGGGCTGACGCCGTCGACGACTCCCACCTCGCGGCTGTTTCCGCCGGCGTCGAGTTCGAGGATTCGCGCGCTGTCGCGCTCACTGACTAGTGGTGTATCGCCGTGGAATGCGATCGACCAGGGCGCGTCCAAGCCGTCGGCGACGGTCTCGGGTTCACCGAAGGCCGCGGCGGGCGCCGATCGTGTTGTCGTGCTTGCCTGTGGACCGGGCCCTTCAGGATCCTCGCTACCGCAGGCCGTCAGGAAGGCCGAAAGGAGCACGGCGGCGCCAAGCCCTCGGATCTGTCGTCGTGTCATGGGCGCGCCTCCCGGGTTCAGGCAGTCTTTGCGCCGACGGTAGCGCGCAATCGGCCACACCGGGAGTCCCTTCGAGTACCCCCAACGACCGGGACTCCCTCGCAGGCGACGGGCGTGATGCCCTGGACGGGTGCGCCACGACATACGCGTCGTCAACAGAAAGAGAACTGACCACCTCATGATTTCCGCCCCGACCGTCGAAGAAACCGGCCGCCTGCCGCTCGTGATCTACGTGCTGGCCGTCGGAGTTTTCTTGATGGGTACAACCGAATTCGTCGTCGCCGGCATTCTTCCCGAGATCGCGGGTGACCTCGGTACGTCGATCGCGAACGTCGGCCTGATGATCACCGTCTTCGCGATCGGAATGATTGTCGGCACGCCGGCGATGGCGATCTTGACACTCAGGGTTCCTCGACGCGTGACCTTGAGCTCGGCGCTGGTTGTTTTCGCGATCGGACACGTCATCGTTGCGCTCTCGTCCAACTTCGGACTCATTCTCGGCGCCCGCTTCCTCACAGCCGTGGCGACGGGCGCATTCTGGGCAGTCGCTGCAGTGGTCGGGGCAAAAGCGGCCGGCCCGGCGTCTTCCTCGCGCGCGCTCGGCATCGTCTTGGGTGGAGGCATGCTCGCGAACGTCATCGGTGTTCCGCTCGGCGCTCTGGCCGGTCAGAGCATCGGGTGGCGTGGTCCTTTCTGGGCCCTCGCCGCCCTCGCACTCGTTGCCGCGGCCGTCGTCCACCGATTGGTACCCGCCGACACCGACTCCGGTGCGGTGCCGTCCTGGCGAGCGGAGATCGCGAGCCTACGGGACGGACGCATCTGGCTCGTTCTGTCCGGTTGCGCCGTCGTGTGCGGGTCGTCGCTGGCGGCGTACAGCTTCATCTCTCCGCTGTTGACCGAGAACACGGGACTTGCTGCGTCGGCAGTGCCGCTAGTGCTTGTCGGCTACGGACTCGGTGCGTTCGTCGGCTCCAATCTCGGCGGTCGACTCGGTGCGAAGCATCAGTACGGGGTCTTGTTCGTCTCGGCAGCGATGACGTTTCTCGTACTCGGGGCGCTCTGCCTCTTCTCGCACAACGTGATCGTGACGGTGATTCTCGTAGTCATGCTGGGACTGTTCGGCATGTCGACCAATCCCATCCTGATCGGGATGGCTGTGCGTTATGCCGATCAGGCGCCGACGATGGCTTCTGCTCTCAGCACCTCGTCGTTCAATCTGGGCACGGCGGTCGGCTCCTGGATCGCCGGGTTTGCGTTCGCCTCGAGTCTCGGTGCCACTGGGCCGGTGTTGGTAGGCACCGGCGTTGCCGCTCTCTACTTTCTGCCGCTGATGATCCTGTTGCGCAAGGAACGCACGAAGCGCACCACCGTCGAAGTCGTCAACTGACGACCCGATCAACCGTCGCGCAGTTCGTCAGCCGTCCGTCAGCGACCGCTCCGACACGTGAGGAGCAGAGTCCGCATTCTCACTGGCTGCCAACGAGGCGAGTAGCTGCATCCGTTCCGCGGACGGCGATCCCGGCTCTGCGGTGTAGATCGTGAGCGTCAACCCCGGCTCGGCGGCCATCTCCAAACCTTCGAAGGCAAGCGTCAGCTCCCCCACGGCGGAGTGGTGAAAAGTCTTGAATCCGGTGCCGTGATGGCGGACGTCGTGCGCGCCCCACCGACGCCGGAATTCCTCACTCCGAGTGCTGAGTTCACCGATCAGATCGTGCAATTCCTTGTTGTGAGGATCTCGCCCAGCCTCGGTTCGCAGAATCGAGACGGTCACCTCGGCAAACGCGTTCCAGTCCGGATAAAACTCGAAAGCCCTTTCGTCGAGGAACGTGAAGCGCGCGATGTTCGGGGGCTGCCCCGGCATGTCGTACAGGTCCTTGTAAAACGCACGCGCGAGTGGGTTGACAGCAAGAAGATCCATGCGACCGTTCCGCACGAAAGCGGGTCCCGCGGTGACTGCATCAAGCGCCCACTGCAGGCTCTGATGGGGCTTCCAGCCCTTCGCATTTCGCCGACGCGGGGGCCTGGCTACCGGGCTTGCCGCGTGCGCGAGATCAAAAAGGTGGGCGCGCTCGGCGTCGTCGAGTCGTAAGGCCTTCGCGATACTGTCGAGTACACCCGGCGATGCGCCGCTGATCGCTCCGCGCTCGAGCCTCGTGTAGTACTCGACGCTCACGCCGGCGAGGGTTGCCACTTCACTTCGACGTAGACCGTCCACGCGGCGGTTCGATCCGGCCGGAAGTCCAACTTGTTCGGGCGTGACTCGGGCGCGCCGCGAGGTCAGGAATTCGCGTACTTGCGCTCGATCGTCCATGCCATCGAGCCTAAGTCAGTGACCGGTAGCGAGGGAGTCCCTCGCAGTACCACTATCGCGCGGGACTCCCGCACGCCGCCGAATCGTGATCAGGTTGAAGTGACACGAGAAAACCGATGGTGAGGAGCCACGTCATGCGCGCTGTCGTCATGCATGCCCCCGGCGACGTCCGGGTCGAAGAGATCGAAGCGCCGGTGATCGTCGAACCGACCGACGCGATCATTCGCGTTACAGCCACCTGCGTCTGCGGTTCCGACCTCTGGCCGTACCGCGGCATCGAAGAGCTGAATGGCCCGACGCCGATGGGACACGAATACGTGGGCGTCGTCGAACAGGTCGGCCCCGACGTCAACGACATCGAAGTTGGGGACTTCGTCGTGGGCTCGTTCGTCGCGTCGGACAACACCTGCGAAATCTGCGAGGCCGGCTTTCAGTCTCGCTGTATACACCAGGTCATGATGGGCTCGGTCGGCACCCAATCCGAATACGCTCGCATCCCGCTCGCGGACGGCACCCTCGTCCCTGTCCACGGAGAGCCGACCGAGCGGCAGGCCCGCAGCCTCCTTGCAGCCTCCGACGTACTCGGCACCGGTTGGTTCGCCGCCGTAGCTGCGGAAGCCGGACCTGGCAAAACGGTCGCCGTCGTCGGCGACGGCGCAGTCGGACTTTTGGCGATCCTCGCTGCCAGACAACTCGGCGCCGAGCGGATCATTGCCATGTCACGTCACGCCGACCGGCAGGCACTCGCCACACAATTCGGCGCCACCGACATCGTCGAAGAGCGGGGCGACGCGGGCATCGCGAAGATCAAGGAACTCACCGGCGGCTACGGCGCCCACTCGACCGTCGAAGCCGTAGGTACCCAAGAATCGATGATGCAGGCTATCGGAGCTACCCGCCCCGGCGGACATGTCGGCTACGTCGGGGTATCCCACGGCGTCGAACTCGACGGCATGAACCTGTTCTTCGCGACGGTGAGCCTGCTCGGCGGTCCCGCGCCGGTCAGGCGATTCCTACCCGAACTGATCGAGCTCATCATGACCGACCAGATCGACCCAGGCATCGTCTTCGACCTCACTCTCCCGTTGGAGGACGCCGCCGCAGGCTACCGGGCGATGGACGAGCGGCGCGCCACCAAAGTGCTACTCACCCTCTGACCGATACCAAAGGCTCACGAGACAGAACTGGGCTCTACACGCCGATCGAGAAACGTCTCGGCTACCAACGAGAGGCGCTCTTGGTTTACCGAGCAGCATGTTCACTGATCACAGCGAATGCGTATGACGCCGAAGGTGAGGATGGGTACTTCTATTGGTGCGCAGTCGCTTTGATCCCAGAGGATGCTACGCGACTGATATGCACCCCCACCGGCGGAAACCGATTGTACGAGTGAATGTTTCAATGAGAGCGACTCGGCGCTACTTTGCAGCAACGAAACTCGTCTCTACCTACGGTTGCGTACTGAATTCCTTGTGGGGCAGGCTTTCTTGTGTACTGCTGACGAGCCGTATCTGCTGACGAACCGTATTGCTGACGAACCAAGGTCGGAGAACAATGGGTCACTACAAAAGCAACGTGCGTGATATCGAGTTCAATCTGTTCGAGGTGCTCGGGATCGGCGAACTGTTGGATGCCGGCGCTTACGGGGACCTCGACACCGACACTGTGCGCAACATTCTTGCGGAAGTAGCGAGACTGGCAGAAGGCCCGGTCGCCGCGTCCTTCGCCGACGCGGATCGGAACCCTGTCGAATTCGACGCACCCAATCACGCAGTTGTGGTCCCGGAACCTCTGCGCAAGACGGTCGAGGCGGTGAACGAGGCCGGTTGGTCGCGACTCGGCCTACCAGAAGGCATGGGTGGTGTTCCTGCTCCTGCACCGTTGGTCTGGGTGATCGGCGAAATGTTGGTCGCGGCAAACGGATCCGCAAGCTTTTTCAACATGGGTCCACTGATGGCGAGCGTGCTCTACACCATCGGAAACGAACAGCAAAAACACTGGGCCAAAGAAGGATTCGAGCGCGGATGGGCCGGAACGATGGTGCTCACCGAACCAGACGCCGGATCCGATGTAGGCGCAGGCCGAACAAAGGCAATCGCGCAGGACGACGGCACGTGGCACATCGAGGGCGTCAAGCGATTCATCTCCGGCGGTGACGTCGGAGACACGGCCGAGAACCTCTTCCACTTGGTGCTTGCCCGGCCCGAGGGAGCCGGTCCAGGAACCAAAGGTTTGAGCCTGTTCTACGTTCCGAAGTCCCATTTCAACTCGGACACACTTGAACTGGGAGAGCGCAACGGTGTGTACGTCACCGGCGTCGAGCACAAGATGGGTCTCAAGTCTTCCCCGACTTGCGAGCTCACCTTCGGAGCGACGGACGTTCCTGCCGTCGGCTGGCTCGTGGGTGATGTCCACAACGGTATCGCCCAGATGTTCCAGGTCATCGAGAACGCTCGAATGATGGTGGGCACCAAGGCTACCGGAACACTGTCCACCGGCTATCTCAACGCCCTCGAGTACGCGAAAGAACGAATTCAAGGCGCAGACCTCACCGAGCTGACAAACAAGACCGCGCCCCGCGTGGCCATTACGCACCACCCCGACGTCCGACGCAGCCTGGCGATGCAGAAGGCCTACGCCGAAGGCCTCCGAGCGGTCTACCTCTACACCGCTGCACACCAGAATGCCGATGTCGCCGAGTTGGTTTCGGGTGCGGATGCCGAATTGGCGGCGCGGGTCAACGATCTGCTGCTGCCGATCGTCAAGGGCGTCGGCTCCGAGAAGGCCTACGAACTGCTCACCGAGAGCCTGCAGACCCTGGGCGGCTCCGGTTATCTTCAGGACTACCCCATCGAGCAGTACATCCGCGATGCCAAGATCGACACCCTGTACGAGGGCACCACGGCAATCCAGGCGCAGGACTTCTTCTTTCGAAAGATCGCACGCGACCGCGGCGTTGCGCTCGCTCACGTAGCCGGTCGCATACGAGAGTTCATCGACAGTGAGGCCGGGAACGGTCGACTCAAGGCCGAGCGAGTCCTACTCGAGACCGCCTTGACCGACGTGCAGGAGATGGCCGGGACGCTCACCGGGTATCTGATGGCTTCCCAGGACCAACCCTCCGAGTTGTACAAGATAGGCCTCGGCTCGGTGCGCTTTCTGTACGCGGTAGGCGACCTGCTCATCGGATGGCGCCTGTTGGTGCAAGCGGAAGTCGCGTTGGCAGCCTTGGACCGTGACGCGTCGGCAAAGGACCGGTCGTTCTATCGGGGCAAGGTGGTCATCGCGTCATACTTCGCCAAGAACATCCTGCCCGTCCTGGCGTCGACCAAAGAAATCCTGGGTTCCCTCGACAACGAGATCATGGAACTCGAGGAAGACGCATTCTGACAACGTGCCACAGTGAAGGCATGTATCTGCCCGACATCGAGTACGTAGGGGTCTGGAGCTTTCCGATCATGGGGCCGGATGCACCAGACGACGCTCCCGCCAACGTCGTCGAGGCGTGCCAGGCTGTCGGCAAGGATCTGCAATGCCGCTGGCACGGCCCCGATACGTACATGGAGAACTGCCTGTGGACGGTCTCGTTGCTCGATGACGGCCACTGCCACCTCGCGCTCGACGCTGGACCACGGCCGAAGCACAAGAGTGCAGGAACCAGCCCGTTGAGGGGCTTCGGGTTTGGCGGGCCGCACACCGAACAGCCTGTACAGGAGTTGACGGCCCTGATCGCCGGCGAAGTCCAGGACGAGCTGGCCGGCGGATTTCCCTTTGTGCACTGGCCCATCGAGAAGGACCGATTCTTGATGCCGACATTGCGTGCCGGACGCGCGGTATGGGTGGTTCGCAGCACTGATCGCATTGTCTCCGAGATCGGCGAACTCTGCCCGAGATGAGAATGCTTGCTGCGTGATTCAAACGTGGTCGTGAACCGGCGACGGAATCTTGTTGGAACGGTAAGAGTCTGCGCTCCGGTTCGGCCGCCAGAGACGCCAGTGTTTCGCGGACAACCGGAACGGGAGATGGTCTTGTAGGTGACGAGCACCGGACGACAACCGTTCGTCTGCTGGCAGGTTGAGCCACAGGGACAGTGAGGATGCCGCGTTCCCAAGGGTTGCGCGTATGCCTGACTCGCCGAGAGTCCGGCCGTATCCGTCGACGGCAAAGCGGCCGAACGCGTCGGGCGTGATGTCGGGATACGGCGCATGGGTGTCCGGGTCGATCAGGCGTACGGGCGCACTGTAGGTCAGTGCCGCCAAAGAACGTCCGTGGGTTGTGACCGCATCGGAACCAACGAGGGCATCGAGCGCTTCGTTGACAGAACCAGGTGGGACGTTCCATTCGGTATGGGTTTGCGCTTTGTAGCGGGGCCCACCGAGGATCCCAGTGGCAAGCTCTGTCAATTGCGCGGTCGGCGCGGGTGGCCCGCCCTGGCGGATCTCTAATGTCCACGACGGCAACGACACTGGTTCGATGCAGGCTTCCAGAAATGTCTGCAGGCGTTGAAATGCCACGTCGGGGCGCTTGACTCGAAGCGAGTGTGCACCACTGGGCAGCCCGTCGTATGTCACTACCTCGGGCAATGTGATGTCCGGTGTCCGCGCCGTCACAGGTTAGCCAATCGCGAAAGCACTACCCCGGCTGGTTTCTCCGTCGCGTGGCGATAGCCGGTGCCGGCCCATAGGTGCATGCGCTCGGGATCTGCCTGCGCAACAGCGGCTTTGCGCATCGGGTTGGTCAGGTGATGGATGGCCGGATACCCGATGGGCGCCCGTGCGTCGTAGCGATCGATGAACTCGTTCCGAAGTGCTCGTGCAGGACGTCCCGTGAAAGCTCTTGTGACGACCGTGTTCCCGCGTGACGTGTCGGCCAGAGCTGCCTTGTGCGGAGCCGAGGCACCACTCTCCTCGGTGCGCAGCAGTACGGTACCGACCACTGCCGCGTCCGCTCCGGCACGTAAGGCTGCAGCGACGTCGGCGGAGGTCGCCAGTCCACCGGCCGCCAATAGCGGAACCGAGGTGCGATGACGGATTTGTGCGATCAGTTCGGTGATCGGTGTTTCTGCCGGAGCCTGCAGGGGAGTGAGCGTTCCGGAGTGGCCGCCGGCAGCCGACGATTGCACCACAAGCAGATCGGCACCGGCGTCGACGGCAAGGAGCGCCTCTGCCTCCGAAGTCACAGTGAGGACGACAAGTGAACCGGCAGCGCGCAGCGCCTTGATGACGCCGGGTGCGGGAAAGCCGAAGGTGAAGCTGACCACCGGAACCGGGCTGGCCAGGAGCAGATCGATCTTGTCCTCGAAGTAGTCGTCGTCTTCGACCGGCTCACCGTCAGCCAGTGTGATGCCATAGCGATCCGCCTCGACCTGAATCGCCCTGGTATAGGCACGGTAGGCATCGACGTCGACAGGCACCGGGTTGGGTGCAAAGACGTTGACACCGAACGACACTCCCTCGGCGCGCACGGCGTCGATCTGGTCGGACAGAGCCTGAGGCGTCTTGTACCCGGCGGCGAGGAATCCGAGACCGCCTGCGCGAGAGGCAGCAGCAACAAGTGCCGGTGTGGAAGCGCCGCCGGCCATGGGGGCTGCGATGACAGGGACCTTCAGGTCGAGATCGGTTGTGAGTGCGCTCATTCGAACATCTCCAGTCCTACGTCGGGTAGTGCTCCGGCGGTTTCGTCATCTGACATCAAAAACTACCTCCTCAGTCGAGGTGGCCGTCCGAGGGTCCGCATCGAGATCGGAAGGGAATCGGAACCGCAAAACCGCGGCGGCCACTGCTGCGCCCAGAACGACGGCCGCACCCAACAGCAGAGCGTCGCGATACCCGTCTCGCAGCAACGGAGTGACAACGAGTGGGCCGAGAATCTGACCGACGCTGTATCCAGCGGTCAGCAACGCCACGGCGCGTGGGAACTGCAGGTGCGCGCCGATTGCCAACACAATTGACCCGATACCAAGGAAGGTGACACCGAACAGAAAAGCTGAAATCAGTGCGGGGCCGACGCCTCCGATCACAGCAGGAAGCGCTATGCCCACCGCCTGAATCAACAGGGCAACGAGAAGCAGAGTCGGCCTCGACCAACGCAGGCTGAGCCAAGCCCACAGGGCGCACGAGGGAAATGCGGCCAGACCGACCACTATCCAAGCGCCGCTGCCCACCCATTCTGGAGCGGCGAGATCGATTGCGGCAACAAGGAACGTGCCCGCGATGATGTAGCCGATGCCTTCCAGGAAATAACTGATGACCAAGGCAGTGAACCCGCGTTGGGGAGTGGGAGTTCCCGGCGCGTCCGGTGTGATGGCCGGACGCGGTTCCGGCGTCAATCCCCAGGCTGCGACCGCACACACCACTGCAAGGGCCGCAGATGCCAGCCAGGCTGTACTCCAGGTACCGATGAAGCGGACGACCAACACGAGGACCCCGGACAGGGCGATACCCAACCCAACTCCGCCGAATCCCCATCCGGCCAGAAATTGGGACTGCCCCCGAAGGTGCGCGTGCAAAGCGCTGACGGCGATCATGAAGACGAGGGCACTGGCAATGCCTGCGATGAGCCGCAGGGCGAACCAGATGGATCCGTCGTGGGTAGTGGGCATGAGCGCCAAAGTCGCGATGAGGACCACCAACGACGTGCGCATCACCGCTGCCGAGCGCACCGCGCCGGGAATGAGGATTCCCGCGAGCGCGCCGATCAGGTACCCGACGTAGTTGGCCGTCGCCAGGGTGGCGCCGAGCGAGGCCGACAGACCGGCCTGCGTGTGCATCAACGGCAGAATCGGTGTGTACACGAATCGACCGATTCCCATGCTCGCCGCCAGCGCAGCGGCAGCTTGGACAGCGTGCGCTCGCGGGGAGACGCCGTTGTGGACTGTGGTCATGGTCTTATCGTGTGCCCTGGCCGCGCCGGACCGCCACGACCGCTTTGCTCCTGACTGATAGGCACAACCTCCCACCGCACGTAGCATGAAGGATCGTGGAGCTGCGTCAGCTGAGATATTTCGAGGTCGTCGCCGAGGAACTGCACTTCGGCCGAGCCGCGGCGCGGCTACTGATAGCCGGGCCGTCATTGTCGCAGCAGATCATGGCACTCGAGCGCGACCTCGGCGTCAAGCTGTTCGTCCGCGACCGCCGTTCCGTCGCTCTGACGCCAGCCGGCGCGGCCTTGCTCCCTGATGTTCGTGCGCTACTCGAGAGTGCCGAGAATCTGCGACGCCGCGCGGAGCGTCTGTCCGGAGCGGAGCCCGTCCGGATCGGCTACGTCAATTGGCTCCCCACGGATCTGATCGCGAGCACTTCAGGGGTCGCGCAACTGCACGTCGACGCCTGGGTGGTGCCATCACACGCACAGGCCGCGCGGGTGGCAGACGGCAGCCTCGACCTGGCGATCGCCTGGGTACGGAAATACGATGTCGCCCAAAACGGTTTGAACGCCAGACTGCTCGGTACGGATCGGCTCTACGCCGTCTCCACCGGAGAGGACACCACACCGGTGCGGGCACGCGACGTCGTCGTGCTCGTCGACGACGACACCACCTCCTGGTATTCGTGGAACGTCTTCGCCGAAGAATTCGCTCGCGATACCGGCGCACAGATTCTGCGCATCAACGACGGTGGTATCACCGGTCCGGCATTCTTCGATCACGTCCGTGCCGTCGGCCGTCCGGTCGTCAACTCGCCCAAAGGGCAGACCATCACGCTGCCGAGCGATCTCACGGCACGTGCGGTGATCGACCCGGCGGCAATCTGGACGTGGTCTCTCCTGTGTCGCGAGAACGAAACGCGTCCTGCCGTTCTCGCGGCCGTCGACGCTCTCACCCGCGGCGTGACTGATCTCGGAATCCACGAGGACGGGATATGGCTACCCATGGACGATCCTTACCGGAGGACTCGATGACACGACGCGCTATTCGAGTTTTCTGGGGACGACGGCCGGAATCGGTGCAGGCCGTGGCCTCCCGGTGGCGTCGGACGTTGGAGCAAGTCGAATTCCTGTTGCCCGAGGTGGTCGGCGGGTCGTGGCAACAGATCCATTCCGCTGGACCTGCTACTGCCGTGACCGTCGACCAGTTGGCACACGTGCTCGAGAACGCGCAGGCCGCCGAAGACTGGTCGGATCGTCTGGGAATCGGGTTGAGGCTCGCATCCGGAGGAGGGCCCGAATGGGGGCTCGAACTCTCCGGGTTGGCCGGCGGCGAACCGGAAATCGTCCTACAGTCGATGATTCTCGCTGTCAGCGCGCCGGACGCCGCCGAAGTTCCTGAGACAGAACTACTTCGGATGCTCGCCGCGGTGTGGGAACCGGACTTCGGGGACGTCACCGACGACAACATCCTCGACGCTCTCGAAGACGAGTCCGACTATCGCGTCGGTGATCCCGTGATCGGCCGAGTCGGCTACCTCTCGTCCGCTCGCGCTGACGCGATCCCGGATGACCTGGCAGCAGGCGTTGCCGCGTTACCGGGCGGCGTGTTGCTACAGATCGGGGCCGTCGATGGGGTCGTTCGGGCGTACGAGCGCCTGCGCGAGACCGGCGCACTCGATCCGCTTCCACGTCCACTGGACCGCGCAGTCTTCTGAAGGCGGTTACCGTTCGTCGAGTTTGGGTAGCCCGGGCGTCGGAACGAAGTCTCGCCTCGGCACTACCGCCGAAAAATGAACCGAAAGGCCCACCGCATGGTTGACGTCACCCGCAAATTCACCGCCGAGGTACCGATCGAGAAGGCTGCGGCGTTTCTCCGCGACTTCGCCAATGCGCCGACGTGGGATCCGGGCACCGAGAGTTGCACGCAGATCTCCGACGGTCCTGTCGGCGTCGGAACCCAATGGCACAACGTGTCGAAGCTGTTCGGCGTCACCACGGAACTGACGTACACGCTGGTGACCGACGAGCTGAATCACGTTGTTCTCGAAGGAAAGAACAAGACTGCCACCAGTACCGACGACATCACCTTGACTTCGGTGGGTCCGAACTCGACCGAGATCGAGTATCACGCGAACGTCGAGTTCAACGGTGCCGCCAAGATTGCGTCGCCTCTCCTGAAGGCGGGATTCGAAGCCAAAGTGGCACCGGAGACGGTGAAGAAGATGACGGACGCCCTCGAAGCTCTCTGACAAGTCCGTCAGGTTCTTGTCACTATGGGTTGCCGCCGCTCGCGCCACCGTTGCGAGCTTCGATGGCATCGATGGACTTCGTGAACGACTTTCCCAGCACTTGGGTGCCGACGAGTCCGAGTACCGACGCCAGGAGCTTTCCCTTGAGGTTCTTGCCGTCCCGGACCACGACGGCGTCGACATCGGTCAGGCCCGTCGGTTGCCGGGTCAGCGTGTAGGTATGGCTCGACGCCCCGCCCCACAGGTTGGAGTCGGTGGTTGTCATCACGACGCGGTGCGGGTCGGTCCAGTCGTAGTGCAGACGCTCCCAGATACCACTGGAGCCCTCGGTGACATCAGCATCGTGGGGTCCTTGTTGGTGCACTTTCAGGTAGCTGTCCGCACTGCGGCCGAAGATTTCCTCACGGCCCGGGCCGAAGTCGGTCAGGCCGGCAAGGACCTGTTCGGGCGTCGCAGTGGTCGTCTTGTGAAGATGGATCGTGGTCATGGCGCCTTCTTTCAACTGTGGATGATCCGGTGCTGAAAAAGCCGGGGAGTGACTCATCCAGCACACCACTCACACGAAATGAATGAAAGAGAATTGCTCGCCCTGTCTCGATCCGCTGTCTCGATCCGCTATTCGACGCCGCGCCGGCTGGCAGTGATTGCGCCGTGCGGCCTGTAGCCGCTCCCCGTCCGGGTATGGGTCTCGATCACGTCGAAGCCCGCTGTGACCAGCACCTCGGCAAGTTCGGTCACCGGCCATCGATAACCAGTCGTCGCGGCGTGATCAAAAGGCTCCACGGTCACGCCTTCGAAGAAGCCCACCAGCAACCCACCACCTGGGCGGATCACGCGCGCGAATTCAGCGAGCGGTGCCTCGATATCTTGCGGGTGATGGTGAATGAGCGAGTACCAGGACAGCACGCCGCCCAGTGAATTCGTTTTCGCGTCCAATGCCTCGAAGCCCCCGACCTCGAAGGAAAGATCCGGGTATCGGGTGCGGGCTCGTTCGACGAACTCGGGCACGAGATCGATCCCGCTCACAGCCAGCCCGCTCTGGGCCAGGAAGTCTGTCCACTGCCCCGGCCCGCACCCGGCGTCGAGTACGGGGCCGGTCAAAGTGGCAGCCCAGCTGGTCACCAGGTCCCGATCAGATACGTGCGTCGAATCCATCGAGCCGAAGAGGTCCGTGTACTCCTGGGATCTGGCCGAATACGACTCTCGGACTACGTCGCGGCGCGTTGCACTCGAATTCTCCACGCCGTCAATGATTATCGATGTGCACCATTCCTTCGCCACAACTCGCCGAACCGAAGGTTCATACTCTGTTGAAGGCCTACGGTCACGTCCGGAAACTGAGGTCATATGGTGGAAGAGAAAGAACTGGCGGCGAAGATCCGCGAACTACTCAATGCCCGATCGGCCGAGTCGAGCATCTGCCCCTCCGACGTGGCCCGCGCAGCGGCACCCGACAATTGGCGTCCGCTGATGGAATCCGTCCGAGAGGCTGCCCGCCACATGGTGGCCGACGGCGAAGTGCAGATCACCCAGGGCGACGAAGTCGTCGACCCGGAATCCGTACGAGGTCCGATCAGGATTCGGTGGGCTCGTTGATCAACCGCGTAACTTCTGGCGGCGCTGCTCTCGCAGCGTGAATCAGCGGAAACGGTCCAGATGCTCACGCAGGAACGCATCCAGGCTTCGTGGCTCACGCCCCAGGACACGTGCCACCGTGTCGGTGGGTGACTCCGGGCGCGAGACGGCAAGTTGCTGGATCTCCAGAATGTGCTCGGCCAGCCACGGAGGCATGTGGGCATGATCGACGAGGTTTTGCCGCAGTTCGTGCGGTGGCAGGTCGATATATTGGACGGGGCGATCGAGCATGCGGGTCAGAGAATCGGCGATGCCGCCGTAGCCGACTGCCTCGCTACCCGTCAGGACGTAGGTACCGCCGGCGAGGTCGGCGCGTGTGAGCACGGCCGCGGCGACGTCACCGATGTCTCGGCAGTCGATCCAGTTGCACGGCGCGTCCCGCATTGCGCCCAGAATCACCCCTTGCGCAGCCACCGCCGGAGCCAGGAGCAACAGATTCTGCATGAACGCATAAGGGCGGAGCAGAGTGTGGCGGATCCCGGATGCACGCAGGTGTTCGCCGACGGCATGGTGGCCGCGGGAGAGAGCGATGGGGGAGTCGGCCGCGGCGGCGGGGTCGGAGATCTTGACGATGTGTTCGACGCCGCTCTCGGCGGCGATGTCGATCACACGCGTTTCGAGCTCGACCTGTTCGAGGCCGTTGGCCATGGCGAGGAAAAGTTGTTCGGCCCCTTCGAAAGCCGTGCGCAGCGAAGTTGGGTCTGAGGCATCGGCCGGCACTACTTCGACCAAACCGTCGGCCAAGTCGCCGAGGTGGGCGCGCAGCCTGTCCGGGTCGCGGGACAACGCTCGGCTCGGCACACCCGAGGATGCGAGACTGCGTAGCAACGCGCCGCCTGTGGTTCCGGACGCTCCCATGATGACGATCATCGTGTTCCTTTCGGTCTTCCCCGGGAAGCCGGGGATCGTTGACATATGTTGTCGGTCAGGAATTCTGACGGCGCCATCGCCAGCTGACGATGACGGCAGCGACAGCGGCAGATATCGGTAGATCGAGTTGCAGGCGAGCAAGCCAAGCAGTGTCGACTACGCTCGTGTGAGCTGGTAGCCAACGGGAGGCGAACCATCCGACGAGACCAGCAATCACAGCGGCTCCGACGGCAAGAGTTGCCGCCACCATGATGCGAGGCAGGGCCGTGGTCCACGGCCGTGACCTCCCGCGACGCTGCAACCAGGAGCCGATCAGCAACGCCACCACCGCCGACGTGCCCGCGATGGACGTAAATGCCGCCGTCGTCAGGCTCGCTTGGCCGGATGCGACTCCGCCCGCACCCGCCATCAGCGCAGGGGCAAGGTAGGCGACCAGCACCTCTCTCCACAGGATGAAAGGTCGTGCGCCGCGACGATCGGCAACCGGGTCGAGTCGATTGGAATCGGTTATCTCCCTTTCGTTTTCGCGACGGATCGGTGGGGTGAGTCCGGACATGAAGGAGACCAACTTTCCGACTATAATTAGGTGGCTAACTATTTGGGCATGAAAAGAGAAGTCGCTGTCGGGAATTGACGACGATTCGAATCGCTACGCGAATACTTGGAATCCCAGCTGACTACTCCGCAGTCAGCGCACCGATACCGCGAACGACCCGCGAGAGCAGATCCAAAAAAACCGCACGCTCGTCGACAGTGAGCTCGTCGACCATTTCCTCGAGACGAGCAAAGTGTTCGGGCGCCATGTCACGTAACCGCTGAGCGCCACGAGCAGTCAGGACGACCACCGCACCACGCCCGTCCTCCGCAGACGGACGTCGAGCGACCAAACCCTCCTGCTCGAGCCCATCGACCAAGCCGGTGACCGTGGCCCGCGAGACGCCGAGATCAGCGGCCAGTCGCGAGGGAGATTTCTCCCCGTCGTGGTCTTCCAGATCCGCAAGCAGTCGGTAACGGCCGGTCGACAGTCCATACCTCGCGAAGTGAACCTCGGTCGCTCGACCGAGCCGCGCGCCCGCCGAGATCAGCCGCACCGCAACCAGCACCGCCTGCGGATCGGACCCGAGGCCGTAGTGCTCCAACTGCCGCCGCGCCTGATCCAACGTGGGTGAGTCGTGATCGGTTCCGTCCACTGCCATGCAACTAATATGGCACCTAACTACATTCTGGTCAACCCTCCACCAGAGCTAGCTTCAAACGCCGAACAATACCTGCGGGGCCGCATGGCAGTCCGGGTGATTGCCGGGATACGGCAGGACCTTCTCGAGGGCGAGCCCAATCGCAAAGGCCGTCTGGTCGTCGTACGGTCGCGTAACTATCTGTGTGCCCGTGGGGATTCCGTTCCGAGCGAAACCTGTGGGGATTGTCAGCACCGGGCAGCTACTCAGGATGTTGAAGGTGATGGCCGGTACAGCCTCGAGGTAGAACTCCAATTCTGTTCCAGCCACATTGATTCCGTGCCCCACGTAGTCGTCGCCGGCAAGAAAGCCCTCCGTCGCCACTGCCGGAGTGATCAACGCGTCATAGGTATCGAACAGGGATCCGACCGATGAATACAGTTCGGCTTCGATCGCGAGTCCGTCGAGGAAAGTCGCGTCACCACGGGTGCGGCGGGCCCATCGGGCGAATTCCTTCGCGTACTCCGTGACCTTGCCGGGGTGCGCGGACGCTTCGGCAGAGATCGAAGCACCGAACACGTGGTCGTAGTGAATGGCGGCCGCACGCATGATTGCAGCGCGGGACAGGTCGACTTCGATGACCTCCGCGCGTGCGCCCAATGCGGTGAGGGTGTCCACCAACTTCGCCGTGTTCTCGGCGACGTCCGAATCAACCGGCCAGTCACCTAATGCAGGAATCACGGCAATACGCATTCCCGCGCACGAACGCGTTGCGAAGGTAGGTAACTGCGATGCCGGCACATGCGAGGCAATGTCAGTGGAGCTCGGTCCCGCGATGACCGACTGCAGTGTGAGGCAATCACTTACGGTGCGAGCCATCGGACCGCAGTGGCAGTAGCGATCGAGATTGAAGGGCGGATCAACGGGGACACGGCCGTGCGGTGGCTTGAACCCGACAATTCCGTTGAGTGACGACGGAGTTCGGATCGAACCTGCAACATCGGAACCGGTAGCCAAGTGCGTCATACCGGTGGCAAGTGCGACTGCCGATCCACCGGAAGACCCACCGGAGGAGTATTTCGTGTTCCACGGATTGCGAGTGACGCCCCACAACTCGGACTGTGTGAACGCGGCCGAGGAGAATTCGGGTGCCGTCGATCGCGCGTGGACGATGGCACCGGCGTCGATGATTCGCTGCACGAAAGTGGAAGTGTGAGTGGCGATCACATCCTCATAGACCTTGGACCCTTGAGTCCAAGGTTGTCCTTGCACCGGTTCATCCTCTTTCACCACAACGGGAACACCGGCGAGCGGAAGGCTGACATCCGAGCCGCGGGCGTAGTGGCGTTCCGCTGACTTCGCTTGTGCTCGTGCAGTAGCGAAGAATGTGTGTCCCACTGCGTTCAAGGTTGGGTTGAGCGCCTCGATACGTTCGATGGTGGACTCGAGCACTTCCACCGGAGAAAGCGATTTGTCCCGGTAGCGTTCGAGCAACTCGGCCACATCCATGAATGCCGAAGCGGGTGTCTGGTGCATATCTGTTGTCCTGCCTCTATGAAGGTTTGTGTAGGCGATTAGGTTGTCAGTTCGCGCTTTGCCACGACGGGACTGCGGAATGTCGCGAGCAGCATTGCCAGAGTTGCGATTCCCGCGGCTGTCCAGAAGACCGTTTCGGAACCGGAGTGGTCGTGAATGCGTCCGCCCGTGAACGCACCGAGCGCGATGCTTGCATTGAAGACTGCAACCCACAGAGCAGAAGCGGCCTCGCGGTGAACGGGAGCTGCTTGTGCAATCCATGTTTGAGTACTCACCGATGCACCACCGTAGAAGAGGCCCCAAGCCGCCATGAGCAGAGCAGCTGCGATCAAGGTGGTAGCCGAGATCGGAAACAGGGCGAGTGTGACCGCTATTCCCACGCTGAGGCTGACGACCACCGCCTTCGGGGACTTTGCAGCGGACGGCCCGGCGATGAAGTTGCCGACGACACCGAATGCACCGTAGATCAGGAGCATTGTGCCGACCTGCGAAGCGTTCAACCCCGCGAAGAACTCCAGCCCCGGACGCACATAGGTGTACGCCGCGAAATGAGCGGTGACGATGAGCGCGGTAATCGCGAATCCGACCCGGACTCCTGGGTTCCGAAAGGCCGCCACGAGACTCCCGAGCGACAAGGCCCGATCAGCTGGCATCGTGGGTAGGACAGCGATCATGGCGATCGCGATCAGCGTCGCCGCGCAGCTGAGAGTCCAGAACGCCACGCTCCATCCGGCGACTGCCCCGATATACGTCCCAGCAGGGACACCGAGAACTGAGGCAACAGCGATTCCGCTGAAGATGATCGTGGTCGCCAACCCGACGGATCTGGAACCCACCAATTTGGGTGCCAGACTAGCGGCGAGTGCCCAGACTCCACCCATGCTCACGCCTAGAAGGACGCGAGCCACAGCGAGGACAACGAAGCTCGGAGCAAGGGCCGTGAGGGCGTTCGCCGCGGCGACTACAAGCATCAGAACGATAAGCGTCGACCGACGATCGAAGCGCCGGGTCACGATGGGCACAAACGGGGCAGTGGCCGCTGCCACCAATCCGGTAATGGCCAGTGAGAGCCCGATGGTCCCTTCACTTTCCACCAGAGCAGCACCGATCGGGGTGAGTAGCCCGACCGGCATCATCTCTGCCGCGACAACGATGAAGGTGGACGCTGCGATCAGCGCGACCGCAGCCCAGTGGTTCTCAATGGTGTGTGCGTGGGTTGAGGACGTGGACGCAGGGCTGTTCTGTGCAGATGCGGAGTGGGGCATGTAACCAGAGAAGCTCCTGCACGCCGATGGATCAACGGCGAATCGCTCATCCAACCATTAGCTCAATTCATCGATGAGCCATGATGGAGTGGTCGAATGAGTCCAGGGTCGGAGTGAAAATGTCGGAGCCCCCGATGCGTGAGATCGAGTGCTTCCTCGTTCTCGCTGAAGAACTGCACTTCGGTCGCACCGGCGAGCGGCTGTTCATCTCCCAGAGCCGAGTGAGTCAGCTGATCAGCGCATTGGAGCGTCGTATCGGCACCAGCCTGGTGGCGCGGACCAGTCGCCGCGTTCACCTGACTGAGTTCGGCGCCGAATTTCTTGCGTCGTTGGCTCCCGCCCATCGGGCGCTCGTCGGAGTAATCGAGGACGCTCAATCGAGAGCACGCAACACGCCGACGCCGTTTCGGGTGGGTTTCCAAGGAGCAATTTACGATTCGATCGCGGCTGCTGTCTCTCGTTTCGAGATACAACATCCGCAAACATGCGTGACCATCAAAGAATTACCCCTGGGTGATCCGTTCAGTGATGTACTCGCCGGGCGAATCGATGCGGCAGTGGCCCTTCTCCCCGTAGATGAGCCGGAACTGACAACCGGGCTCGTCTTTTCTCGACAGCCCCAGACCCTCGCCGTCTCAGTCCATCACCCGTTCAGCGAACTGGGCGTGATCGACGCCGAGCAGTTGGCGCAGATCTGTCTCGTACCCATCACCGGCCCCGCCCCCGACTATTGGCAGCGTGTGAATTCCCCGAGCACGACGCCGGGCGGAGCCACGATTCCCACGCAGGGTGGGGCGAGCACCGTTCAGGAAGGCCTGTCGCAGGTCGCATTCAGTCAGGTCGGCCTCATCCTCTGCGCTGCGACCGCTGCATACAGCCAGCGCTCGGACATCACATTCGTACCGATCAACGGATTACCCGAATCTGCTTTGGGTCTCGTGTGGCGTACCGATCTCGAAAGCCCACGACTTCGCGCTTTCGCGAAAGCGATCGAGGAAGCGCACACCTGTCCCTCCTGACGTCGATCAGTAAGTCGCGGAAGGAGTCCGGGGCATTGAGATGCATCGTGTGTGAGATGATCGCGCCATGTCTGCGATCACCGACTACTTCACCGCGCGCACGGATGAGCATGCCACCTCTGCCCTCGCGGGACTCGTCGACTTGGAACCAGAGGTGATGGAGGCGAACGCAGCTTCTCGCCCGCGGGTCCAGTTGGCTGCGAGTGGGACTCCAGTTCTGCAGGCGAAAGGCGTCGATCCAGTTGTCGCGCTCGGCCGACTGGAAGCAGCCCTCACCGCTCGCCCCTACGACGAAGTTGCAAAAGGTCCACGCTGCGGGAAACTCGTCGCGATGAGCGACGACGGCGACACCCTCGTGCTCACGGTTACCGACGAATTACGCGATGCACTAGCGGAATTGAACGCTGACGGTGTCGCCGCCGCTGCGGCGGCCTGGGCAATCGACGAGACGAGTGAACCGTCGGAGGACTCAGTGCCGTTCCTGACCGCCTTCGCCGAACTAGCGACCAGAGCTGTGGCTCAGGGCGAACGGATGTACGGCTACGTCGTCATCTGAGCTTCGCAACTCCGCCGACCTGATTGGAAGGCTGTTCGTCTTCGACAACTCCGGATCTGACCGTCACCCCGGGATCTGCATGGCCAGATCGTTGCGGTCGAAATCGGAGAACTGCTGGGTGTCAGTGCAGTATCCACAGCTCGCTCCGAAGAACTCGGTGCGAGCGTTCGGATCGTCAAGTAGCCAGTACCGCAGCCACGCCGTGCTCGGCCCGCGCATATCGCCGCCGTTGATCGCCGTACCGAAGTGCGTGGCGCCGCGCAGTTCCAGATACTCGGCAGGCACGTGGTCTGCGTCCTCGTACATCGCCCGCACGATCGCCGGCCAAACGATTGCGTCGGCCTGGCCGGCCAGATAGAGAACGGGCTCGTCGATGAGATCGACATCATTGAGCGGGCCTGGTTGGATCGCGACGGCGGTGTCGACGCGGTCGTCGATCGCCGCGTTGATCGCCGCAGACCCGCCCTGCGAGTGCCCCACCGCACCAATATGTTCCAGGTCGACTTTGCCGAAGAAGACGCTCGACGGGCTGGCCGCTTTGTCCGCGATGAGGTCGATTCCCGACCGCACGGTGATGGCGAAATTGCTTGCCGGGGTATTGGCGGCGACCACGATGAATCCGTGGCTGGCGTAGTGGCGCAGCAAAGAGGTGTACGCACCGGGGAGCACACCGGTCCCGTTCCCCCAGATCACAACAGGGTGCTTCTCGCCGCGCGCGCCGAGCTGGCGCGGGTAGTACAGAGTGTGCACCAGCCCGATCGAGACGTTCGGCGTGTACGGCCCTGCACTCGCCCAATCGTGCCCGACGCTCGGGATGCCGGGCGCATCGGCAGCCGCTGTTCCGGTTGCGCCCGTGAGTCCTAGCGTCGCGCACAACGCAACCGCCGCTGCAGCATTCACGAAATGTTTCAGAGACTTTCGCATGAAAGTCAACCTTTCGAAGTTGATCCGGAGTGACGTGTATTACATATTCACGGGAAGGCAACCCGTCGGCTTTGTTTCAGGAAACGGACTATCCCAGAAGTGTTGTGTCTGTGGACAAAATCATCGTTCTCGGTGGATGCCCGGGCGACGCGAATACCCAGAGCGCAAGGTCGAGATCGCCTCGGCCTACGGCTTCCGCGCGGATTGCTCGGCACACAGCCGTAGGAAATGTTCGACGATCTGCGTGTTCTGGCCGTCCCTTGCCACGGCTGCGATCTTCCGTGGGGGCAGTTCGAATATCTCGCCCACAGTGCACCCGCGTTCGGATGCTCGCTCGGCACTGGAGAGTTCGAGGATGACAGCACCGATCCCTTCGTACGCGAAATCCGCGAAGGCATCGCGGTGCTGTGACCTCATCACGAATGCGTGGTCGATTCGCGGTTCGATCGACCGCAGATGGCGATAGACATCGGAAGTTTCGAACCGTGGTGCGACAACCAAGCCGATGCGCATGAGATCTTCGCCGATGAATACCCCGTCCACCGGTGGCGGGGTACCGGGCGGGCAGACGAGCCGCAACTTGTGGTCCGGAAGGCGCACCGTGCGCGTCCCGGGAACACCGGTGGGCGGCGACTCCATTATTGCCACGTCAGCGGTGCCTGCCATGACCGGATGAATCGCATCGGCCACGGACGACCCAGGCGGATCCGAGATGGTGATCCTCAGGTTCGGCACCTCCGTGCGCAGCGCTCCGAGCAGTACCGCTGCGGGATCGTCCGCAAGGCTCGCTGTCGTGGCAACACTGAGGTGGGGGACTGCTGACAGTAAGAACTCGCGCTCGACCACTAATCGGTCGAGCGCGGCCAGCGCTTCGCGTGCTGGATCGATGAGATTCCGTCCGCGCGCAGTCAGCGTCGCGCCGGTCCGGCCTCGATTGAAAAGCCGTCCTCCGACCCGTCTTTCGAGCCGCGCAATTGATTGAGAGACGCTCGATGTTCCCGTGAACTGATTTGCCGCTGCCGCCGTGATACTGCCGTGTTCGACGACGGCAAGGAAGTCTTGTAGCTGCCGCGGATCGATTCGCGGGGTGGCGGACTCTCCGAACTTGCTCATCCGGCGTTCCCCATTCCACCTTCGTCACGTAATCGGCTGGTCGTCTCGATAAACGCTTGTGCCGCAGGCGATGGCGTCGAACCGTGGAACATCCAGATATCACGAGTGAGCGGGGGCCGAGTACGACACAGCACCACACCTTCTCCGACTGTATCGGCGACCTCACCATCCCTCGCGGACAGTTCGTGAGCTTGGTCGGCAGGAGCGGTTGCGGAAAGACCACTCTGCTCAACGCGCTCGCTGGATTGGTGGACGCGACGGAAGGCAAAACCGAGGTCCTCGGCACAACACCATTCGACGCTCGTTCTCGGATGGGCTTCATGATGGCCCGAGATGCGCTGTTCCCGTGGCGAACAGCGCAGAAGAACGTGGAGTACGGTCTCGAATTGAGGGGAGTACCCAAGGCGGAGAGACGAACTCAATCCGCGCGCTGGCTTGCGGCCGTTCAAATGTCCGAGGCGTCACAGCTGTGGACTTGGCAGCTGTCCCAAGGGATGCGCCAGCGTGTCGCGTTGGCCCGGACGTGGGCTCTGGATCCGGACATCTTGTTGATGGACGAGCCGTTTGCCGCCCTCGATGCGCAAACCCGCGTCGAAGTACAGCGCGAATTCCTCGAGCTTTGGCAGTCCGAGGTCGGCCGGACGGTCATCTTCGTAACCCACGACCTCGGTGAAGCCATCTGTCTCTCCGACCGCGTTCTGCTGCTCGGGGCCGGCCGAGTGATCGACGACGTCAGCATTGACATCGAACACCCCCGCGAACTCGAAACCCTCACCGCCGAACCTCGATACATCGAAATCTTCAACCGGCTACGTGGTCAGCTCGACCACTGATGTGCCCAGCCAACTCAGCTTGATTACTGATGCGCCCAGCCAACTCAGCTTGATTTCTGATGCGCCCAGCCATCAAGGAACAGGAATCCCATGAAACTTCGACCTTTTGTCGGCACAGTCATTGCAGCGGCCCTACTGCTTTCCGCGTGTGGAGAGGGAGGGCGGCCGAACGACGGTAGCGTCGCCATCGGGGTCTACCCTGCGAGTGCTTTGTCCCTGCCTGTCTACGTCGCTGTCCAACAAGGAATGTTCGACAAGGAAGGCCTCCACGTCGAGCTCATCGACGGAAAGAACGGGCCCGAACTCATCAGCGGTCTCATCGGCGGTACAACCGATCTCGCGGTCGGTGCACCCGGAACCGTCGTGCCGGCCATAGAGCAAGGGCAGAGTCTGCGGCCACTGTCCCCGTACGGGTCGATCGATCTTGCCATCGCCGTGACGAAAGACAGCGGCATCACCACCATCGAGGATTTGCCCGGCAAGCGGATCGCCATACCGTCACGTGGCGGCGCGGCCGAGCAATTCGTCAATCAGCTTCTCGCAGAACGAAACATCGACGCCTCCACGGTGCAATTCATCGCAGCGGCACCCACCGCGAGTCAGATACCACTCGCACGAAAGGGCGACATCGATGCCGCCGTTCTCACCGCTGCCAGCCAGGCCGTATTCGACGCTCAAGGAATACCGATGACGGCGATTACAGAAGTAGACCCGGTGGGCTCTGACGGCGTGAGTTCATACGGCCTGGGCACGGTGCTCGTCACGACAGCCACATTCGCTGAATCCGATGCTGCCACCCCCGTGTGTGCGGCGCTCGAGGCCGCAGCAGGGTGGATAGCCGATCCTGCGAACGAGCTAGCAGGAGCTCAACTTCTCACCGAGCGAATGAATGTTCCTGCTGACAAAGCCAACCAGGTGTGGGCTTCGCAGAAGAGTCTCTGGCCTGTGCAGATTTCGGCCGACCGATGGACCCAGAACGTCGCATGGGTGAACAACCAGACCTCGGGCAAGTCCGACGCAGACGTTCCCTTCGACCCCCTCTGCTGACCAACGCCCCCAAACACAATCCAGTTCGTCTACCACGAAAGAGAAGAAACGATGACACAACTCGCTGACCAGTCAACACAATCCGAGTCCCAGCACGATCGCCGGCAGCTCACCGAGGCTTGGTCTGCAGTCACCGACAGCCTTGCGACATTCGGTTCGACCGCTGCCGCTACCGGATCGCCGCTGGACAGCGCCGAAGGTGTACGGCACGCACTTCGTCTGTTCGGATACCTCGCCGAGATGAACATCGAGCGCCAAGACGTACTCCGGCCTGAACTCTTCACCCTGATGTCACCGATGCGAAAGTTCTGGGGAGACGGCATCGACGTCGACTACTGGACTGCGATGATCGACCCCAACGAGACATATCGCATTCACGGTAACCGTGGCACAGTGCCCTACGTCGCCGTCCTCGCCAATCGTGTGGGCGCGTCTGGGACCGACAGGGTCGCCGACAACATCGTCATCGACGACAAGGTGTGTGACGCGGACGGCAACTTCGAGATCTTCGTCGCACAAGAGCTGGAGGGGCGCAGCGGCATTCGGCTGGATGAGCGCTGCTTCGACGTAGTAGTGCGTGTGTATCACAAGACGCGTAACGCGGAGATCGATCCTGTTCTCCACATCGAGCGCCTCGGTCCGCCGCCTGGTGCACGCCCCGATCTCGACACGGCGTGGCTGACCCAGCGCCTCACGAAACTTGCTCGTGGCATGGACGTGAGCCTTCGACGCAGTCTTCAGCTCATCGAAACACTCAGTCAGTCTCCCAACGAGATTCGCGTGACCTCGGAGCAGCGAGGGTGGGGAGACTTCTACGGCACCAGCTCCAACCAATACGTTGCCGGCTGGTGGTCACTGAAAGACGCTACTGCCGTCGACATTACGTTCACCATCCCCGACTGCACCTACTTCGGAGTGATGCTGTACAACCACTGGTTCGAGTCCTTCGAGTACCGCGACCACACCGTCAACCTCAACGACGCACACTTCGAGCGCAATGACGATGGAACCGTGACGATCCGAATCGGGGGAGTAGAAGGCGACAGAAACCGACTGAACCCCTGCAACCACACCGAAGGCATCTTGTTGGCGCGCTGCCTGGAGCCCGCTGAGGATGTCACTTCGCCTCATGTGGAGATCATTCGATGACCGACGAAGTAGACCTGCCGTTGGCAGGTGTCCGAGTAGTGGAGATCGGTCAACTGATCGCAATACCCAGCGCCGGGCAGCAGTTGTCCGATCTCGGCGCCGAGGTCATCAAGCTCGAGCCTCCAGGTGGTGAACCGGCCCGACAAATCGACGCCGACTACGCGCGCGGCATCTTCTACGGGTACAACCGTGGAAAGCGTTCAATCTGCCTCGACCTCAAAGACTCCGCCGATCTGCAGCGAGCTCGGGATCTGATCGCATCGAGCGACATCTTGCTGCACAATCTTCGCCCGGGAACCCTCGATCGATTGGGATTCTCCTCTACCGAACTTCAACGCCTGCGACCGGAAATCATCGCCGTCTCGGTGAGCGGGTACGGGGCGGAAGGCCCGTCCGCCACCCGCGCGGGGCTCGACATCGCTGCGCAAGCAGAGAGCGGACTGATGTCGGTGACGGGTGAGGCGGATAGCCCGCCACAACGTGTGGGCGCACCGGTCATAGACCATGCAACGAGCTATGTCGTCGCGCAGGCGGCACTGGCAGCGCTACTTCGACGTGAGCGCACCGGCAAAGGATCGTCCGTCCGAGTCTCCCTGCTGGACGTCGCAATCCACTTGCAGACCGCCAACTGGATCGAGTGGCAGGTATCCGGAAAGCCCATGAGTCGCAAAGGGAACGGACAACCAAGCGTCGCACCGGCGGCAGACGTCTTTCGCGCCGCCGACGGCGAGCTGGTGATCAGCGGATACCAACCGCGCGCATGGATCGAACTGTGCAAGGCGATCGACCTACCCGAGTTGGCCGACGACCCGAGGTTCACCACCAACGCGCTGCGCGTGGAAAACCGTGTTGACCTCGTCGCCACGATCGAGAAGCAGCTGTGCTACCGCAGCGCCGCTGAGGCAGTAGAGCATCTCACTGCGGCCGGAGTGGTTGCCGCAGTTGTGCGTGACTACGACCAGGTAATTTGCGCCGACGATGTGATTGCGAACCGTACCTTCATCCCCGGCACCAACGAACATGGCGAACAGTATTTGACGCCTGCCATGCCCTATCGCGCCGAACCTCCGATGGCACGAACTGAACTTTCACAGGTTCCGGCCTTGAACGAGTGGACAACATCGACGCTCTGAATGCGCCGTTCGGGTCGAAATTGACTTTGCACCAACGTAACTGACAAACAGATAGCCATGCACCATCGAGGAGATGTCCAGTGCTGACCACCGCATTTACCGAGACATTCGGAGTTCGCCACCCAATCGTGCAGGGCGGCATGCAATGGGTGGGGAGAGCAGAACTCGTAGCGGCAGTTGCAAACGCCGGCGCGCTCGGCATGCTCACTGCCCTGACACAGCCGACACCTGACGATCTTGCCCGAGAAATATCCCGAACGCGCGAGCTCACCGATCAACCTTTCGGGGTCAACCTCACAATCCTCCCGACGATCACACCTCCGCCCTACGATGAGTATCGCAACGTGATCATCGACTGCGGAGTGAAAGTCGTCGAGACAGCTGGATCGTCTCCCGCGCCCCATCTGCCGCACTTTCACGGCGCAGGCATCAAGGTTCTCCACAAGTGCACCAGCGTCCGCCACGCGGTCAAAGCCCAAGTCCTCGGCGTCGACGGCATCAGCATCGACGGGTTCGAATGTGCCGGGCATCCAGGGGAAGACGACGTACCGGGTCTCGTCCTCATCGCTGCAGCAGCAGAGCGGATCAGCATTCCCATGATCGCGTCCGGTGGATTTGCCGATGGGCGAGGATTAGTGGCGGCCCTCGCGCTCGGCGCCGACGGCATCAACATGGGTACACGGTTCATGTGCACCGAGGAGTCTCCGATTCACCGCAACATCAAAGAGGCGATAGTCGCTGCCTCGGAGGTCGACACGGAACTGATTTTCAGGTCACTACGCAATACCGCACGGGTAGCACGCAACAGCATCAGCCAAGAAGTTGTCGAAATCCTCTCCAGTGGTGGCAAATTCGAAGACGTTCGACATCTTGTGGCCGGTGCGCGGGGCAGAGCGGTGTTCGACAGCGGCGACCAGGAGGCTGGCATCTGGACGGCTGGGACTGTGCAAGGATTGATTCGCGACGTCCCCACTGTGGGTGAATTGGTGGAACGTATTGTCGCAGAGTCCGAAGCACTGATTGCCGGACGGCTTACCGGCCTCCTGGACCCGGTCAGCGCCTGACTACGTCCGAACCCGCTGAGCGCTACAGTCGGCCAGTCCTTCGCGCATGACCCCTGCCGTTGCGCTCGTCGACCCGCATGCCGCCTACACCTCGTCCTCGATGCGTCGTGCGGTGACGGTGAGCTCTTCGCGATCGCCTCGCGGCTTGTCATCGCCGTTCGATCGTTTCGGGTGCATCCGGACGATCATTGACGTCAGGACGAGGAAAGGAGGTGTACTCCGAATTGCTTGCGGTCATCAGAGTAACAACCGCAAGGATTTCGATCGGCACCGAACACGATCTACTCGACGTTGTGGCCATGGGGCTACCAAAACATCACCGTCGGCCCGCAGCAGCTCCCCCATTACGTCCACCGACATTTCTTGGCTTCGACTGCATACAGCAAGGACGAGAGCCCGGCGCGCCCGTCCCGACTGTGCGATCGTCGAAGTCGTCTGACAACCCTTTCAAGGCACCTACTCCCTATGGCGCCCCGATCCCCGCAACAATCTTGCGCTTGACCGAACACTGAAGTCTCACGCGCCCGATAGCGTTCGCGATAGAATCCGATATTTCGCTCGCATCGTCCGGGGCACACCGAAGGGGAATCAAGAGCATGCATGCGGTACCGACCCGGAGGGCGAAATTCGTTGCAGCGGGATTGATCATCGCTGTGGCTACTGCTGGTGCTATCGGTGTATCGAAGATCTTCGCTGCACGCCCATCCTCTGCGAATATCGAAGAGACCATCACGAAAGCGGAACGTGGACGGCACAATCCAGCGTGTGAACCCATCCCGTCGAGGCCCGACGCAGCTACGTTGCGTCGCTCTTCTGACGCATCGGTTCGTTTGACGAACGTGGTACAGACTGCTGCGCAGCTCTTGCGAGTCAACGGAGCGGCTTGGGGGCCCCAAGTCGCTGTCGGTACTGAGCTATCCATTGATGAAGCTTTCGAGAACGCCGGTTCGATTCCCGGAGATGCGATAGTCGCAGAAGCGGAGTGGCTTCGTCAGGCGCAACGAGATGGACTCTACGACGACGCAGATCGTTCGCTCGATTCGCTTGTCCGACACATCGAGTCGACAACCATCACGGACGTCGACCTCGCCAGCCATCTGGGGCCGAATTGGCCCGCAGTAATCGATGTCGTCGGGACTGTCGCCGCGATCGGGTTCGAGGAGTACGTGAGCAAGGTGCGCGCGTCACCCCCGATGAGAGCAGCTGACGCGCTCGACCTTCGATCCGCGTTGCGGGAGAACACGGTAGCCCTCGGCCTGGAGGCGGAGTGGGACGGCGCTCAGGAGTTGGTCGCTCTCTACTTTCAAGGATGCACTTCGGCCGCGCTGAGCCGGCGAGAAGCGAACCTTTCGGTCGAGGATTACATCCATGATTGGGACCTGGCGGAGGCTCTGGCACGCGACGCCGTAGCTGCTGCTTTCGCAGCAGATCTCACGAGCAACGAGAACCGTGGACGAGTCGAGATCTTGGCACGAGGTCTTCAAATCATCCAGGCGCCAGACGAATTGGGTCCAAACGATCGGTTGACCCGGTCCGTGGATCCGAACGAAAACTTGCATCCGGACGAGGTCGCGCTTCTCGAACTGGAAGATCCATTGGTCGAGGGCGAGTGACACGACCAGGGCCTCCGGCGAGTGTGGCGCGGCAAGCAGAAGGGCGGTTGCCGATGTGGCACCGCGCTCTCAGAACCGAAGTGACGCAACATCATCGTGCTCTGCTCTTCGGTGCCCCCTTGCTCACGCAGACAACGCAGCACCTCATTTCGATACGCACGTAATCGAACCCCGAAAATCATGTCCTCTAGCTGACGGTCCATCCAGTCGAAGAAACAGTTCGCGTCGTGCGGCGGCAGCGGATTTACCGTGGGTATGCCCAGTCTCGAAGCCCCAGCAGAAGCCGAGGGTCTCGACTAACTTTGCCGGACCGACTGCAATGGTCAGCTTCGGCGGAGTGAATCTCGGAAGAAGAAACCTTCGTCCCCGATATGCCAAGTCCCTTTGCAGCCGGATCGACCCGCGGCACGCCTCGCGATAATTGTTCACCTCAGTGCCGCTGTTCCGACCAAGGAAAGTTCGAGGCGCTTCTCCACGGCGAAGTCGATGCATGTCGCGCCGTCGACACCATTCACCTGAGTGCCGGGAAGGGTGCGCACTGGATTCGGCGTCCGTCACCAGAGTGCCAGTGATGGCTACAGCCCCAGTACTCAACCCAGGCGTCATCACGCAGCTGTTCCCGAAATTAGGCAATCGGCGGTTAGGTAATTCGACCTTTTGGGGATCGAATCCACCGTAACCGATTCTCGCCCTCCACTGGAGATGCAACGGCGCGCCGCCGAGAGCCATGAGGATTTCTGAAAAACTGCAGATCAAGTCAGTATTGACGCCCACGGACTAACCTCGCCCTCTGGTTCCGCTGGCCAAAAGACAAACGATTGTGGCGTGCGCCACAAATCTCCTATAGGGTAACCACTGTTAGCCTGCGACGGGGTGCGAGACATTTCCCAGCGCCGGATCCACGCTCTATCCCACTCCTGAACAGACCGAGCGAGAGCTGAGCGCTCTTGACGACGTCGTGGTGGATTGAGGATCAAGAAAGAAAGATGGTATTGCCGTGCAGTCATCACTTGTCTCTCTGCCGTCCATGGAGAGAGTCCGCATTGGCGCTCCGGTCGCGGAGGCCGCGGCCCAGGAAGCAGAGTTGCTCGGGGCGAACCGAGTCTTCGTCGTATGTAGCGGGACGCTCAACTCGCAGACCGACGAGATCGCTCGGGTGATCGAGGCATTGGGTGATCGATTCGTGGGACTGTTCGATGCGGTTCGACCTCATGTACCGCGCGAAGACGTCATTGCTGCCACCCGAGTTGCTGCCGACGCCGATCCGGACATGCTGTTGTGCGTGGGCGGCGGATCGGCGACGGACCTGGCGAAGATCCTTGCAATCACTCTGGAGCACGGAGTTCGCGAGGCATCGCAAATGGACGCCTACCACCTGCAGGTCAATCCCGACACATCGGTGACCGCCCCCACCTTCTCCGCCCCGAAGATCCCGGTAGTGGTGGCGCCCACGACCCTGGCGGGAGGTGAGTTCAACGCGTTGGCCGGGTCGACGGATGAGACGAGCAACGTCAAAGAGGGTTACTTGCATCCGGCGATGACCCCGAAGGCTGTCATCCTCGATCCTGCACTCACGCTGCACACTCCGGAGTGGCTGTGGCTGTCGACCGGGGTTCGCGCACTGGACCACGCCTTCGAGACCCTGGGCTCACTCGAATCGAACGGGTACTACGACGGGATGGCGATGAATGCCATACGACTGCTCTCCGAAGGACTCGTCCGAGTGAAGGAGAACACCGACGACGTGGATGCGCGGCTGATGTGCCAGGTCGGTGCGTGGTCGTCAATGGTCGCGATCGTCGCAGGCCTCGACATGGGCGTCAGCCATGCCGTCGGGCATGCACTCGGCGGTTCGTTCAACGTCCCACACGGGTACACCTCCTGCGTCATGGCGCCCTTCGCGCTCGAGTACAACCGCGAAGTCAACGAGCATCGCCAGGCGCTGATCAGTGCGTCCTTGGGTGCGCCGCAAACGCCCGCACACGAGTTGGCGGACTCGCTCATCCGGCGGCTCGGCATGCCGAGATCGCTGGGAGAAGTCGGGCTGACCGAAAACGACCTCCCCAGTCTGGCTACGTACACGTTCAAGGACATCTGGTGCGGGACCAATCCGAACCCCATCGCGAATCCGGATGCTTTGGTTCCTTTGTTGCGGCGGGCACTCTGATCGAGCTCGAAAACAAGTGATCCCCCTCCACGTCGGGTGGAGGGGGATCACTTGTTTTCGGGCTGAACGGGCGTAACCGTCAGCTGGGCGTACCGCCGTTACCACTCTGCGTTCCGGGACGGTGACGGAGAATTCCGACGACGATGTAATCCACGTAGGTTGCCACCAGCGCCTCGATATCGTGGTCGTCTCGAAGCCACCAGCTCACGCCATTCATGAGGTCGAGCACCGCAACAGCCGCACGCTGTGGGTCGGCGATCTCGAACTCTCCGGCGCGGACCCCGGCAGCAATCACATCGCGCACACGCCTCTGGTAGTACTTGCGGTACTCGAGCACCCTCATACGGTGTTCGTCGGTAAGCGCCGAGATCTCTCGTAGGCTTACCAGATGCTCGACCCTGTTCATCGCCAAATACCGCAGATGAACATCGATCAGCGAGGTGAGTCGCTCGACCGGAGTTCCAGTCTCGTCGAGGACAAGTAGATGCTCCTCGACCGGGTCCCGGGTCATCTTGAGCGCGATCGCGTAGAGGATCTCCTCTTTCGAGGTGAAGTGGTTGTAGAGGCTCGCGCCCTTGATTCCCACCGAATCTGCGATGCCACGCATGCCTGCCGAGTGGTAGCCCTGATCAGCGAAGTATTCGGCCGCCGCGGCCAGTATGTCGTCACGTCTGCTTGGAAGCCCTTCAAGCCGTGGTCGACCGGATCCGGGTGTCGCGCTGCTGGCAGGATCGATGTTCAGCGTTTCAGTCCTTTGCATACAGGCGGCGTAGTTCTCTCTTGAGCAGCTTCCCCTGAGGGTCCGTGGGCAGCTCATCCACAATCTTGATCGCCTTTGGAACCTTATAGCCTGCGAGCACGGTCTTGCAGTGGTCTCGCAACTCCTGGCCGGTGAGGTCGCTGCCGTCTATGACGATGACGAAGCCTGTGACCGCCTCGGACCAGTATTCGTCCGGAAGTCCCACGACGGCGGCGCGCGACACCTCGGGGTGGGCTTGTAGTACGCGCTCGACCTCCTGCGAGGACACGTTGTAGCCGCCCGTCTTGATCATGTCCTTGCTGCGATCGAGGAAGAACATGTTGCCCTCCGAATCGCGACGTACGATGTCGCCGGTGTGGACCCAACCACCGTCGAGGACAGCGGCGGTCTTCTCGGGATCCTTGTAGTAACCCAGCATCACCGACGGCGTGCGACAGAGGAGTTCACCTCGCTCTGCTTCATTTCCGTCGGCATCGACCACCTTGACCTCGAGATGGCCTACAGGCTTGCCGATCCAGGTCGGATCCTGATCGGGAATGTCCTCGAGTCGCTTGAACCAGCCGACGGAGCCCAACTGCGTCAACTCGGACTGACCCCAGTAGGTGCCCCACACCGATGCGGGCGCCGCGTGGTGCCATGCGTCCACCGTTCGCGGCGAGACCTGACCTCCATAGGTCAGGCAGCGCTGGATGGTCCCGACAGTCTCCGGACCGAAGTCAGGATGATCTGCGAGCGAGATGAAGAACGTCGGGGTTTGAGCCAGGACGGTGATCTGCTCCGCTTTGATCATGTGCAAAGCGTCGGCAGGCGCGAGGCTGGCCGGGAGCACGAGCGTCGCTCCCAATAGCAGGAGCGAGGTCAGGGAGCCGATTCCGGCAATAGTGTGGAATGGCATGACGTAGAGCCAGACGTCATCGTCCAGGCATCGCAGTCCCCATGTGTACGCAGGTGCGGTGGAGACCAGGTAGTTGCGATGCGGCAGCATGACGCCCTTCGGAGCCGCCTCGGTTCCACTGGTGTACACAATCATTGCGAGATCGTGCTCGTCGACATCGCAATCCGGCTCTGTCGGCGACGAGGACGCGAGGAGTTGATCGAAGCAGTGACCGCCGAACTCGTCCGTGCTGTCGAGAACAACGATTTCGGGGCGGGTACCGAGTCCCGCCAGCGCTTCTTCCAGTAATGGCAGGAATTCCGCGGCCACGACCACAACCGCGGGCTCGAGGTGCCCGATCTGTTGAGCCACTTCGTTCGGTCCGAAAAGGACATTGATGCCGGAGTACACCGCCCCTATTTTGAGAGCACCGTAGTAGGCGACGATCGACTCCACGCGATTGCGGGCCATCACGGCGACCCGGTCACCGCGGGAAACACCGAGTCCGAGGAACATATGGGATGCCCGGTTGGCATCCTGATTGAGCGCACCGTAGGTGGTCACGGTGCGTCGACCACCTGGGGCATACGACACGATCGCCGGCTTCGAGTATCGACTCTGCGAGTGGCGGCGTAGCTGGTCGCCCAACGTCGCTCGCCCTAGCGGTGACGACTGGGTCGCTGTGAGGGATCGGACAAGCGGACCTGAACTCCGTCGCACATCAGTGGCATCCGATTCGACACTTGTCGACAGATCCATGGTTCCTCAACTTCCTGAATGCTTACCGCGGTTAGTATGATGTGGCTCATACTGTCATCGGCATCCACGCGGGTCAAGCAGAGTTTCCAAGCAACAATGGGAATATCGAAATCACACTTGGTTGTGTCGCTAACGGCTGTTAGCCTGCATGACATGACTATCGTCACTGACCTGGACCGTGACCACCTGCGTTCGGCGGTGTTACAGGGCAACGTTCCGACCATGCTCGCCGTGTTGCTGGAGCTGACCGCCGATGAGCGGTGGGTGGCACCCCGCTATCAACCCACGCGCAGTCGGGGCATGGATGACAACTCCACGGGAGGACTTCCGGAGGACGTTCAGTCCGAAATCCGGAGCGCGTTGATCGACGCAGTGGAACGCTGGTGGACGCTGGACGAGCCGTCCCGGCGGACGCTGGACAGCTCGGAAGTCGAGCGAATCCTCAACTTCACCTGCAGCGAGACCGTGCCGCCGGACTTCGCGCCGATGATGGCGGAGATAGTCAATGGTCCGCAGATCAAGCCTGCCACCACCAAGTGCGACGAGCGACTCCACGCCATCGTGATCGGAGCCGGCATCGCGGGGATGCTGGCCTCCGTCGAGCTCACCCGCGCTGGAATCCCTCACGTGATCCTGGAGAAGAACGACGACGTCGGCGGATCATGGTGGGAGAACCGCTATCCGGGCGCCGGAGTTGATACACCGAGCCACCTTTACTCGATCTCGTCGTTCCCTCGTAACTGGTCGACCCACTTCGGCAAGCGCGACGAGGTTCAGGGATATCTCGAGGACTTTGCGGAGGCCAACGACATCCGGCGCAATGTCCGCTTCCGCCATGAGGTGACGCGCGCCGAGTTCGAGGAGTCGAAACAGAGTTGGCGTGTGTCCGTCCAGCGACCAGGTGAGGCGCCGGAGACCCTCGAGGCTCCCATCCTGATCAGCGCGGTCGGTCTGCTCAATCGTCCCAAGATCCCGCATCTACCGGGAATCGAGACCTTCCGTGGTCGCCTCTTCCACTCCGCCGAGTGGCCGAACGAGCTCGACGATCCCGAGTCGCTCCGCGGAAAGCGAGTGGGCATCGTCGGTACCGGAGCCAGTGCTATGCAGATCGGCCCGGCCATCGCGGATCGTGTCGGATCGCTGACGATCTTCCAGCGCTCACCACAGTGGATCGCACCGAACGACGACTACTTCACGACCATCGACGACGGCGTCCACTGGCTGATGGACAACATCCCCGGCTATCGCGAGTGGTACCGGGCGCGTCTGTCGTGGATCTTCAACGACAAGGTGTACTCGTCCCTCCAGGTCGACCCCGACTGGCCAGAGCCGAGCGCCTCGATCAATGCGACCAACCATGGTCATCGCAAGTTCTACGAACGCTATCTCCGCGATCAGCTGGGTGATCGAACAGATCTGATCGAGGCATCTCTTCCGGACTATCCGCCCTTTGGTAAGCGAATGCTGCTGGACAATGGCTGGTTCACGATGCTTCGTAAGCCCGACGTCACACTGGTGCCCCACGGAGTCGACGCCCTGACACCTTCTGGACTCGTCGACACGAACGGCGTCGAGCACCAGCTGGACGTCATTGTCATGGCGACGGGTTTCCACAGTGTGCGCGTTCTTTACCCGATGGACATCGTCGGTCGATCCGGCCGGTCCACCGGAGAAATCTGGGGCGAGCACGACGCGCGCGCCTACCTGGGAATCACAGTTCCTGACTTCCCCAATTTCTTCGTCATGACCGGACCGAACACCGGCCTGGGACATGGGGGGAGCTTCATCACGATCCTGGAATGTCAGGTCCGCTACATCATGGATGCCTTGAAGTTGATGCAATCGGAAAACCTCGGCGCGATGGAGTGCCGGGCCGAGGTCAACGATCGATACAACGAGGCCGTCGACCGACAGCACGCACAGATGGTCTGGACCCATCCGGCAATGGAGAACTGGTACCGAAACCCGGACGGTCGCGTCGTATCGGTCCTTCCATGGCGGATCAACGACTACTGGGCCATGACCTACCGAGTCGACCCGGCAGATTTTCGTACCGAGCCGGCACGCTCCGAGTCGGTCCCGACTCCGACCGCGCGAGGGTGATCATGCAGGACGAAGCCACCGGCGGAGTGCACGGCGGGCCGCTGTCGGGTATCCGGGTCATTGAAATGGAGGCCATAGGGCCGCTACTGCACGCCGGTCTGATGTTGGCAGATCTTGGCGCCGATGTCGTGCGCATCGTGCGCCCCATCTCGATGGGAGCAGATGACGGAATCGACGATGCGAATGCGGGGATGCTCCGAGGGCGGACCGAACTCACTGCAGATCTGACCAAGACCGAAGATCTCGCCAAGGTGCGCAGGCTGATCGGCCGAGCGGACGTCCTGATGGAGGGCTCTCGGCCCGGCACGATGGAGAAGCTCGGCCTGGGCTCCGAGATCTGCCTGCAGGACAATCCGGGGCTGATCTACGGCCGAATGAGTGGCTGGGGCCAGAAGGGACCGATGGCCCGAGAAGCCGGGCACGACCTGAACTACCTTGCGCTTTCGGGCGCGCTCGAACAGCTCGGACCGGCTTCCGGGCCGCCGTCACCGCCGCTGAACTACGTCGGGAACTTCGGCGGCGGATCGATGTTCCTGCTCGTCGGAGTACTTGCCGCGCTGCACGAAAGAGAACGCACTGGCCGAGGCCAGGTGGTGGATACAGCGATGGTCGACGGCGCCAGTTCGTTGACTGCGCTCGTCCGATCGTGGCAGCATGCCGGCCGCTGGTCAGCCCGTCGTGGAACCAACCTCCTCGACGGATCTGCCCCGTTCTACCGCGCGTACGAGTGCGCAGACCACAGGTACATGGCGGTAGGGGCCCTCGAAGACGTGTACTACGACCGCTTCGTGTTCGGACTCGGATTGGATCCCGCCTCGTTGCCGAATCGCTGGGACCAATCGAACTGGGACGACTTGTCCGAACGCTTCGGCAGAACCTTCGCCACACACGATCGAGACGCCTGGGTCGAGGTCTTCGACGGCCTGAACGCTTGTGTCACACCCGTGCTCACACTCCACGAGGCAACACTCCACGACCATGCAATACAGCGGACGGCCTTCGTCGATGCAGGAGGCTTTTCGATGCCCTCCGCCGCACCACGGCTGGACTCGTCACAGGGAGCAGCCCCACCACGGAGAAACGACGAACTGGACGCAACCGTGTCGCGATGGGAAATTGCCTCAGAGCACCACGGGGGCAATTCCACTCGACATCGGTCCACTCGCATGGCTGTTGGTCCACAGACGTGGTGAGCGAGAGAACCGATGGCGCCAGGCGGGCTACGATTTCGGTATGCGCAGGCTGGCTGGATCGTTCGATCGTGACCTCCCCGGGTTGCCGCGTGGCCGCGGCCGACTGGCTGTGGACGAGGTCCAAGACGCGCAACGCGATCGCATTCTGCGTGCGGTGATCTCGTCGACGGCGGAGAAGGGGATCGCCTCGACCACGATCGCCGATGTCGTCGGGCGTGCCAGGGTGTCTCGCCAAGCTTTCTACAAGCAGTTCGAGAGCAAAGAAGCGTGCTTGATCGCGGCGATCGACGCCGGCATCGAGGTGATCGTCTCCAACATCACCTCGATACAAAGCTCGACCGCCAATTTATCTCTACACGAACAGCTTTCGGCTGTCATCGAGAAGTATCTCGAGACGTGTTCGTCCGAACCGGAGTTCGTGCGAGCCTGGGTGGTGGACCTACCTGTGGCCGGCCCGGCCGGGGTGGCGAAGCGCAACGAGTACGTGGAACTGCTCGCCGATGCATTGCTCGTCGGCTACTCGTCCAAGTCTTCAGAAGCCCCGGGGCGTGAAGTGTTTCTCGCGGCGATCGGCGGTTGCAACGAGTTGTTCTACCGCCAGGTGGTTGACGGGTCGAATTCGTACATGAATCTTCATGCGCCGATCATGTCCTTCCTTGAACGGGTACTGGATCTCTCGCCCGACCTCGTAGTCCGGTGTTGACAAGCCAAGGGTAGATCGCCATGCTCATTCATAAGTACTGCTACGTACTTATGAACGAGGAGTGGTCATGCGAATTACGAGTGGACTGACACAGAGTCCGATCGCACCGCCCGGCCGGGTAGCGATCCGTCCGCGGCGAGTCGATTTCGACTGGGAGAAAGCGCCTTTGGTGTGGTTGCCGAACGAGCCGATCGCCTCATACCTCCTCAGCTCGATGAACCTCGTCATCCCGGAGGGCGAACGGATGATGATCCAGGCCTTCGAGCAGGCCCTCCCGGACGTGCACGACGAGAAGCTTCGCGAGGACATGCTCGGTTTCATGGGTCAAGAACTGCTGCACGCAGAGGCGCATGACGAGGTCATGAATCAGGTGTTCACACGGCACGGGATCGACCCGGCCCCGTTCAACCGCCAGATGCAGTATTTCTTCCGTAGAACTTTGGGCGTCGGTGACGACCCCGATCCGCAGGCCGTCCGGCAGCGTCTGATCGAGCGTCTCGGGATTTGCGCGTCTTCGGAGCATATGTTCGCGTTCGTGGGCGACTGGGCGTTGAACGCGGACTTGGAGAAATTCGGCGCGGATCCGCAGATGCTTGACCTCTATCGGTGGCATGGGGCCGAAGAGGTCGAGCATCGTGCCGTGGCACACGAGGTCGCCACGTACTTCGGAGTCGGCTACTTTCGCCGCTGTATCTCCATGATCATCACGTGGCCAATCTTTTTGGGGTGGTTGCTCCGTGCTGCGATGTATCTGAGTCGCAACGACCCCAACACGCCGAACATCGGTTATCCACGATTGCTACTGGAATTCGTCCGCGCCGGACGCCGCGGACTGGTGCCTGGTGTATCGAAATGGTTCTGGAGCGGTGTGTCGACGTTCGTGCCGGGATTTCACCCCGACAGTGTGGGGTCCACCGCCCAGGCCCTCGCCTACGTCGCGCAATCGCCAGCGGCCAAGCGGGTCAACACATGACACCCAACGCGCCCGAGCTCACACAGCGGTGGCCGGCCCCCCGCGAGATCCCGGTCGACCTACGTCGCGGCAAGCGCCGCGACTCGATTCTGCGCATTCTGGATGTCCTGGTCTCCACGCAGGTCAAGTTGGCGGTCTTGATTCATCGCGACGAGCCACCGGAAAACCGGATCGACGAGTACAAGACAACGCTCACGGTGTCGGAGCGCACGACGGTGGCCACCGACAACGACGTGGTCAGTATCGAACTGCGAGCATCTGACGGCAGCGACCTCGAACGGTGGTATCCCGGGGCACACCTCGACCTGTACCTGCCCTCGGGACGGATACGTCAGTACTCGCTGTGCGGCGATCCCGCCGATCGACGCTGCTACCGGATCGCGGTACGCCGGATTCCTGATGGTGGCGGCGGATCGAACGAGGTGCACGACGAGTTGCCAGTCGGTACCGTCGTCGGCGTTCGCGGTCCACGCAACGCATTCGGGTTCGTCGAACCCGGGCGAATCGAGCGCGCGAAGCGCGTTCACTTCGTGGCGGGTGGCATCGGCATCACACCGATACTGCCGATGGTCCGCGAGGCGGAGCGCATGGGCCTGGATTGGTCGCTGATGTACGTCGGTCGCGAGCGCCGCACACTACCGTTCCTCGAGGAATTGTCGCCGTTTGGTGATCGGGTCACCATCCGCACCGACGACGAATACGGCCTACCCGCAGCGAACGATCTTCTCCCGCCGAATGTGCGCAGCGGCGACGCGATCTACTGTTGCGGTCCCGTCCCGATGATAGACGCGATCACAGCTAGTGTGCGCAACGAGCCCGGTGTGGAAGTGCACGCCGAACGCTTCTCCGCCGCACCGGTCGTCGATGGACGACCCTTCCGCATCCAACTGGCTCGCACCGGTCAGGTCATCGATGTCGCCGCCGACCAGACCGCACTGGACGCGGTGCTGCGTGTGAACCCGAAAGCCCCCTATTCATGTCGTCAGGGCTTCTGCGGCACCTGCATGGTCCACGTCAGCGACGGCGACGTCGATCATCGTGACAATTCGTTGAGCCCAGCCGAGCGCGCCGCCGGCAAGATGCTCCTGTGCGTTTCGCGGAGCAACAGTCCCTGCCTGACGGTCACCACATGAATCCACCGATGAGAAAACACAATTCCAGACAACCGGAGTACCTGTTGAACGACGATCAACTGACATCGCGGGTGGTGGACCTGCTGATCGCACTGGAAGAAATGGACGCCGATGCCGTGCGCGCACTCGTCGATCCCGACATCGAATGGCGCAATACCGGCCTGCCCAGCGTGCGTGGAAGCAAACGCGTCGAACTGGCGCTCACGATCGTCTCTCGCCTGATCACCAGGTACGAGGTCGTGGAAGTGCTCACGATGACCACCGACCACAACACCGTGTCCTCCCGGCGACGAGAGATCATCCGCATCGGATGGTTTGCCATGCACCTCGACGTAGACGGCCACTACACATTCGCAAACGGCCTGCTTCGCATTTGGGACGACCGCTTCTCCTACCGCCGACTGCTCCGCGGATTGCGATTCGGCCCAACCACCTGAAGTAGCGACGTTTTGTGTCGCATTTCGCCGGGGAGTCCTCACCAGATGCTGAAATCTCCCCCTGCAGCTTCTCGACTGCATCCTCGGTTCAGGAGTTCGGCCGCTGGTGCGGAGAACTCTCGCCGAGTCTACGTTCGCGCATGTGACCAGCTCGTTGTTCCTTTGGACTGCAACGGGATTGGATACCGCTGATGGATTCTCGACAATTGTTCGCCCTCGGCGCGCTCGGTACCGGGATGTTGTCGCTGGCCTTGCAGCTGACCCCGCTGTGTCTCGGCGCAGAGGATGCGGAGCAGTACGTCTTTGTTCGCACCGCCAATGCCACCGCGGTCCTCAGCCTTGCTCTGCTGTCCGCCGCGTTTGTCTTCTGGCCGCCGGCTGGATGACTTTCCGGGCGCAACATGTTCACGAATAAAGGAGTTTCGGTGAATCCACCCATAAACCACTACCGCCGGCGATCGGTGGAATCGATCCTCCTCGGCGGAGCCCTTGCAGCACTGCTGCTCTCGGGATGCACGATCAGTTCAGCAGATCCCACTACCGAGGGCAGGCAGTCGTCGAAGATGCCCACCGACTCCGAGCAGATCACCACGGTGATCCGATCTCACCTCGATACCCTCAGTACGACTCGACCGAGGTGCAACGAGAATTGTCGACGGGTCGGGGCATCCAGGGGTCGGTATCGAGCCGACGGTCGACGGGTGCTCAACTGACAAGTAGTTCCGTAACTTTCTTCGAGAGGGTCCCACTAATGCGTATTGGAGTATCCGGCCCGCACGGGACCGGCAAGAGCACGCTGGTCGACGAGTTGTGTGGCCGCCTCGCGGGGCACATTCGGGTCGATGAACCGTATTTCGTGCTCGAAGAGGAGGGGCGCGAGTTCGAGTTTCCGCCCTCGGCTGATGATTACCGTGCGCAGCTTCGTCGTTCACTGCGATTGCTGACTACACCTTCTTCTGGTGTTGTATTCGATCGCACGCCGCTCGACTTCCTGGCGTACTTGTCGGCGTGTGGTGTCGATCCGGAGGCAGAAGTCGAGGCGGCGATTGTGAGGTCCGCGCTACGTACTCTCGACGTGCTGGTTGTGGTGCCGATTACCGTCGAAACAGTGCAGAAGTTGCCTGCGGTGGGGATGCCGGAGCTGCAGCGCGCGGTGAACGACGCGTTGCTGGATTTGGTGTACGCCGATCCGATGCAGGTGTGTGACTCCCTGGTAGTTGTCGAGCTTGACGGCCCACTCCGTGGGCGGGTCGACACGGTTCTCTCGGCTTTGCAGTGACACCGGAATCGTCGAGCTGGGTGCGTTCGAAAGATGCTGGCACTGAGTGTTACTCGTGGTGATCGACCTGATGAAACTTCGGTTCATGGCTGGCCGGTCTCTAAAATCGCAAGGGATCTATGTCTTCTCGGGTGAGCTGGTGCTGCCGCCCCTTCAGTTTGCCGCCCCGCAGTGCGCTGCTCACCAACGCGCGTTCCCGGGCTCACTCTCTGGCGGAAGGTATCGAAAACAGGCATCTCGTGGCTCAGAGTGAATTCTGAGAGCCGGTTGTCCTGGTAAGTTTCGCGAAACCGAGGAAACGGAGTCCAGCGTGACAGTCGCCGCGTACCCATCCTTTCTGTTGCGATTCTCGCTACGGTCGCACTTGTCGTGGCCGGATGTTCGTCGGGCTCCGAGACTGATTCGACAAACACCGTAACCGCTCGGCAGCCGCCCAACATCGACATAATCGCTGGTGCTCGCCCCGAATCCCACCATGACCGATTCTTGTCCAACCTTCAGGCGATGGCGGCTGTAGATTCCGATCTATTTGTCAGATCAACCTGCGACTTTCGAAAAACTACGCGACAGTTGGCGCTGAAATTCCGGGCAAAGATGGCCTTTTCGACAGCTGAGAACAATCCACCAGCAGTCGGTCAACACTGCCCCTCTCCCTGGACTCGACGGGATGAAACCGTTAGCAACGGAGCTACGAACGAGGCACGGGGTGTCAGGATTCACCAGTGTGTCGAGGACCGGGAGTGACTGCCGACGGAAACTGTTGACTAGGTTCGAACCTTTCCAGCACCAGGCACCGACCCGACAGGTGACCTATCGCCATGGTTCTGTGGCAACAGGTGTGGCCGCGACTTCCCACGAGCATTCCGAGCGCTCCAAGGGGCACCAACCACCCCTTACATACTTTGCCAGCGGAGATCGTCCATGTCGTTTCCAACATCAGCCATCGTTGATGCCAACAAACACCTACTGGCGCTTTGCAACAACGGCAACATGATATGGTCGGCAACCAACAAAACCGCACACAACGAGATCGCATCAAACGGCGAACAGCTAACGACTGCAACAATATTCAGTCCACGGCAATCCGGGCTCACACCGCTCCGACGCCAACCACACGGGGACGCGGCATCACCGCTTTTCAATCCTGAAACAGCCACCCGAAAACCACCCCCTCACTCAGGGTGTCGGTTTGTCCAACAAGAACACGGACAAACCGCGGCAGGTCGAACTCATCGGTTTCGCCGCCGGGATGATGACGTACTCGATCGACCGGCCGTGTAGTGGGGAGTCTTCACCTTCCCGATCGGAATCGGGCTTGCAGTCAGTACCTATGGATGGCGCTGGGAGGAAAGCGATTCCGGGCCGTCGGTATCGCAGCGACTGCAGAAATTTTCGCCGTCAACCGCATCCGGGACCTCAACGAGGGCCAAGACACCGCCGAACTGACCGTCCGTATCAGCGGCCCGGGTTTGGACACGTTCGACGCTGACTGCGAGGCACCCAAAAGTAACGTGCTACCCCAGGTCGGTGACCGGCGCACGGTGATGGTGAATCCATCCGACCTCACCTTTGCCATCGTCTATGACCATCTTTCCAACAGGACTAGCACCAATCGTCCTTGCTCGATGATCCATGGTGCTCCACTAAGCCCTCCTCCAAGAACAAGGAGTCCTACTTCACTCCAGGCAGGTCACCTCAAACTCGAAACACTTTGCAATGAAACGAGTTTGAAATGCTCTTCCTACACGGGTAGCGAGTTGGCTCGACTGAGTGCCCTGCTCGTGATCTACCGATACCTGGGTGGAAGCGAGCGACGGACAGTACGCCACAGCCGCGCACGCCGGCAAAGCTACCGTGATTCGGGTATGGCTGTGGCACAACTGTATTCACAACCGAATGTGACCGCCATCGACAAGACATTTTCCAGTCGGTTGTTCAGACTTTTTCAGCGAGAACGTCGAGGTAGCTGATTTCGGGCGGCGCAGCGAAGAGTTCGTCGGCGCGTTCGCCGAGGGCCTTGCCGACCGGACCATTGAGATGTGTCTCGCGGGCAGCTTGGTCCGGGAATGCGTCGATGATGCCGAACGACGAGGGCCCGAACCGCACCGCGAACCAGGGTTTCGTGCCGGGCTCCTGCTCGACGAGCGGCAGTGCAGATCGGAGGAATTCCTCGACCGCTTCTTCCTTGCCGGGCTTCGCTTCAAGTCGGACCAGCAGCGCCTTGGTGGCCATATCGGATCTCCTCTTCGAGGTGGTGAACACTGTCAAGCATCACACCATCCATCGGTTAATGGAAGGTACCCAAACCCACCGTTCGAGGAAACCGATCCCAACCCCCTAGCGATCGTGGAGCCGAAGGAGGAGACTCCATGGTGAGGGAATGCGATACCTGGATGCAGCCGCAGTTGCGTCGATGGCAGGAAAAATGTTGGTGCGCCGACATTTTGGTGCGGTCTTCACTTCTGCGCGCCGTGGACCTTCCCCGAACAGCACGATTCATTCGGTCGGACGCTCACGCGTGGACGCCTGCGGCCGACGAGATCAACCGGAAAGCCGCAGCTACAAGACAAGGGAGTGCCGCGATGAAAGCGCTAGTATACGACGGGCCTCGAGAGGTCCACGTCAAGGACGTGCCCGATGCGCGGATCGAGAATCCGACAGATGTGCTGGTGAAGATCACGAGCACCAACATCTGCGGGTCGGATCTACACATGTACGAAGGCCGCACCGATCTGGAGCCCGGAATGGTCCTCGGTCACGAAAACTTGGGCATCGTCGCCGAAGTCGGCAATGCAGTGGTCAAAGTATCGCCAGGGGATCGAGTGTGCTTGCCGTTCAACATCGGCTGCGGCTTCTGCCGAAACTGCGAGGAAGGGTTGACCGCATTCTGCCTGACGGTGCACCCCGATCCGAAGATGGCCGGCGCTGCATTCGGTTTCGCGGGGATGGGCCCGTTCTGGGGCGGACAGGCGGAATATCTGCGAGTGCCGTTCGGCGACTTCAACTGTCTGCGACTGCCCGAGGATGCCCAGGACAAGGAAACCGACTACGTGATGCTGTCGGACATCTTTCCCACCGGATGGCATTGCACCCGCCTGGCCGACATGCAACCCGGCGATTCGATGGTGGTCTACGGCGCTGGCCCAGTCGGTTTGATGGCCGCGTATTCGGCGATGATCCAGGGAGCGAGCAAGGTGATGATCGTCGACCGCCACCCCGACCGGCTACGCCTGGCCGAAGAGATCGGCGTCGTCCCCATCGACGACTCGAAGGGCGACCCCGTCGAGCAGGTCCTCGAGCAAACCAACGGGAAAGGCGCAGACAAGGGGTGCGAGTGCGTCGGCTATCAGGCACACGACCCGCAAGGCCACGAGGACGCCGCCATGACGATGAACCGGCTCGTGGATTCGGTGCGCTTCACCGGCCACATCGGGGTGGTCGGCATCTTCCTTCCCCAGGACCAGAACGGCCCCGACGAACTCGAGCGCAACGGCAAGATCGCCTTCGACATGGGCAAATTCTGGTTCAAGGGCCAGAAGATCGGCACCGGACAAGCGAACGTCAAACACTACAACCGGCAACTGCGCGACCTCATCCACGAAGACCGGGCAAAGCCCTCCTGGATCATCTCCCACGAACTCCCGCTCGCCGAAGCCGAATCCGGCTACCAGCACTTCGACGCTCGCGACGACGGCTGGACCAAAGTCGTCCTGCATCCCTGACACGGCCAGAACCGAGAGGAGCACAACGATGCCAATTCCACTGCAGGGCAAGCAGATAGCGATATCGACTGCCGACGGGGCCGGAGGAGTAGAAGTCGTAGACGAACAGGTCGCGATCGACGGGAACCTGATCTCGAGCCGCTCGCCCGACGACCTTCCTGCGTTCCGTCAGGCCATCGTCGAGCAGTTCGCGAAGCTCGGGGCAGGTGCGTCATGACCGTGAACCAGACCTCGGTGTCCCTCGACGATGCGCAGCGGGTCATCGCCGCAGGACAGGCCAAAGCCACCGAGATCGAGTCGCCGTCGAACATTGCGGTGGTCGATGCCGGCGGCAACCTCGTGGCTCACGTGCGAATGGACGGTGCCTGGATCGCCAGCATCGACATTTCGATCAACAAGGCGTTCACCGCGCGGGCATTAGACGTCTCGACCGAGGACCTCGCGGCCAACGCGGGCCCGGGCGAGCAGTTCTACGGGATACACGCCTCCAACGGCGGACACATCATGATCTTCACAGGCGGTGTGCCTCTGCGGCACAACGGCCAAGTCGTGGGCGCTGTCGGCGTCAGCGGCGGCACCGGGGAGCAGGACAAGACCGTCGCCGAGGCGGCCGTGGCGGCGCTGTGAGCTCTGTTTCATCCGCGCGTCAGGTGAATTGACGCCGGCCAAGCCCGCTCGGCGAAACCGAATCCGGCTACCAGCATTTCGACGCTCACGACGACGGTTGGACCAAAGTCGTACTGCATCCCTGAGGCGGCTCCGAGCCGAGACGAACACAACCACGGCCAGACCTGGCACACCTGCGCCACCACGGGGGCGAGAGCAAACCGACCCCTCGATAGAAATCCTGCCAAAGGATGCAGCACAGGAATAGACGAGAACCACGTAAGTCCCGTAGTGACGGTGGCCGAAACATGTTGAATTGCAATAGCTCCCGCCTGAGCGGTCTGTTGACCAGCCACAGAACGGGACGTTGAACCGTGCAGCACGCGGGTGTTCGCCACCTACTCGCAACCAATTGGAACCGGCCAGTAGTGGCTCATTACCTTTCTGTCACAAGGCGATTCGATAGAACTACAATGAATCTCGTCCGGGTTCAACGGAGCTGCTGTTCACTGACTGTGACGATCTTTCGCAAAGGGAGTTCTCCTTTTGCATGCGCCGCGGTAGTGTGGACGTACCGCAGTAGCGGCCGACACTCGAGTTTTCGTGTCGAAGCCGATACTCGGAGTTTCATGCGATGGCCGCTTCGATCGGGTTCCGGCGGGCATCTTCGATCAAGGGCAGGTGTGGTCGCCACTGCCCCGTTGCGCCCCGCCCATCAGGCGAATGTTGTTGACGCCCTTTAGGTGGACGAAAAGACTCATCATGGCTGGGTGGTTCGTGAGCTCAACCGGTTGACCGGCGGTCGGGCCCTGTCAGTACACACAGGCCCGGCGAACCCCACAACATCAACGCTGAGGGGCGTGATGTCAAAGCACAGTGGCGGAAACCCTTACCCTCGGCCGCTCTCGAGCCTCACGCCCGCCATCCACGGATTGGTGTCGGGCGCCGTTATCGGCGCCCTGCTCGGTCTCCGTGACTTCACCCAATCCACTCGCCAAAACCAGGGAACTACGAAGTCCTTGCCGACATCGAGCGAAGTTGCGGGCGGAATCGCACTTGCTCAACGGCCGGGCCGATCGAAAGGAATTGAGTCATGACAACTGCTGTAGGCATCGACTTGGGCACAACCAACTCGGTCATCGCAAGCTGGCAAGGCGGCGAGCCGGTGGTGATCTCCAATGTGGAGGGAGCACGGACGACGCCTTCGGTGGTGGCGTTCACCGAGAACGGTGAGCGTCTGGTGGGCCAGCTTGCCCGACGGCAGGCGATCTTGAATCCGAAGGGCACGATCTACTCGGCGAAACGCTTCATCGGACGTCACTACGACGAGATCTCCGAGGAAGCCAAAGCGGTCAGCTTCGACGTCGTAGCGGGTGACAACGGTGAGGCCCGCTTCGACGTGCGCGGCAAGAAATACGCACCAGAGGAGATCAGCGCTCTCGTGCTGCGCAAGCTCGTCGACGACGCGAGCAAGTTCCTCGGTGAGAAGGTGAAGGAAGCGGTCATCACCGTTCCTGCCTACTTCAACGACGCGCAACGAAACGCCACCAAGGACGCCGGCCGTATCGCAGGCCTCGAGGTTTTGCGGATTATCAACGAACCGACCGCTGCGGCACTCGCGTACGGCATGGACAAACAGACCCACGAAACCGTACTGGTCTTCGACCTCGGCGGCGGAACCTTCGATGTGAGCCTGCTGGACGTCGGAGAGGGGGTAGTCGAGGTTCGTTCCACGGCCGGCGACTCCCACTTGGGCGGCGACGACTTCGATCGACGCGTGGTGGACTACCTCGCCGACGAATTCCAGCGCGCGGAGAACATCGATCTGCGTAAGGATGCGCAGGCGTTGCAACGACTGTTCGAAGCCGCGGAGAAGGCAAAGGTTGAGCTGTCCTCGGTGACCCAGGCCCAGGTAAACCTGCCTTTCGTCACCGCTGACGCGAATGGTCCCAAACATCTCACCACTACGATCATGCGATCGAAGTTCGATGATTTGACTGCCGATCTGGTGGAACGGTGCCTCGGCCCGGTGAAGCAGGCCATGAGTGACGCCAAGGTCGCCGCCAACGACATCGACGAAGTGATACTGGTCGGCGGTTCGACACGTATCCCGGCTGTACAGGCGCTGGTTCGCCGGCTGACCGGCGGCAAGGACCCCCACATGGGCGTCAACCCGGACGAGGTCGTTGCCCTCGGAGCCGCAGTCCAGGCAGGCGTGCTCAAAGGCGAGGTTTCCGATGTGTTGTTACTCGATGTCACCCCACTGTCCCTCGGCGTCGAGACGCAGGGCGGGGTGATGACGAAGATCATCGAGCGGAACACGACGATCCCGGCACGGCGCAGCGAAGTGTTCTCCACGGCGGAAGACAATCAGTCCGCCGTGGACGTCGTGGTGTTGCAGGGCGAACGCGAACGTGCGGCCGACAACCGGGTGCTGGGCCGGTTCCGGCTGGAAGACATCCGCCCCGCGCCACGTGGCGAGGCCCAGGTGGAAGTCATTTTCGACATCGACGCCAACGGCATCCTGAACGTCACCGCTCGCGACAAGGATACCGGCAAGGAACAGAGCATCACGATCAGTGAACAGGGCAACCTTGATCAGGGTGAGGTCGAGCGCATGTTGGCGGAGGCCGAACGGAACCGGGGTGAGGACGAGGCGCTGCGCAAGGCGGTCGACGCGCGCAACGGGCTCGATTCGGTTGCGTATCAAGTGGAGCGGCGACTCGCCGAACTCGGTGACAGTGCCCCGCCGCATGAGAAGGCGCGGGCCGAGATGCTGGTTGCCGACGCCCGAAAGGCCGTGCAGGACGGCGCTTCACCCGCGGAGGTTCAGCCACTCACCTCGGAGCTGCAACAGCTGCTCTACGGACTTGTGCCGGACCAGTCGGACGACGGCCAAGCAGGCGGCGCTGATGCTGCGTCGTCGGATGACGGCGACGTGATCGACGCCGAATTCGATCGAAGCTGAGGCGCACGATGGAAATGTCTGCAGATCATTCGACGACTGAGCCGACTACCAACAGCGCCGACACGGATCAAAGCAAGACCGAGTCCGATCGCGCCGAGACGGCAGACGAGCTGTCTCAACTCGAGGACCGTTGGCGCAGGGCCGTCGCAGATCTGGACAACCTGCGCAAGCGATACGCCAAAGATCTGGACCGTGAACGCGCCGCGGAAGTAGCGAAGGTTTCGGCGGCGTGGCTGCCGATACTGGACAACTTGGAGCTTGCGCTTGCACACGCAGGCAGCGATCCGCAGGCCGTCGTCGAAGGTGTGAAGGCGATCCGGGACCAGGCGGTACAGGTGCTCTCACGACTCGGCTTCGAGCGCCACGACGAGGCCGGTGTGCCGTTCTCCCCGGAACTCCACGAAGTGGTCAGTGTGGTAACCCGACCCGACCTTCCGTCCGGGACCGTGGTCGAGGTCTTGCGCCCGGGTTATGGAGAGGACGGGCGACAGTTGCGGCCCGCCGCGGTGGTCGTCAGCCGCCCAGAGGGGTGAGCACCGATGGCCCGTGACTACTACGAAGTACTCGGCGTACCGAAGGGCGCCGGCACCGACGAAATTCAGCAGGCGTACCGCAAGCTGGCCCGCAAGTACCACCCCGATGTGAACAAGGATCCCACTGCGGAGGACAGGTTCAAGGAGGTCAACGAGGCCTATCAGGTGTTGTCCGACCCGGACACCCGGAAACGCTATGACCGATTCGGTGACGACTTCCGGCATGTACCCGAGGATTACGACGAACGGGTGCGGGCAAACGCCGCCGGGTACGGCGGTGGCGGGAGACGGGTGCACTTCGGCCACGGTGTCGGTGGTGAGGGTGCCGTCGACTTCGAAGACCTCTTCGGGCAGATGTTCGGCGGAGGCGGTGGGTTCGGACCGATTCCCGGCGCCGATCAGGAGGCCGAACTCGAACTGGCGCTGGAAGAGGCCTATCAGGGCGGAAAACGCACTCTCAGACTGGACGGACGGCAGTATGACGTCGACATTCCAGCCGGCGTCCTGGACGGCCAGCGAATCCGGTTGGCCGGGCAAGGAGGCCGAGGCAACGGTGACGCGCCGCCTGGGGATCTGTACCTCGTGGTGCGGATCAAACCGCATTCACGGTTCCGCGTGCAGGGTCGGGACATCTACGTCGATCTGCCCGTATCGCCATGGGAGGCGGTTCTCGGGTCGACAGTCGTCGTTCCCACACCGGGCGGAGAGGCGAAAGTCAAAGTGGTGCCTGGCTCTTCGACTGGTAGGAAGCTGCGCCTGCGCGGAGAGGGAATGCCGAATCCGCGCGGTGCCAACGGCAACCTCTACGCCGAAATCAAGGTGATGGTTCCGTCGAAACCGACAGCACGTGAACGCGAACTGTTCGAGCAGTTGGGCGCCGAATCGAACTTCAATCCGAGGAAAGAGACATGAGCACCTCAACGCCGATCACTCAGTACGTATTGGTTCGCCGTACCGGATTGTCGCCGGACGCCTTCGCCGAACGTACTGGCCTGCACCCGGATCTGACACGAAAACTCGTGGCTCTCGGACTGCTCGACGCCCACCGCTACGCCGGCGGAGAGATGTCGTTCGACCCATCCGAAGTGACCCACGCCGCACGCATCCAACGACTGCGGACGGGTCTGGGTCTCAACTACTCGGCAATCGGGCTCGTGCTCGATCTGCTGGATCGAATCGAAAGACTCGAAACAGCGGCCCGCAGAAGGAGGACATCCTCATGGACACCGGCAGCTTGACCGAAAAGTCACGAGAAGCCTTGCAGGAAGCCCAGAATGTTGCGACCAGAATGGGCCACACCGAAGTCGACGGAGAGCACCTGCTGCTCGCATTGGTCGATCAGCAGGATGGGTTGGTGCCCCGACTGCTCGAACAGGCCGGCGCGAATGTCGAAGCACTTCGATCCGATCTGGATCGTGAACTGTCGCGTAGGCCGAAGGTCAGCGGCCCCGGCGCGACCCCCGGTCAGGTGATGATCACCCAGCGTCTGGCCAAGCTGCTCGATGCCGCAGAGCGGGAGGCGAAGAGACTCAAGGATTCCTACGTGTCGGTGGAGCATCTTGTGATGGCCCTCTCCGAGGAAGGATCGGCCAGCGCGGCCGGGCGGGTCCTCGCCAGTCACGGGGTCACACGGGACGCCTTCCTCACAGCGCTGACGAAGGTGCGCGGCAATCAGCGTGTCACGTCGGCAACCCCGGAGGGGGCGTACGAGGCATTGGAGAAGTACGGGCGCGACCTCGTCTCCGAGGGACGGGCAGGCAAACTCGATCCGGTCATCGGCCGGGATGCCGAGATACGCAGGGTAACTCAGATCTTGAGCCGGAAAACGAAGAACAACCCGGTGCTGATCGGCGACCCCGGTGTAGGTAAGACTGCGATTGTCGAGGGTCTCGCCCAGCGGATCGTCCGCGGCGACGTGCCCGAGGGCCTACGCGACAAGACGATCTTCTCGCTCGACATGGGTTCTCTGGTGGCCGGTGCGAAGTACCGCGGCGAGTTCGAGGAGCGACTGCAGGCCGTGCTGTCCGAGGTGAAGGCTGCCGAGGGGCGCATCCTGTTGTTCGTCGACGAGTTGCATACCGTGGTCGGAGCGGGCTCGGTCGGCGGCGAGGGGTCTCTCGATGCCGGCAACATGCTCAAACCGATGCTCGCACGCGGCGAACTGCACATGATCGGTGCCACCACTCTCGACGAGTATCGCAAGCACATCGAATCCGATGCGGCACTGGAGCGTCGATTCCAGACCGTTCTCGTCGACGAGCCCAGTGCCGAGGATGCGATCTCGATTCTGCGCGGACTTCGAGAACGCCTCGAGGTGTTCCATGGCGTGAAAATTCAAGACGGTGCATTGGTGGCCGCCGTGACCCTCTCGCACCGGTACATCACCGACCGCTTCCTTCCGGACAAGGCGATCGATCTCGTAGACGAGGCATGCGCTCGGCTCCGCACCGAAATCGATTCGATGCCTGCCGAACTCGACGAGCTCACCCGGAAGGTGACCCGTCTGGAGATCGAAGAGGCCGCACTGTCCAAGGAAACGGACGCGGCCAGCAAAGCGCGCCTCGAAGAATTGCGCAAGGAGCTGGCCGACCTGCGGGCCGAGGCAGACGCCCGGCACGCTCAATGGGAGGCGGAGCGGCAGGCGATCCGGCGGGTGCAAGAACTGCGAGGAGATTTGGAACGGTTGCGCGTCGAGGCCGAGGCCGCCGAACGCAACTACGACCTCAATCGGGCAGCCGAGTTGCGATACGGCGAGATCACCGAGCTCGAACGCCGGCTCGAGGCGGCGGAGGAGCAACTGGCCACCAGACAAGGCCGAAATCCGTTGCTGCGTGAAGTGGTCACCGAAGACGAGATCGCAGAGATCGTGGCCGCATGGACGGGTATCCCGGTCGCCCGGCTGCAAGAAGGTGAGCGGGAGAAGTTGTTGAAGCTCGACGAGATCCTGCACGAGCGGGTCGTCGGTCAGGACGAGGCGGTGCAACTGGTCGCGGACGCTGTGATCCGGGCGAGGTCCGGTATCCGTGATCCTCGTCGACCGATCGGTTCGTTCATTTTCCTGGGCCCGACGGGCGTCGGAAAGACCGAGCTTGCAAAGACATTGGCCAGCGCCCTATTCGACAGTGAAGACAACATGGTGCGCCTCGATATGAGCGAGTACCAGGAACGGCACACGGTGAGTCGGCTCATCGGTGCACCTCCCGGATACGTCGGGTACGACGAAGGTGGCCAGCTCACCGAGGCGGTGCGGCGTAAGCCGTACTCCGTGGTGCTCTTCGACGAGATCGAGAAGGCCCACGCCGACGTCTTCAATACCCTGCTGCAGGTGCTCGACGACGGCCGGATCACCGATTCTCAAGGGAGGCAAGTCGATTTCCGGAACACGGTGATCATCATGACCTCCAACATCGGATCCCAGCATCTCCTCGACGGGGTCACAGCCGACGGCGAAATCAAGCCGGACGCCAGGGAACGGGTGATGGCAGAACTGCGCGGGCATTTCCGCCCCGAATTCCTCAACCGGGTCGACGACATCGTGCTGTTCTCCCCACTCACCCTGCCCCAGATCGAGTACATAGTGGAACTGCAACTCACCGACCTTCGAAACAGGTTGTCGGAGAGACAGATACACCTGGAAATCACGCCGGAGGCACGCCGACTGATCGCCGAACACGGGTTCGACCCTGTCTACGGTGCGCGGCCGCTGCGCCGATACATCGCACACGAGGTCGAAACCAAGATCGGCCGTGCACTGTTGCGCGGCGAGATCAAACCGGACGGCACCATCAGCGTCACGGTGGACGGCGGCGAGCTTGCCGTCGCGTATGCCGAACCCGCCTTCGCGGCGGCCTGAGAAGAGGTAACTGGTCATGGGATCCGAAAAGGTGAAGTGCCCGAACTGCGGCAAGACCAACAACATCCCGGCAGCAGGGGAAGGAAAACCTCGCTGCGGCAACTGCCACGAGCCGCTGCCCTGGATCGCCGCGGCGGGAGACGGTGACTTCGCGGAGATCGTCGAAAAATCCTCGGTGCCTGTGCTCGTGGATCTGTGGGCGACGTGGTGCGGCCCGTGTCGCATGGTCAGCCCCGCGCTCGAGCAGCTCGCCAGAGAACACGCCGGCCAGATCAAGCTGGTCAAGGTCGACGTCGATGCTGCACCCCGGACGGCTGAACGATTCACCGTCCGCGCCGTGCCGACTCTGCTGGTGATGGACCGGGGTGAGGTTCTCGCTCGCCAGTCGGGCGCAGCTCCGGTCCCCCAGCTGCGCACGTGGCTCGATCAGGCGCTCTCGGAAAATGCCGGCGAGGAGGCGAAGTCATGAGTCCTGTCCATGCGGACCCACATGTAACCGCGATCCGGGCCGTGGTGCCCCGTACCCCGCAGGGCTGCGAGGAATGTCTTCGCCTCGGCACCCCGTGGGTGCATCTGAGGCTGTGCCTGACGTGCGGACACGTCGGTTGCTGCGACTCTTCGCCGGGCAGGCACGCGAGTGCTCACGCTCACGCCATCGGGCATCCGATCGTCCAGTCGATGGAGCCCGGCGAGGATTGGCGGTGGTGTTATGTCGACCAGAACTTCGTCTGAGGGCGCCTCACCCATCGGGTACAGCCCGCCGGTCGACGACGAGACCCCGGACGAGGAGGGCGCCTTCCCGCGGCTGACGGACGACCAGGTCGCGAAGCTCGAGGTCGGTGGCTCGCGTCGACCGGTTCACGCCGGCGAGGTGCTGATCCGAGAAGGCGCGCCTGACAACGATTTCGTCGTCGTCCTTTCCGGAAAGATCGCAGTCGTCGACGAAGGCGACGCGGACGGCGAGCGCCGGATACTGCGCGTGCACGGTCCTGGGCGTTTCCTGGGCGAGCTCGGACTCCTGGAAGGTCAGGTGGCGTTCTTCACCGCCGAAGTGATCGAGGACGGCGAGATACTCGTCGTCCCGGCCGAGCAGGTACGCGAGCTGATTGCCCACGATCCCGTGCTCAGCGATTTGATCCTGCGCGCCTACCTTGTGCGTCGGCACTTGCTGATCGGGCTCGGCTCCGGATTCCGGATCATCGGCTCCTGCTTCTCCCCGGATACGTTGCGACTTCGTGAGTTCGCGATGCGAAACCGTCTGCCCCACAAGTGGTTCGACTTGGAACAGGACGAACGAGTGGAGCAGCTGCTACGCAGCCTGAACGTCGCACCCGAGGACACACCCGTCGTGATCTGGCACGGCGAGAAGGTGCTGCGCAATCCGACGAATGCGGAACTCGCACGCGTCGTCGGGCTTCCTGTCCCGGCACCCGTCGCGGACGCAGCCAAGGACGTCTACAACCTCGTCGTCGTGGGTGCCGGACCGGCCGGCCTGGCCGCATCGGTGTACGGCGCCTCGGACGGGTTGAACACGGTGACGTTGGAGCGGATCGCTGCGGGCGGCCAAGCCAGTACCTCATCCCGGATCGAGAATTATCTGGGATTCCCCGCCGGGGTCTCCGGCTCCGAATTGGCCGAGCGAGCCGTGCTCCAGGCCGGGAAGTTCGGCGCCCGAATCCTGGTGTCGGCAGAAGTGACCGGTTTGGGATCCGAGGCCGGGAACCACGTGCTCCGACTGGCGGACGGCGGGTCGGTGCACGCCCGGGCCGTTGTGCTCGCCGCCGGGGCGCGGTACCGCAAGTTGGCCGTTCAGGGGATCGAGGCGCTGGAAGGAACAAGCGTGTACTACGCCGCAACGCATCAGGAAGCACGGATATGCGGCACCGACCCGATAGCCATCGTCGGTGGCGGCAACTCCGCCGGCCAGGCCGCCGTCTTCCTCGCCGAGCACGTCTCACAGGTGCACCTGCTCATCCGCGGCGATGACCTCGGGAAGAGCATGTCCCGATACCTGGTCGACCAGATCGAACACCATCCGCGGGTCACCGTGCACCGGCACACCGAGATTCGTGCGGTCCACGGCGAGAAATACCTCGAAGCAATTGCGGTCGAGGACAATCGCACCGGCGACCAGGACACGATTCGGGTGCGCGCCCTGTTCGTCTTCATCGGGGCAGTACCGCACACAGGGTGGCTTGCCGACGCGATCGCACTCGACGACCACGGCTTCGTCCTCACCGGTGTGGACGCGATCCACGCACGAGCGGACGGCAGCCTGCCAATCAACGGCGGCCTGTCCAGGACGCTCGAAACCAGCCTGCCCGGCCTGTTCGCGGCGGGCGACATCCGCCGCGGTTCGGTGAAACGAGTCGCATCCGCCGTCGGTGAAGGAGCGATGGCCGTACGCCAAATCCATGAATACTTCGAAAGGAGCTGACGACATGCCAGTAATGGGCACCGTGAAATTCCAGCGGTTCTTCAGGGCAGCGGCCGGACTGCAGGTCGACCGGAACGATCTCAAGCGCTATACCGATTTCATCGACGACAAGATCTACGACGTGATCCTGATCGGGAAAGCCTCCGCGAAAGCAAACTTGCGCGACGTGATCGAACCGTGGGACCTGCCGATCACCAAGGGATTACAGGAGAGCATCCACCGGTTCGAAAAACTCGACGAGGAGATCGAACTTCAACCGCTGCTCGATCAGCTCACGGCCCGCCCGCCCTTGGACGTGGCCCTCTCAGAGGAGACAGAGCAACGACTGCCGCTGATCGCAGGAGGGTTGAGCGTAGCGCTGGCGCAAACTTTCGCCACGGTCGAACCGGACCGCAAGAACCCCGGCACAGCCCAATGGACAGTCGCCTTCGACATCTTCCACCTACTTCTGTGATTACCACCCGTCCCGGCTGACAGCGCGTCTGAGTTCGAATATGCTGTCCGGCTGCGAAAATACCGGTGCGATTCAGAACTGCCTGTCAGTTGGCGTCGACGACGGAGGATTTCCGGCGAGAGGTGCGGTTTCCGCGCTCGATTCTCGAGCAGCGAGAACTCCAGTGAGGGACTCGATTACAGCCCTCAGATCTTCTGCCGTGAGCGAGTTCGGCTTACACGCCGAACCTCTGACACCGGTAATCCGCGTGGCCAGGCGGCGAGCAGAACTTGTCGATCGGCGATCACTCCTTCGGCTCATCTGAGAACCTTTCGTCTTCACTTTCTCGATCCCCGCATCGGGCGGGCCCTGAGCACTTCTGGGCGCGCACAGCTCAAGGCCCGGCAAGGAGACCCGCGAGGGTGATATGGCCTTGCCTTGACGAACACCCGCCCGATTGTTTGCCCCCTCGAACGGAACGGGTGCCCCCGACCCGACGAAGGTTATTGCGCACTGCTTGTAGACGACAGGGTCGAAAGTCCCAGTTCCATTGTGATGAGCAAGCTTTGACGGTGGCCGAAGTGTTCTCCCTTACAGCCGGTTCGGTGTGTGCACGAACACGGACATCGTTCGCAGCGACTCCGACGAACGAGCACCCGCGATGTTCGATGCCCGATCCACCCGCAAACATCGGGAAAAGACCTATTTTGCAAAAGCATTCGGAACAGACGTCTGCAAACCAAATACCAGGAACGGGCCACCTTTCCAGGCACCGCGGCTACTGCGCCGCTAGCGTGACGACCAAGATGTTCACCTTGCCATGCAAACGGCCATGTCACTTCTTGGCATCGAAGGCGACTGAACATGATTTATACCGATCGCACTGTTTATGGTTGAAGATGTGCGGACGACATGAACGTCGACTTCGCACGGATAGTGGGTCATCGGTGTTGTGTGCTCAATGCCGACGTCGGTCATACGCCCCGACTCGCACACGCAGAGCCGGGGCTCCGGCGGATCCGTTGCCGCACCGCCGCTACTGACGAAGTGCCGTACCGCGCCGCCCGCTTCGAATCGAGGCCGAAGGCGGCCACCGCTTTTGTCGGGACCAGGCAAAGCAGCGATCTTCAGGGACCGGAACACTTCCCCAAAGCTTCTGGCACTCTCGGTTGCAGAGTGCTAATTCGTGTGGTTATCATGTTCTCGCACAGTAAGTTCGGTCAACCGCCACAGTGGCGGTGACCTTTCTTTTCACGACATGGGAGGTGTGTTGCTGTGCTTCGTTTCGATCCTTTCACCGACATCGACGCGATCACCAAGTCCGTACTCGCCGCGGGAACCGGCAACGGACGCAGTCCACGGTTCATGCCGATGGACCTCTACAAGGTCGAGGACCAGTACGTCCTGCACGCCGATCTTCCGGGCGTCGACCCAGGATCAGTGGGCGTCCACATCGACGGCTCGACCCTGACGTTGACCGCGCACCGCACCGCCCTCTCCGAAGAGGGTGTGAGCTGGCTGGCGAGTGAGCGTTTCGCTGGAACATACAAACGGCAGCTGTCCATCAGCGACGACATCGACGCCCAACAGATCGAGGCCTCGTACGACAACGGCGTGTTGACGGTGACGTTGCCGATCGCAGAGAAGGCGAAACCGCGGCGGATCGAGGTCTCCTCCGGACCACCCTCCCGAACCGATAACGCCGGATCGACAACACAGGTGCAGATCGAAGCCTGATCCGCCTGGCCCGAACACCGCTTTGATGGTGGGGTGACTCCCGAGGACACGCGATGGGTTCTCGGGCCTCACCCACCATCGTTTCGATCTCCCACTGCACACCCGTGGCGCACACCGGTACATCCACCACACGAAAGAATCAGCGCGAGAACCCTTTAGCTGCCATGACTGCATCCACTATCCCCCCGCACGAACAATCCGACAACACCGACAACACCGAATCCCGCGCGCACACTCCACCCGATTGGTGGGATCACCACCGTCCGATCACCAGCGATGAATACAGCGACATGGCGTTGATGCTCGGTGCACTCTCGATACTGACGTTCTGGATGTTCGGCCTCGGCATCCTCCTCGGTGCCGCCGCCATCGGAACCGCCCTGGCAGCGCGCCGACCCGACACCCCCGGACGCGATCTGGGCGACAACACCGCCGGCGTGGTCGGGATCCTCACCGGCATTGCCGGAATCGCCTTCGGCGCCGTCTTCCTCACTGCAGCACTACCCCACCTGTAGAAAAACCGAATTCGGCACTTGTGAAATCGGATTCGGTTGTGCCGTAACGCGATCACGGTGCGCGCTGGCCAGTGTCGCGGTCGGAGCCCCGATCGCTGGGGTCCTCTACTACGTGCTGCGTTCGATCATCACGAGAGAATAAGGACTGCGCTGGTCAGCTGCACATTCCCATCACGAACCGTCGGCAGGGATCACGACCTCGCCCGCGGTCGCGAACGCCACCGGCAGTAGCGCCTACGAAGCGCTCTCGCGATCATTCATTCGCTTCGTTCGACCGCGTTCGGGTCTCCTTGATGCGTTGCCGCTGCCGAACCCCGTACGTCGCTTCCGTGACGGCATCGTCGTCCTCGAGACCCGACCCGAGAGCCCCACCTATCGTGGCGATCGACGCCAGCAGCCAGGCGAGCGTGAGGTAGTCGGAGAAGTTCACCCCGTGTCCGAGAGTGCGGGCCAGCAGTTCCGGGGGAAGTGTGAGACACGCAGTGAACAACAGTAGACAGAACAGGGCCACGTGGAGGACGGTCACGCCGATGAACAGGGTGACCACGGTCGAAATGTTGTACAGCACGGATCGATCGCGCTCTTCCGACGACTTCGGCCGCTCCCACAGTTCGTGATCGACGATCAGCCAGAGAATCATCGCCACGATCGACAGGAGCGTAGCCGCGCTCATACGCCAAGGGCCCATCGTGTCGGCGAACAACCAAATCGTACTCGTTGCTAGCGCGATCGCACCCGTGGCAAAGGCACCGACGAGCACCTTCGACAGTCCGGCGACCAGCCTCCACGGGCGGTTCGCCCGCACCATCCCCGACAACAGTCGTAACCGCCGCAGTCCTGATGGCGCGAAGTAACGACTGCCATTCTCCGTCTGCGCACACGGGAACCGTCGCGCCGCGCCCTGCGGCATGAGTTCCGGTTCACCAAGAATGCGGGCTATCGCGAGTTCGGTAACAGCGCGGACGCGGCGCTCGATGTGGATCGCACCCACCCCAGCGACAGAGACAAGCGCGAAGCAATGGCCGGGGCTGACGTCGGCCACCACCGGCAGCGTATCTTCGCGGCGCGGTAGATCAGTGAGGTATACGACGATGTCCTCCCCTTCGGACGACGGATCGACCGCCCCGATGACGTCTGCGAAGTCTGTTTGCTCGTCCGAGAGGTAGGGCTTGCTACGTACACAAGTCGTCCACCGGCGCTCGAGGCGGTCACGGCTTCGTAAACGTTGTGGCAGATACTTCGCTATGCGTTCCGCGAGAGCCGTAGCTTTGCCCGGTTCCGCGATCAACAGCACCGAGGCCTGCTCACCTGCGGCACCAGATCGCTCTCCCTGGAAGTGTTTATTTGTCTTCACCGCCTTCACCTACCCGCCCGGAGCTCCCCCAAACTCCTCGAATCCGTTGTCACTCCGAATCAATGTCGGGCGGGAGGTCGACCGCCGGATGTACCAGGGACGCGTCATCGGCCGGGGCAACGAGACACGCCGCGCACCAAGACACACGTGATCATCCCGAGTCGACACCAACCCGCCAATCAGCTCCAGCACCGAACCACAACACTCCGCAGCACTTCGCCGACTGAGCGCATTGCAGGAGGCGGTGTACACAGAGAAGCACCGGAGAGACAATCAACTATGGACACCAACGCCTTCCCCGATATTCGGTGGGGTCACGATCGGCGATTGCTCAAGAAGCCACTGAATGCCTTCGTATCGTCGCGGATCGGGTCTTGGTATCTCCGGAAATTGACGCCGATCGACCGAAAACTGCTCGCGCACAGCAAAGGCCGACGAACGATCTTCGGTCCGATGGGGGTGCCGTTGCTGTTGTTGGCCACGACCGGAAGGAAAACAGGGCAGCCCCGGACGACGCCTCTCACCTACATGCGCGAAGGAGGCCGATTATTTCTGGTCGGTAGTAATTTCGGGCGACCCCATCACCCCGCGTGGTCCGAGAACCTGTTGGCCAATCGGGAGGCGACGGTGACAATCGCAGGGGCCGAGATCCCTGTGAACACAACCTTGTTGACAGGGCAGGAGGCAGAGAGCGTCTTCGAACAGTTCGTCGAATACAACCCTACGTACTCGGTGTACAAGACTCGCACGGCACGTAATCTTCGAGTGTTCGCTCTCGAACGGCGCCAAACCTGATTCCCCGCAACAAGAACAACCCCTTACTCCCGATCGGCCGGTATCGACGGAATCGCCCCGGCGAGTCCGGGGACTTCGATGTACCCCAAGTTTCGTGGAGCCGTCATTTTTACGTCAGGCTACGGGTTGACGTGTGACGTGTACGTTCTCGAACTCGATCGGTGTCAGCATCCCGAGGGCACTGTGACGGCGTTAGCGATTGCGGAAGATCTCGAAGTACTCGAACGTGGAGTCGGCCAATTCGGTCCTCGTTTTCCGTCGTTTTCGATTCAAGAGTTCGGTTTACATGCTGCCCCATAAAGATTCGATCACGGCGTGTTCATAGCAATCGCCGATCGATCCCATAGACGGGACCAGCCCTGAGTCGTGCGGGGTACATCAGTCCCCGGAAACTACGGTGCGATTCAGTGACACGGGTGCCGACGGTGATGGAGGCGGCGGCCGCGGAGCGGTGTGTGTGGCTCATCGGTTGGACGTGTGCGTGCTGCCCGATGAGCCGTGCGCCCGTGGCCGGCAATGAGTGAGCATCCGAACAGCATGAAGGACCGGCCGTCCGTGTTGTGCGGGCTGTCAAGGGCTAGCTAGAGCTTCTTGTCGAGAACAGGTCCGAGCACGCCCTGCGCGGCCGAGACGATCGTCCGCGGTGGTAATCGGAAGCGCTCAAGTGCGCACGAACCGTTTTCCTCTCCATGCTCCATCGAGCAAGGATTTGGTCAGCCGTGATCGGCGATTCTGCTCGGTCATGCGTCGGTGGTGTTGGCCTGGAAGGTTTCCGCTCGTTCAGCGGGTGAGGAAGTCGACGGCGGCGGGTGCGAATGTGTCGTGGTGTTGGAATATGCCGCCGTGCCCGGAGTCGGGGTAGATGATCAGTTCGCTTGCGGGGATTCGGCGGTGCAGGTCTTCGGAGAGGGTTGAGGGCACCATTCGGTCGTTGTCGCCGTTGGCGATGAGGGTGGGTGCGGTGATGGCCGACAGGTTTTCCGGTGTGGAGCGGCCCCACTTCTTGATCGCTGTGAGTTGGGTCTGAAAGGCCTTGACCGAGACGGGCGCATCTCGGTCGTCGGTGCGTTCCTTCAGGCGTTCGACGAATGCTGTGGCGGCGCGTTTGCCGGCGGTGTTGCGGTTGAAGAACAGGAATTCTTTCGGGTCGGACCGGGTCAGGGTAGCTCGAAGAATGTCGTAATAGGTTGTGCGGGCGACTTTGTCGATGTCCTTACCGCCGGCGGGGCCGGTCCCGGTGAGGACAAGTCTGCGCACGAGTTCGGGGTGCTCGAGCACGAGGGCTTGGGCGATCATGCCGCCGAGGGAGAACGAAAAGATATCGACCGTACCGAGTCCGAGCGCTGTGATGAAGGTGACGGCGTCGTCGGCCATCGCCTCGATGCTGTCGGGAACTTTCCCGGTAGAGGCGCCGACGCCGCGGTTGTCGAAGGCGATGACACGGCGCTTTTTCGCGATGGGGTCGATGATTCGCGGATCCCAGTTGTCGAGGTTCGCGGCGAGGTGGACGAAGAAGACGACGGGGATTTCGCCCTTCGGTCCGAGTTCGCGGTACGCGTAGGTGACGCCGCCGGCGGTGATGGTGCGGGTCGGCGCCTTCGCATAGGACGTGATGACGGGGTCGTTGCCGGTACTCATGGATCTGTCCTTATGTCGGTTGAGGTTTCGAGGTTTCGGGTGTTACTGATGACAGCTTTACCCCGGATGCCACCCTTGCTCAGTGTCCGGAGGCCTTGGGGTGTCTCCTCGAACGGGAAGACCTGCCCGAGGACGGGGCGGAGTGCGCCGTCGTCGACGAGTTCGGCGATGTTGCGGAGTTGGTCACCGCTGGCGTGCATGAAGAGGAACTCGTAGCTCACACCCAGCTTGCGAGCTTGGCGGCGGATACTGGAGCTCAGTCCGGTGATCGCGAGGCGCAGTAGCGGATTGAGCCCGATCTCGCGGGCGAAGGCTGGATCCGGCGGCCCGGAAATCCCGATAGCCTTTCCTCCTGGCTTGAGTACGCGGAGGGATTTCTTGAGGTTCTCGCCGCCGAGGCTGTCGAGCACCACGTCGTAGCTGTGGAGGACCTGTTCGAAGTCCTCATTGTGGTAGTCGATGACTGTGTCGGCACCGAGGGCTCGAACGAAGTCCCCGTTTCGGGCGCTGGCTGTGGTTGCGACCGTGGCGCCGAGGTGTTTGGCGAGCTGAATCGCGATAGATCCGACACCGCCGGCGCCAGCGTGGATGAGGACTCTCTGTCCTGGCTGCACGTTGGCGCGCTCGACCAGTGCCTGCCACGCGGTCAGTGCCACCAGAGGCATGGATGCTGCTTCCGTCATGCTGATTGTTGCCGGTTTGAGGGCAAGATCGGCCTCCGTCACTGCGATACGCTCCGCGAATGTTCCGATGCGATCCTTGTCGGGTCGAGCAAATACTTCGTCGCCGGGTTTGAACGACTGAACCTTCGGCCCGACCTCGATGACGACGCCGGCGAGGTCGTTGCCGAGGATCAACGGAAGCCTGTACGGGAGTATCTGCTTGAACTCACCGGTGCGGATCTTCTCGTCGAGTTGGTTCAGCCCGGCTGCTTCTACTCGCACGAGCACGTCACGCTCACCGACAACTGGCTCCGGCACGTCGGATTCTTGCAGTGGCCCTTTATATTTGGTGACGACGAACGCTTTCATGTCTTTGGTTCCTTCGGCTAGGGCGACGGGAAGGGTGGGGAGGCGTCGCGGCTCTGTTTTCCGCGACGCCTCCGCTTGGCTACTGCTGCGGCGCTGCAGTTCCGAGTTGCGGGTAGAGAGCTTCGATGGGCGCACTGAGTCCAGCTTTGACCTGAGCGGATGCTTCGTCGGCGAGGACTTCGTACTCGCCTGCCTCGACCGCGTCGAACACGGTGCGTACGAGGTCCGCTGGATCAGTTTTGGGGTCGGTGGAGTGCGCGGCCATGGGGGTGTCGACCCAGCCGACGTGGACGCCGACGACGTGGACGCCTGCGGGTGCGAGTTCGAGGCGAAGTGAGTTGGTCGCAGACCATAGTGCAGCTTTGGTGGCGCTGTAGATACCCGCGACGGCGTACCAACTCAGCAGCGAGTGGATGTCTATGATGACCGACTCGTCCTGGGCTGTAAGGATCGGCGCGAAGGCGCGGGCGAGAAAGAGGGGGCCGAGGAAGTTTGTTTCGACATTGGCGCGGATTTCCTCGTCGGTATGGGTGAGGATGCCCGTGCTGGAGGTGGAAGTGCCGGCGTTGTTGATCAGAACGGTCACGTCCGATGCGGCGGAAACGACAGCTTCGATGGATGCGGGATTGGTGACGTCGAGGGCGAGGGGGACGATCCGTTCGTCGTCCCACGTACGAGGAGTGCGAGCGGTGGCATATACCTTCGACGCACCGCGAGCGAGGGCTTCGTGGACGAAGTGGGTGCCGATGCCGCCGTTTGCTCCGGTGACGAGGACAACGGATCCGTTGAGTGAGGGCATGTCAGGTTCCTTGGGTTACGTGGCGGATGGTCAGACGTGTGCGAGGGTCGGGTAGTCGGTGTACCCCGCTTCGCCGCCGCCGTAGAGGGTGGTCGGGTCCACAGCGTTCAGTGGCGCTCCCAGGCGTAGACGGTCGACGACATCGGGGTTCGCCAGTGCGAACTGCCCCAGCGGCGCGATGTCAGCCAGACCGGCGTCGATGTCGCCGGAGATCTGCTCACGCGTGCGCCCGAAGCGCACGACCAGGACAGCGGTCGGCCACACGTCACGGAACGAGCGGAGCAAATCGTCGTCACCGACATGATGGACGTGGAGGTAGGCAAGGCTCAGTGCCGCGAGTTCCCCGACCAGGTGCGTGTACTGGGCGCGCACGCTCCCGATCTCACCTTCGTCGATCCCGCCCAACGGCATCGACGGGGAAATCCGGATCCCCACCCGATCGGCTCCGATTTCTTCTGCCACTGCCGCGGCGACCTCGATCACGAAGCGAGACCGGTTTTCCACCGATCCGCCGTACTGATCAGTGCGGTGGTTCGAGTTCGGGGAGAGGAATTGGTGCAGCAAATACCCGTTCGCAGCGTGAATCTCCACCCCGTCTGCGCCGGCTGCGATCGCGGATGCCGCAGCATGCCGGAAATCGGCGATCGTCGTCTCAATGTCGGAGATGCTCATCTCCCGCGGCACCGGAGTCTTCTGCGGACCGGTCGCGGTGAACATGTCCTGATCAGCCGAGATGGCCGAGGGGGCTACCGGCGGACGGTGATGTGTTGTGTTGTCCGGGTGCGACATCCGGCCGACGTGCATCAGCTGGATGAACAGCGCACCGCCACCATCATGGACAGCGTCGGCGACGTGTGACCAGCCCTCGATATGAGCCGGAGTGTAGATCCCAGGCGTGTTCGGGTAACCCTGCCCGTCGTCGGAGGGCTGGGTGCCCTCGGTGATGACCAGTCCGAGCGAGGCGCGCTGGCCGTAGTAGGTCGCTACGAGCGGGCCCGGGGTGCCGTCCGGGTTTGCTCGGTTGCGGGTCATCGGCGCCAAGGCGAGTCGGTGCGGGAGTTCGACGCGTCCGAGGGCGAACGGTTGCCAGAGTGAAGGTGATGTCATGAGCGGGGTGCTCCTCAGGTAAATCGGTCAGGTAGGTCATCGGTGCGATGCAGAGGTGATGTCTCGTGGGACGATCAAGGGGACATCTGAACCGCATCAATATTGACTACAGTCATAACTGAATGTACTCAATATCTATTCCCGAAGGATATCCGTCATGCCATCCGCTTCCCAGCCAGCCGGAAGGCGCGAGCGAAACAAGCAGCAGAAACTTGTCCGTATTACCGCCGCTGCCAGCGAACTCTTCGCCGAGTACGGCGTCGACGATGTCACCACCCAACAGATCGCCGAGAAGGCGGACGTCGGTACCGGGACGGTGTTCCTGTACGCCAAGACGAAAGGCGAGTTGCTCCTACTTGTGCAGAACGCGAACTACAGCGAAGCACTCGCGCGGGGCCGCACGGATGCCGAAAACATCTCCGACGTACTCGACGCGGTGATGGCGATCATCGGCCCGATCGTGGAATGCAACCGCACCCAGATCGACAACGGACGCACCTACCTGCGGGAGATGGTGTTCGGCAACCCCGAGGAACCCCACCATGCGGAAGCGCTCACCATCGTCGGCCAGACCGAAGAAGCCATCGCAGCAGTGCTGCGCCGAGGCGGTCAAATCGGAGAGGCCGAGGCTGCAACGCGGGCGCACGTGGTGTCGGCGATCATGTTCCTCGCAATGGCGGCCACCGTAAACATCGCTCGTACTGTCGACGAAATCAGGGGGGAGATCAAGGCTCAGGTGGCCGCTCTTCTGCCGCACTGATGCCCTGCGCCACGGCACTGTCACTTCTGGCGCCGATCGCGGAGACTTGCCGATCGAAACCAAATGCCCTTAGCGTCCTTATGCGAGGCCGGTGCGCGCTTGGACGCGGTTACACAGGTCTATGATGCGAGAATCAAATACCCTCTTGGCCAATCGAATTGAGTTTCGCATGTGAGCGACTCCGCCAGGATCGACGGGTCGATCCTGTACTTGCCGAAACCTATTCACTATTGTTGTCCACCGACTTCGATCCGCGGTCGACGCTCAAAGAGCCCCGCGCCTGAAAACTACGGCAAGTTCTGCATCTTGACCGACTTCAGACCTGACTCGTTGCTGCACTCGTAATGCCGTAGCCACCGAAGGCGAAAGGGACCGCACAAGCTTTCCCCAACAAATGCGCCTGCCCGCATCCAATCTACGATACAAACAAGGCCGCGAGCGAAATACTGTGCAAGAAGAAATGTTTCAAGAATTCAATGCTTCGCGGCGGATGTCGCGAATAGCTCGAGCGATGGCTTGCCCACCCCCGATCGACTACCGGCGCCGACGACGCATCTTCCCGGCCCCCTCTGATATCGGGCGCAATCACACTCGACTCCTCGCTCGCGCGGCAAACGCCTACCTGACCGAAGCCTTCACATGGAAAATCCAGCGCTACATCTGGCAACCCCTGACCGGCAGCGACCCACTCGTAACCTACGGCGCTGCTCTGCTCCACGGCCCCGCCGCCTATAGCTACCGCAAATTGTGCTGACGATGCCTGCCGACCTGCAAGACAAATCCGGCGAGGCCGCCCATAGGCTCCTACTCAAGCATCGAATCGGTGAACCCACTAGCTAAACAACACAATTCAGTGCAATCCGGAACATGGGCGGCCCGAGGACGCGAAGAACACTACCTTCGAGACATCGGCCGCAGCGACCTCCGAAGAACTAGTCTGTCACTCACACTCGCGGCCTCGACGGCAGGCGACCCCGAAGAATTTGTCCATCTAGCGCTCTCCGGTGAAATGGTTGCCGCACTTCGACTCTGCCGATTCACCGAAACCGCCCTCTGCGCGTGGGAGACAGAGGCCGCAGCAACTTTAGGAATCCGAACCACTCAAATCAGCCGAGAATGCGCGTACCTCTCCAAGTCACTCGGAACGGAAATCTTCGCTCGAAGAATGCCCAATGGGACTCGCGAACTCACACCCACAGGCACTGCGCTGTACAATCTCGCCCGGGCGAACATCGACAAACTACGCCGTCGCCAGCTACGAACCACCCTGCGCAGACTAGACACTGAAGAACCACGCTCACGATTTCTTCAACGCGACCCAGTCGCCGCACTGTATCTCAGGTCGACAAGTTCCATACACAAATCAAACTGTCCCAGATCCGGACGGTGTGTGCTGGGCCTACATCCGCGCTTCGTCCCAACATCGACATAATCGCTGGTGCTCGCCCCGAATCCCACCATGACCGATTCTTGTCCCACCTTCAGGCGATGGCGGCAGCAGCTATCCCCGCGCCATATCGACGAACTTCGAGAGATGAAGCTGGTGCGCCACAGTGATTGTCGCGGTCGGGCCGTTACGGTGCTTACCCAGAATCAGGTCGGCTTCACCGCCACGGGGATCGTCTCGCTCGGTCGCGTCGGGGCGGTACAGCAGAATCACCATGTCGGCGTCCTGCTCGAGCGATCCGGACTCACGAAGGTCGGCGACCTGCGGACGCTTGTCGGTTCGCTGCTCGGGACCACGGTTGAGCTGACAGATCGCGACAACCGGAACTTCGAGCTCCTTCGCCAAAAGCTTTAGGCTACGTGAGAATTCGGAGACTTCCTGCTGACGGGACTCGACCTTTTTGCCGGAGCTCATCAGCTGGAGGTAGTCGATGACGATCAGGCGAATGTCGTGTTTCTGCTTGAGCCGCCGCGCTTTTGCGCGAATTTCCATCATGGTGAGGTTGGGGGAGTCGTCGATGAAGAGCGGCGCCTCGCTGATCTCACTCATACGACGCGCGAGCTTGGTCCAGTCGTCGTCGGTCATCTTTCCGGAGCGCATGTCGCCGAGCTTGATCTTTGCCTCTGCGGACAGCAGACGCATGACGATCTCGGTTTTGCTCATTTCCAACGAGAACATGACGCTGGCCATGCCGTGCGTGATGGAGCAGGAACGCAGGAAATCCATTCCGAGCGTGGAATTGTGCGTCGGGACCATCGAATGACCGGCCAGGTACATGTGGTCGGCGTTGTCGACCTCGACGCAGCGAACCGGAACACTCGCAATTGGTCGAACATCGACAATGTAGCGCGATCCGCTGCGCGCAGTGCTTTTACTCGCTCGACGCTCCTTGTGCAGCATCGCTTTCCGCGTAAGACCGAACACTTCGTCATCAGTCGAGAAGGTCAAGGTGAATGCAGTCGACGAAGCCTCGGTGCGACCGTTGACTCGCTTTGTGCTCATTTGGCAGCGATAGCCAAGACTGACCACTAATTCCTGGGCATCGCGGACGAGGCGCTCGTTGGTTACCGAAAACTGAACGGAGCCACCGGCAGTCACAGTTCCATCAGTGTCGAGAAGCCCCGCAAGAACCGCACGACGCTGCGCCTCAGACCCACGGAGATACTGGACAGGGATGTGCTTGTTGCCCAGAACACCGACCGTACGTAGGCGTCCTTGAACCGTGCCGTACTCATTGCGGCACTTCTGGCACAGTCGCAGCCCGATCGAAGGTCCACCACAGTGTGAACAGGTTGGCGCAGGTACAGGGTCAGACATGAAACGTGCTTTGCCGCCGCATGATTGACCGCACGTTCGCACCTGACTGGTGAACGGCATGAAGCTCTTTCCGCACACAACGCAATCGCGCGGAGCGACGGGATCTTCCGGGGCTAATTTAAGGCTGTAGCGCAAATGCGCCGACTTGGACGGAACTGCAACCAGGCCTTCGGCCTCGATCAACATGATGATCTCGGGATCAGCAGTGGTGAATTGTGCGCAGGCGGTAGAACCGTCACCGAGCCAAGCGCCAAGTGTATAGGGCGGGACAAGGAGATCCTGCGTTGGTAGGTCGAGCGGCTTGGCATTCACGACAGAGTGATTAACGCGGCCATCCGCCGTTGCGCATCGCACCGTCGATGCGATCTCCGCCGTGGTTCGGACCTCGGCGAATGTCTTTTGATTCTTATAGCGGTTGTAACCTGTCTTGGCGTTCTGCGCTGAACGGCGCGAAGCACGCGTCTCCGTCAACCACTGATGCTGCTCGTCGGCCACCAACACAGTTCCATCGGAAAACTCGACCTCGTAGCAAGGGCGGTCAACCATCACGTCGGTAGCGGCAACAACCCGCGTCGGCTTGCCGTGGTTGTCGATCAACAGATCGCCGACAGCAACGTCACCCATCGTGGTCCAGCCACTGGGCGTCGCGAGGGGAGTATCGAGGGCAAGCGCCTTGCCCACACCAGGACGGGCCGCGACGATAATCATCTGACCAGCGTGAAGACCGTTGGTGATCTCGTCGAGATCCTTGAATCCGGTGGGCACACCGAGGGAGATTCCGCCGCGGCTGGCGATGGAGTCGATCTCGTCCATCGTGGGCTGGAGGAGCTCGGTGAGGGGTACGAAGTCCTCGGTGGTTCGACGCTCGGTGACCTCGAAGATCTCGGCCTGCGCGCGGTCGACAACCTCGGCCACGTCCTGACCCTCGGTGCCGGCGTAGCCGTACTGGACGATGCGAGTACCGGCGTCGACCAGACGACGCAGCACGGACTTCTCGGCCACGATCTCGGCATAGAAGGCGGCGTTGGCGGCTGTGGGCACTGTCTGGGTCAGCGTCACCAGGTAGGCAGCACCGCCGATACGGCGGAGCTCACCTCGGCGGTCGAGCTCGGCGGAGACCGTCACCGGGTCGGCGGGCTCGCCACGGCTGTAGAGGTCCAGGATCACGTCGTAGACGGACTGGTGAGCGGGCCGGTAGAAGTCACCCGGACGCAGTACCTCGAGGACGTCAGCGATGGCGTCCTTGCTCAGCAGCATGCCGCCGAGCACCGACTGCTCGGCAGTCATGTCCTGAGGTGGCTGGCGTCCGAACTCCTGGTCGGGCTCGGCCTCGGGAGGGCCCGGGTAGTCCGGCCCTGAGAAGTCGGAAGGTCCTCGATCATCTACAACAGCCACAAGCGAGACCTTCCCGTAAAACACTCGACGACACTGCCAGAAACCGCAGCGCCCTCATCATTTGTACCTGCCCCCACCGACATCCCCTAGCCGCATTCGGCCGGGCTGTAGATAGACGCCGAGATGACGTTAGGGACTAGTAGGTCCGCATACAAACCGGACTGTGGATAAACCTGTGGATGCTTTGTGGAAACTCCCGCCCCACGGTGTGCACCGCCTGTGGAGCATTTGGGGACTACTTTGCCTAGCAACCACAAAAGACCAGGTAGATGGCTATCCACAATTTCACAGGCCTGTTGATGAAAATAGTTTTTCCACAGTCGGCGCGTCGGTGTGTCGGGCGTGTTGCCTCGCCCGATTCGTCACTGATCACCAAGTCGAACATCACAGTGTGAGAGTTATCCCCAGGTCCGATTCGGGACGCTGTCAGGCGGCACACCGCACCCCGAAACAAAACGTCGGGCCCCGCACACCGAAGTGTGCGGGGCCCGGCGAGACGAACAGTCGACTATGCGCCGACGACGTTCAGGTTGAACTTGGCAACCACATCGGGGTGCAGGTTCACGACCACGGCGTGCTTGCCCGTGTTCTTGATGTGAGCCTTCGGCAACACGATGGAGCGCTTGTCGACAACCGGTCCACCGGCAGCCTTGATCGCAGCAGCGACGTCAGCGACGGTAACCGAACCGAAGAGCTTGCCCGAGCCACCGGCGGTCTTGACCGTCAGCGTTACGGACTCGAGGCCCTCGATAGCTGCCTTGAGCTCCTTGGCGTGATCCAGGCCGCGCACAGCGCGCGCTTCCTGTGCACGACGGATGCCCTCGACCTGCTTCTCGGCGCCACGGGTGGCGACGATTGCCAGTCCGCGGGGGAGCAGGTAGTTACGGCCGTAGCCGTCCTTGACCTCCACGGTGTCGCCAGGCGCACCGAGGTTGTCCACGTCAGCGGTGAGGATGAGCTTCATGTTCTTTCCTCCCTTTCCTTAGCGAGCCACGGTGGCGTAAGGCAGCAGTGCTACCTCACGTGAGTTCTTGACGGCAATGGCAACGTCGCGCTGGTGCTGGACGCAATTGCCGGTGACACGGCGAGCACGGATCTTTCCGCGATCGCTGACGTACTTACGAAGCAACGTCGTGTCCTTGTAGTTGATCTGCGTGTTCTTCTCTTTGCAGAAGGTGCAGACCTTCTTCTTCATAACCTTGTCGCGCAAGGGCGGCTTCGGCATGTCTTTGCTCTTTTCTGGATGTTCCTGATCAGGTACGGATCAGAAGGGCGGTTCGTCGCTGCCCGCACCACCGAAGGAGCCCGAAGCCTGAGGCGCGCTGCCCCAAGGATCGTCTCCACCCGAAGGTGCAGCGCTCGGACGTCCGCCACCCGATCCGCCGGAGGAACCGCCGAAGTTGCCGCCTCCACCGCCGCCACCACGGTTGGCCTTGTTGACCTTTGCCGTGGCGTACTTCAGTGAAGGACCGATTTCATCGACTTCGAGCTCGACGACAGTTCGCTTTTCGCCCTCGCGAGTTTCGTACGAACGCTGCTTGAGCCGGCCGCTCACGATTACTCGTGAACCACGGGTCAAGCTCTCCGCGACGTTCTCGGCTGCTTCGCGCCAGATGTTGCAACGCATGAACAGCGCATCGCCGTCTTTCCATTCATTGGAATTACGGTCGAAGGTGCGGGGCGTGGAAGCAACCGTGAAGTTTGCAACCGCGGCACCCGCCGGGGTGAAACGAAGTTCAGGATCAGCCGTCAGGTTTCCGATGACGGTGATGATGGTGTCGCCAGCCATGTGGTTCCTCCTGCATTGATGTAAGACCGTTGGGCGCGAGAGTAGAGCTCGCTACCGACAGTAATTACTTGTTGTGGCGCAGAACCTTCGTGCGCAGAACCGACTCGTTCAGACCGAGCTGACGATCGAGCTCAGCGACGGTGGCGGGAGTGGCGTTGATGTCGATCACCGCGTAGATACCTTCAGCATGCTTCAGGATCTCGTAGGCGAGACGACGCTTACCCCAGACATCGACCTTGTCGATCGTGCCGCCGTGCTGGCGCACAACATTGAGGAACGTATCCAGTGAAGGAGCGACAGTGCGCTCGTCCAGGCTGGGGTCAAGGATGACCATCAATTCGTAATGACGCATAAGACCTCATCACCTCCTGTGGACTAAGTGAAAACGGCCACGGACTATCCGTGGCAGGAGGGTCGTTGCGTCAGCAACCCTCGTAGGCTACACGAGGGGCCTTGACCAGGGAAATCGTCCCGGCCCTCCGGGAAGACCGCCAGGTCGATGCGCGACGCGTGGTGCAGACGCATCACCCCGCGAGCCACTGCGCCCCCTAGGGTGAGAATCATGCGAACAGACCGCAAGACCCCGGCGTCGATCCTGGCGTTGGTCGTCGGATTGTGCGGGCTGACGATGGCGCTGGGCTATTTCAACAAGGCCAGATGCGGCGGTGCACCGTTCGCGCCCGACGGACGAAGCCTGAACTTCGACGTCAACAAGAACATCGACGTCTGCTACTCCGACATTCAGTTGCTCTGGCTCGGACGAGGTATCGATCAACATCTGTTCCCCTTCGTCACCGGAGGGATAACGCCCGAAGGATTCCTGACCGGCGGAACCGTCGAATACCCGGTGCTCAGCGGAATTCTGATGTGGCTGGGCGGTATCGGCTCACACACCGACACCGATTTCCTTCTGCACTCGGCCCTGATCCTGGCTCCTTTCGGACTGCTCACGGCGTGGATGCTCGGCAAGATGAGCGGCGCGTACGCGCTCGTGTGGTCGGCGACTCCGCCCCTGGTTCTGTACGCATTCCACAACTGGGAGCTCCCGGTGGTGGCCACCAGCGTCGGCGCGATCTTCCTGATGACGTTCGAGCGGATCCCGCTGCGAACTCGCGCGGTTCTGGCGGCCGTCATCCTGGCGATCGGTTTCTGTTTGAAGCTGTACCCGGGAATGTTCGTGCTGCCGCTCATGGCCTACGTGCTTCTACGCGGCACCGAAGGCAAGCGCTACGACGTTCGTGGAGCGCTGATGACGGCGGGCGCGGCGATCGTCACCGTCGTCCTCGTCAACCTGCCGTTCGCCCTCATTTCCTACGAAGGCTGGCGCGCGTCGTTCAGCTTCCAGGAGAAGCGAAGCGCGGACATCACCACCAACTCGGTGTGGTTCTGGGGTTTGCGCCCGTTCTACGGTTTCGGAGTTCGCGAACTCAACGCCGACTACGACGCACTGGTGAGCATCCTGTCTCCGGTGATGATCCTGTTGTCGTTCGCGCTCGCGATGTATCTGGGTTGGCGCCGCTACGTCCGCGACGGCTACTTTCCGTGGATTGCAGTCAGTGCCGCGATGCTGTGCGGATTCGTGTTGCTGCACAAGGTCAATTCACCGCAGTACACACTGTGGATCCTGCCTTTCCTCGTACTGTTCAAGATCCGGTGGTTCTGGATCGTCGCCTATCTGGTCGCCGACGCTGCGTTGGGTATCGGCATCTTCCGGTACTTCTACCAACTGGACATGAATCTCGATCCGAGCAAGTACGAAGCCGTCGTCCAGGCGAGTGTGTGGGGCCACGTCGTCCTGCTCGCCGTGTTCTTCTTCTTGTTCCTGCGAGTCCCGTTGCGGTATCCGCTTGCCGGTGGGACCGATCAGATTGCGAACTCCGACAACAACCTTCCGACTCACTCACGGGAGCACGCCTGATGACTGCATCATGGTTCGAATCACCGACGCTGACCGGTGATCGTGTCCGACTCGAACCCCTGGGCGTCGCGCACACCGACGCTCTGCTCGCTGCTGCCGACGACCCGGCGATCTTTCGTTGGACCGCATCGCCCATCACCGATCGGGAACAGGCACAGAAGTACATCGCTGCAGCAACCGACGACCCTAATCGGATCGCCTTTGCGCAGGTGAACATCGCGACGAACGCCGTGGTCGGCACCACGTCCATGTACCAGATCGACCCGGTAAACCGCAGTCTTGCAATCGGATACACGTGGTTGTCGCGATCGGTTCAGGGAACCGGGATCAATCCCGAATCGAAGCTGCTCCTGCTTCGTCACGCCTTCGACCAGCTCGAAGCCGTACGCGTCGAGTGGCACACGGACGAGTTCAACGATCAATCCAGGGCCGCGATCGCAAAGCTCGGCGCTCAGTTCGAGGGCCTGCTGCGCAAGCACCGACGCCGCGCCGATGGCAGTTGGCGTACAACAGCGCTGTTCGCGATGACCGACGACGATTGGCCGACCATCGCACCTCAGCTCGAGACACGTACCCGAAACTAGCGATCACCTGCACTCTTCGGCCAAGTCCATGCCAAGATTCACCTCATGAGCGATCAGGGTGGGTACGGGTACCAGGGCAATCAGAATTGGCAACCGTCTCCGTACGGGCAGCCCGATCCGTACGGCAGGCGGCCGACGAACACACTCGCGGTGCTCGCCCTCGTCTTCGCGTTCCTCATCGCGCCGTTGGGGATCGTCTTCGGTCACATCGCTCGCGGCCAGATCAAACGGACCGGCGAAGAAGGCGACGGACTCGCCCTTGCCGGACTGATCATCGGCTACATCTTCACCGCACTCGGCATCCTGGCCGTGATCGTGTGGATCGCGTTCTTCGGGCTGCTCGCCGCCGCTTTCGGCAACGCCGCCAATGAAGCGAGTTCGCGGAGTCTCACCTATACGACGCCGTACTCGTACTCCACGACCACGACTCGGGCGCCGAGTGCACCCACCACAGCGCCGAAAACGACGACGCCCCCACGCGTCACGACCTCGATCGGACCAGCGCCGACCGTCTCGGGCACCAACCGTCAGGGCTTCATCTCCGGCGGCCCCAGCTGCAACTCCACCAATCCTGCCGTCGCCATCGCCGTCACGACCGGATCACGAATCGTCATCTGCGAAACCGGAGTCGGGCGTTACTACTACAAGGGTCAACGGCTGAGCGACGGCGCCACCATCGAACTCGACGATCCGACGCCCACGGGCAACGGATTCACCGTCACCAACAAGGACGTGACGTACAAGCTCACCTCCGCCGGACTGGTGATCACCGGCAGCGGAGGCGAGCTGGGTCGGGAAGCGGCGCTCGAGTTCTGGATGAACTGAAGCGCGTCAGCCGGCACACGGATCCTGGTAGGGAACACCGGGCAGGTACCGCTCCCATTCGGCTTCCGTGATGGGAGATCCTGCGGTGCGGCACAATCGATCAACGACGCCGTCGGGGTCGATTCCCCACAAGCGAACGGTCTTGTCCGACCCACTGCCCGCGATCATGTCACTCTCGCCGGCGAACTGAGCGTCGTTGACGCGACCCGGGTAGGCGGACAGCGTCGCAAATCGTGTTGACCGCGAGGGCGTCTCGATGTCCCAGAGCCAGACGGTTCCGTCGCCGACACCGGCAGCGAGCCGATCACCGGCGCGGTTGAACGAGATCGAATAGATTGCGCCCTCGGGGCCGACGAGACGAGCGAGTTCCTCGGGTGCCGACGGTGTGCGTACGTCCCACACGGCGACACCGTGATCCGCACTTCCAGCGGCCAACAGCGTTCCGTCGGCGCTGAAAGACACTGCTAATGCGTAGCTTTCGAATCCACCCACCGTCGCCACCACCCGGGGCGACGCTGCGTTCGACACGTCCCACAGATCCACTTCGTTCTTGGCGTTCGCGATCGCCAAGATGTCGGTACCTGGCTGAAAGGCCATCATCTGCGGGTAGGAGCCGACATCGGTCGACGACAACAGTTTCGGAGCCGACGGGTCGGAAACGTCGACCAACGCAATACTGTTGTCGTCCTGCGAGGACACCGCCAGCAGATCACCGGCGGGATTCAGCGCGACAACCGCCACGATGCCCTTCACATATACCGCAGGCTCGCCGTAGATACGTGGCGACGCCGGATCACTCAGGTCCCAAAGATATGCACCGCCGCCGCCGGTGCCGCTCACAGCCAGGTTCCCGTCTGCCGACACCGCCGACGCACCGCTGAAAGAGTCGTCCCCTTGCGGTTTCAACTCCGGCATCACCGCGGGGCGATCGAGATCCTCGGTGTTCCACGCCAACATCGCGCCACCCCTGGCACCGACGCCGGCCACCAGACGCGAGCCGTCCGCGGCAAAGGGACTGGTGAAGATCGTGTCCCGAGCTCCCGCCCAGACCGGACCCGGAAGAGCCCACACGCGAGTCACACCGTTGAGTCCCCCGGTGACCAGATTGCGGCCGTCATCGCTGTAGTCGACTGTGGTCACCGCCCCACTGTCCGGAAGTGTCTCGATCAATGCCCCGGTTCGGGGGTCCCACACGCGCACGGAGTTGTCGGAACTCCCTGCAGCAAGGCGTGTTCCATCTTTACCGTAGTTGAGTTCGTTGACGTAACTGGAGAATCCCGTCAGCGCCGGGAGGGGAGCAGGGCGCGCCGGATCGCTCATGTCCCACCGAACCACCTCCCTGCCAGTCGTTCCCGCCGCAAGCTCACGTCCGTCCGGGCTGAAGGCAACGCCGAGGTAGTGGACGGTGGTGCCGTTGGGCTCGGTCGCGAAGATCGGCGCCGATTCCTCACCCCACTTCGCGACGTCCCACACGCGCAGAGTCGCTTGACGCCCGCCCGCCACGAGGAAACGTCCGTCGGGGCTGAACGTCGCGGTGACAATGCCGTCAGCTGGATGCGGAAGAGCAGGCAAAGCAACGGCATTCGTGGAGGTGTCGATGTTCCATCGCAGAACGTCGGGCGTCGAGGTACCGGCGACCAGCTTGGTTCCGTCCGGGCTGAACTCCATGTCCTGCACTACGCGTTCACCGTCGACGGGAAGTGTTCCACGGACCGGATTCTTCGGGTCCGACACATCCCAGAGTGCAGCGCCGCCGGCACCACCGGTCGCAAGGAGCCGTCCGTCCGGGCTGTAGGCGACGGCAAAGAGGGCCGTGCCCTCCGAGACTCCGAGGAACTCCGCCTGCGGAACGGCTGAGGCAACACCGTCCACCATCGGATAAAGCCTGACTTTTCCGTCCGAACCACCCACCGCCACAACAGTTCCGGCTGGGTTGATCCGGGCCTTCATCGCGCCGGGCGGCCCGATGATGCGAGTAGCCGAATGAACGCCCGACGCATCCAGCAACGCCGAGCGGGCTTCGGTCGTTTCGTTGACCGCAAATGCCGCCAGAGCAAGCTGCGACGCCAGCGACGGATCCCGCTCACGCATCCTGATCGACTCGGTGGCCACCTGACGCGACATCGCCTCGTCGCGCGCGGTATCTGCTTGGACACGTTGACGATTGGCGCCGATACCGGCGACGGTGGCAACCACCGCCAACACCAGAGCGATCACCGACGCGGCTGCCAGCGCAGTCACGAGCCGTCGTAGCACGCGTGTACGTCGGCGATCGGCAAATTCCTGCTGATCACGATGCTCGATGCTCGCGGCGAGGTACTCCCGCTCGGTGGCATTGAGGTCGGCGGCGCGGGTCCGACTCGGTTCCAGTGGGAGCCCGAGTTCGCCCGAACGCAGCCATTCTTCCGTCAGATGAAGACGTGCGGGTCCGAGCAGCGCGCCGGGGTCGCGTCCACTGTCTTCCCACACCTGCGCCGCGTAGGTGAACCGGCGATGCACCGCCAGGCCGGCGCGGTCCGAGTCGATCCAATCGCGAAGCCGACTCCACGCGGACAGCAAGACCTCGTGCGAAACCTCGACGGTCTCCTCGTCGACGGTGAGAAGGCGGCGTAAGGCGAACCGGTCGATGACGGTATTCACGTCGTCGACGTCGTCACCGAGGAAGAGTTCGGTGCGCGGTGCCCGCCGACGCGTCTGCGTCACTTCGTCGACGTTGACCAATCGCAGGAAGATCCTGCGCGCCAACTGCTGCTGCCTCTCTGTGAGCTCGCCGTACACTTCCTCCGCGCTTTGCTGGACGGCTCCGGCAATCCCGTCGGTGGCGTAGTAATCCGAGACGGTCAGAGTTTTACGCGTCGACCGTTGCCAGGTCCCCAACAGTGCGTGTGACAGCAAGGGCAAAGCTCCGGGGTCGCTCGCCGTACGCGAGCCGCGTGGTGTCAGCTCGGAGACCAGAACCTGAACCAATTCGCTCTGCACGGTCATCCCGGCCTTGATCGCCGGCTCGACGATCACCTCGCGCAATTGTTCGTCGGTCAGTGGCCCGACCACCATCGGCGAATCGTCGAGCAGCGGCACCAAAAGCGGTTCCTCCGCCGCGAGCCCGTAGAAGTCGGCGCGCATTCCGATGACGGCGATGGTGTTCTCACCGAGTTCCGCGAGTGTCCGCAGTATTTCCTCGCGCCGATCACCGTCGCACTGCGTCCACAGTTCCTCGAACTGGTCGAGGATCAAGACCGTTGGTTCGTCGGAAATCGACGACGGGATTCCTCCTGTACCCGGCTGCAGGGTTTCCACCCGCCAACCGTCGAACCGTGGATCGTCCCCGGCAACCTTGGGGGCGAGCCCGGCCCGCAGCAAAGACGACTTACCCGATCCGGAAGCACCGATCACCATGAACTGACGGCGGCCGACACCCCGTATCGCCGACGCCACCCGCTCGACCAAGTTGGCAGTGAGTTCGTCTCGACCGAAGAACCACTCGGCATCCTCCTGCCGGAACGACTCGAGACCTCGATACGGAACGGTGGCGTCGCCGCGTCGTCTGGCCGTCAGCTGTCTCACTCGTTGCACCGCACTGATCCAGCGCTCCCGCTCATCCTCGGAATCGACGCCGCAGGCCTCGAGGAGCGCGAAAAACATCGGGGTACTCGCCGGCGTCGGCAGGTGTTGGCCGGCAAACCATCCGCTGACGGTTCCGTGCAAACCACCCGAACGCTCGACGGCTTCGCGGACCGTCAGTCCGGCTGCGTTCCGCAGTGCAGTGAGCGTCTCAGCAAACTGCCCACGCGACTCGATCCGGGCGGGATCGACCTGATTGTGCGTACCGGCTTCTGCCTTCGAGTTCATAGCGACGCACTCTATCGGAGCAGGTAGGGGATTTGTCCGTTGTATGGACTCTGTATCGAGAGAGTTGCACCCGTTCCACTGAGACACCTCGATCGAAATACTCGTCTCAGTCGCACCCTGAGCCAGCAGCCCTTCTGCAAATACGGCAGTCGACGCCCATCCCCTCCGTCGAAAGGCGCTACTCGCATGTCTTCAATCGGCATTTCTCCGAAGATCGAGGCAAACGTGTCCCGAGTCGGCAACCCCAAGCACGGCAAGCACAAGCCGAAGCTGAGCGTCCGCGAGATCGAAGTACTTCTTGCCTGGCTACGTTCGGATTCCAAGTCCGAGGTCGCCGAGACACTCGGCCTACGCGTCTGCACCGTCAACACACACATCACTCGGATCCGCACGAAGTACAGCGGCGACGTCGGGCGGCCGGCTCCCACGAAGGCAGCATTGTTTGCCCGCGCGGTCCAGGACGGGTACACCACCCTCGACGAGTGGTGACCTCAGACCGTGACGGGTTGCGGTTCCTTCGCCTTGGACGGCTTCAGCCAACCGGGTAGCCAGGCAGGTTGTTTGTCCGGTGCTTGATCGAGAACACCGCCCGCCGGATCGTCGATGAACCCGTACCGCACGAGATCCTCCGACGGCCGGTAGATCTGCCGGAGCACCAGCGCGCATAGAACGAGTACCGCGATGTCCCGGATCACGACGGTTCCGGTGAACCACTGCTCGGGCAGCCCCTTGTTGGACACACCGAGGTAATACATCATTCGTGGAACCCAGACCAGGGCGTCGATGGTCATCCACGCGAGCAGGAGTCTGCGGTGCGGCAAGGCCAACACGGCCAGCGGCACCAGCCACAGAGAATACTGCGGGCTCCACACCTTGTTGGTGAGCAGGAAGCCCGCCACCAACAGGAAGCACAGCTGCGCAACTCGCGGACGACGCTGCGCCGTCAGGGCGACGTATCCGACACCGATGCAGACGGCCACGAACAAAAGCAGAGAGACGGCGTTGAGATTCGACGGCGACTCACCCTGTGCGAGAGGACCGTCGAGGCCCTTCCACGACGTGAACGACGCGATCACGTTGTAGAGCGAATCCGGATCGGCCCCGCGTTCGGAGTTGAGCCGGAAGAACTCGTACCAACCATGGGGGTACAGCGCGGCAATGGGCAGGTTCACCGCAAGCCATGCCGCGACCGCGCTGAGAGCGGTCACCAGCCAGTCCCTCGTCTTGCCCGCGCGCAGACACAGGACCAAGAGCGGTCCCAGTAGGAGCAGCGGGTAGAGCTTTGCGGCGCCGCCCAGGCCGAGCAGGATTCCCGCGAGCACGGGCCGCTTGCGTGCCCACGCCAACAACCCACCCGCCGCGAACGCCGTCGCCAGAGGATCGAAGTTCGTGAACACGTGCACGATCACCAACGGGGAGCACGCGATCAGAGCGCCGTCCCACACTCGTCGTCCGGCCAGCAGGGTGCTCGCCCACACGGTGACCAGCCACGCCAACGCCAACCCGAACGCCACGACGTTGAAATAGAGCGCCACCTGAATCGCGCCCGGCAGCCAGGTGATCGAATCCCACGCCTTCGCGACTTTCATTGCGCCGTACTGATAGAGCCCCGAGATGACCGGATACTCCATGTACCGCATCTGGATCGAACCGTCGCCGCGTACTTCTTCCCACGACGTCTTGTACGGGAATGCTCCCTGATCGAGGCGTTCGGCTCCGTACAGCGGAACGGTATCGGAGTAACACATCGCCACGTACTGACGGCTGCCACTCCAGTCGAGGCCGACCTGCCCGCTCTCGCCGACCGGCGCCTGCTGAATACAGCCCGCCTTGGCGAACCAGCCGAAAGCCAAGAACACCACGGCGAGCAGAAGGATCACTCGCATCGGTGTGAAGAAGCGAGTGCGCCCGATCAGTGCGTGACGACCTACCGGACCGCCGACGGTTCCCGACAGCGCAGACACCATCGCGTCGTTGCGACTGGGAACGTCCCGCCAATCCGCCGAACGAAGATCTTCGGCCAGCGGAGCGGGGGAGGTCGGTTCGGCATCATCAGCATTCGCGGCCACTCCGCGAGGTTACCGTCTTTCGAACCGACCACCCTCCAACTACTGGCCGGGGCTCACACCTGCCGGTTCTTCCTCGGTGGTCTCGCCTGCCCCCGGTACCTGTGGCGTGGTTGTCGTCGGCCGGGAGATGCCCGGAATCGGGATCGTGATGCCCGGCAGAACCTCGACCTGCGTCGTTGTCACCACGGGCGGCGGAGTGGTTTCCGTCGTCGTCGGTGCGGTGGTCGGCGGCGCCGACGTCTTGGGCGGTGCGGGAGCCGTGTACTCCGGAACACCACCGGCTTGACCGTTGATCTTGCCCGGCGTCGGGAACTTCTCGTTGTCGGTGCCCTCGAGGGCGCCGTCCATCGTGTCCTTCCAGATGTCCGAAGGCAGACCCGAGCCGTAGATCATCGCGCCACCGGAATTGGTGATCGCTTCACCGTCGGGAGTTCCGACCCAGACCGCGGTCGAAAGCGACGGCGTGTAGCCGACCATCCACGCGTCCTTGTTGGCTCCGGTGTCACCGAGCTGCGCAGTACCTGTCTTCGACGCCGACAGACGTCCGCCGGCCAGGTTGTGACCGCGCGAGTACGCCGCGATCGGCTGCATCGCAGCCGTCACGTTGTCCGCCACGGCAGCGTCGATGCGGTCTTCACCGGCGGGCGCGCCGCGGTCCAGCAGCACGGTGCCGTCGGCCGCGACGACCTTCTGCACGAAGTGCGGTGCGTGATACGTACCGGACGCGGCGAGTGTCGCGTACGACGACGCCATGTCGAGCACGCGGGCCTGGTACTGGCCGAGCACGATGCCGTTGTTGGGGCCGGAACCGTCGGCCTCGGTGAGCGACGGGCCGACGCCCGGGATGTCCTTCGGGATGCCTGCCTTGTGAGCGATGTCCGCGATTTCCTGCGGGCCGTTGCCGTCGAGGCTGAGCATCTGACGGTAGAAGCTGGTGTTCAGCGAACGCTTGAGCGCCTCTGCGATGGTGCAGGTGCCGCAGCTTTCACCTTCGACGTTGCCGATGGAGATGCCGTTGACGGTCAGCGGTGAGCTGTCGTACATCTGCGAGAGCGGGATTCCCTGATCCAGGGCGGCTGCGAGGCCGAACACCTTGAACGAGGAACCAGTCTGAAGTCCGGCATTCGCGAAGTCGTATCCCGCGCCGTCCTCACCGCCGTAGTACGCCTTGACGGCTCCGGTCTTCGGATCGACCGAGACAACTGCGGTACGCAGATTCTCCGGCTCACCCTCCATATTGGAACGGGCTGCCTCGACCGCTGCGGCCTGAGCCTGCGGGTCGATGGTCGTGGTGATCTGCAAGCCCTCGGTGTTGAGCAACTGCTCGCTGATTCCAGCGTCGCCGATCTCCTTGAGCACCTGACGCTTGATCAGGCCTTCGGGTCCGGTCGAGCCCTGGCTGCTGTTGTCGACCTGGGCGAGCGGGATGTAGGCGGGGTACTGCATCGGCGTGCGCGCGGCCTGATCCAGCGTGCCGGCGGACACCATGCCGTCGAGCACGTAATCCCAACGGGACTTCGCGCCTGTCGGGTTGGTCTCGGGATCGAGGAGCGACGGAAGCTGGATCGACGACGCCAGGACGGCGCCTTCTTCGATGGACAGCTGGTCGACGGGCTTACCGAAGTAAGCCTTGGATGCTGCGCCGATGCCGTATGCGCCGCGACCGAAGTAAATGGTGTTCAGATACGCGGCGAGGATGTCGTCCTTGGACCACTCGTTGGCCATCTTCGAGGAGATGACGAGTTCCTTCATCTTTCGCGTCAGCGAACGCTCCGAGCCGACAAGCGCCTTCTTGACGTACTGCTGCGTGATGGTCGAGCCACCACCGGCGCTGTCGCGACCGAGGACGTTGTCTCGGGCCGCGCGTGCGAAACCGGAGATCGAGAAGCCCGGGTTCGAGTAGAAATCGCGGTCCTCTGCGGCCAGAACAGCGTTGCGAACGTGCGGCGGTACCTGATCGAGCGAGACCTCGACGCGGTTGCCATCTGGCGGGACGACAGTGCTGATCACCGTGGTGCCGTCGGCGGCAAAGACCGTCGCCACCTGATTGGTCTTGAGGTCACCGGGCTTGGGGACGTCCTGCACGATGTACGCCGCCATGAAGGCAAGGACGGGCAGAACAAGACCGAGCGCCACCAAGACGTAGGCCGAGCGGCGAACTGTGCGCCACTTGGACTTCTTCTTCACGGTGCTCTTTCTTCCCTTCGGGGGTTGTCCGTCGTTGCCACCGCCACCGGAGCCACCTGTCGGTGGCTTCGTCGGTGGAGGTCCGACCGGCGGGCGGGTGCCCACGTTGCTACGGGTGGTCGCTGCTGCTGCCGCGACGCGCTGGGTCGGTTCGTTCGCCTGAGCGCCTACGGCGCGATCTCGAGGCGGCGGGCCGGCAGGTCGGCCTTGCGGCGGACGACCCTGAGGAGGGGGACCGGCGGGGCGGCCCTGAGGAGGCGGGCCCGAAGGTCGGGCTTGCGGCGGACGACCCTGGGGCGGGGGTCCCATCGGACGACCTTGCGGCGGACGACCCTGAGGGGGCGGACCCATCGGAGGGCGTCCCTGCGGTGGTGGGCCCATGGGACGTCCCTGCGGCGGACGACCCTGAGGAGGTCCGGCGGGACGGTTGGGACCGACGGGACGGCCACCCGGGTTGTTGCCGCCCGGGTTGTTGTTGCTGGGGGAACTCACGAATCAAATCTCCAGTGGTCACGGACCGATCACGTGCAGACTTCGATCGGGCCCTTCTTCGGGTGTGGCGTTACTCGCTGGCGGTGCGCCGGCTTGGTGGGCGTGCTCGCCGCGGTCGCGGCGGCGCAGGTACTGCGCCGAGCACATAGGACTGCACCAAGTGGTTCCAACTGCAGGTACGGCACACCTCTACAACGTGCACCGTGAACTCCTCTGCTGTTTCCGCAAGCCGAGCGAGCTCGTCCGAGGTTCGGGCCGATCCCGAAACCTGACCGAGCTTGTCGCCGAACACCCAGGACACGAGCGTCAACTGTTCCTTGCGGCAAATGGGGCAGACGACGTCGCTGCCCCGGCCGTGGAACTTCGCGGCTCTGAGTAGGTACGGATCGGCGTCACACACCTGCTTGACGTCGGTCCGACCCGCAGACACTTCGGCCAGCACAGACCGACGCGCGAGCGCGTAGTCCACAACTTGCCGCTGTATCCGCACCTGACCAGCGTACGTGCGTCCGTGCCGCGACGGACGGTTCGGGAGGGTCACGATGAACACATTTCGGGGGCTGGAGGCATGGCGACCAGCCATTACGATCACTTCCTGTGAAGTCTTCTCGTTCTCCGATGACGCGCGCTCGTGATCTTGATCGCGTCGAAACGTGCAATGTGTTGGACGCCGCGTACGCCGAAGGGCAGTTGAGCGCGGAGGACTACTTCGACCGGACCGAGAAGGCGAAGTCCGCGAAGACCCTGCTCGCACTCGCACGCCTGGTCAACGATCTGCAGGTGCCGAAGATCGAGACCAAAACGGTGCCTCGGACGTCGACGGCACGAAAGGCCGTGTTCGTCGGTGCTGCTGCTCTGATCGTCGTCGGCGCGATCGCAGCAGTGGCGTGGAGTCGGTCACCGTTGACGCCCTCGGAAGACATCACAGCCAGTTATGCCAGCACTACTTCCCTCGCTCCGCCGTTGCCGACCACCACCCCGGTGCCGGAGCCGACCGTCGAACCGATCCTGATCGCACACATCGACACGTTGACGCCGGAAGGAATCGGCGCATTCATCGAGAGGTATCGAGAAGAGTTCGGCGACATGTTCGTCGACGGCGCGAGCTTCCACGAGAAGCATTCCTCGGTCCAACGCGCAGCACCCGGTGCACCGGCTCAGACCCAGCGCATCAGCTTCTGGGGTGGATTCCAGATCGAGCCGAACAACACCCCTCGCAGAAGCGATCAGCCGACGTTCGACCTCGGCTCCATCCAGATCGACAAACTCACGCCGTTCATGGAAAACATCGGCGAATTCATCAAAGTGCCGGACGCGACGATCACCGCCGTGATCCTCAACGCGAACTACGGCGTCCCGGAGATCGCGATCTATGCAGAGAACGGACTCGGCCACCAAGGACGCATCGAGGTCACGCCGTGGGGCGAGATCTCTCGTTCCTACCCGTACGGGAGCTAGGGTGAGCCGGTGAGTGGGTCCCCGACTACTACCTCTACGCGCACCCGCGCGCGCGACGTCGACCGTTCCGACACCTGCGCCGTTCTCGACTCCGCCCTGTCCGACGGACAGATCACGGTCGACGAGCATGCGAACCGAACGGCATCGGCCATGACCGCGACCACGCTCGGACAGCTCGATCTGCTGGTCCGCGATCTGCAGAAAGCAACGCTGCGCAACGCCGTCGCCAAAGTTCGCCGTATCGACAAGATCTGGTACCTCGCAGCCGCATCGACTATCTTCGCCGGCCTGATCGGGTACCTCACCTTGTCCGCCGACCCTTCACCCCCACCGCCTCCACCGGCGGCAGCCGAAAACGTCGAACCGCTTGCCCCCATTGTGAGTTCGACGTTGAACACGGTCACCGCAAGCGGGATCGGGGAATTCATCACCAGATACAGCGCCAAGTACGGCACGACGATAATCGATTCCGCCAACTTCTACGACGGCTATGCAAGCGTCACTCGCGCCGCCGCTGTCTCGCCGAACCTGGAGGAAGACATCGACTTTCGAGGCGGTTTCACACCACGCGACAGCACGTCGACTCGAGCAGCCAGCACCGTCACCTTCGACCTCGCTGCCGTCGACATCGACAAACTCGCCGGATATCTGGCAGGAGTGTCCGCAAATCTCAACGTCCCCGACGCCGAGATCACACACATCAGCATGAGTTCGTCGAGCGACGATCCACGCGTCTCCATCTACGCCAGCAACAACCTCGGCGCGAGCGGCTCAATGGATTTGACCCCGGATGGCCGCCCGATCCGCTTGTCTCCCTTCACTCCTCGATAGGCCCCGGACATGCCGAACGATCTGACCAGGACCACCCGCGCTCGCAATGCCGATCGCGAGGCTACCTGCGCAGTGCTGGACTCCGCCTTCGCCGACGGACAACTCACGGCGACCGAGCACGACGAATTGACCGAACTCGCCGCGGTGGCAGTCACTCTCGGCGATCTCGAAGATTTGACGTCCGATCTGCAGACCGAGGCGTCCCTACCCATTCTTCGGAAAGAACCTTCGCTGGACACGCGTTGGATCGCCGTTGTGATCATCGCGCTGTCACTGGTCTCGGCTGTCGGTTTCGGAATCAAATACGCCGCGTCCGACGTCACGATCTTCTCGAGCCCCGAGCCACAGTTACACACCGTCGACGGCCTGGGGGCGATGTTCCATGCCATCGAAACGGAGTACGGCAGCGGACTGGTCGACGAGATGACCATCTATCCCACTTATGCACGCGTAACGCGCGCCGATCCCGCCGCGCCGCGCAAGAGCCTGGACAGCTACTACCGAGGCGACCTCGAGGACACGACTTCAGGAGGATCACGCGAACCCGACGTGACACAGATCGACGTCAGACAGCTCGATCCTCGCATCGTGATCGCCCTGCTCGACGGCGCCGGAACAACGACGTCGGTGCAAAATCCGACCACTCGGTACGTCTCTGTCGACAGCACCGAAAATGTTCCGACCATCCAGATTCACGTCGGCAACGACCTCGACGAGAGCGGGTACCTGACCGCTGCCCTCGATGGCGAAATCATGTCGATCTACCCGTTCACCCCCTGATCTAGCCGTGACACCTTGGTACACGTATCGGGCCGCAGTGTGGTTTTATATATCGGCGCGATATAGTTGGTTATCGCATCAAGCGGTTAGGTTCAACGACTCGGGAGGTTTGTCAGTTGCTCGAACTCGCAATCCTCGGGCTGCTCCTCGAGTCACCGATGCACGGATACGAGCTGCGTAAGCGGCTCACTGGTCTGCTCGGCGCATTCCGCGCGTTCTCGTACGGATCGCTGTACCCGGCACTGCGGCGCATGCAAGCCGACGGATTGATCTCAGAAGACGTCGACACTGCCACCGGCACGCTCAAGCGTCGGGCGCGTCGCGTCTACCAGCTCACTCCGGAAGGTCGGCAACGGTTCACCGAACTGGTCGCCGACACCGGGCCGCAGAACTACACCGACGACGGTTTCGGCGTTCACCTCGCCTTCTTCAGCCGCACCCCCGCAGAAGCGCGGATGCGGATCCTCGAAGGCAGGCGACGCCAGGTCGAGGAGCGCCGTGAGGGGCTCCGCGAGGCCGTCGGTCGGGCCAGCGGATCGCTGGACCGCTATACCCGTCAGCTCCATCAGCTCGGACTCGAATCGAGTGAACGCGAAGTGCGTTGGCTCAACGAATTGATCGCAGCCGAGCAATCGACAACAGGAACATCCCGGAAAGAAGGAGAACCCGACCATGGGTGAGAACAGCACCGCGGTGCGCGTAGCCATTGTGGGCGTGGGTAACTGCGCCTCGTCCCTGGTTCAGGGCGTCCACTACTACAAGGATGCCGACGAGACCCAGACGGTCCCCGGCCTCATGCACGTCAAGTTCGGTAAGTACCACGTCCGCGACGTGCAGTTCGTCGCTGCGTTCGACGTCGACGCCAAGAAGGTCGGCTTCGACCTCTCCGAGGCGATCCTCGCGAGCGAGAACAACACCATCAAGATCGCCGACGTCCCGCCCCTGGACGTTCCCGTTCAGCGTGGCCCGACCCTCGACGGCATCGGCAAGTACTACGCCGAGACCATCGAGCTGTCCGACGCCGAGCCCGTCGACGTCGTCAAGGCACTCAAGGACGCTCAGGTCGACGTCCTCGTCTCCTACCTGCCCGTCGGTTCCGACGACGCTGACAAGTTCTACGCACAGTGCGCGATCGACGCAGGCGTGGCATTCGTCAACGCTCTGCCCGTCTTCATCGCTTCCGACCCGGAGTGGGCTGCCAAGTTCAAGGACGCCGGCGTCCCGATCGTCGGTGACGACATCAAGAGCCAGGTCGGCGCCACCATCACCCACCGCGTGATGGCGAAGCTGTTCGAAGACCGCGGCGTCGTGCTGGACCGCACCTACCAGCTCAACGTCGGTGGAAACATGGACTTCAAGAACATGCTCGAGCGTGATCGCCTGGAGTCGAAGAAGGTTTCCAAGACCCAGGCCGTGACGTCCAACCTGACCGGCGCACTTGCCGGCAAGGTTCACGACCGCAACGTCCACATCGGTCCCTCGGACTACGTGGAGTGGCTCGACGACCGCAAGTGGGCATACGTCCGCCTCGAAGGCCGCGCCTTCGGTGACGCTCCCCTGAACCTGGAGTACAAGCTCGAGGTCTGGGATTCGCCCAACTCTGCCGGCATCATCATCGACGCCGTCCGCGCAGCCAAGATCGCCAAGGACCGCGGCATCGGTGGACCGGTTTACCCGGCTTCCGCTTACCTGATGAAGTCCCCGCCGGTCCAGATGGCCGACGACAAGGCTCGCATCGAGCTCGAAGCGTTCATCATCGGCGCAGACGAAGCTTAATTCGACTCACACTGATTCGGGGTCTTGCGCCAACGGCGCAAGGCCCCGATTCTGTTATCCGCAGGGTGTTTTCGCATCCGCGCGGGTAATCACGCCTGCGGCTGCCGAATTGCCGTGCGGGTCCGGGTGCCGCTCAGCGTGGAATGATGGACGTCAGAACCATCACACGGATCGAGGACCCCATGTCGATTACGTCGCTGCCAGTGCTCGATCTGTCGCTTGCGCAGAACCCCGACACCGCCGAGCAGTTCCGCACTCAGCTCCGCGAGGCCACCCACGAGGTCGGATTCTTCTACCTGGTCGGCCACGGAATTCCCGACGAACTGCAGCGCCGCCTCCTCGCCGTCGCCCGCGAGTTCTTCGCGCTGCCGACTGCCGAGAAGCTCGCGATCGAGAACGTCCGCAGCCCGCACTTCCGTGGGTACACCCGGCTCGGCGGCGAACTGACCGAAGGCAAGCAGGACTGGCGCGAGCAGATCGACATCGGGGCCGAACAGCCCGCGGCCGAGCGCACCGACACCTCACCGGCCTGGGAGATCCTGCAGGGCCCCAACCAGTGGCCCGACGCCCTTCCCGAACTCCGCGACGTCATCACCGAGTGGAACGACACACTCACCTCGATCGCATTGAGCCTCTTACGCGAATGGGCGGTAGCCCTGGGCCAGGATGCGAACATCTTCGACGACGCGTTCGCTCACGATCCGTCGATCCTCATCAAGGTGGTGCGTTACCCGGGCCGCCCGAAAGGTGCCGGCTCCCAGGGCGTCGGCGGACACAAGGACGCGGGTGTGCTGACTCTGCTCTATGTCGAACCGGGCAAGGGCGGTCTGCAGGTCGAGCACGACGGCGACTGGATCGACGCGCCGCCGATCGACGGGGCGCTGGTGGTCAACATCGGCGAACTGCTCGAGGTCGCTACCGGCGGCTACTTGAAAGCGACTGTGCACCGGGTAGTTTCACCCGAGGGCGACGGTGAACGTATCTCGGTGCCGTTCTTCTTCAACCCGAACTACGCAGCGCAGATCCCGGAGTTCGACCTACCTCCCGAGCTGGCGGCGCGCGCCACCGGCGTCACCGTGGACGCGAACAACCCGATCCACGATTCCTACGGGGCGAACGCCCTCAAGAGTCGACTACGTGCGCACCCCGATGTCGCGGCCCGCTGGTGGCCGGACATCGTTGCGGCACAAAGCGCTACCTGACGCTGAACTACAGATCCATCGCGACTTTCCACGCCGTGTGCATCGCGCCCTCGATGTAGTCGACGTTCACCGCGTCACCGACCACGTGCACGTCGGAGACGACGCCGATCAGAGAATCGGCCAGTGGCGCCTGCGCCGACACTCCCGAGGCGACGACAACCATGTCGGCCGGAGCGGTCCGTGTCTTGTCACCGGAACGGAATTCGACGTGCTCCTTGGTGATGCGCTGCACCGTTGAATTGCGGTGAATGTTCACGCCGACATGCTTGGCGTGCCGCACCGCCGTCCAGCGGCGCGGCATCGCCATCGGAATGCCCAACTGCTGGCCTTCTTCGATCAGCGTCACATTGCGACCTCGCTCGGCCAGGAACTCCGCGAGCTCGAGTCCGACAAGCGAACCACCGATCACGACAACGTCCTTACCCATGGGCAGGAACTTGCGGGTCACAGCTCGGATCGCCGCGGGGCTCTTGGTGATACCGGACAGCTTGCCCAACTTGGCCATCGTCCGCAGGAACGGCGGTACCTGTGAGACGTCTCCCGCTCCGGTCATCAACGCGCGCAACGAATCACCGGTGTGCACGTGCGGGAGATCACCGCCCGGAACGCTAGGCCGCTCACGGACTGCACCGGTGGCCACGACTACGGCGTCGGGGTTCAGTGCCCGGATCGAGGCAACCGAGGCTTCGGTCTTCAGTCGAACATCGACACCGAGACGCTCGATTTCCACTTTCAACCAGCTGAGCAGACGCCCGTTGTCCGGGGTAGTGAGGCTCGAGAACCACAGGGTGCCGCCGAGGCGATCGGATTTGTCCAACACCGTGACTCGGTGCCCACGTTCAGCGGCCACGCGAGCCGTTTCGAGACCACCGGGGCCCGCTCCGACCACAACAATGTGTTTCGGAGTGCTGGTCCGAACGAAGGGGAGAAGCGCTTCGTTGCCCAGGGCAGGGTTCACCGCGCACAGCGGGGTCTCGTCCCAGAAGTTCTCCTGCACGCAGACGTAGCAATTGATGCAAGGCCGAACCCGCTCGGGTAAACCGTCTTTGAGTTTGTTCACCAACTGTGGATCGGCCAGGAGCTGGCGGCCCATTGCGGCGAAGTCCGTGCGACCTTCCGCGATCATCTTCTCGCCGACCTCGGGGAGCATACGTCCGACCGTGATCACGGGGATCGATATCGCCTGCTTGATTCGCGTTGCATTGTCGGTGTAGTAGCCGACCTTGTCGGGCAGGGGGCCGTCGGTGAAGTTGGCAAAAGCATTCAGCGCGGTACCGGTGACGTGAATGGCGTCAGCGCCGGCCTCTTCGAACATCTTCGCGGCCGCAGCAGCCTCGTCGACCGTCAGCCCGTCGGTTTCGCCGTACTCTTGACCGGCCAGACGCACGATGACGGCGAGCGCACCACCGACCTCCTCCTTGACCGCCCGAATGACCTCACAAGCGAGGCGAGCACGGTTCTCCATGGAACCTCCGTACTCGTCGCTGCGCTGATTCGTGTACCGACTCAGGAACGCTCCGAGGACGTAGTTGTGGGCACAGTGAATCTCGACGGCGTCGCCGCCCGCCGCCTTCACCCGTCCGGCAGCCTCGGCGAACATGCGAACCAGCCAATCAAGATCTTCCTTGGTTGCCTCGTGGTACGTAGCCCTCTTGCCCTCGTTGATGGCAGCCATCTTGCCCAGTTCTTCTGGCGTGCAATCGGCCATCGCGCTCATGTCACCCGGCGGCTTCGGCGTGGACGGGACCAACTGCGGTCGGCCGTCGAGGGTATCGATGCGCGCCACCTTGCCGTGGTGTGTCATCTGCACACAGAGCTTGCTGCCTGCGTCGTGGACTGCGTCGGCCAACGCCTTGAGACCGGGGATGAACCGGTCTTCCGAAAGCCCCGGTTCCTTGCGGCTGGTGCAGCCCAGCGGATACGCAACAGCGCAGCAACCGGTGATGATCAGACCCGTTCCACCAGCTGCACGCGCCACGAAGTGGTCGATGTCGCCCTTTTCGATTTCCCCGTCTTCACACAGGTTCATGTCCATCGCAGGGAGAACCACGCGATTGGGCACGGTCATCGGGCCGATGGTGCCTGGTGCGAGCAGGTGCGGAAAGGTCTGGCTTCGGATCGTCACGAGCAGACGCTAGAACTGGACCACGCCCATCCGTTGCCGCACTCCCGATCAACGAGACTTCACGCGCTGTGACGTGCGAGGCACTCGGCTATCACCTCGAGCGCATATTCGAGGTCCGCGGATTCCACCCGTCCGTAGCCGATGACCAATCCGCCGGGGTCTCCGTGCGTTCGGGTGGACTCGACCAGGGTGGGCACTTCGACGCCGTGTTCAAGTGCCTCGCGAGCGACGGCGGCTGCCAGATCCGCGTCGAGCATGAGCGTCGTGTGCATGCCGGCGCCGAGACCCCGCAGTTCACCGAACGATGACAGCGCTTCCTCGACCGCCCGATCACGCTCCCGGTACCTGCGCCGGGCGGTACGCACCGCTCGATCCCATTCGCCGTCACGGAGCAGGGACAGGAGTGCTTGCTGCAGCGGAACCGACGGGAAGTCGCCGATTCGCTTGCGGTGTACTGCTATGCGGTCAACCAGGTCGAGGGGAGCTACCAACCAGCCCAATCGAATTCCGGCGCCGAGCGTCTTGGCAACTGTTCCGAGATACACCACCCGATCAGGAGCCAACTGGGCAAGCGCAGGCAAAGGCGCTACGTCGTAACGGAATTCGGAGTCGTAGTCGTCCTCGAACAGGACGACGTCGCGGACGCGGGCGAACTCGATCAACTGGTTGCGCCGACCTACCGGAAGCAGCCCACCCGTCGGATACTGATGGGACGGTGTCACATACACGCCACGGACGCTCTCCGACGCAGTTTCGAGTTGGTCGACACAGAGACCATGAGCGTCGACGGGCACGTCGAGCAGCGACCATCCACAGGCTGTTGCGGCCGAGGACGCATACCGGTATCCGGGATCTTCCATCGCCAGAACAGCACCACGGGTACGCAGAGCCGACAGGGCGAGGCCGAGACCATGCGTGGCACCTGAGGTGATCAGGATTCTCTCGGGTTCAACCGACATTCCGCGGGCTCTTGCCAGTAATTCCGATAGTGCCGAACGCAATTCGTAGTCACCCGCAGGATCGGGATCCTCGAAAGGTGGCGGTTTGGACCCGACGTCACGCCACGCCCGCCGCCACGCTGCCGATGCACGCGGTGGCGTCCACGGCACGCCCGGCCGGAGCTGCACCCTGGGTGACATCTTGTCGGCGGCCTTCTTCGGTGTAGTCGTGGGAGTGACCATGGGGGAGGGCGCCTCGGCAACGAAGGTGCCTGAGCCGTGCACAGCGACAAGCCAACCCTCGGCGATCAACTGCTCATACGCCCGTTCCACGACGCCCCGCGCCACCTCGAGCTCCGCCGCCAGCTTCCGGGAACTGGGTAACCTCAGACCCACTGCCGCCTTACCACTGCGGATATCAGCTCTGAGGTGGTCGGCAATCTGGACCGGGAGCGCCCGCCGATCTGTCCGGTCGAGGACGACGGCTACCGCCGAAGGCAGAAACATTCAGAACCCTCCCGGAAGTGGCCTATCGAAGTCTCCACTGATTGGACCATGACTTCAAGCCACTTTGCCACCAGCATTGTCTGCATGACAGATTCCGTTGTCTTTGCTGCCCCTGCTCCTGCCCCCACTGCACCTATTCCGCTGTCCCCGACAGCACGTACGACGCACAAGCGCGCCCGCCACCACGGCGTCGCAGAACGCGCGGCACTCGTCGACGTCTTGCAGTCCGCGAAGCTGTGCCACATGGGTGTGACCGTCGGCGGAGTTCCCATGGTGTTTCCCACCGCCTACGGGTTCGACCTCGACGGCCCCGACCGCGGCGGATCTATTTATGTTCACGGTTCAGTCGCTTCACGGAGTTTGGCTCCCGACAGCGAAATCTGCATCACCATCACGATCCTCGACGGGCTCGTGTTGGCTCGGTCGGGCTTCCACCACTCGATGAACTACCGCAGCGGCGTCATCATCGGATCACCTCGAGTCGTGACCGACGGCGACGAGCGCGTGAAGGCTTTGAATCTGATCGTCGACCAGGTGGTTCCCGGACGTTCCCAACACCTTCGGGATCACACGCGCAAGGAAATGGCGGCAACCATCGTTCTTGCACTGCCGTTGTACGAGGCTTCCGTCAAGGCCCGCACCGGCGGCCCCGGCGACGATGCCGCCGACATTGGTGTCGAAACCGTTTGGGCTGGAGTAGTTCCCGCAGCTACGCACTTCGGTGAACCGATCCCGTCCGAGGATCTCGACTCAGGTGTCGCGCTTCCGGACCATATCTCGACGATGCTCTGACCGCACACGCCGTACACACCGGGGCATGGCTATGCCCCGGTGTGTACGTATTCAGTTGCGCCCGTTCAGGCTGCTGTAGGTGGGCTGTTCCCGCCGATCGGCTGTTGATACGGATCGATCGACATCGGTGGATAGAACACCGATTTCCGATCCGGGCCGATCTCCACCCGCCACTCCGTGTGGTGCAGCGTCCGATGGTGATGACCGCACAACAAGATCAGATTGTCGAGATCTGTTGGGCCACCATCGTTCCAGTGAACAATATGATGGGCATCGCACCACCCTGACGGAGTCCCGCACCCCGGAAACGCACACCCACCATCACGAACCGCCAACGCCCGCCGCTGGGGTACCGTCGCCGTTCTCGCTTCCTTACCGCACTCGAGCGGAACACCATTCTCGTCCAACAAAATCCGCGTCACGGTGCAGTCGCACGCCAACATCCGGGCAGTATCGATACTGATCGGGCCCACCCAATCCGCCCACACGAACCCCAGTTCCTGAGTCGACGGCAACATATCCTTCAATGCTTTCAGGTCCGTCATGTCTTTCGCGCTGGCCGTGACCGTGATGTGCGGTTTCACTCCGCCTTCGATCGGACCCAACCCCGCCCGCTCGTACCGCCGCAGTAGTTCGCAGAACCCGTCCGCCCGCCGTAGCGCCGGAGTACGCGTGTCCTTCACGCCGTCCTTCTCCGGCGTCGGAGCCGACAGACTCGACAACAACGTGATCAACCGGGCCCCGTTCACCGCATCCAGATCACCCTTCACGGTCACCCGCCCGTACAAACCTTTCGACGCGTAGAACTCGTTACGCTCAGAGTCCTCGCCGACCGGGACCCCGTCCTCACGCTTGCCGTACTGCTTCTCGATCCGCCGAATCGCCGCCCGCACCGCATCACAATCAGCGATGTTCTTCGACGCCAAACCGAGCAAGATCCCGCGGGCCTTGTCCACATCCGCCAGGGTCATGTTCTTCGGCGGATGCTGACAAAACGACGCCACCTGCCGCGCCTTCAACGCATCCACATCGCCGCGATGAAACGCATCCGCCACCACGGGTTCGAGCATCAACAACCGCGCCAACCCGACCAGCAGACTGCACTCGCCGATCTCCAGATTCGTCGAACCGTGCAACCACTGCGCGATCGCCCGAAAACCCTTCCCGCCGAGAACCTCACGGGAAAACATCTCCACGATCAGCAACACCATCCGCGACTGCAACTCGTGCCGGACACGCACCAGATCCAGAACCTCACCCTTGAGGCCCACGCCATCCAGTTGCCACGCTTCCCGACTATCCATGCCGAAAGTCTAATCGAACATAGTTTCGAATACAAGGGACGGAGAACCGAAACTAGATGCTAATCAACAACTTTCGCATTCCAGGCGAAACGGGCATGTTCTTGGGTCGCGGGAGTTGCCGCAACTCCGCCACCGATAAAGGGCCGGACAAGATCCAGCGGCAAGGGGAAGACAACGGTGGAGTTGTTCTCACTACCGATCTCGTGAAGCGTCTGTAGATAACGCAACTGCAGGGTGGTCGGATTGCGGCTGATCACCTCGGCCGCCTCGGCGAGCTTGGCCGAAGCCTGAAACTCGGCGTCGGCGTTGATGATCTTGGCTCGCCGCTCTCGTTCGGCCTCTGCTTGCCTGGCGATGGCGCGCTGCATGTTGGCCGGAATCTCGACGTCCTTGATCTCGACGGTCGTGACCTTGACTCCCCACGGTTCGGTCTGCTGGTCGATGACTTTCTGCAGATCCTCGTTGAGGCGTTCACGTTCGGATAGCAGCGAGTCCAGCTCAGCTTTACCGAGGATGGAGCGCAGTGTGGTCTGGGCGATCTGTGAGGTGGCGGCCAGAAAATCCTCGACTTCGACTATCGAACGGTCAGCGTCGACGACCCGAAAGTACGTGACGGCGGTGACCTTCACAGGAACATTGTCGCGGGTAATCACTTCTTGGACCGGTATTTTCAGCGTGACGGTTCGCAGACTGACCCGCTCCATACGATCGATCGCCGGCACCAGAATCACCAGACCAGGACCCTTCAAGGTGATCAGTCGACCGAGGCGGAACACCACCGCGCGCTCGTACTCGCGCAGAACTCTCACCGACATGCCCACAAGGACTGCAATCAGCACGACAAACACGGACAACACGACAAGCACGGTGGTCATAGCGGCAGCTCCCACGGTTCACGACGGCGCACTTTCAGAGTCAGGCCTCGAACCTGCTCTACGACGACGGATTCGCCCACGGCGGGCACAGAATCGTCGTACCCGAATTCCATTCGAGCACGCCATAATCCGCCGTCGAGCTCGACCTGACCCTGCGCACCGGTCCAACTGCGAACGGTCGCGTCCGAGCCGACAAGAGATTCCGTCCCCGTACGCACGGGAGCGCGGCGCGCGGTAAGCGCTTTTCGACTCGCTACCGCCACCACGCCCAGGCCGACTACCGCGACCCCCGCCGTCACCGGAATCGCGATCAATTGCCCGATACCGTCGGACGTGAAGAGCATCCACACGCCGGCACCGATCATGAGTGCTCCAAGCGCACCGAGCACCCCCGCGGTTGGGGCATGCGCCTCGACCACGATCAACAGGACGCCCAGCAACAGGGCAACGACACCGATCGTCGTCATCACTCGTCTCCACGCTCGCGAGGACGCGGTCACGTCGCGTAGCCATTGTGCGATCGCGCCCTCGACTTCAACGGTAATCACGTTCGGCCGGATCTGCCACAAGCGCTTTCACATCACGTCAGAGAAGGACCTCACCGATCTGTCGTGCAGTCACCTTGGCAAGATCCGCGAGGAACGGAATCCGTTCGTCGATCATCAGCTCGACCGGACCACGAAGCCCGAGAGCGTAACGCACAGTGCCAGATCCATCGATTATCGGAATTCCGATCGTTCGGAAATCCGGGGTCAACTCCTCGTCGTTGAATCCGTATCCTCGCTCACGAGTCAGTTCCAGTTCCCGGCGGATACCGGCGACATCGGTGATCGCACGCTGAGTGGTCGCTTCACGTGGCAGCGCAGCAAGTTCGGAATCGTCGACATCGGACCAAGCCAGAAAGGCTTTCCCCAGTGCGCTCGCATGCAAGGGAAGGCGGACACCCTGCAGCACGTGCCCGTCGGCCTCGCGCCACCGACTGAATCCGAGCAACACCACCTCACTTCCGCTTCGCACTGCCAGGGAAGCGGATGCTCCTGTCGTCGCGGCCAATTGCTCCAAATAGGGCTCGGACAGATAGATCCGATGCTGCCGGTAGGAGACCTGTCCGTAAGCCGCCAGCGCCGCGCCGATGCGATACCGACTGGTTGCGTCGTCCTTCTCGAGAAATCCCGCGTCGACGAGCGACTGCAGCAATCGATGCGTGGTGCTGACCGCAAGCTCTTGTCGCCGCGCAACTTCCGAGACTCCCAGTTCTTCGCCACTGCGAAAACATGTGAGCATGGTCAGGGCACGGGTTACCGTCTGAACTCCCGCGCCGCGTGCGTCCGTCACGAACGATCCTTTCGCTGTGGCCTGATCGACCTGAGAATCGGACGCTAACACGGACCCAGCAGTCCGGCCATCCTTTCCATCAGATGGAAAGGAACCGAACGTGGACCTGCAAAAGCCCAGATGAACAGACTTCCGATGTTGTCAAGATTTCCAATCTCCAGAAAACAAACGGGGGTAAAACGGACAAGCACCCAATAGCGTCATCGTCGTCAGTTCTGACGATTCAACGCCTGAAGGAGCCACATACATGTCCCGCTTCCGCCGATTGCCACGAGCTGCCGCTGCGCTCGCCATGATCCCGCTGGCCGGGTTGGCGGTGGCGTGTGGGTCTTCCGATTCCAACAGCGCCGCAGGCAATTCCAGCGCAGACTTCACGCTCAAAGTTTTCGATCCCGGAAACTCCGGTGCCATCGCCGTCGGCAAGCGTGACGGAACCTACGACGAGGCGCTGGCACCGCTGGGCGCGAAGATCGAATGGGTCAAGACCACACCGGGATTCAGCTCCAACCTCAAACTCTTCAACAGCGGTGAACTCGACATCCAAACCGGCGCATACAGTCCCGTCGTCGGCGCACTGTCCAAGGACGTGGGTGTCCGCATCTTCGCCACGTCCGACCCGTACAACAAGGACCAGGCCGGCATCATCGCCACTCCGGAGTCCGGCATCAAGACCGTCGCAGATCTGGCCGGCAAGCGCATTGCCGTCAACCCTGCAGGCAAGGGCGAGTACATCACGCTCAAGGCTCTGACACAGGCCGGAGTGCCGATCGATTCCGTCGAACGTGTTCCGCTGCAACAGGCTGACGCGGCGTCGGCGTTCTCCACCGGGCAGGTCGACGCGTGGGCATCGTTCCTGATTCCGTATCAGGAGGCCAAGGCCAAGGGCGCGGTCGAGATCGCAACCGAGGCGAGCATCGACTCCGTGGACAGCACCATCATCGCCGGCCGCACCGCAGTACTCGAAGCGCATCCCGAGGTAGTCCAGAAGTTCCTCGAGGTCACCCAGGAACTCACCGCGAAGCAGCAGGCCGACCCGGCAGCATTCGAGAACGTCTTCGAACAGACCGGTCCGCGCGCACTCTCCGGACAGCGACTCGACGACGCGATCACCCTGGGCGGCCAGATCACCAACTTCCGCTACCCGACTGCAGCCGACGCTACCGACCTCGAATCGATCTCCACGTTGTTCGCCGACAACAAGGTGATCCAGCAGCCGATCAAGGGCAGTGACGTGATCTTCGACCTCCAGGGTGCTGTGGCAGGTTCGGCAGCGGCAGCACCCACCACCGAGGGGAAGTGACCCGATGGTGACGCTGACCCGGCCCGCACGAACTGCGTCGCCGTCAGTGGAGCATCCGCAACTCGAAACGCCCCGCTACCGCCGCAATCGCAGCAGGCCCAAGTGGGTCTCGATCCCACTCCGCTTCCTCGTGCCCGCGCTGCTGGTTGCCGGATGGTGGATCGGATCCGCTACCGGACTGATCCGCGAAGAGATCCTGGCCGGACCTCCGGCGGTGTGGACGGCATTCGCCGAGCTGTACCAGTCGGGTCAGTTGGTCGACTTCGGTCTCGCGTCGCTTCAACGTGCCGCACTCGGTGTTTCGGTCGGTGTGATCGTCGGATTGGTGCTCGGGGTTCTGTCCGGTCTCTCCTCGCTCGGCGAAGAACTGATCGACTCGACCATGCAGATCAACCGCGCGGTTCCGTTCCTCGCGCTCGTTCCGTTGTTCATCGCCTGGTTCGGTATCGACGAAACCTTCAAGGTAGTCCTGATCGCCGTCGCGACCGTCGCCCCCATGTACGCGTACACCTACCTGGGAGTGCGCGGAGTCGATCGCAAGATGGTGGAAGCGGCACAGGGTTTCGGCCTGACGGGTTGGCGACTGGTGTTCGGAGCAATTCTTCCGACCGCCCTCCCCGGTGTTCTGATGGGGCTTCGAATCTGCCTGTCGCTCAGCATCACCGGATTGATCGCCGCCGAGCAGGTCGGCACACGTGAGGGCATCGGATATCTGGTCACCCTGGCGCAGGAATACAACCGCACCGACTACATGGTTCTGTGCATCGTCATGTACGCGGCACTGGGACTCATCTTCGACGCAATCGTCAGACTGATCGAGCGGTACTCCATGCCGTGGCGGAGATTGTCGGTGGCGCGATGACGAATACAACCATCGGCTCGCTGCCATCCACCGAAGCACCTCTGCCGCCGTTGGCAGCCCGTGAGCGGACCGGCACCACCGCGGCCGAGCGACGTGCCGGATCACCGGTAGCGGTCTCGCTCACCGGAGTGCGTAAGTCGTTCGGTGACAAGACTGTTCTAGGTGGTATCGACCTCGAGATCACGCGCGGCGAGTTCGTCGTTCTCCTCGGCCCCAGCGGTACCGGCAAGACGACCCTGCTGCGAGTGCTTTCCGGTTTGGAAGCACCGGACAGCGGTGATGTGCTGGTCCCACGCGACCGCACGGTCGTCTACCAGGAACCGCGATTGATACCGTCGAAGCGAGTTCTGGCCAATGTCACAGTCGGACAGAAACGGTCACGTCAGGTGACCGACAATGCACGCAACGCACTCGCCGAGGTCAACCTCGCGGACAAGCACCGCGCCTGGCCGGCCACCCTCTCCGGCGGCGAGGCCCAACGCGTCGCATTGGCGCGCGCTCTCGTCCGTGAACCTGAACTGCTGCTACTCGACGAACCGTTCGCAGCCCTCGACGCTCTGACACGGCTCCAAATGCAAGACCTGGTAGGCGATCTGGTCGCCCGCCACCGTCCGGCAGTACTGCTCGTCACGCACGACGTCGACGAAGCCGTACGACTTGCCGACCGTGTGCTCATCCTCGACAAGGGCGGGTTTGCCGTGGACGTCGACATCGACCTGCCACGCCCCCGCGATCGGAACGATCCCGAATCTCTGCGCTACCGAGCGAGTTTCCTGAAGGAACTCGGCGTCGGTCGCACCTTCCCCGACGGACAGGACAGTCATGACATTGATCGCTGATTCCGCAATCGACACACTCTGGTACACCCGCTGCCCCGTTCCCACCGCCAGCGGCCTCGCCAACAGTCTCGGTTGGCTCGACCGGACGGCAAACGAATCCGGAGTGCGTTTCGGCGTACTGCAAGATGCCGGACCGGAATTGGCAGTGCGCCATTTCGATCACCACCTCTCCGGACTCATTCGCGAAGGCGGCAACGTCCCCGCACTGGCTGCGCGTGCCAGTGGTTCTCCGACGAGGCTCATCGGGCTCACCTGGATCGACGAGGCCCAGGCAATCCTGGTGCGCGGAGACTCCGACATCCGAGAAGCCGGTCTTCTGGCAGGCGCTCGGATCGGCATCCCGGCCTGGGCGGCAGATCAGGCCAGGAGCTTCCCCCGTGCCATGGCCCTGCACGGCTTCGCCTCCGCACTTCGACTCGGCGAGTTGAGTTTTGCCGACGTCACTCTCGTCGAGGTTGCGACGACGGCAGCCCCCGAGGTCCGCACCGCCTCGTCCACCCGCAACACGACGTGGGGCGTCGAATCCCTGCTACGCGGCGACGTCGACGCCATCTACGTCAAGGGTGCCCGCGCCCAGGAAGTTGCCCGCGAACATGGCCTCGCCGTTGCCGTCGATCTCGATTCCACTGCATCGCTACGTGATCGCGTCAACAACGGCACCCCACGACCGATCACAGTTCATGCCGACCTACTCGAACAACGCCCGGACATCGTCGTGGGTTTCCTCGCCGAGAGCCTGAGAGCGGCGGACTGGGCCGCAGCCAACATCGACGAGGTCCGAGCCGTTCTGCAGACCGAAACACAGTCGGGGCCCGAAGGTGTGGTGGCAGCGTACGGCGAGAACTTCCACACCGGACTGCATTTGAGCCTGTCTGACGAGCGTGTGGACCTGCTCGGCGTGCAGAAACAATTCCTGTATGCGCACGGCTTCCTTGCCGCCGACTTCGACCTGCAGTCCTGGGTGGCGCACGAACCACTGGAACAGGCACGCAACCTTGTTGCGCAGAAGGGCACAGCAGAATGACGGACGTCTACTGGGAGCTACCGTCTCGCGGTGACGGACGCCGGGCGGTGGCCGCACTGAACAGTCGCGGCGGCTTCGGGCCGCAGCGACCGACTACCGTCGCGACCGATGTTCGTCCCGGAAACTTCGGGCCCTTCGACGAATTGGCACAGATCGTTCTCGCCGCCGAACTGTCGGGCGTCGACGGCGTTGTTGCACCGTACGATCCGAATGGCGAAGAATCCTGGATCGTTGCTGCCGCCGCCCTACGTCAGACGCGTCATTCGCGAGTGGTCGTGGAGTTTCACCCCACTTTCGGCACCCCCGTCTACGCCGCCAAAATGTCGGCGACACTTCAGCGCCTGTCGGCAGGTCGTCTCGAATGGCGAGTGAAGGTAGAGACGGACCCCGAAGACGCCGCTGCTCGCGGCGACGTGGTTCGAGGAGCCGACCGCTACGCGCGCGCCGCGGAGTTCCTGACCGTGGCCCGTGGCGTATGGAACGAGGAGCAGATTCTCCCTGGCGGATTCGGCGGTACGGGTTACGACTTCGACGGCGAATACTACGACGTACTCGGCGGCGGATTCCGAGGCATCTTGTCGGGACTCCGTTTTCCCCGAGTACATCTGACCGGGGACTCGCCGGAAGCTCTGGAACTCTCGGCCCACCATGCCGATGTCCATCAGTTCACCCTTGCCGGCGACGAGTTGTCGACACGGATCACCACCCTCGACGACCGAGCATCCGAACTCGGCAGGACCGTCGAGAAGGTCCTGCGCATCCCGATCATCGCGAGGGAAACAGCGGACGAAGCCTGGGCTCGCGTCGAACGGCAACTGAGAGAAGCCGATTCCGCTGCACTCGAGATCGATCGGGGCGGCATCCTGTGGTCCGGATTCGACCGCATCGGCTACGAGCACAGTATCGGCCTCGTCGGAAGCTACGAGGAGGTGGCGCAGCGATTGTCGTCGTATCGCGATATCGGCGTGGACGGTTTCGTCTTGTCCGGTCGGCCACACATCGAAGAGCTGCACCGGGCGGGCGAGCATCTCCTGCACCTGGTCGATCCCGAGGGTCGGATTCGCAAGGAAGAGAAGGCCACCACAGAAGAGAAGGCCACCGCATGAGCATCGATTTCTATTGGCGGATCGGGATGGAAGGCGACCACGCGTCGCTGCGTACTCCGCGTCGCTACAACCGCGGCGATGCCGGTGGATACGGGCCGGGCAACATTGCTCCCGCGATCCGCGGCGGCGAATTGGACGGATACAGCTACATCGACCACATGGCCGCGGTGGCAAAGGCTTCCGAGTCCGCAGGGTTCCTCGGTGGACTTCTGCCGTCTTTCCCGATGACCGAGGATCCGTGGGCGACCGCAGCAGCGTTGGCCGCCGAGACCACCACCTACCGTTTCATGGTCGCGTTCCAACCGGGGTTCCTTCACCCGGTACAGGCAGCGCGGATGTCGGCCAGTCTGCAGCGAGCAACCGGCGGACGTCTGGTTTACAACATCATCAGTGGTGGAGGTGGAGCGCCTCAGCTGTGGTGGGGCGACAAAGTCGACCACGACGATCGCTACACCAGGACGTCCGAGTTCCTCGATGTCCTCAAAGGTGTGTGGGCCGGTGAACCTTTCGACTTCGACGGTCGCTTCTTCCAAACCCACGGCGCTGCACTGCCACCCGGACTTGCCGGCCAACCGTTTCCCGAGGTGTACTTCTCCGGATCTTCGGCCGCAGCCGTCGCCGCCGCCGGACTGCACTCCGATTACTACCTTTCCTGGCTGGAACCGTACGCCGATCTGAGAGCCAAGATCGACGGCGTGCGGGAGAACTCGGCCAAGCTGGGACGCACCCCAAAGTTCGCCGTACGCATCGACGTCGTTGCCCGGCACACCGAGGAAGCCGCGTGGGCCGAGATCGAGAAAGGCTGGGCCTTCGTCGACAAGGGGGCCGCCGACCGTGCAGCCCAGGGCGATTCGGTGGGCGCCGCCCGCATCAAAGGCTGGGTACCCGAACACATCACCGGCTACCGAGATCTGGAAGTGCAACCCAACGTGTGGTGCGGCTTCAGCCTCATCCGCGGCGGACCGGCGTTCGGGCTGGTCGGCAGCTACGAGCAGGTCGCCGAAAGACTCGACGAGCTGCGCGAACTGGGCGTCGACGCCTTCATCCTCGCCGGTAACCCGCATCTCGAAGAGGCATACCGCGTCGGCGAAGAAGTTCTTCCCCTCCTGCAGCGCACCCCGATCACACCTTCTGGACTGGAGACTCGATGACCACCACCGAAACTCGACTCGACACCGAAACCGCAGCATTCGTCGAAGAAGCTCGCAAAGCAGCAGACAAGGCATTCGACGTCTTCCGCAAGACCGGAACGGTTGCAGCCAACGGGACCGTCAACTTCGTCGAACGAGTACCCGGCACCGAAATCGCGGTCGCCCTGAACGATCCGGGACCGTGGGCGAACGATCCGTCGGTGTCACCGGTTGTCGCCACCTTCGATGGAGAGGTGCTGTCCGGCAACGGATCGGCCGGATTTGTCACCGGCTACGCATCGGTCTTCCGTCAGCATCCGGAAATCACCAGCGTTGTCCACATCCACACACCGTGGCTCGGCGGTTGGGCACAGACACATCGGACGCTACCCATCCGCTATGCGGCTTCGCAGAGGCTGACGCTCTCCCGAGAGATTCCGCCGCACATCGATCGGTCCCGTTCTGCAGGCGATTTCATTCTCGAGCGTCTCGAACACGATCCCGATCTGGTGGCGATCTTCGAAGCCAACGGCGGGGTCAACGTCATCGGCCGCAGCGGGTTGCTCGACCTCGCGAAGTTCGTCGTCCTCCTCGAGGAAGGCGCCCAGTTCCAGGCGATCGCCGAATCCCTCGGCGGTTCGGTTGAATTCGATCCATCCAACCTCGTCGTGCAGTGGGGCCGTAGCGGACTCGCCGACGAGGCGCGTCGACGCGGCCTCATCTAGCCACCCCCATCACTGATTCAGAACAGGAAACCGTAGATCTCATGACCGTTCGCGTCGGATACTTCCCACACAACAATTCGCTGTTCGTACTGCGCCACACCGGATTCCTCGAACGCCGTCTCCCCGATGTCGAGTGGGTGGACCTGCGTGAGCTTCCCGCCAAGCCTGCAGTGAACCCGGAAAACGCCTTGCCGACCCTGCACTCGGACTGGCTGTTCGAGGAGGGCGGATACGACGTGATCGGAACCGGATTCACGCCGCCCGTCACCGGATTGGCCCAGGGCCGCGATCTCGTCTACATCGGAATCTCCGGCCCACGTGTGGAGAACGGGCGCCTGGTAGTCAAGGCGGAGTCCGAGATCAACACGGTTGAGGACCTGCGCGGCAAGCGCGTCGGCATCGCGCACGGATCGTGGCAGACCACACTTTTGTTGTTCGCCTTGGATCAGGCGGGGCTGACCTGGTCCGACATCGTCCCCGTCGACACCGACGTACGCGGTGGTGGAGCGGACCTCGTCGACGGCACCATCGATGCCTGGGTTGGCGCGTACCCGGGGCTGACGGACATCGAAGCGAACCACGAACTGCGCACGCTGATCGCCACCGACGGACTCTTCAGCCACCCCTCACTGTGGTTCACCCGGCGCGATTTCGCGGATACCAACCCGGAGGCCCTCCAGGCGATCATCGAGGCCCTGCAGGAATCCGACGCCTGGATCGAAGCCAACCCCCGCGAAGCCGCCCAGGTCTTCGTCGACGACGTCGAGAAGCGTGGCGGGTCCGCGAGCCTCGATGCCTGGGAAGCTGCACTGCGCGGACGCCCTTTCGGTGTCAACCCTGTCACCGACGAGTTCCTGGACGAGCAGCAGCGCGCGGCCGATCTCCTGCTGAGCAACGGACTACTGCCGAAAGCGGTCACCGTCCGCGAAGCAGTCGTGCCGTGGATCAGCGAGTTCGTCGGTTCGGATCGTTCGTCGATCTGAGGACCCACTCCTGACAGATCCGCTTCACACGTGACAGATACCGAACGGTCTGCCATTGTGAAGGAATGCGGCGGCGCGTGGGTGAGAGTTGGTCCACGCGACCAGTCTCAGGGGTAACCCCTGGGTCGGCCAGAAGAATTGGATACTGCGTCCACCGGCGTTCGGCACGCTCCGCGTGCTTGCCGCCGCACCGGACAAAGGATTTGGTCACCCCGCCCCGTCGCATCCCGGAGTCGTATCATGCGTGACTTCGAGCTCGATCCCGAGTTGGCGCGTCGTCTGGCCGTTGCGGCCGCTGACGCTCCGTGGACCCTCAGCGGCCTCGAGGAGGCATTCGGAACCGTCTTCGGCGTTTCCCCGACGCTCCTGGCCGTGCGCGTTCTCGACCTCATGCCCGCTCCACCGTTCGAACCGCAGACTCTGTATCGATTGCTTCGCGAACTACCTCGCCTGCGGCCTGTTCCTCTCTCACTGGACACCAATGAAACCTCGGTGTGGCGGTTCGACGTTCCCCGCTACAACACCAGTGTGGACCTGGCTCGTTCACTGGATCTGACGATCTCCGAACTCGAGTGGTTCGCCGACCGAGGGGAATGGCTCCGCACGAAACCCCGACCGCTACGCCACTACCGGCCGATGCAGATCAGCAAGAAGGCCGGCGCTCGCCTCCTCGAGGTACCGAAACCCCGATTGCGCGAAATTCAGCGGAAGATCCTGCGCCGCATCCTCGACCTGGTGCCCCCGCACGACGCGGCACACGGATTTGTCCGTGGTCGAAGCCCTCTGACTTTTGCAGCGCCGCACGCACAGTCGGAAATCGTGATCGGCGCGGACCTCGCGCAGTTCTTCCCTTCGATCAGCGGCAGCCGCGTTCATGCCGTCTTCGCCGCCCTCGGCTATCCACCCGCAGTGGCAGGCGTTCTCACCGGATTGTGCACTGTTGCAACACCTGCCGATACCCTGCGCGGCCTACCGTATGCACAGGCATCACAGCTACGCACCGCGCATCTTCCGCAAGGCGCACCCACTTCTCCTGCACTGGCGAATCTCGTCGCACGCAAACTCGACATCCGCTTGAGTGGACTCGCACAAGCGAACTGGCTCACCTACACCCGATACGCCGACGACCTCGCGTTCTCCGGAATCGAAGTAGCCGACGTCGGCACCCTCCTCTGGACGGTCGAGCAGATCGCCGGGGACGAAGGGTTTGCCATCCATCCACGAAAGACCAAGGTAATGCGCCCTCATCGACGCCAACACCTCACCGGGTTGGTGATCAACGACCAACCCTCGTATCCGCGCGACGACTACGATCGCTTGCGTGCCCTGCTGCACAACGCCGCCAGTACTTCTGCGCAGGAACAGAATCGGGATGGCGTGGAGAACTTCCGCGCCCACATCTACGGCCGGATCGCGCACATCGGCGAAACCAGCACTACACGCCGACGCACATTGCTGCGCCTGGCTGAACGTGTGGATTGGGACGGTTAGTGCCCGCGAGCAGTCAGACCCGCGGGGTGTAGGCCATGCATTCGACTTCCATGTGCGCACCCAGCGCCAGTCCGTCTGTTCCGAACGCACTGCGGGCCGGCAGTCTCGACGCCGGGAAGTACTCGAGGTAGACCTTGTTGAACTCCTGCCAACGTGACATGTCGTCAAGCATGACAGTGCATTTGAAGATCGCTTCGACACCGGAACCGTAGGCGATCAGCGAAGCCACGATATTCTCCATCGTCTGGCGAGCCTGCGCTTCGAAGCCGTCTGCCAAGGTCCCGTCGGGAAGCATGCCGATCTGACCCGACAGATACAGAACGTCTCCGACGCGCACTCCGGTGGAGAACGGCGTATCGAAAGCGGGTGGGATGAACTCGACGGTCTGAGATGAATCCATTAGATCTCCTCGGAGTTGGAATATGCGTGACGAGTTGGCGTTTCAGTGCACTGGGCGCGCACGAACATCGGCCAGGAAGTGCGCCACCAACTCGTTCCACGCGTGTGGGTCCTCGAAGTAGGGGGAGTGGCCGCGGTCGGCAAGCTCGACCACTTCGGCGTGAGGCAGGAACTCGGCGGCGCCGCGAATCCGCTCGGGTGTCATCAAATCGTCCAGCTCACCTGCGATCAGGAGAACCGGCGCAGCCACCGCCGCGAGTTCGGCCACCGAATAGTTGTGGGCCTTGAGAATTCGGAAGAACTCGGTGTCAGGTGGGCGATGGCCGAAGGTGCCGAGAGCTTGGTACAGGTATGCCCTCGCCATGTCCAAGCTCGGCAACCGTCCGCCCACAGCGGGATGCTCCCCCAGGGGCCGCGCGGTGACGGGTGCTGCGGTGAGGGGAGGTGCGCTGTCCGGACCGAATCCGACGGGAATGCCGCCGGTCGTGCAGGCCAGGACTACCGACTCCACCCGGTCCGGAACAGCGATCGCGGTCCCCAATGCGGCCCAACCGCCCATCGACTGGCCGACCACGTGCGCTCGATCAACCGCCAACAGGTCCATGATTTCGATCAGATCAGAGACTGCCGCTACCGGGCCGTGGTTGCCGTTCTCGTTGGTAGAGCGGCCGAATCCTCGCTGATCCCAGCTGATCACCCGATAGTGCTGAGCGAAGTAGGGCACCTGCTGGTACCAGACGGCCGCATTTCCGCCGAGACCGTGCGTGAGAATCAGATCCGGGCCCTCGCCGGCAGTCTCGTACCAGACCCGTTCGCCGTCTGCGACGGTGATGAAGCCCTCGGTCCGTGAAATCATCCTTATTCTCCTGTGTCGGACGGGCGCTTGCCCGAAGTGTGGTCAGTGAGGAGTTGCTGCACTTCATCGGTGGCCCGCAGCAGGTGTTCTTCGACCATTCGCGTCGTTTTCGCATCGAAGTCGGTATCGAAACCGATCACCGTCAACGCACAGAGCGGAGACCCCTTGCGGGAAGACACTGCACGCGAGACCGAACCGATGATGTCCTGAGATCGTTTGTGGACAACGGCGAATCCGGTTTTCTGCGTCTCGGCGATGTCGGCGAGAAAGCCGGTGGGTCCTTCCAGTGGATAGCCACTCTTCTCCACCATCGCCAGGTAGGGCGCCCGGGTGTTGTCCTCGAGTGCCGCCACCAACGCGAGCGGACCCGCGAACCGGTGCGGCGGAAGCAGATCCCCGAGCATACGAGTGATCATCTTGAGTCGCTCGGGACGCAGGGCCGCGATGATCCGCGTCCCGCCGCTCTCGAGAACCTGCAGATTCACCATCATGTCCGTGCTCTCGGACAGCACCCGCATGGTCGGATCGCACAAGGCCGCCAACGAATGCGCTGCCGCTTCGTGGGAAACCTGCAGTGCAGCCGGGCCGGGGAGATAGCGACCGTCGTAGCGGAAGACCCAACCACGGTTCGCGAGTTCTCCGAGCACTCGGTGCGCAGTCGGGCGGAGCATCCCGACTTCTTCTGCCAGTTCGCTGAGCTTCATCGGCGTGGTCGAGCGCGCGATGGCCTCGAGTAGATCCAGCGCTTTGTCGACGGCGGACGCAGAACCCTTCGTCATCCGATCCCCTCCCGGTGCCGTGGATGTACCCGGCGATCCGAAATCTCGTGTTCTTGGAAAACCCTTGGCATTCGCCTAGGAAATTACTATAGTCACAACAATCGTTCCGGCATACGGAATTCTTTGAGCGTCTTCACCTTCCCACCGGATTACCGGCAAGGAAGTCATATCTTTCCCAGCGAGAGGTTTTCGGACATGACGGTTGGACTTACCCTTCGGTCGGCACCACGGTTCAGAGTTGTTGCCCTAGCCGCGGTCGCGACCGCGGCATTGGCACTGACAGGCTGTTCGAGCGACGCCACGGCCTCCGACGACGGGGGCACCCAGACCACCACGATTCGAATCGCACCTCAGCCGATCGCGGACTTCGCACCGATTTGGCTCGGCATGGAGCAGGGGTACTTCACCGATGAGGGACTCGACATCCAACTCGTGGAGGGCGGCGCTAGTTCCTCGGCTCAAATTCCGTTGCTGCTCAGCGGAAATGCAGATATGGCAGCCACGACTGCCGCTGCCGCAATTCAAGCACGGAGCCAGAACATGCCCGTCACCATTGTCGGCGGGCTCACGAATTTTGCCGCAAATGACAGCGTCGACCAGTCCGGTCTCGTGGTCGCCAAGGACAGTTCCATCAGCGGCTTCCGTGACCTCGAAGGCAAGACCGTCGCGATCAGCGGTTTGAAGTCCGTCAGCGAAGCAGTCATCTCTGCCGCGGTGGAGAAATCCGGCGGAGCAGCGAACAAGGTCTCGTTCATTCAGGCGCCCATGCCCAACCTCGGCGACCTGGTTTCCACCGGCGGGGCCGACGCGGCATTCCTCATCGATCCGTTCCTGAGTAAAGCAACCGACTCGGGGCTGAAGATCCTCGGCCACCCCTTCCCCTTGGCCGCACCCGGTGTGCCAGGGACCTCGCTGGTCGCTTCGGAATCGTTTGTCAATGCGAACCCTGACTCACTCGCGAAATTCCGTACCGCGCTTGCCAAATCAGTTGACTACGCCAATCAGAATCCGGGCGCGGTCAAGGCTGCACTCTCGACGCAAGCCAAGATTCCGCTCGAAATGCTGGCCAACAGCAAGAATCCTCAGTTCGTCGCAGTAGTGGAACCGGGTGCTCTCGGCACGGAGATCGAACTGCTGGTCAAGTACGGGGTACTGACGGATTCGGTCGAGGCCGAATCCCTGCTGACCCCGGCCAACTGAGTTGTCCGCCTTGACAACCCTGCAGACTCGCCGCAGGCAGGTTCTGCTCGGTCGGCTGCTGACGCTCTTCGCGTTGGCAGCCGTCTGGCAGATCTTCGGAATGCTCGGCGACGAGGACGTCAAAGGTATTCCGAAGTTCAGCGACGTGGCAGTGGCCTTTGTGAACGAACTCGGCACGTCCTCGTTGTGGACATCACTGGGACAAACGGTGACCACCACGGCGATCGGATTGGCGCTGTGCCTGGTGATCGGAATCCCGGCAGGGCTGCTGCTTGCCGCGCACCCGTTCCTGACGGTCTCCTCCCGCTTCGTCATCGACTTCTGCCGAACCGTTCCGCCGCTCGCAATCATTCCGCTCTTTCTGCTGATCATGGGCCCGACGCAACGGATGGCGGTGGCACTGATCGTGGCAGTAAGTGTGTGGCCGATTCTGCTCCAGACGATTCACGGTGTGCGCAACGTCGACCCGGAACTGCTGGCCACCGCACGATCCTTCCGACTTCCACTGTGGCGCAGGCTCGCTCTCGTCGTCGCACCGGCGTCGATGCCCTACATCTTCACCGGGATTCGCATCTCGGCAACACTGAGCTTGCTGCTGACCATCGGTGCAGAATTGATCGCCGGCGTGCCGGGACTCGGTAAGGAGATCCTGCTGAGCCAATCCGTCCCCGATCGAATGTTCGCACTGATCATCGTCGCCGGACTACTCGGAATGCTGCTCGCCTTCGCCGTGATGGCGATCGAGAATCGTTTACTTGCCTGGCATTACATCCCGAGGAGGATGACGACGTGAAGATGATGTCAGGACTTCGACTCCTCGCGTGGGAGTTGTGGCTGCCGATCTTGATCGTCGTCGTATGGTACTTCGGTTCGGAGTCGAGCAAGTCGCCTTACTTCCCGCCGCTGTCGCGTATCTGGAAAGCGTTTGTGGACAACTGGTTCGGTCCGGGATTCGCCCACGATGTCGTACCGAGCTTGACCAACCTTGCCTTCGGTCTCGCCGTGGCACTGGTGGTCGGCGTCGGCGCCGGTCTCCTGCTGGCACTGTTCCCGCTGGCTGCCGACATTGCCGATCCGTTTCTCCAGTTCTTCCGCGCTATTCCGGCGCTGGCCGTATTACCCGCTCTTTTCATCGTTTTCGGAACCGGTTCGACGGGTAACGTTGCCGCCATCGCCTTCGGCGCGGTCTGGCCGATACTCCTCAACACCCTCGACGGCATTCGCTCCATCGACCCGAGTATCCGATTGGTGGCGCGCAGCTACCGGATCCGTACACCCCTCCTGGTGACGCAGGTACTCCTCCCCGGAGCGATGCCGCAGATAACAGTCGGTATCCGCACCAGTCTCGCGATCGGTGTCGTCATCATGGTCGGAAGCGAAATGTACGTCTCCACTGCAGGAATCGGTCACTTCGTGATCGTCGCGCAACAGACCTTCGCGATCGCCGACATGTGGTCCGGAATTCTCCTGCTGGGAATCATCGGATACGTGCTCAACCTCGGATACGGCGTGATCGAACGATGGTTGCTCAGATGGCAGCCGCGGACCCACGACGCTCTCGCAGTGAAAGGAAACTGATGTCATCCACAGAATCTGCGGCATCGATACCCGCAGTCGAACTGAGCGGCCTCGGGGTGACCTACGGCGGTCCCACCGGCCGCGAAGTGCTCCGCGGCATCGATCTGTCCGTTGCACCCGGAGAAATCGTCTGCATCGTCGGCCATTCCGGCATCGGCAAGAGCACGCTGATTCGTTGCATCGCCGGTCTGCAGAAGCCGACCACCGGTGAGGTCCGCATCGCCGGGATCGCGATCGATGCACCGCCGGCCACGCTGGCTCTCGTGTCACAGGACTACGGACGCACACTGATGCCGTGGCTTCGAGTGGGCGAGAACGTTCGCCTGCCGCTACGGGGCAACGGTCTGGCGCGGAAGGTTCAGAACGAGAGGGTTAGCGATGCACTTGCCGTTGTCGGTCTAGGCGGTGCTGCGCGTTCCTACCCCTGGCAGTTGTCCGGCGGAATGCAGCAGAGAGTGGCGATAGCTCGCGCTCTCGCCTATCGGCCGCAGGTACTCCTCATGGACGAACCCTTCGCGTCGGTCGATGCGCAGACCCGCGCGGAACTCGAAGACCTGCTGCTGACGCTTCAGCGTGATCTTGGCATCACCGTCCTCCTCGTCACCCACGACGTCGACGAATCGGTGTACCTGTCCGATCGAGTGGTCGTCCTCGGCGGAACTCCGGCATTGATGCAGGACATCGTCGACGTCCCGTTGACCGGAGCTCGAGATCAACTGACCACCAAGGCAGACCCACTGTTCATCGAGTGCCGTACCAGGGTCCTGTCCGCGATCCAGCAGTCGAAGGTGGTGGCGCCCGTGTCGTAAGCGCCTCGCCTAGGCTGGCTCCGTGATCCTTCTCCTCATCGGCCTCGCGCTGCTCGGATTCTGCGGCTACCGGTTCAGGCAGGATCGACGGAGGCTGAGCAACGGCGTCTATCTACTTCTCGGACTGATCTTCACCGGTCTGTGGATGTTGCAGTCGGGTGCGCCAGGCACCGAGGTCCCGTCGTTCGTCATCGCGACGATCGCTCTGCTCTCGCCGTTGCTGGTGCTCCTGCTTGCAGGATTCCTGATCGTCAACGGAATCACGATGCTGCGGCGCGAGGGATTCAGCGTCGCGAATCTGCTCTCACTCGTCGCCGGAGTCGGCCTGCTCGTTCCCTACGTGTTGCTCGCATCAGCGCTGCTGACGCAGAGATATTGGCTCGCAGTCGTTCTCGGTTCGTTCAGCCTGGTCGCGTCGTACCTGGGGTTTCTGTTCACGAGCTTTCTGCTCTACTCCTACGTCTACGGACGCCAGAAGTACCAGCCCGGGATGGACGCGATAGTGGTTCACGGCGCCGGGCTTTCGGGCGCCGACGTGACGCCCCTGCTTGCCAGCCGTCTGGACAAGGCGGCCGACGTCTTTCGCGCCGAGGTCCGCGAAGGACGTTCACCACTGTTGGTCGTGAGCGGCGGGAAGGGTTCGGACGAGGTGGTCAGCGAGGCGGACGCAATGTGCGTCTACCTCGTCGATCACGGGATACCGTGCGAGAGCGTGATTCTCGAGGACCGCTCGACCACCACGCTCGAGAACCTCGAGTACACCAGGGACCTTCTCCGTGCCAACACCACGAAGCCTCGAATGGTGCTGGTCACCAGCAACTTCCACATCCTCCGAACTGCGACGTTTGCCCGAAGCCTCGATCTGGATGCGGAAGTCATCGGTTCCCACACCGCCCGGTACTACCTGCCGAGCGCCATTCTGCGCGAGTTCGCCGCCGTCACGGTGGAGCACAAGTGGCTCAACGGAACGGTCTGCCTGATCCTGGCCGCCCTGCCCCCACTGGTGGTCTGGGCGGCAGGAGGCATTTCGTAGCCGGATTCAGCGAATCAGGCTCTCGACGGCCATCGGTCGGCGACCCAGAAGCAGTTCGACGGCCGCGCTGCCGGCAAGAAAATCGTGGTGGTTGTAGAACTCGAACATCGCCGCCAGACGCGAGCTGGCGTTGACGTCAAGGCTGCTGCCGATCTGTTCGCGCCATTGATCCACGCTGATCTGATCTATCGCGACGGTCCGTGACGTCTGCTTTTCCACCATCTGTGCCACCTCCATGACGCTCAGAGCTTGCGGGCCGCCCACCTCGTACGTCGCTCCGTGATGTTCACCCGAGCCCTCGCTCAGTACGACCGCGGCAACAGCCGCCACGTCCGCCAGACTCACGAACGAGAACTTCGTTTCCGCGCTGTACGGCAGGACGATGGTGTCAGATCGGCCCGTGAGTACCGCCTCGAAATTCTGCGCGTACGCACACGGTTGCAGCACAGTCCATTTCAAGGGTGAACGATGCAGTTCGTCCTCACACCTGGCTTTGTCCAGGTGATGCGGCATGGACGGGCTGAACGGCCACGCGACGGAGTGATAGACAAAGTGCTCCACTCCCGCCGATGCCGCTGCCGTCAGCGCATTGCGAAGCAGTGCGGGCTCGTCGGGATGGACGTTCGGGGCAATGAAGTACACGCCTCGGCACCCGGCGAGCGCCTTGCGCAGTCCGCTTCCGGTTTCCAGTTCTACCTCGAAGTCCCCGTCGACACGCGCCTTTCGCACCAGTCGCCGAACTGTCACGCTCGGCGGCAGTGCTGCGACGACGGCCTCACCGGTCTTACCCGCGGCGCCGATCACCGCGATGTCGGCGCCGCGAGCAATTCCGTTCTCCATGAGAGTTTTCCGTCCTAGACGTAGTCGTAGACCGCTGAGGTGGCGCCACCCGAAAGCTGCGCGTAGCCCGGACCCCGATCGAAGAAGGGCTCGTTCTCACCGCGTTCCGAGCGCAACTGATCCCGCAACTCCGTGGTAGCAGCCTCGTCGACGGTCGGCTCGTCACCCTCGATCACAACGACAACGCCGTAGTCGTCGCGTGCACCCTCTACGGAAACCTTGCGCCACTGAATGTCTCGCAAGACCTCCTCGATCGGGCGCTCCAGTGGATCTCCCCAACCGCCACCACCGGTGGTGCGAATCCGTACGACCTCGCCGGCCTTGATCGGCTCGGCATCGGTCAGCGCGTCGAACTCACGCTCGTTCGGTCCACCCGGATCCAGGACGACGGAGAACGGCCGACCGGCCTTGCCACCCTTGACTCCCCAGCATGCGAGAATCGAACGGTCCGCGATGGACATGAAGTGAGCATCCTTGAGCATGCGGATGTGCTTCTCGTATCCCAAGCCGCCGCGGTAACGTCCGGCTCCGCCCGAATCCATGGCCAGACCGAGCTTTTCGACGATGAAGGGGAAACGGCTCTCGGTGAACTCGGTCGGCAGGTTCCGTGAATCGGGAACGACGTGAATCGTGTCCTCGCCGTCGGCGTAGTAGCGTCCGCCGGAACCTCCGCCGAGCACCTCACGCATGAGATACGAGTGACCCTCGAAGTCCTCACCGTACACACCGGTGTACCTGATGGTCTCCTGATCGGCGGGCATGTTGCCGTCCACAGCCTTGGCCACGACGCCGGCCAGCACTCCGAGCAGACGGAGGATGACAAACGTGCGAGCGTTGGTGGGGGCAGGGAAGATCGGGGTGATCAATGTTCCCTTCTCGGGGAACTTCATCTCGATCAGCGGTACGACGCCCTCGTTGACATCCAGTTCGGCCATGCGCTCCGGGGTGTCCGCGAGGTTACGCAGAATCGGGGCCAACCACTTGATGAGGAAGTTTCCGTCCGCGTAGTCACCACAGTGGTTGATCGGGCCCTTTGCCTGCGGTCCGGTTCCGTTGAAGTCCAGGATGAGTCGCTCGCCGCCCTCGTCCTCCGGCCGCGTCTTCGTGAGCGTGATCCGCTGGATGTGGAGCATCGGTTCGTCGACGCCGTCGTGCTCGGCGTAGTCCTCCCACGTGTACTCACCGACCGGGATCTTGCTGAGGATCTCGCGGCGGTACGTCTCGGTGGTCGCGTCCATCATCGCGTCGAAGCACGACTCGACGGTGTCGACGCCGTAGCGCTCGAACAGTTCGGTGAGTCGGCGCGCACCCATCAGGCACGCCGAGCACTCGGCGTCGAGATCGGCTGCGAGAGCGTCGGGCATGCGGGAGTTACGCGTCATGATGCGCAGCGCCGCCTCGTTGGGAACTCCCTGGTCCCACAGTTTGATCGGCGGAACCATCAGTCCCTCTTCGTACACCGTGGTGGCGCCGGACGGCATGGAGCCGGGGCAGCAACCGCCGATGTCGTCGTGGTGACCGAATGCCTGAACGAACGCAACAACCTTCGGCTCGGCATCGGGAGTGACGCGGGCGAAGACAGGCACCGTGACGCAGAGGTCGGGGAGATGGCCGATGCCACCTTCGGACAGGTAGACGTCGTTGTGGAAGTACACGTCTCCCGGCTTCATCGTCTCGAGTGGGAAGTCCCGGGCGATCGGATGAACCAGTGCGGAATACGAACGGCCCGTGAGCTTGCGGAGGTTCCGGTCGTGAATACCCGCGCGGAAGTCGTGAGCGTCACGGATCATCGGCGAACGCGAGGTGCGCGAAATGGAGGTCTCGACTTCCATTTCCACGCTGGCGAGGTAACCGGCGACGATCTCGACCAGAATCGGATCAGGTGACGCGCCGTCGGTAGCGGTGAGTCGGTACGGCTTGGCCGCGGTGGCAGCAGCAGCATCGAGAATGGCGGTCATCACTTCACTCCGTTCGAGTCGGAAGACTTCGAGATACGAATGTTCCCGAAGGTGTCGATACGTGCCGAGAATCCGGGATGGATCGGGACAGTCGAGCTGAACTCCTCGATCACGGCCGGTCCTTCGATGACGTCACCCGCACCGAGCAGTGTGCGATCGTAGGTGGCCGTTTCGACCCAGCTGTCGAAATACGATTGACGCGAACCGGTTCGAGCGGTGTCGGCGCCGGTGCCGGCCGGGATCTCCTTGAGCGTCGGACGCTTGATCGGGCCGATGCCACTCACGCGCAGGTTGACCCATTCCACGTGCTGCGACGGGTCTCCCCGGAAGTCGTAGCCGTACAGCTCGCGGTGCGCCTGGTGGAACGCCTCGGCCGCGTCGTCCATGATCTGCGTCGTGACGGTACCTTCCGCCACCGGGACGCGTACCTCGAAGGCCTGACCGAGGTAACGCAGATCCGCAGTGCGAGAGTACTTGCGCTGCGTCTCGTCGAAACCCTCTTCGGCAAGCGCGATCTCGGCTTCGCCGGCCAGCGCGTCGAACTGGCTCTGCAGGTCTTCAGCCTTCAACCGGTCGTGACGACTGACGTGCGTCTGGACGTAGTCGTTGCGGACATCGACCGTCAGCAGACCGAACGCGGAGACGTTACCCGGATTGAGCGGGACGAGAACGTCTTTCAGACCCAGGATGTCGACGAGACGGCAGGCGAGCAGGGAGCCGGAACCGCCGAACGTCACGAGGGTGAAGTCGCGAACGTCGAGGCCACGCTTGACGGTGATCTGACGCAGGGCGTTGGCCTGGTTCCATGCCGAGACCTCGAGGACGCCGACCGCGCACTCTTCGAAGCCCAGACTGAGCTGTGTTGCAAGCTCTTCGAGGCCCTTGCGTGCCAATTCCGTGTCGAGAGGAATCTCGCCACCGAGCAGGTGGGGTGGGATGCGACCGAGCAGGACGTGCGCGTCGGTGATGGTCGGTTCGCTGCCGCCCTTGCCGTAGCACAACGGTCCGGGATCGGCGCCGGCCGACTGAGGGCCGACTCGGAGGGTGTGTTCCGGCGTCATCCACGCGATCGACCCACCACCGGCGCCGACGGTCACGACGTCGATCATCGGGATCTTCGACGGGTAGTTGCCCACTCGCCCTTCGGTGGTCAGCGCGGGCTCGCCGCGAACCACGACGGTGACATCCGTCGACGTTCCGCCGCCGTCACAGGTCAACACCTGCTCGACGCCGGCGGCGTCGGCGATCAGCGCAGCACCGAGGGCTCCGGCGGCCGGTCCCGACAGGACTGTCGTAATAGGCTGGTGAACAACCTCTTTGGCCGACAGGACACCGCCGTTGGACTTCATGACGTAGAACGGGATGTCGCGGGGTTCACCGTCGGTGGTCGAGAACTCACGCAGACGATTGGCGATGTTGTTCACGTAGTTGCGGATGTTCGGCTTGACCGCGGCGTCCACGAGTGTGGTGATGGACCGCTCGTATTCGCGGTACTCACGCAGCACCTGGCTCGAGATGCTCACCGTCGCATCGGGGAAAACTTCGAAGAGGATGTCGCGTACGCGCTCCTCGTGCGTCGGATCGGCGTACGAGTGCATGAGGCAGACGCCGATGGTCCGGATCCCGCGGTCCTTGAAGAACTGCGCTGCGCTGCGAACGCTCTCTTCGTCGAGCGGACGAATCTCGCTGCCGTCGAAGGAAAGGCGTCCACCGACGGTGCGTACACGATCGGCGGGGACGATGCGTTCGGGCTTGACCCAGAAGTACGAGTTGCCGTAACCGTCCGGCACCGACTGACGAGCGATCTCGAGAACGTGCTCGTAGCCCTCGGTGGTGATGAAGCCGAGGTTCTCGACCTTGCCTTCGAGCAGCTTGTTCGTCGCTACGGTCGTGCCGTGGCTGACCGCACCGATGGAGTCGCCACTCTCACCGAGCTTGGCGAGTACCTTCTCGATACCGGCGAGAAAGCCCTCGGCGGGGTCCGCCGGGGTGGACGGGGTCTTGGTGGTGACGATGGCGCCGGTTTCGTCGTCCACTGCCACGATGTCGGTGAACGTTCCGCCGGTATCGATACCGACCCGAATCTTCCTGGGTTCCACGCTTCCTCCTGAGATCTTTGGCTCGTCTCGTCTGGTACCGATCGACGGTTGCGGCCTAGCCGGTAAGTGGCTCGTACCTGACGTGTAGAGCTATTCCACAGGTTCGGAAGAGCGGATTCTTTGTCACAATTCGCCGAATCGGGGGACCAAGGTTCGGCGCACGATCACGAGCGGATCTTCGCCGGCGCCCCCGCGGGTTACGCGGACGTGAAAAACGCCCCGAACCTGGTCGGTTCGGGGCGTTTCCCTCATCGTGAATCAGCTGTTGACACCTGAGTGAACTACTTGCGACAACCAGAACGCGCCAGGAATCCGCCTATAGCAACACCTGACAAAGCAATGGCTGCGCCGACGACGGCGCTGACCATCACCGTGCGAGCATCTGTGCTGCCCGCTGTCGGTGCAGCGGCCGGAAGAACCGCCGGTGCCGCGACAGCTCCGGAAACTACCGGCGCGCCTTCGACCGCCACTGCCGGTACCGCCGCCGCCACGGCGGCAGTGACCTTCTCGGGGATGCCGTTGGCAATGACGCCGTCGATGCTCTTGAAGAACACCCCGGCCATCTTCTTGGCTACACCGGTGATCATGCGCTGCCCGACGCCGCCGACCATCCCGCCGACCACGGCGTCGGCGTCATACGAAAGCAGCGTGCCACCCTCGTTCTCCGTCAAGGTGACCGTGACGTCCGCCTTCACCGTGCCGGGAGCACCCGCCCCCGAAGCCGTCATGACAAACGAATTAGGCCGATTCTGTTGCGACAGAACAACCTCGCCGTCGTAGACGCCCTTGATCGACGCGACCCCCGCCATGATGGAGAGCTTGTAGTGATTGTCCGTGAGCTGCTCGAGCGACTGCACACCGGGAATGGTCGCGGCCAGTACACGACCGTCCTGGAGCTTGTCGTAGACCTCTTCGCGAGGTGCCGTCAGCTGCGCGGTGCCGGCGATTCTCATGCATTCTCCTCTGATGACGAACCCGCGTGTGCGAGTCGAAGTTCGAACAGTTCGGACGGTGAAATGGGCATGGACGTGATCGAGATTCCTTCGGCGTCCTCGATGGCAGCCGCGATGACGGCGCTGGTGGGGATCACACCCGCCTCACCGGCACCCTTCATTCCGAGTGGGTTGAGTCCCGACGGCGTGACGGTGTGATCCATCTCGAGCGAATCCGGCATCTCGGTGACGAACGGCATCAAGAAGTCCATGTACGACGCGTTGAGCATCTGCCCGTGCTCGTCGTAGACGATCCGCTCGTAGAGTGCGCCGCCGATACCTTGCGCGACGGCGCCCATGACCTGACCTTCGACGATGCGGGGGTTGATCACGTTTCCGCAGTCGTGGATGACAACGTAACGACGGACCGTGATCTCGGCTGTCACGGGATCGGTTTCGACGATCGCCGCGTGCACTCCCGAAGCGAAGGTGGAACTGGGCGGCGAGTAGTAGCCGGTTGCTTCCAGACCGGGCTGCTCACCCTCGGGAATCGGCGGCTTCGACATGTCCGTGTCGGTCTTGGCGAAACCGGTGGCCAGCTTCGACTCACGGTCGAACGCATATCGTAGCGGGTTCGACAGCACGGCAACAACACTCAGCGGTACGGACGTACCCTCCACTCCGGCTTCGGTGCCGATCTTGCACACGTGCCCTTCCCGGAGTTCCAGTTCGGTTTCCGGCAGATCCAGGATTCCGGACGCGATCTTCTTCGCCTTCTCCGCGACCATCTGCGCTGCGACGTGGAAGGCCGAACCTGACATGACCGCACCACGCGAGGCGAAAGTGCCGACGGCATAACCGAACCGGCGGGTGTCACCCGTGACGATCTCGACGTCGGAGACCTTGACTCCGAGGTCGTCCGCAACGATCTGGGCGAACGCGGTCTGGTGGCCCTGCCCCTGCGTCGTCAAGCCTGTTGCGGCCTTGACCTTTCCGGACGTCTCGACCACGACGTGCGCACCCTCGTACGGTCCGGGTCCGGTTCCCTCGACGTACGCACCGATACCGATTCCGACCGACCGACCTTCGGCGCGAGCCTTCCTCTGGTACTCGGGAAATCCGTCCCAGTCGATGAGCTTCTTGAGCTTTTCGATGCCTGCCTGATAGTCGCCCGTGTCGTAGATCAACGGGCGTCCGTCCTGGAACATCAGGCCGAAGTCGTACGGCATGTCCTCGGGGCGAATGAAGTTCGCCTCCCGCACCGCGATCTTGTCCTTGTTCAGGTACTTGGCGATGGCGTCCATGGATCGCTCCATCGCGAACACGGCCTGCGGACGTCCGGCGCCGCGGTACGGGGTCACGATCACGGTGTTGGTGTAAAGCGAATAGGCGTTGACCCGGAACGACTTCGGCTTGTACGGCCCGAGAACCTGCGTCGCGGTGTTGATCATGACGATGATCCCGTACGGCAGGTAAGCGCCGTTGTCATGCCAGAACGTGAAGTCGAACGCCAACAGACGACCATCGTCGTCGAATCCGATGTCGACCTTCTGGATCTGCCCGCGCTCGTGTGCGCTCGAGATGAAGTGCTCACGGCGATCCTCGACCCACTTCACCTCGCAGGAGATACCGGCCTGGCCGAGGCGTCGAGCGGCCCACGTGATCATGACTTCTTCGGGCCACGGGTGAACGATCTTGACGCCGAATCCGCCGCCGACGTCAGGAGCGATGCAGTGAACCTTGTTCAGCGCCATCCCCAATCGCGCGGCGATTGCGGCGCGGGCGGACGTGGACGTCTGGGTGGAGGTCCAGAACGTGAGGGTGTTCTCGTCACCGTCCCAACGTGCGTAGACGCCCTTGCCCTCCATCGGCATGGAAGCCGAACGCTCGATTTCGAGATCCAGCGTCAGTCGGTGCGGCGCGGCGGCCAGTTCGTCATCCAGATCTCCGAACCCGTGCTGCAGGTGAGCGGCGACGTTGTCCGGAACGTCTGCGTGGACGGCGTTCGCGGCGGTGCGAGCGACGTCGATCCCCACTACAGGCTTCAGCGCCTCGTAGGTGACGTCGATCTTCGCGCAAGCGTCCTCGGCGATGTACCGGTTGTCGGCGACCACCATGGCGATGGCTTCGCCGACATGCTTCACCTCGTCCTTCGCGAGGGGATACCCGTTGCGCGGAGCGATGATTCCCGGATGCGGAATGAGCAGTGGCAGGTTCTCCGCCATTTCCGGCGTGTCGGCCAGGAGATCTTCGTAGGTGTAGATGGCATGCACACCAGGCACTTCCAGCGCCTGGTCGATGTCGATGTCGATGATTCGCGCATGAGCGTGCGGCGACCTGACGAATGCCGCGATCAGCGCGTTGTGGCCCAGATCGTCGAGGTATCGCCCCTGACCGCTGAGCAGACGCGTATCTTCCTCGCGCGGAATCGGTTTACCGAAGAACTTGCCGTCGTCGGCAACCGAATGATCGGCCGTCGAATGATCGGAAGCGGGGTGCTTCGCCCCGTTGCGCTTTGCTGGTTTGACCGGAGTACTCATGCCTTACCCGCCCGTCCTCCGACAGGATTCGTTGTTCCCCGCACCTTGCGATCCAACGCCTCCCGAGTGGACGCGTCGTCGATTCCGAGCGGGAACTGCCCGGCCCGTTCACGCTTGATCTCGGCTGCGCGCAGAACCGACGCCCTGATGTTCTGGTACCCCGTACAACGGCAGAGGTTTCCCGCTATCGCGTCGGTAGCTTCCTCCCGCGTGGGGTTGGGGTTCTCCTCGAGAAATGCCGCGATGGTCGTCACGAATCCCGGAGTGCAGAATCCGCACTGCAGACCGTGACAATCCTTGAACGCCTGCTGAACCGGATGCAAAGTGCCGTCCGGCTCGACGAGGCCTTCGACGGTGGTGATCGATCGACCTTCGAGGCTGGCCGCGAGGACGAGGCAGGATCGAACAGGCTTTCCGTCGAGCAGCACGGTGCACGCACCACACACGCCGTGTTCACAACCCACGTGCGTGCCCGTCTTACGGAGGTGGTGACGAATGGCATCCGAAGCCAGAGTGCGGGAGGGAAGAACGACGGTGTTCGTCACCTCGTTGAGCGTGAACGTGACAGCTACATGGTGCTCACCGGTATCTGCTGCCAGCTCGGCAAGTTGATCATCGATGGAGCGATCGTTTTTGGACATTGTCACCACTTTCCTGCCAGTACTGCGTTCTCACTGAGAGCATCCGTTGCCGCCGCGAAGCCGACCCGCGCCGTGAGCGCGGACACCAACTGCGAGCGGTACGCCGCCGTCCCGTGAATGTCTGCCTCGGTATCTATCTGCGCGCGGGCGCATTCCCCGAGGGTGCGCCACCGCGGGTCTCGCTGATCCGTCGCGGACGCCCCCGCCAGCACGTTCGTGTAGTCCACGACCTGCCCCAGCTCTCCGGCGGACACGTACGTCATGTGCGCTTCGGTCACCAGACCGTCGACCACGCGAATCCGGGCGACGACGCCGACCAGTGCATAGTCACCGTGACGACGCGCGATCTCGTCGATGGCGGTTCCCACGCCGGGTTCGGCGGCGGGCACCGACACCGACACCGCGATCTCGTCTGATTCCAGGCTCGACTCGAGAGGGCCGGCGAAGAGATCCGTCGACGCGATCTCGCGGGTGCCACGCACCGACTGGACGGTCACGCTGCCCCCGAGCAGCGTCAGGACTGCCGGCATCTCCGCCGACGGATCGGCATGGACGATGGAGCCGACGCTCGTCCCGCGGTTACGGATCGTGGGGTGCGCTACCAACTGCAGAGCACGGTTCAGCAGAGGCTGGACTCGACGAGCACCTTCGTCGGCCGCCAGCACCGAGTGCGTGGCCAGGGCCTGGAACCGCACTCCTTCGTCTTCGGACGAGGTCACCGAAGCGAGGTTCGGGATCGATCCGATGTCGACGATGTGGGCGGGCGCGGCGAGGCGCATGGACAGCAGCGGCACAAGCGATTGCCCACCGGCGAGCACCTTCCCCTCGTGAGAGACCTCGGAGAGGATTCGGCACGCGTCCTCGACCGAGGACGGTCGGTGATAAGTCAGCGGCGACGGTTTCATTACTCAATCCTGCCTCTATGAGTCACTTCACGTTTTGTGCAGATGTGACAACGGTCACGGGTCATACCTGGCATACATTCAACTTGGCATCACGTGAGCTGCGCCACGGGCTCTTCGCGTTCGTCATCTGACGCATTCGCCCCCGGCGTTGCGCCCGGCCGCCTGCCGGACTTCGGCCTGTTCAGTTCAGGGTTCCAGGACCCTACGAGCCGGCAGAGGTGGTACATCACGATCAAGACGATGGTGCCGAGCGCGATACCTCCGAGCGAGAACGTGTCACTGAACTTCAGCGCCGTGTCGCCGATACCGATGATCAGACCGGCGGCAATCGGCATCAGATTCAGCGGGTTCCCGAAGTCGACGCCGTTCTCTTTCCAGATCTTGGCGCCGAGCAGACCGATCATGCCGAACAGAACCACAAGAATTCCGCCCAGGACGCCGCCGGGCGTCGCCGCCATGACTGCTCCGAACTTAGGCGAGAAGCCGAGCAGGATCGCGATGAAACCCGCAATCACGTACGCGGCGGTCGAGTACACCCGCGTGGCAGCCATGACACCGATGTTCTCGGCATGAGTCGTCGTAGGGGAGCCGCCTACTGCGCTGGCGATGGCGGTGGCAAAACCGTCACCGGCAATGGCGCGTCCGATGTACGGGTCGAGATCGTCGCCCGTGATTTCGGCGACCGCCTTGACGTGTCCGGCGTTTTCCGCGACCAGTGCGATGACACCGGGAAGCACCAGAACGATGAATGTGAGGCTGAACGAGGGAGCATGAATACCGACGATCCCGTTGGCTTCGTCCGAGAACGGCGGCAACCCGAACCAGGACGCCGAGTGCACCGAATCCCAGTTGACACGAAAGTGCTCGGTGGGTGCGCCGCTACCACTGGCGGACGTGATCGGACCGGAGAGCCGGTCGAGGACCCACGAGAAGATGTAGCCGAAAACCAGCGCGACGAGAATGGCGATACGTCCCAGGAAGCCGCGTAGCGCAACGCTCATCACGATCAGTGCAACCATCACGATCAGTGCCACCCACTGATCCTGCGGCCAGTACAACCCCGCGACAACGGGCGCCAGGTTGAAGCCGATCAACATCACCACAGCGCCGGTGACCACCGGCGGTAGCGCTTTACTGATGACGCCACCGCCGAGAAAGTGGATGGCGATGCCGACGAATCCCAGAACCAACCCCGACACCAGAATCGCACCGGTCACTTCGGCCGTCGTTCCACCTTGGGCACGAATGGCGGCAACGCCACCGACAAAAGCTGCGGATGTTCCGAGGTAGCTGGGGACGTGCCCCTTGACCACCAGCAGGAAGAAGAGCGTACAAAAGCCTGACATCATCACGGCAAGTTGAGGATTGAGGCCCATGATGATCGGGAAGACGAACGTCGCGCCGAACATCGACACGACATGCTGGCCGCCCAACCCGATGGTTCTCGCCCAACTGAGTCGCTCGCCGGGAGCGACCACTTCACCGGCTCCGATGTTCTTTCCGTCTCCGTGCAACGTCCAGATCGGCATGACGAGACCTTTCGCAAAGGAGGAAGGTGTTCGAAATGCTTTGTGCCCCAGCTCACAAACACCGTGTCTGGAGTGAAACGCTAATGCAGGACCGAGATTTGGACGTGATGACAATCTGCCAGAACCCACTCACCGAGATTGGCAACAATGGTGGCAGATGATGCGGGCAGGGGTCATCGTCAGTGTTGGAGGCAGTTTCGACCGAAATGAGGACCACGCCACGAAGGGCCCAAACATTTTCTTCGGCTTAATGATTCCGTAACACGATGTCTGTCAACGGAAAACGACAGTCCTAGCCGAGGGCTGCGAGGATTCCCGCTGCCATCTCCGCGACCTGATCGTCGGTCATGACAAACGTCGGCGAAATCTGCATCGCACCCTGACCCGCCGCGCGACCCGAAATACCGTGCTCACGAAGCGTCTTCACGAACGGCAAAGCCTCCGCCGGATCGGCCAACTGCACCGCAGCGACCGCACCGAGCCCACTGCGAACCTCCGCCACCCGCGGATGCTCGGCCAGCGGTTGCAGATGCGTATGCAACGATGCCTCCAGACGCTTCGACTCCGCGAGCAGATTCTCACGCTCGAGAATGTCGAGGTTCGCCATCGCCGCAGCAGCAGCACCGGCATGACCGCCGTACGTGTAACCATGACGCCACCACGAACCCGCATAGAACGGCTCCGCCACCCGCGGCGCGATGAACACCGCACCCATCGGAACGTAACCCGACGTCAAACCCTTTGCCGTGGTCATCATGTCGGGCTGCAAATCGAAACGAGTGGACGCGAACCACTCACCACCGATCCGGCCGAAACCGGTCACGACCTCGTCGACGACAAACAGAATGTCGTGCTCACGGCAGATGTCACGCACCTCCGCCAGATACCCCTCCGGCGGCAGATACACCCCACCCGCACCGATGATCGGCTCCGCGAAGAACGCAGCGATCTTGTTCGCACCGACCCGCTCGATCAACTCGAGCAGACTCTTCGCATCATCCCAGCCGACCGTGGCCGCATCCGCCATCAGCTCGCCGTACCCCTCACGGTTCACCGGAATACCCGCCAGAGCTGTTCCCGCAACGTGCATTCCGTGATACGCCTTCTGACGACCGACGATGATCGTCTTCTCCGGCTGCCCCACCTCGTGCCAGTACCGGCGAGCCAGCTTCGCCGCAGTGTCCACCGAATCCGAACCACCCGAGGTGAAGAAGATCTTGCTCCCGGCAACCGGCGCGATCGTCGCCAACCGCTCGGCCAACACCTGCGTGGTCTCGGGAACAAAATCACCGAAGTTGGAGAAATGAGCGATCTTCGACAACTGAGCCGCCACCGCATCCGCGATCTCCGTGCGCCCGTGCCCGACATTGGTGAACCACAGGCCCGCCGTCGCATCCAGATACCGAGTGCCCTCGCGGTCCCAGATGTACGCGCCCTCACCGCGAGAGACGACAAACGCGCCGTTCTTCTCCACAGCGCCCATGTCCGCGAACCCGTGCCACAATGCCGAAGCCATCGTCTTTCTCTCCCAACTGGATACGTTCGAAATAGATCGGTCAGTTCACGCGGAGTGCGGGCGGAAGAACCCGCTCGACCCACTGGGTTGCCTGCTCGAATGCGTAGGCGAGTTGGAGTACGTCCAAGTCGGCTCCGTGCCGACCGATGATCTGGATACCCATGGGAAGCGAACGATCGTCGAAGCCGACCGGCATCCCCGCAACCGGAACCCCGGCCATCGTCCAGGGAACAACCGTCTCCATCCACCGGTGATACGTGTCCATCGATCGGCCGTCGACGGTCTCGGGCCAGTGAGTGTTCTTGTCGAAAGGAAACACCTGGGCACTGGGCGCAAGAATGTAGTCGTAGGTTTCGAACATCTTGGTAATGGCCGACAGCCAGCCGTTGCGGGCCTCCGCGGCCTTGGTCACGTCGAGAGCCGACAGTGTGACCGCGTGCTCGAGTTCCCACAACAGTTCGGGCTTCATCAACTCGCGCAAGCTCGGATCGTTGTACTGATCGATCAAGCCGAGCTGTGCCCACCAACGCCACCGCAAGAACAGTTGCCAGATGTCCTCGGGTTTGAAGTCGGGAAGCGCCGCCTCGACGCGGCACCCCAACTGTTCGAAGACCTCGAACGAGGATTCGCACAACTCGAGAACTCCAGGTTCGGTTGCCAGGTAACCGTTCCAGTCACCGACCCATGCGATCCGAGAGCCCTTCAGATCACGTGCGAGGCTTTCGGTGAATACCGCGGGATCCTCACGAATCCCCAACGGTGCATAAGCATCCGGCCCCGCCATCGTGGAAAGCAGGTGAGCCACGTCGGTGACGGTTCGGCCCATCGGGCCCACAACGGCGCCCTGAGCGATGAATCCCGTCTCCGGTATCCGACCCCAGGATGGTCGAAACCCAACAACGTTGTTGAATGCCGACGGGTTTCGGAGCGAACCCATGTAATCGCTTCCGTCAGCCACCGGCAACATGCGGAGCGCCAACGACGCTGCGGCGCCACCGCTGCTACCGCCGGCAGTGCGCGAATTGTCGTACGGCGACACCGTCGTACCCCACACCGGGTTGTACGTCTGGGATCCGAGCCCGAACTCCGGTGTGTTCGTCTTGCCGATCACGATGGCACCGGCAGACCTGATCCGCTTGACGAACAGTTCGTCATCTTCGGCGATTCGGTCCGCGAACATCGGCGACCCGGACGTGAACGGCAGACCCTTGGCCGCCGAAAGATCCTTCACCGCATGCGGAAACCCGTGCATCCAACCGAGATACTCCCCACTCGCCAACTGCGAATCACGCTCGCGCGCCTCCGCCGTCAACGCTTCCCGATCCCGCAATGCGACAATCGCGTTCACCGCCGGGTTATGTAATTCGATCTGATCGAGGAAGCTGTCCATCACCTCGACACACGACACTTCACGCCTGCGTATCAGACCACTGAGCGTGACCGCATCGGCCATGACGAGTTCGCGATTCTCGGGCGCACCGGAAACGCTCTCGTCGACAGGGTCAGCAGCATGAACCATCGTGAATCCTTTCAAGCAGTGAAGTGGGGTACGCCGCGGCGGACTCGCCGCCACCGGCAACTGATTCGAGGACGAATTGCCGGTGGCGGCGCGACTGTCGAGGTTTCCAGCGAGGTTCTTGCCTATTACTGACCGAGATCGACGATGGCAGCGACTGGGCCGCCGCCCTCGGGACCCTGGTGCGCTGCCGATACCGAGACGAACACTGCCGGATCGCCGGTGACAGCTGCCGTGACTCCGCCGACACACGACTTGATCTGGCGGTGCCAGTGCACGTCGGAGTCGTCGAGCATCGCATTACGACGGCCACGGACCGTTCCGTCCTGACTGGCCTCGCACTTCAAGAACACGTTGACGAGTTGACCGTCCAGGTCGCTCGAGTGCGGCCGCTCCGGAAGTTCGAGTCCGGCGTCACGGATCGCCGCCCAGATGCCGTCCTGGTCGAGCGGATCCTTCATCACGCTGTGGCCGATCCGGTAGCGTCCGCCGACGCCACGTGCGTTACCGACGACGACGATCTGCGCGCGGTCCAACTCGACGCCGGACGAGCAGGATGCGACAGAGGAGAAGAGTTCGCGGCTGTGCATGACATCCTCGTCGGTCGGCATGTCGATTTCGCCGAGCGCAACCGCGATCCCCAGAGCCGTTCCGCCGTTGGACAGGTCCATCGACTCATGAGTCTGTTCGGTCCACACAGTCTTGCCGCGGCTCTTGGCGTCACGGATGGTGTGAATTGTCAGCAACGGAGTCTTGGTCTGTACGTAGTGCACGTCGGCGGGATCGGTGATGCCGGCATTGGCCATCGCGTCTTTCACTGCCGCAGCAACTTTGGTGATCATGGCCGTACGGCCGATGTCTTCGGGCAGCAGTTGCTCACTCATGGCGACACCCACGGTCAGTCGCGGCTCGTCGGTCTTGGTGACCTTGTCTGCCGGCACGGTCGCGAAGATCGTCGCGTGCGGGCTGATCACGCCGTCCGTGCCGCCGGACCAGACGATCGGCACCTCCGCCACTTCTTCGGGGCTGCGATTACCCTTGGCGGAGAGAACCTCTCGGAACGCTCGGTCCGCGATGATGCGCGTGTAGTCGTTGACGCCGCCGTTACCCTCGGTTTTGCCGATGACTGCAATGACGCGGTCGGCCTCGAGGACACCGTCGTCGATCAGATTGGCGAGCTCACTGGCGTCGGAGACGCTGTGTAGCGGAACCTTACGGACCTCGATTGCTTCGGGCATTGGCATCTCCTTGTATAGGGAATCGTGGAGGCAAAATTGGGCCTTGACAGCTCCGGGCGCCCAGTCCAGCCGAGCGGTTCGGAACTGCCGTGTCGACCACGCTATGACGACTCGAACCCATCGGCATCGTCAATACTTGCCCAAACGAAAACCGCGATTGGTTATTTCGACTCCGAATCACCGGTTGCGCGCCGCCCCATCGGTTCTCACTTACGATTCGACCATGGACACCACTGTTGTCGACCATCCGCTGGCGGCATCGCTGCTCACGACCATGCGCGACGCTCGCAGCGACAACGCAACGTTCCGGTCCGCCTTGCGCAGACTGACCCATATGTTGGTCTACGAGGCCATGCGCGGCGCAGAACTGGAACAGTTCGACATCGAGACGCCAGTTGCTCCGACGCTGGGGGTGCGGCTGGCGAATCCACCGCTCCTGGTCCCGGTCTTGCGAGCGGGCCTCGGCATGGTCGAACAGGCGAGTGCCCTCATTCCGCAGGCAGGCGTCGGTTTCGTGGGAATGGCACGAGACGAGAAGACACACCAGCCGGTTCCGTATCTGGAGTCCCTGCCTGCTGATCTGTCGAGCACCCCCGTCTACGTCCTCGATCCGATGTTGGCGACCGGTGGATCCATCGTCCGCACAATCGATCTGCTCATTGCACGCGGAGCCACCGATGTGACTGCAATATGTGTCGTCGTGGCTCCGGAAGGGATCGAAGCACTGAAGAACTCCGGACATCCGGTCCGGCTCCTCACAGCGAGCATCGACGACGGCCTGAACGAAAATGCTTTCCTGATACCTGGACTCGGAGACGCGGGCGATCGCCAATTCGGGCCGCGGTAGTTGGCAGACATACGGAGAACCGCTCATTCCGAGAGGCTATTTTCGTCAACTGTTGACAATGTTCGTCGCGTGATCGAGCGTAGTCTCGCGACATGGATAGATCTGCCAAATATTCGAGCGAAGAGCTTCAACATTTGCCAGAAGGTGGCGACTACAGACTCACAGTTCGGGATGTCCTCGAGCTGCCCAGTCTGCGTGGAGCCGAAGTCCTTGCCGGGCACGGGGGCTTGCGCCACCTCGTTCAATCGGTGAACGTGATGGAAGTACCGGACATCCTCGCTTGGGTGAAGCCGAACGAGTTGTTGGTGACAACCGGGTTCCCGCTGCGCTACGGGCGAACCGGCGAGCTTCTCGACGACACAGATCTCAGTGACCTCGTCGACGGTCTTGCACGTCGAGGAGTCGCGGCACTTGCCGTGAAAACGGGCCGTTATCTCGACGAGCTGCCCGAGGCGATGCTGCACATGGCAGAGCAGCGAGGGCTTCCGCTGTTGGTTCTTCCCGTCACCGCGGGATTCGACGAGGTGATCTCGGAGGTCTTCACCAAGTTGGTGGCGAAGCAGTCCGCGGCACTCGACATTGCCGATCGACTTCACCGCTCGTTGACGTCGATCGTCTTGGAAGGTGGCGATCTACCTCAGATTGCCGCAGAATTCGCCGCGCTTTTCGACGTCAGCGTTCTCATCTGCTCGCCGGACGGAAGAGTGTTGACGGAGGCCGGAGATTCAGCCGCGCTGAACGCGCTTCCGTTGTTCGAAAGCACCGGTCGGTTCCTGACCGAACGGGTCGCTGTCGGTTTACAGAACGCGCCCAAAGGATTTCCTGGTCAGTTGGCGCTCACCCGGGTGGTGGCCGGCGGCACCGACCACGGCCGAATGGTGGCGTACGCCGGCACCCACGAACTCGGCGCAGTTGTCGTTCAAGCGCTGGAGCGAGCGGCCACCGTTGCCGCGCTGGCCGTCACCAAACAGCTGGCAGTTGCGGCAGTGGAATCCAAGTTCCGCGGCGACTTCCTCCGCGACGCACTGATAGGCGAAGCCGGCTCGCCGGCGGAAGTGAGCGCGCACTTCACCCAGTTGGGGTGGGATGTCACTCGTCCACTTGCCGTTGTGGTTGCAGAACTCGACGTCGATCACCCGGAATCCCAGCACGCGAATTCCACTCGCACGGACCAAGATCGACTCAGCGACGGCTGGCAACAAGTGGTACGAACACACGAGCGGACGGCGCCGTCCGTCGGGTTTCGACACGAGGTGGTCACGCTTTTCCCGACCAGCACCGACCGTGCGGTTCGGGACATCGAAGGGTTGGTGCGCAAGGTTGCCGGCGATCGCACCAGCGGCCGCCGATCCTTCAGCACGGGAGTGAGCCGGGTGATCTACTCCCTGGCCGATCTACCCGCGGCCTACGACCAAGCCTGTACAGCCGTGGTCGTCGGCCGACGTATCAACGGGCCGGGGCAGATCGCACACTTCGACGAACTCGGTGTACACCGACTCCTCTCGCTCCAGACGGACAAGAGCGAACTGCGTTCGTTCACCGATGACGTTCTGAAGTCCTTGTCGGCGGACAACGCCGAAGCCGCTGACCTGCGTCTGACACTCCAGACCCTGCTCGACTGCAATTGCAATGTCGCCGAGGCCTCCCGGGCGCTGCACATGCACTACAACACTTTGCGTTACAGAATCGGAAAGCTGGAGAGCGTCGTCGGATCGTTCACCGACGACCCCGTCCTTCGATTGAACGTCTCACTCGCCCTGCAGGTCATGAAAATGCACGAAATGTCATGACTTCGCACGATATGAGCTGACAGAACGTCCCGATAACGGTTCGATACAACCGCAATCGCGCCGCCCGGTGAGCGTTCGTCACTTCTTACCCACCACTGACACCCGTCGTCGGCAAGGTTACCCATGTGCCGTTCACCGGTGCCCGCTTACGGTTCGAAAGACGGGCCGCACATACCTCCTTCAGTGGCCCTGGCCGGTTTCTCGGTCCAGCGGACCGGAGTCGACCGAACTACGGAGGCCTCAACCACCAACTGGCTCAGCCAATTACACCAGAACACGGCGGTGCGACATGAACTCGACTTCGAAGCCTCACAACACAAGTGCTCGTAGTGGTCCGTTACACGACGTGATAGTCGTCGACCTCACGCGCGCACTCGCGGGTCCTCACGCGGCAATGATGCTCGGCGATCTGGGTGCCGACGTGATCAAGGTCGAATCACCTCACGGCGGCGACGACACCCGTGGGTGGGGGCCGCCTTTTGTGGAGCCCACGTTGGAACCACCGAACACACAACGGGAATCGACGTATTTTCTGTCCACGAACCGGAACAAGAAGTCGATCACGCTCGATCTGAAATCCGACAGTGGGCGCGCGACCCTCGAAGATCTCGTCTGCCGCGCCGATGTTCTCATGGAGAACTTCCGCACCGGAGTTCTCGATCGACTCGGATTCTCGACCGAGCGGTTGGCCGAACTCAATCCTCGACTGATCGTTCTGTCCATCAGCGGTTTCGGCCACGACGGCCCGGAAGGCGGTCGCGCCGGCTACGACCAGATCGCCCAGGGGGAAGCCGGACTCATGTCGCTGACCGGCTCGAGTCCGGACGACGTTCAACGAGTCGGAGTTCCGATCGCCGATCTTCTCGCCGGAATGTACGGGGCGTTCGGTGTCGTCGCGGCTTTGAAGGAACGCGAACAGACGGGGAAAGGCCGCGTTGTCCGAACGTCGCTCTTGGCCAGCGTGGTCGGTGTTCACGCGTTTCAAGGAACGAAGTGGACCGTCGCCGGCGAGGTAGGCACAGCGCAGGGCAACCACCATCCCTCCATCGCACCGTACGGGCTCTTTCGTACCGGCGATGGCGCAGTGCAGATCTCGGTCGGCAGCGAAAGCCTGTGGAGAAGATTCTGCGAAGGATTCGACCTCGACCCTGACGCCCCGGGTATGGCAACAAACGCCGAACGCGTCGAAAATCATTTCCAGGTCGTCGAATTGATCGAACGTACCTTCAAGCCGTACTCGCGTGACGAGCTTCTGACCGAACTCGACCGCATCGGAGTACCGGCAGGACGGGTTCGGACGATCTCCGAAGTGTACGAATGGGAGCAGACCCGATCACAGGGATTGCTCGTCGACGTCGACCACAGCACGCTCGGAAACATCACACTGCCCGGTCCACCGCTACGATTTTTCGATCCGGACGGAACCGAAGTGACGGAGACCCGCCACACTGCACCTCCGGTTCTCGGTGAAGACACTGACGAAATCATGTCGTGGATACAAGGATTCACCCGATGAACCGCCTGACGGCTCGCGACTTGCTCGACCTGGTGATCGATGCCGGCACCTGGGAGTCGTGGGATACCCCTCCGATTCCCGTCGCGACCGACTCCGATTACGCCGAAGCACTTCTGCGGGCCCAGGAGAAGACCGGACTCGACGAGTCCGTCCTGACCGGAAGCGCCTCCGTCCGAGGCCGCCGTGTGGCAATCATCGTCTGCGAGTTCGGTTTTCTCGGTGGTTCGATCGGCGTGGCGGCGGGAGAACGCCTCGTCGTCGCCATCCGTCGAGCCACCCAAGAGCAGCTGCCCCTTCTTGCGCTTCCCACGTCCGGGGGAACGCGTATGCAGGAGGGGACGACGGCGTTTTTGCAGATGGTCAAGATCACCGCGGCGCTCATCAAGCACAAAGAAGCGCACCTGCCCTACATCGTCTATCTCCGAAACCCCACCACCGGAGGCGTATTCGCGTCCTGGGGATCACTCGGTCACGTGACGATCGCGGAACCGGGGGCCCTCGTCGGATTCCTCGGCCCTCGAGTGTTCGAGGCCTTGTACAACTCACCTTTCCCCGCCGGTGTCCAGACAGCGGAGAACCTTCACGAGCACGGACTCATCGATGCAGTGAGGCCGCCAGACCAGCTCGCCGAAATCGTCGAACGCGCATTGCGCATCATCACCGGGGCGCATCGTGGGTACTTATTGCCCAGTGACCCGTGCTCGTACGATTGCCCACCCGATACGTCGGCGTGGGAATCCGTCGTCGCATCCCGGCGCGAAGACCGACCGGGGATACGGGAAGTGTTGCTCAATTCCGCCTCGGACATGCTCCCGCTCAACGGAACCGGCCAAGGCGAGAACGATCCCGGCATCATGCTCGCGCTCGTTCGCTTCGGCGACATGCCCTGCGTCCTTCTCGGACAGGACCGGCGCGGACAGACTGCTCACTCCCCACTCGGCCCCGGCGCTCTGCGGGAGGCTCGGCGAGGTATGCGGCTGGCCGCAGAACTCGACCTGCCGCTGGTGACGATCATCGACACAGCGGGCGCGGCACTGTCGAAGGAGGCCGAAGAAGGCGGACTGGCGGGCGAGATCGCTCGGTGCATAGCCGACATGATTTCACTCGAGGTCCCCACCATTTCCCTCCTGCTCGGGCAGGGCACGGGCGGCGGCGCCCTGGCACTGATTCCGGCCGATCGAGTGCTGGCGGCCCGCCACGGTTGGCTCTCGCCCTTACCTCCCGAAGGTGCGAGCGCGATCATGTTCCACGACGTCACGCACGCGCCGGACATGGCAGCCAGTCAAGGGATCAGGTCCTTCGATCTGCTCGCGGGCGGCATCGTCGATCGGGTCATCCCCGAATTTCCCGATGCCGCGGACGAATCCGCCGCCTTCTGCACTCGCGTCGGAGCGGTACTGCACTACGAGCTGAGCGTGCTCAGTGCTACCGATGCGACTGAACGGCTCAACACCCGCACCGAACGCATCGACCGTATCGGCCTGGTCGAAGCCAGTACCTCCGTCTGATCGATCAGTACCCAGAACACCGGAAAGGCCGGACATCCTCCGCGGAGGATGTCCGGCCTTCGTCGATCGAGCACACTCAGCCAAGCGTCACGTGAGTTGCTTGGCGGGTTCCTCCCGATCGCCGCCGGGAGTCTTCGAATCCGGCTTGTTCGGTTCCGGATTCTTCGCATTCAGTTCCGGGTTCTTCGAACCGATGAACTGGCACAGGTGGTACATCCCGATCACGACGATGGTGCCGAGCGCGATGCCGCTGAGCGAGAACGTGTCACTGAACTTCAGGGCCGTGTCGCCGATACCGATGATCAGACCGGCCGCGATCGGCATCAGGTTGAGCGGATTGCCGAAGTCGACGCCGTTCTCCTTCCAGATCTTGGCGCCGAGAAGGCCGATCATGCCGTAGAGCACCACGGTGATTCCGCCGAGAACACCGCCGGGCGTCGCCGAGATGACGGCACCGAACTTGGGGGAGAAGCCGAGCATCATGGCGACGATGCCGGCAACCGCGTAGGCGGCGGTGGAGTACACACGGGTCGCTGCCATGACACCGATGTTCTCGGCGTACGTCGTGGTGGGCGAACCGCCGACGCTGCTGGCGATAGCGGTGGCGAAACCGTCACCGGCGAGCGCACGTCCCATGTACGGGTCGAGGTCGTCCCCGGTCATCTCGGCCACGGCCTTGACGTGGCCCGCGTTCTCCGCGATCAACGCGATGACACCCGGAAGGACCAGGATGATGAACGTGAGGCTGAACGACGGAGCGTGGATGCCGACGATTCCGTTGGCCTCGTCCGAGAACGGCGGAAGCCCGAACCACGACGCCGACTGCACCGAATCCCAGTTGACGCGGAAGTGCTCGGTGATCTGACCGGTGCCTGCGTCGTAGGAGGTGATCGTCCCCGAGACCCGGTCGAGGATCCAGGAGAGGACGTAGCCGAAGATCAGCGCCAGGAAGATGGCGATGCGCGCCATGAAGCCGCGTAGCGCGATACTCATGACGATCAGGGCCACCATGACGATCAGAGCCACCCACTGGTCCTGTGGCCAGTACAGCCCCGCGACGACGGGTGCCAGGTTGAATCCGATCAGCATCACCACTGCGCCGGTCACCACCGGGGGAAGAACCTTGAATACGACCCGGCCACCGAGGAAGTGGATCGCGATACCGATGGCTGCCAGGACCAGTCCGGACACCAGGATCGCGCCGGTCACCTCTGCGGATGTTCCGCCCTGGGCACGAATGGCGGCGATACCACCGACAAAGGCCGCCGACGTACCGAGGTAGCTGGGGATGCGTCCCTTGACCACCAGCAGGAAGAAGAGCGTACAGAAACCCGACATCATCACGGCAAGTTGAGGATTGAGCCCCATGATGATCGGGAAGACGAACGTCGCGCCGAACATCGACACCACGTGCTGGCTGCCCAGCCCGATGGTTCTTCCCCAGCTGAGCCGCTCGCCGGGAGCGACCACTTCACCCGGTTTGATGTTCTTTCCATCTCCGTGCAACGTCCAAATCGGCATGATGGGACCTTTCGTGCAGAGGAAGGTGTCCGAACGCTGAGTGTGCTCCAGCTCACAAAACACCGTGACTGGAGTGAAACGCTATTACAGCGCAGGGGTATCGACGTGATGACAATCTGCCAGAACCCACGGACTCGGATTGGCAATATTAGTGATTGATGCCGCGCATCGCGGTTATCTTCAGTGCTAGAGACAGATCCAGCCGTAGCTCGGGTTGCGCCGTGAAGGGTCCCAGCATTTTCTCCAGCTTAACGACCCTGTAACGCAGTGTGTTGTAATGGAAGTGGAGCTTGCGCGCTGTCTCGGCGATGTTGATGTTGGTCGCGAGCAAGACTTCCAATGTCTTGCGCATGTCCTGCGCTTCGGCAGTTTCCTCCGTCAGTTCCCGCAGTGTCTCCCGCGCGAACGTCTCCAGCTCGTTTTCGTCCTCGACCAGACTGAGCAGTCTGTACACGCCCAGATCGTCGAACTGAGTCACCGTCCACGGACCGGAGATCCGTCGCCCGACGGTCAGTGCGGTGCGCGCCTGACTGTAGAGCGCCGGAACGGCGTCGATCGCCGCTGTCGGCCGGGACACCCCGACACTGAACGGCCTTCTCCCGCCGCCACCTTCACCGCGAACGACCGTGACGAGGTCCCGCACCAATGCCATCGTGTCGGTGCCGACGCCCATCACGATCACCGTCTCGCCCGTCAGCGCGGTCACCGCCGCACCGGGATCGCGGTGGGCGATCGCGCCGGAGAACGCCATCGCCTGGCGATCGACGACGGGCAGCCGAGCGGGCGCCGCAGAGGCCGGTTCGTCGATCGGGTCCGGCTCGATCGAGACGATCACCAGCGGGCGGTCGAAGTCCCAACCGAATGTCTTGGCATGGGAGACAACGTGATCGTGGTCCCCGGCCCGACCGAGGAGCAGGTCGTGAACGAAGTTGGCGCGATGGCGTTCCTCCACCGACGCCACGGCTTGTTCGCGGGTGATGACCAACGCACACACCGACGCGGCCCGCTCGACCAGGTACTGGTCGTAACTCGTCATCACGCGCTCACCGGTGAACAACGCGAGACGCCCGTGGTCGATGTGATTGGCGGAAATCGCGGACACCGCGATGAATTGACCGTCGAACTCGTGCAGACCCAATCCGCCCTCGACGGTGTCGGTCCGCAGACGACCGGTGGAATCGACGGCGGGACAGGCAGACAGATGCTTGCGCTCCGCGGCGTCCCCGGCGCGGCAGATCTCGCGTCCGTCCGAGGTGGTGATCAGGGCAGCGCCCTTCATCTCCCGAGCGATGACTTCGGTCAATTGCGGGAGGCCGCCGCCGCCCATCACGACGTCGACCAGCAGCCGTCGCAAGCGCTCGGCCCCGAACATGGCGTCGATCTGGGCCGACTCCGTCTGCTCACGGTCTCTCGCCGCAGGGTGATCACACGCACCGTGAAAAACCAGGAGCGGGAAGCCGGCGCTTTCGGCCGCGTCGACCAGCTCCGGCGCGAGAGTGTCCCCGTCTGCGCCGAATTGGACGGCAAGTGCCGCAACACCTCGCGTCGACAACCGTCCGACAAATGCTTTGAAGGTTTCGGTGACCCTGGCGAGGGTTTCCGGCGTGGTGATCAGCAACTGTCCGTGCCGCAGCCACGGTCCGATGTCCGGAACCGCCATGAATCCCACCCGGGCTACCGTCGGGTCTTCGCAGCCGCCGGCGACCTTTCGAACACCAGGAAGGAGCTGGGTTCGAAGAAGTTCGGAGAGAACAGCATTCACCTCGGATGCCGGTACGGCCGGGTTTGCCACTTGGCAGGCACCTCGATTTCATTCGGATCACGGAAGATGGTTCACGAAAGAAACGATCCTATCCCCACCGAACACAAGATGTCCGAATTCAGCGCAGTCGACTCAGGCCGTTCGATGCAGGGCGGTCGGATTCTCCTGAGGTGGCGGGTGGATCGGCCCCTGCAGATCCCGCAGTTCCAAACCGGAGGCATTGCGCAGGGTCTTGGTCATCTCGGCGAGGATCGACACTGCAGTCTCCTCCGGTGTCCTCGCGCCGAGATCCAACCCGATCGGTGAGTGCAGACGCCCCAACTCGGCGTCGGTGACGCCTCGCTCCTTCAACAGCGCCACCCGACGCTCATGCGTCGCACGACTTCCCATCGCGCCGACGTACGCAGCCGGCGAACGCAGCGCGATCTCGAGCAGGGGGATGTCGAACTTCTCGTCGTGCGTGAGCACGGCCAGGACGGTTTTGTTGTCGATCGGTGCGGTTTCGAGGAACTTGTGTGGCCACATGACGACCAGATCGTGGGCGTCGGGGAAGCGCGCCCGTGTCGCGAAGACCGGCCGTGCGTCCACGACGGTCACGCGATAACCCGCAAAGGCGCCCAACGTACACATCGAGGCCGCGAAGTCGATGGCCCCGAACACGTACATCCGCGGTAGTGGCGCGAAGATCTCGACCAGCAGGTCGTGCTGCGAATCGATGAGAGTTCCCGCCGGCGCGACAAAAGCGACGGACTCACCGGTGTCCATCGTGCGCAGCAGGATGGACACCTCGTCCTCCGTGGCATCCAGATCTCCGCTGCGTCGGCCGTGCTCGACGACGAGGTGCCGTGCCGGTGCTCCCGGACGCACTTCGGTGACCACGACGACGGGCGTATCGGCCTCGATCCGTTCACAAACCTGACCGAACTCGGCGAAATCGGCTCCGACGGCCTGGACGAACACTTCGATGGTTCCGCCGCAGGTCAGCCCTACTCCGATGGCGTCGTCGTCGGAGACGCTGAAGACCTCGACGCGACTGGTGCCGTCGGCGAGAACCTCCTGGGCGATCTCGTACAGTGCACTCTCGATACACCCGCCCGAGACGCTGCCGACCACCTCGCCGGAGCGTGAGACGGCCATCGAAGCACCGGGCATGCGCGGTGAGGATCGCCAGGTACGGACAACCGTCGCCAGTGCAAAATCCTCGCCGCGGGCGTGCCACTGCGCCAGCTGAGTGGAAATGTCGCGCATCGCCTCGCCTCCCGCTTGCATCGCCGTCCGTAGAGAGTTCACGGTATCGGCCCACCGCAATCCTGCCTGTCACACAATGCGCCTAAATCCGGGCCCTGCAGTTGTGCAATGTCGCCGTCGCATCACCGTGCGCTCTCGACCAGTGTTGTCACCGAGCCCAGCCGAAAGCAGGCCTGACCTTCATTCTTCCCCTCTCCGACGATCACTGCAGCGGCAATTCACGCAGATGGTGCGACGGATCGAGTGGGCGACGTTGCACACCACAGAACCGAGGTTTCTCCCATGGACCAATTGCTCAGCGGTATCAAAGTTCTCGACCTCACCCGTGCTCTCGCGGGGCCTCTGTGCACGTCGCTGCTCTCGGACTTCGGCGCCGACGTGGTCAAGGTCGAAACCCGTGGCTCCGGCGACAGTTCGCGTCAGTGGCCGCCGTTCGACGGCGATCGAAGCCTCTACTTCGCTTCCGTGAACCGCGGCAAACGGTCGATCGCCATCGACATGCGCAGTGACCGCGGGCGGAAACTGCTTCGCAGCCTGGCCCTCGACGCAGATGTGCTGGTCGAGAACTTCCGTCCGGGAGTACTGGCCGACATGGGGCTCGATCCCGACTCGCTCGAGCAGGAGAATCCAGGGCTCGTCGTGATGAGCATCAGTGGTTTCGGCCCGGTGGGCCCTGACCAGTTCGCGCCCGGACTCGATCAGGTGGCCCAGGGCATGTCCGGGCTGATGTCGGTCACCGGTGCCGGGGAACAGACCCCGATGCGGGTCGGTATCCCCATCATCGACACGGTCTCGGGCATCTACGCGGCACTGGGAATCACGGCGGCACTGGCTTCGCGCGGACGCGACGGTCGTGGGCACCGCGTGCAGACCTCGTTGCTGGAATCCGCGATCTCGATCATGACCTTCCAGGCGCAGGACTACCTGAGCACCGGGCGGGTTTCGACGCCGAACGGCAATACGCACCCGACGATCACGCCGTACGGCGCTTTCGACACTGCCGACTTCCCGATCAACATTGCCACCGGCTCGGACAAGCACTGGATCGCACTGTGCTCGGTACTCGGCGACCCCGAGCTCGCCTTCCGTACCGAATATGCGACGGGTAAAGAACGTTTGGCGCACCGAGACCAACTGACCAAAGAACTCGAGGACCTACTGACCACGAAGGGCGCGGCGCAATGGATCTCCGAGATCCGCGGTGCCGGAATTCCCTGCGGCCCCATCCATTCGATCGATCAGGTGTTCTCCGACCCTCAGGTCGAGGCATTGCAGATGGTCGAGCAGACCCAGAGCGCCGACGGAACGTCGATTCCCGTTGTCCGCGGACCGTTCTGGGTGGACGGCAAGACCCTTCCCGTCAGGAATGCGCCACCCATGACTCTCGGCGGTGACGCCGACGACGTACTCACCGACTTCGGCCTGCGCCCGGAGGAGATCGAGGATCTTCGCGCAAATTCGGTGATCTGACCGCACACTAGTAACAGAGCAGACGCTCTGTTACTGTGCGTTCATGCCTCGGCCACGCGTCCACGACCTCGACACCCTGCTCGACGCTGCCGAAAAACTTGCCGCCACTGCCGGGCCGAGCGCTGTCACGGTCCGGGCAGTCTCCGACGCCACCGGTGTATCCAACGGGGCGATCTATCACGCATTCGGCTCTCGCAGTGGACTGGTCGGTAGCGCGTGGCTGCGTGCTGCGCGACGATTTCTCGCGCTTCAACAATCGAGAGTGGACGACGCTCTCGCGGACCCGTCGCCGACTTCGGCGGTTTCCGCCGTCGTCGCGGCCGCCGAAGTTCCGGCTGTCTTCGCGCTCGACTACCCACAATCCGCGTTGCTGCTGTTGACGATCCAGCGCGACGAACTGCTCGGCACCGACGTCCCTGCCGACATCGCCGAGCAACTCACACAACTCGACCGGTCTCTGGTCGAGTTGTTCATCCGGTTGTCGACCGCGCTCTGGGGCCGCAAGGACGGCAGAGCCGTCGAGGCAATCGAGGCCTGTGTTGTCGGCCTGCCTACCGGACTGCTCATCCATCCCGCCAAACGCGCCGACGGTTGGCGAGTCCCCGACGCCGCAGCACGCGCGCGGTTGGATGCCGCCGTTCGAGCGGTTCTGCATCTCGACCCACCACTGCCCAAGCCACGCAACAGGAAAGGCCAATCATGACCGCAACTCTGCGCTTCGAAGACAAGATCGCCGTTCTCGATCTCGGCGAGGACGAGAATCGATTCTCGCCGGAGTGGCTCGATTCCGTCGACAAGCTACTCGACCAGGCTTTGAGCGAAAGCGCACATGCCCTGGTCACCACGGCGACGGGCAAGTTCTACTCCAACGGACTCGACCTCGACTGGCTGGGCGCGAACGGCGACAAGGCGAAGTGGTATGTGCAGCAGGTGCAGTCGCTGTTCGCTCGGATGCTGACGTTCCCGATGCCCACCGTCGCGGCGATCAACGGCCACGCCTTCGGAGCCGGCGCCATGCTCGGCATCGCGCACGATTACCGCGTCATGCGCGATGATCGCGGCTACTACTGCTTCCCGGAGGTGGACATCAACATCCCCTTCACCGAAGGAATGGCAGCTCTCATCCAGGCCAAACTCAGCCCGGCGTCGGCAATCGTCGCCATGACCACGGGGCGGCGATACGGCGGAAGTGACGCATTCGCAGCCGGTTTGGTGGACTTCACCGCATCCGTCGACGCTTTGACCGCCAAGGCCATCGAAATGGTTGCACCGATCGGCCCGAAGAATGCGGGCACACTGGGGGCAATCAAGTCGACGATGTTCGCTTCAGTGGTCACCGCTCTGAACACCGACGGCTAGAAGCGACGGACTGTGTTCTCGCAGAGCCGCTTCCAGATCGTCGGCAACACTTTCGGGATCGCGGCCTTCGGTGCTCAGAACCACGTCGACTCCACTGAGCGTCGGCATCGAATCGGCCAGCAGTTGTGACGCCTCCACCAACTCGTCCAACCCGGCCCAGCCGGCCGGTTCACGTTCGATAATTCTGGTACGCAACGTATCCGGATCGGCCTCGAGGCGTGCCAGCAGGTGCCCCTCGGCGCCGGTCGCGGCCAGCAGGGCGCGCCCGTAGTCGTCGTCTTCGACGGTCGCCGTGAGGAACAGGAGTTCGTACCCCGCGTCCCGGTACGACGCGGACAGCATCCCGACGTGTGAGATTGCCCGCTCGGTTCCCAGCGGCGGGTAGCATCGCTCGAGTTCGTCCACCTCGATCATCGCGTTGCTCACCCCGGCCTCGCCGAGTCGATCGTGAAGCGCGGTCAGCACGGAACTCTTCCCCGCGCCCGGCGGGCCTGTCAGCAGCAGTACGAACACGTCCTCCACTATTGCAGAGCCGTAAGCACGTCCAGAACCTTGTGCATGCGCGGGGCGGCGAGAAGGCTGGAGAAGACAGCTCGACATGTACAACAGGCCTGATCGGAGCACCGCGATGACCACCACGATCACCGAAATCGCGCCGGACATCTACCGACTGTCGACCTTCGTGGACGAAGCGAACCTCACGATGAACCAGTTTCTCGTCGACGGCGAGGAACCCTTGCTCTTCCACACCGGGCAGCGAGCGTTGTTCACCTCGGCTTCCGACGCACTCTCCACGCTGATCGACATCGACCGTCTGAAATGGATCACGTTCGGTCACGTCGAGGCCGACGAATGCGGGTCCATGAACTCCTGGCTTGCGGCGGCCCCCGAAGCGCAAGTTGCACACGGTGCGATGGGGTGCTTCGTCCAGGTCAACGATCTGGCCGATCGGGCGCCACTTCCCTTGCAGGACGGCGACGTACTCGAAACCGGCAGCCGCCGAGTCCGGCACATCGACACCCCACACGTCCCACACGGTTGGGACGCGGGCCTGATGTTCGAGGAGACGACGTCGACGCTGTTCTGCGGAGACCTCTTCACCGCGTTCGGGCACCACCCCGCGACCACCGAGCACGAAATCGTCGGTCCCGCTTTGGAAGCCGAGGACTTGGGCCACGCCACCTGCCTCACCCCGGATCTCGAACCCACGATCCGCGCCCTGGCCGACCTCGAGCCGCGGATTCTGGCTACCATGCATGCACCGACGTACTACGGCGACTGCGTCACCACGCTTCACGACCTGGCCGACTCGTACGCAACACGTTTCGCAGCCGAAACCGAAAGATGGAAGTCAGACTAGAGCTTGCGCATTCGACGTGATTCGCGCCGCCACGGACAGCGCAACATGCTCGTGGAACGGCCGGGCCACCACTTGCACTCCGACCGGTAAACCGTTGCGGGAGAGTCCTACCGGAACCACGACCGACGGAAGGCCGAGCACACTGATCGCCCGGCAACTCGCGAGCGCGTCCATCCACGTGAGTTTGCGACCGCCCACCTCGAAGCTCTCCACACCGAGCGGCGGAGCGAGCACCGACGCAACCGGCAGAATCAGGACGTCGCCCATCTCGTCGAGGAATTCGGCGATCAACATCGCACGATCCGCCCACAGCGCTTCCACCTCGGCGGAACTGCGATCACGGCCTGCCGCAAGCATGGCGGTGATGTCCGCGTCGAAAGAGTGCGCTGAACCTGCGGCGAGAGAGTGGATGTCCGCGTGGGTCTCGACCGATCGCAACGCGCCGAAAAGCGCGTTGGCCCGCGGCAGAGCCAGACCGTCGTACTCGCTCGCGTCCAGGCTGATCGCCACCGTCCGAACCGCTGACCGGATTTCTTCGTCGACGGGAATCGTTCCCTCGCCGGTGGCCCAGCGGATGTCGAGGTCATCGACGTCGACCGAATCAGGCTCGCTCCACGAGAAATGCGGCATCGACAGGACGCGCAACGCAAGCGCCGCATCACCGAGGTTGCGGGCCAGTGGGCCGATGGTCTGGATCGTGCCGTGCATCGTCGCAGGGTTGGCGAGTACCCGTCCATCCGAAAGCACGCCTGGATACTGACCTTCCGGATCGACACGTCCGAGCGTCGGGCGAACCGAAGTGAGGCCGGTGCAGTGGGCGGGCCAACGCACCGAGCCACCAAAATCCGTACCGAGTCCGAGCACGCTCATTCCGGCAGCAACCGACGCGGACTCGCCGCCACTCGACCCGCCGGGGGACCGGACGACGCCGTCCGGTCGCACCGGACTGGCCGTGGTTCCGAACAGTTCGTTTCGAGTCAGGCCGCACGCGCCGAATTCCGGGGTGTTGGTCTTGCCGATCAGAATCGCACCGGCAGCCTTGAATGCCGCGACGGCCGGGGCGTCGACGGCCGGGACGTTGTCCGCCAGAGTGCGAGAACCGGCAGTGGTGCGCACGCCGGCAGTGGCGATCAGGTCCTTGACCGTGAACGGAACCCCGGCAAGGGGGCCGAGTGTCTCACCGAGAAGGCGTCGTTCGTCCAGGGCATCCGCGGCCGTGCGAGCCTCCTCGGCGCACACGGTGACCAGTGCGTTGAGTTCGTCATTGCATTCGTCGACCCGTGCGAGGTGGTCTTCGACGATGGTCCGCGCCGACGCCTGACCCGACCGCACGGCCTCGGCGATGGATCGGGCATCACGGCCCACCCAGCTCTCACGACTCATCGCACGCCTCTCCTTGCCAGTACCCTCTGCCGAGCGTAAGGACAACGAGCAACCCGAGAAACGACCACAATGCACATACCGACGGCGCCGGCGATGTGAGGTTTTGCCACAACGTTGGCGGCCCCGGAGGGATCGGTCAGGTGCTGGTACCTACAAACCCTGCCTGATGAATGCTGCAAGCTTCTCGATCTGTTGCTCGTTTCGCTTGTAATGCCGCCACTGACCGATTCGTGTGGTGGTCACCAGATCCGCGGCCTGGAGTGCGGCCATGTACTGAGACGCCGTCGATTGCGACACCTTCGCCCTCGCTTGAATGTGCTTGAGGCACACTCCGACCTCCTCAGCAGGCTCGAGCTGAGGGGGAAAGCTCCCGGGGTCTTTCAACCACTGCAGGATTTGCACACGCATCGGGTTGGCCAGCGCCTTGAACGCCGTTTCCCACTCGGTTGTTGCGTCTTCCATGTTCGTGAGCATACCGCTAGATCGCGAAATGCCGATATGTGTGGTTCACTCCCTATATCGCAACATCGCGATATACCAATGGGAGGCTGAAATGGTGCAGCACGACAAAGTGGCACTCGTGGTCGGAGCCCGAGGCGTGATCGGTGGGAACTTGATCGATCACCTCGAGTCGACCGGAGAATGGAAGATCATCGGACTCTCGCGGCGAGGCGGTACGGACACCGACCGGGTCGAACACATCGCAGTCGACCTGCTCGATCCTTACCGGACTGCAGCGGCACTGAGCGGACTGGGCGACGTCACTCACGTCTTCTACGCCGCCTATCAAGACCGCCCGACATGGGCCGAGCTGGTTCCGCCCAACTTGGCGATGCTGGTCAACACTCTCGACGCCATCGAGCCCGTTGCGGGCGGACTCGAGCACGTCAGCCTGATGCAGGGCTACAAGGTTTACGGGGCACACCTCGGACCGTTCAAAACTCCGGCCCGCGAGAGCGATCCACCGCACATGCCACCCGAGTTCAACGTCGACCAACAGCAGTTCCTCGAACGTCGGCAGCTCGGCAAGTCGTGGACATGGTCGGCGATCAGACCCTCGGTCGTCTCCGGATTCGCACTGGGTAACCCGATGAACCTCGCGATGGTCATCGCCGTCTACGCGACCATCTCGAAGAAACTGGGTGTCCCACTCCGATTCCCCGGCAAACCCGGCGCGTACACCAGCTTGATCGAGATGACCGACGCCGGACTCCTGGCCGAAGCGACGGTCTGGGCCGCGACCAACCCCGAGTGCGCAAATCAGGCGTTCAACATCAACAACGGCGACCTGTTCCGCTGGCAGGAGATGTGGCCGAAGATCGCAGCCTTCTTCGACATGGACGTCGCACCTCCGCTCCCGATGTCCCTCGATGTCGCAATGGCGGACAAGGAGTCGGTGTGGGATGAACTCGTCGAGGAACACCAACTTGCTCGGACCCCGTATTCCGATGTCTCGTCCTGGGGGTTCGGTGACTTCGTATTCGGATGGGACTACGACTTTTTCGCTGACGGATCGAAAGCTCGGCGGTTCGGATTTCACCGCCACGTCGACACCGAAGCGATGTTCCTCGACATCTTCGCCAATCTGCAGGCTCGGAAGATAATCCCCTGACTGAAACACGGTCACTCGGATCCTACGAACACTGTCACTGTCGGACCCCACGACTAACGTCGTAGGCGGGGTTTGAAAAGCAGGGGTTTCGGCGAGTCGTCGGTAGGGCCCCATGCGCCCCCGGACCAGAGGAGCGACGATGTCGGACAATACTTTCGATCTGGAAATCCTGAGTGCCTGGACTACTTTCGAGACTCATCTCGCTCGCTACATCTCCGTGATGGAGGACGACGACACCCTCGTGGTGGAGTCGCATTACGACAGCATGGACGAACTGGCCGACGCACCCGCGTGCATCCAGTTCTTCGCGTGGAACCAGACCTCCGTGCGCTGTGAAGTTCCTTCCAACAGGTTTCTGCATCCACTGCGGATGCTCGAACCGGAAGACCATTCAGCGCTGCTCGACATGGGGTTCAACGCTCCCGATCTGTGCGAGCACGAACCCGAGGGCAATGGGTCCATGTCCTTCTACATCGACGTCGACCGCGCTCGTCCCGAGGAACTGGTGACAAAGGTGTTGCGCGTATTCCGCGAAATGTGGAGCATTGCGCACCCGTCGTTCCTGCGTGCCAGCACCAGTGGGCGCGAGTCGACGCCGGCGTTCGCCACGACGCCGTCTCACGCTCCCTCGGGTTCGGGCGACATGCTGCGGATCCTGGTCGACGGGGCCGTCGAGCGCCTTCTCGGTCATCCGCCCAAGCGTGACGACGACGGCGATATCCCGCTGGTCCGCGGTGAGCAGGTCACCTATGTTCGTGTCCTCGAGGACGACGAGTACGTAGAGGTGTTCTCGCGGGTCGTGCATTCGGTGGAGAACCTCGAGAACGCTGCTGTAATTCTTGCTCAGCTCAATCGGCAATGGCCGACCATCAAGCTCATTCTCGTCGAGCAGAGTGTGCTGGGCGTGGTCCGCGTGGACGGCGCACCCTTCGTCGCCGAGCACCTGCTGCGGGCTCTGCGCTCGTTCGCCGAACTGGCCGAAGCATCCGACGAACTCGCCGAAGAACTGGGCGGGCAACCCATCCGCGCAACCGGAGACACCGCCTTCAACGACGGCATGGCCTCCGAGCACGAAGATCCCGGTGCCGAATACGAGTCACACGAGTGCCACGAATTTCCGCCGGCTCTCATGGCGCTCCTCGAACTCGACGCAGACGGAACGGGCGAGCTCAGCGCCGAAGAGGTTGCCGTGATCTGTGAGCACGACCGCGACACCATTCTCGACTACCTGCGGATCAGCCAGGAGCAGGAGACTGCCTGGCACGAGGCGTTGACCGAGTCCATCCGCCGCAAGGACGACGACACCGACCTGTGTGCGGGCGAAAAGCGCGCGTGGACGCACGCGATCCGCAACCTCAGGCGCGGACTGCGCGTCGTCGTACTGCCCGCCAAGGATGCAGCGCCCACCCAACTCGGTCTCTTCGACGATCAGGCCTGAGAACCGGAAATCGGGCGCTGCTTGTCAGCCCGGTAGTGGGATGACGATGCCCGGCAGGATCTCGATCTGACGCGGCAACTGGGGGAGCGGCGGTACTTCGATCGGCGGTAGGCCGGGCACCTCGATGGGCGCCGGGGGAGCGACCGCGCCCGTCGTGGGCGTGCCCGTCCCGTCCCCCGAGGTCACGCCGGAGTTCGCGGGAACGCCGGCCTGCCCGCCGATGGGGTCCGGCCACGGAAAGCTCTCCCAGTCGGATCCCTTCAGCGCGCCGTCCATCGTGCTCTTCCAGATGTCCGCAGGCACTCCGGAGCCGTAGATCAAACCACCGTAGGAGTTGGTGATGGCCTGAGCGTCGGAAGTTCCGATCCACACCGCGGTGGACAGCGACGGCGTGTAACCGACCATCCACGCATCCTTGTTCTGCCCCGTGTCACCCAACTGCGCGGTGCCGGTCTTGGCAGCAGACGGGCGTCCACCGGCAAGCGCGTGACCGTTCGAGTACGACGCGATCGGGAGCATTGCCTGCGTGACGTTGTCGGCAACGGCAGCATCGAGACGACGCTCACCGGGAGAGACCGGGCGATCGAGCAGGACTTCACCTTCGGCCGTCACGACCTTCCGGATGAAGTGCGGCTGCTGGTACACACCGGAATTGGCGAGCGTCGCGTAAGCGGACGCCATGTCGATAACGCGAGACTGATACTGGCCGAGCACGATTCCGTTCTCCGGCGGACCACCCTCCTGTGTGAGCGTCGGGTAGTCGAGTCCGGGAATGTGCTCGGGGATGCCGGCCAGGTGGGCGGCGTCGGCGATCTTCTGGGGACCGTTCTCCATCGAGAGCATCAACCGGTAGAAGCTGGTGTTCAGCGAACGCTTGAGTGCCTCGGCGATGGTGCATCGACCACAGGATTCGCCGCCGACGTTTCCGATGGTCACGCCGTTGATCGTGAGCGGTGAACTGTCGAACCGTGCGGACAGCGGAATGTCTTCCATCAATGCTGCGACCAGACCGAAGACCTTGAACGCTGAACCGGTCTGCAGCGGCGCCTGGGCGTAGTCGAAGCCGGCTCCGTCGTCACCGCCGTAATAGGCGTCGACGCCACCGGTCTTGGGGTCGATGGACACTACTGCGGTCCGCAGGTCTTCCGGCTCGCCCTCGAGATTCCGCCTGACGGCGTTCAGCGCAGCTTCCTGCGCAACCGGGTCGATGGTCGTCGTGATCTGCAGACCAGCGGTGTTCAGCGTCTGATCGCTGATACCGGCCTCGGCCAGTTCCTTGAGTACCTGGGTCTTGATGTGGCCTTCGGGTCCTGGCGCCTGGTTCAGATCGGTCGGCCGATTGGCGGGGGCGACGGCCGGGAACTGCATCGCGTCGCGATCCGTCTTGGTCAGGCTGCCCAGTTCCACCATGCCGTTGAGAACGTAGTCCCAGCGCGCTTGCAGCGCGGACAGATTGGTCTCGGGGTCCAGGAACGACGGGCTCTGGATGACGGACGCGAGAACTGCGCCTTCCTCGACGCTCAGCTCACTGACCGGCTTGTCGAAGTACGCGTTCGACGCGGCGGCGATGCCGTACGCACCGCGACCGAAGTAGATGGTGTTGAGATACGCGGCAAGAATGTCGTCCTTGGACCATTCGCGCGCCATCTTGGCGGAGATGACGAGCTCACGCAGCTTCCTGTCGATACTGCGCTTGTCACCGACCAAGACGTTCTTCACGTATTGCTGAGTGATCGTCGAGCCACCGCCGGCACTTTCCTTGCCCATCACGTTGTCGCGGGCAGCGCGAGCAAATCCGGAGATCGAGAACCCGGGGTTGGTGTAGAAGTTACGATCCTCCGCCGAGAGCACCGAATCGCGGACGTGAATCGGGATGGCCGACAACGCGACCTCGGTCCGGTTTCCCTCCGGCGGCACTACCTTGCCGAGCACGGTCGTGCCGTCGGCCATGTAGATGGTGGACACCTGATTGGTCTGCATGTCAGAGGGGCGCGGGACGTCGGTCCGGCTGTACGCGACAGCAAAAACCGACGCGGGCACGATGACCATCAGGAGCACGAGCACGTAGATGGTCCGCCGGACGTACCGCCACTTCGAGCGCTGCTTTTTCGCGGGCTTGGCCGACTTGTTCGACCGGGGCGAATTAGCCGACTTGCCCGATCGAGCCGACGACTGATCGCCACCCGTCGCACTCGATCTGTTCGATGGACTCACTCAACACTCCCGGTCGTGGATCCGGACTTACCGGCACCATTCCACCAGGGTGATATCTCGATCAGATAACTCCCGGCAACTGCGATACCGAAATGTCACCCTACCGGGCTGGCTACTCGCGACGTTCTGCTCGGACCGCGTTCCGATATCCGCGGAACGCGAGCCCGAGAGCGACGACGCAACCGAGCAGCACCAAAGACGGCATCACGCCGGGGTCTCCCTTGACGATCGCGACCACAGCGCCGATCAACGCCATGAGGGCGAAGACCGAGATGAAGCCGGCAATCAGCTCCATACGCTGGGCGCGCGAAGCCCGCCTCATCGAAACCGTGCGCAAGCGCGCATCACGACTTGACGCCGCCTGCGGTCAGACCGGCGATGATGCGTCGCTGGAAGATGAGAACCATGATGACCAGCGGGACCATCACGAGGGTTCCGCCGGCCATGATCGAGGTGTACGGCGTGACGAATGGGTCCGTTCCGGAGAACTTGGCCATCGCCACGGTGACGGGTGCGGTCTTGTCACTCGAGAGTTGGAGCGAGAGCAGGTACTCGTTGACCGTTGCGATGAAGGCGAGGATCGCGGTGGTGAACAGTGCCGGCGCGGCGAGCGGAAGCATGATCAGACGGAAGGCCTGGCCACGGGTGGCGCCGTCAATACGCGCCGCCTCTTCGAGCTCCCACGGAAGCTCGGAGAAGAACGACGTCAGCGTATAGACCGTCAGCGGCAGCACGAACGAGATGTTCGGGATGATCAGCGCTTTGTAGCTGCCGATCCAGCCGATGTCGGTGAACAACTGGAACAGCGGGGTCACGAGGGCGACGACCGGAAACATGGACGCGCCGAGGATGATTCCGGTGACGAAGTATTTGCCACGGAAATCGAAACGCGAGAGCGCGTACGCCGTGAACACGCCGATGACCAAGGCGATCAGCGTGGTCGCGCCCGCGATGATGAGGCTGTTCATCAGTGCACGGGTGAAGTTCACCTTGGCATCGGGATCGAGCGCCGCGGTGAAGTTGGACAGAGTGAGATTGGTGGGCCACAGCGACGTCGAGAACGTGTCCGCGGGGTCGCGCAGCGCCGTCACGATCATCCAGTAGCAGGGAGCGAGTCCCCACACGATGATCAGTACGACGCCGATGTAGGTGCCGATCTTGCCGCGTAGTGCCTTGTTCATACCGGCTCCCCCTTCCGCTGCTTTTCCTGCGTGCTGACCGCATTGGCTCCGAGGAATCGGACCAGGATGAAGGCCACAGCGAAGATGATGAGGAACGTGATGGTGGACAGTGCCGACGCCGAATTGGCGCCGACGCGCATCTGATCGACCACCAGAACCGAGATGGTGGAGGTGGCGGGATTGGATCCCATCATGATCGCGGGCAGGTCGTACATGCGCAGCGCGTCCATCGTGCGGAAGAGCACCGCCACCATGAGTGCGGGCTTGACCAGCGGAAGCGTGATCATGCGGAACCGCTGCCACGCCGTCGCACCGTCGACCTTGGCGGCCTCGTAGACGTCGGCGGGAATCATCTGAAGACCCGCGAGGATCAGCAACGCCATGAACGGCGCGGTCTTCCAGACGTCGGCGACGACGATCGCGAATCGCGCCGGCCAGGGGTCCGCCGTCCACAGGATGTTGGTGCCGAGGATCTTGTTGGCAATGCCGTCGTTGGCGAAGATGAAGAACCAGAGCTTCGCGGTGACGGCGGTGGGGATGGCCCAGGGAATCAGCACGGAAGCGCGGAGCAAACCGCGTCCGCGGAACGTCTTGGCCATGATCAACGCCATCGACAGACCGATCACCGTCTCGAGCAGGACGGTGACGACGGTGAAGCCGAACGTATTTCCGATCGACTGCCAGAACTGCGATCCGAGTGTGCCGGGCGGGCAGGGAATCGAGCCGTTGGCGGTGTTGCAGGACTGGGTGATCCAGTTCTTGTAGTTGTCGAACCACGTGAACTGACCGGTGACGAACATGCCGGTCTCGGGATCGAGCTTCTTGCCGTCGCTGTGCATCGACATCCAGATCGCTCGTCCGAGCGGATACAGAATGATGACGGCGAGAACGATCAGCGACGGTGCGACGAACGCCCACACCGGAACTCGTCGACGCTTCTTCGGCTTGTCGGCCGACGCAGGCGGGGGCGAGGTCGGCGGGGGTGGAGTAGCTGCAAGGTCAGGCAGAACCTTGGTCAGGGATGTCCCTGCTGCCTCGGATGCCGACGGCTCTTCTAGCGGTTCCGGTGCACGGTGTCTCCCACCAACGCCCGAACGGTCGGGACCGGTTGAACCGGCCCCGACCGTGGGGTTGGTAGGCACAGCCGCGGAAGGATCCTGCGGTTCTGCCATTGCTTATTGCTCCTGGTAGATCAGTTACCGGCGGTTTCGATGCCGGCCTTGGTGTCCGCCAAGGCCTGCTCGACGGTCTTCTCGCCGCGAATAGCAGCGTAGGTGTTGTCGGAGATCGACTTCGACACCTGCGTGTAGTACGGCGTGACGGGGCGCGGCTGAGCGGTGGCGAGTGCTTCCTTCAGGGTCGCGAAGTACGGGAACTGAGCGAGCACTGCCGGATCGTCGTAGACAGCCGAGAGGACGGGTGCGCCGCCGACCTCGGTGAAGTACGTCTGCGACTTCTTGGTCTGCATGAACTCGAGGAAGTCACGAGCCGTGGCGGGTGCGTCCGAGTACGCGCTGATGCCGACGTTGTAGCCGCCGACGGTCGAAGCGCCCGGTCCGTCGACACCCGGAAGAACGGTGTAGCCGTACTTGCCGGCAACCGAGGTCTTCTCACCGTCGACCGAGAAGCCGGACCACGTGCGCATGAAGAGTGCCTTGCCGTCGCCGAACGCGGTCTGCGACTCGCCCTCGGAGTAGGTCAGCGCTTCCTGCGGGATCGTGTTGTCGGCGAAGTTGTCGACGATCGACTGAACGCCTGCCTTCGTCTTGTCGTCGATGGCCGGGGTGAGTCCGTCCGGGCCGACCCACGGTCCGTCGAAGGCGTTGGTGATCTCGGTGGTGTTGACCGTCAGGCCCTCGTAGTTCTTGAACTGACCGATGTAGCAGGAGATGCCGGCTTCGACAGCCTTCGGGCAGTTTTCCTTGAGCTCGGCCCACGTGGTGGGGGCCTTCTCGACGAGGTCCTTGCGGTAGTACAGGAACGCTGCGTTGGTGTTCTTCGGCGCTGCGTAGAGCTTGCCGTTGTAGGTGCCCGAAGCGACGGTCGACGGCAGGAGGCCGGACTCGTCGATCGCGAGGTCACCCTCGAGCGGCAGCAGCCAACCGTTTGCGGCGAACTGGGCGGTGTTGACGACGTCGACGCCGATGAGGTCGTACTCGTCGCTCTTGGCCTGCATGCGCTGGGTGATGTCGTCGACCTGCGCGTTGGCTTCCTTCGCCAGCGGCTTGAGCGTGACCTTCTCGTCCGGATGCTCGGCATTCCAGTCGGAGATGATGTTTTCGAGCGCCTCGTTCAGGGCATCCTGCCCCTCGACGATCGTGATGGGTCCGCGGCCTTCGCTCGAGGACGATCCCCCGGATGCGGCCGTGGTGCTGGTTCCGCTGTCCTTGTCCGAATCGGACGAACAGCCTGCCAGTACCAGCATGGACGCTGCCGTGGCTGCAATTGCAGCGCGGCGCATCGCCTTCGAGTTCAGAACCATGGATTCGCTCCCCGTATGTGTATGACAAATAGACGGTCACCGAGAGCCTGCTCACGGCATGCGCCATGAGTGCCGGCTCCCGGCATCGGCCCCTACTGTGGCACGAGACACCCCTACTTGTGGGTATTACGCCGAACCTGAATCGGTCATGTGTCGTTTGACAGGTCCACCTAACCCAGGCGACGCCCGTCGGTGGTGGCAAAAATGTGCACCTTCTCGGGGTCGACGCGCAGGTTGACGCGCTCGCCCTTCTGCGGCGGATTGCGCCAGTCACCACGCGAGACGATCTGCTGCAACCGTCCGCCGATCGTGGTCCGGCCGTAGACGTAGGCGTCCGAGCCCAGTTCCTCGACGACGTCGACCTCCATCGGCAGGCCTTCGGCTGCGATCTCGAGGTGCTCGGGGCGAATACCCAGAACAACCTCGGTTTCGACGACGCCGTTCATCGTCTCGCGCGGAACCGGAACGATCCCGTCACCGAATGCGACGCCGCCGTCGACGACGGGGAGGGTGAAGAGGTTCATCGCGGGTGAACCCATGAAGCCGGCGACGAAAACGTTCTTCGGCTTGTTGTACAGCTCGCGCGGCGAGGCGCACTGCTGCAGGATTCCCTTTTCGAGGACGGCGACGCGGTCACCCATCGTCATGGCCTCGACCTGGTCGTGGGTCACGTAAACCATCGTCGTCGCGAGGCGTCGTTGCAGCTGAGCGATCTGCGTACGTGTCTGCACACGGAGTTTTGCGTCGAGGTTCGAGAGCGGCTCGTCCATCAGGAAGACCTGCGGCTGGCGAACGATGGCGCGGCCCATCGCCACTCGCTGACGCTGGCCACCGGACAGCGCCTTGGGCTTGCGATCGAGGTACGGCTCGAGATCGAGCATCTTCGCGACCTCTTCGACGCGGGCGCGGATCTCCGTCTTGTTGGTTCCGGCGAGCTTGAGCGCAAAACCCATGTTCTCGGCCACCGACATGTGCGGGTACAGCGCGTAGTTCTGGAAGACCATCGCGATGTCGCGCTCTTTCGGCTCCTGACCGGTGACGTCGCGGTCGCCGATGAGGATGCGTCCACTGTGGACGTCTTCGAGCCCGGCGAGCATGCGCAGGGTGGTCGACTTTCCGCAGCCGGAGGGTCCGACGAGGACGAGGAACTCGCCGTCCTCGATCTCGAGGTCGAGCTTGTCCACTGCCGGAGTGTTCGATCCGGGGAACAGGCAGGTGGTGCTCTCGAAAGTCACTGAAGCCATGACGGGGTTGATCCCTTCTACCGGCAGGAACGTGCCGGACGATCCAAGTCGAGGGTGAGCGTGTGCGCTAGCAGCATAAACGTCCGTGTCGGCGCGCGAGCGTAGTCTTTCACGGTGAGTTCGGAGAAGATGCTGACCCGCATCGGTGCGCTGCTTCGCCAAGCGGAGTCCACCGACAATCCACACGAAGGTGAAGCCTTCATGGCTGCCGCTCAGCGGTTGGCCACCAGTTCCGCGATCGACCTGGCGGTCGCGCGTGCGCACACCGCGTCTTCGGAAAAGCGTGCGACGCCCACTCAACGGCTCATCACCATCGGCGAACCGGGCAAGCGCGGACTGCGAACGTACGCCCAGTTGTTCATCGCCATCGCCGCTGCCAACGACGTGCAATGCGACATCGCGCAGACGTCGGCCGTCATCTACGCCTACGGCTTCGCCGGCGACATCGACGTGTGCGAGGCCCTGTATTCGAGCCTGCTCTTCCAGATGGTGCGCGACTCCGATGCCTACGTGCGTTCCGGGGCGTACCGAGGCGAAACGTCCGTGCGGACCGTCGTCGAAACTCGTGGACGACGACGCGTCAGCACGCAGGTCCGCAAGCCGGTGGCCGGAGTGACGGCACGCCTGAACTTCCAGATGGCGTACGCGTCCCGCATCGGCGCTCGGTTGGCCGGGACGAAGCAGGAGACGGAGAAGACCGCGATCGCAGAATCTGCCACGTCGTCTTCCGAAACCGCACTCGTGCTGCGTAACAAGGAAATCGAGCTGAAGGACTACTACTCGTCCAACTCCAAAGCGCGTGGGACGTGGCGGGGCGGCGGCCGCGCAAGCGCCGGGCATTCCTCGCATGCTCGACGAGCGGGTGATCGGGCGGCGCGCTCCGCACGTCTGGGAAACCTTCCGGAGATCGGCGGGGTGCGCGGGCAGCTCGACTCGTGAGGGATACGCAGCGGAGCGCCGTTTACGAGGCAGAGACGTTGGTACGCACCATGTTCGATCGCGCCGACCAGCGCGGACTTCGGAGCGTCGAAGTCATGGGTTCCACCATCACCTTGCCGGTCGAGCGCAAATTCGGTTCCGTGGAGTCGGTCCAGGCGTACTGCGATCAGCTACTCGGGCTGAATTGGGTACGGGAGACCTGGACTCGCGCAACCATTCCGGTGTCCGTACGCTCCCGCGCCGGCAATGCCGCCGCTCACTACTCGAACGACGTCATCGCCGTCCCGGACGACCGTGACGGCCGGTGGGCGCTACGCGAATTCGTTGTCTTGCACGAACTTGCGCACCACCTCGGCGACCCCACTTCCGACGAGGCCTCCCACGGGCCCGAGTTCGTCGACCGCTATACGAGCCTGGTCGGCGAGATCATCGGACCCGAGGCGACCTTCGTTCTTCGAGCGATGTTTCTTGCCGGTGGTGTTCGAACGGACTAGATGTCAGCCCTCGGTGAACCGGGTGGTGTGCGAACCGGTCGGCTGGAATACTCGGCCTATGGATGCGCCGCGCAGACTGGTCCTGGTCAAGGGTGAGTCGGAACTCCCCGATCCGGCTGTCGCCGTGCGCAAACCCCCGCTGATTCGTGAAGCCTACGGACGAGTGCTGCGGGAGGTCAGACGCGATCAGGACCGAACTCTCGACGACGTAGCCGCAAAGGTCGGGATGTCGAAGCAGTACCTCTCAGAGATCGAACGGGGCAAGAAGGAACCGTCGTCGGAAATTCTGCGCGCCATCTGCGAAGCGCTCGGGATGCCGCTCGAGCACCTGCTGTTCCGAGCGGGCAACAGGATCGTTGCGCTCAACTCCCTCACTTTCGGACATTCTCCCGCACCGATCTCCGGTCCCGTCCTGATGGCGGCCTGATCAGTTCCCTTCGATGAGGGTGTCAGCCAATCCGTAGGAGATAGCGTCGTCGGCAGTGAAGATTCTGTCGCGATCGGTGTCCTTACGGAGCCGCTCGACGCTCTGACCGGTGTGCATACTCAGAATCGCCTCGGTCTGCTCCCGGATTCTCAGGATCTCGGCTGCTTGAAGCGCGAGGTCCGAGATGGTGCCGCTACCTTGCGTCGACGGTTGATGCAGCAGCACCCGCGAATGGGCAAGAACATGCCGATGGCCCGGAGTGCCTGCGGCCAGAAGCACTGCAGCAGCCGAAGCCGCTTGACCCATGCAGTACGTCGAAATCGTCGGCTTCAAGAACTGCATGGTGTCGTAGATCGCGAGCATCGCCGTGGTGGAACCGCCGGGAGAGTTGATGTACAAACCGATTTCGCGATCCGGGTTGTCGGCTTGCAGATGCAGCATCTGAGCCATCACGACGTTGGCGACGCCGTCGTCGATCTCCGTGCCGAGAAAGACGATGCGTTCGTTGAGCAGCCTGCTGAAGATGTCGAAAGATCGCTCACCCGTTGGTGTTCGCTCGATGACACTGGGAATCGTGTACTGGGACATGACGTCACAATCCGATCTTGGGGAAGGTGGCTTGCGGTGCTATCTCGGCGAAGGACGTCACGACGCGGTCGACGATTCCGTACTCGCGCGCCTGCTCGGCGGTGAACCAGCGATCCCGATCGCTGTCGGTCTCGATCTCTTCGACGGTCCGGCCCGTTTCGGCGGCGAGGATTTCCTGCGATTGACGCTTCATCAGCTCGAGGCTCTCGGCCTGGATCGCAATGTCCACCGCAGTGCCACCGATACCCGCCGAAGGTTGGTGCATCATGATGCGGCTGTGCGCCAGGCTGATTCGTTTGCCGTGGGCGCCGGAGCAGAGGAGCACCTGGCCCATGCTGGCGGCGAAGCCCATCGCGACCGTCACGACGTCATTGGGGATGAGCTTCATCGTGTCGTAGATGGCCAGACCGGCAAACACCGATCCGCCAGGTGAATTGATGTACAGCACGACGTCGCGCTTGGGGTCGGTGGTGGCGAGGAGCACCAGTTCCGAACACACACGTTCGGCCATGGCGTCGTTGACCTCGCCGGTGAGCAGAATGGTTCGCTGTCGGAAGAGCCTGTCTGTCAACAGGTCACGGTAGCCGGTATCGGTGGGCGCTTCAGTAGTCATGAATCCATTCCTACCGGCGCTGCAGTGCCGCGGCCCCGCTTGTCTGCTGTGGGCAGACCACCCCTGTTTTTACCCGCCCCCTGTTGCCTGCCCCCCTTTGACTGCCCCCTGTTTGAGCGAACGGCACGTTCAGTCGATCTAAGGCGCCGAAAGTACCGTTCGCTCGAACAGGGGTGGGCACAAGATCGGGCAAACCCGTCACCGACGGCGGCGGTAGCGGTACCGCGCACACCCGGCCATGATGGGAGAAGACAACCATTCCTCTCGTCAGGAGCGTGGCATGACTCGTCCGGTACGCATCGGTGTTCAACTCCAACCCCAGCACGCACCCGATTACGGGTTGATACGCGACGCCGTCTTGCGGTCCGAGGACGCCGGGGTGGACATCGTCTTCAACTGGGACCACTTCTACCCGTTGACCGGCGATCCCGACGGCGCACACTTCGAATGCTGGACCATGCTCGGCGCCTGGGCCGAGCAGACCGAACGCGTCGAGATCGGCGCCCTGGTCACCGGTGGTGGCTACCGCAATCCGGATCTGCTGGCCGACATGGCGCGAACCGTCGACCACATCAGCGGTGGGCGCCTGATCCTCGGTATCGGTGCCGGCTGGTTCGAGAAGGACTACGACCAGTTCGGATACGACTTCGGCACTCCCGGTTCACGGCTGAAACTGCTTGGCGAATACCTCCCCCGCATCACGGGCCGCCTGGCGAAGGGCAACCCGCCGCCGACGCGCAACATCCCGGTCCTCATCGGCGGTGGCGGCGAGAAGAAGACCCTGCGCTTGGTCGCCGAGTACGCCGACGTCTGGCACAGCTTCGGCGACCGTGAGACACACCTGCGCAAGTCAGACATCCTCTCCGACCACTGCGCCGACGTGGGCCGGAACCCGCTGGAAGTAGAGCACTCGGTTCCGTGGCCTGGGCTCGAAAATGCAGCCGACCTGGTCGCCGACGGTGTCTCACTCTTCACCGTCGGCGTCAGCGGACCGGACTACGACCTCACGACGCTTGCCGAGGCCATCGGTTGGCGCGACGACAACACGCCGCCTGCGTTGAGCGGGCTGGCCTGAGCGGTACCAAGGACTTCGTCGTTGTCGGCGCCGAGAACGGGCGGCGCCGACGTCAGACGTGGCCTCTGGCCGGAGAAGTTGACCGGAAAGGCCACTTGCTTCAACGGTCCGAGCGTCGGATGGTCGACGGTTCCGACCATGCCGAGCGCGGCGGTGTGGGGATCGGAGTAGATCTCGTCGAGATGCCGGATCGGTGAGACCGGTACGGCGCGTTCGGCGAGAAGAGCGCACCAGTGTTCGACGGTCTCCGATGCGAAGGCGCTGGTGAGTTCTCGTTCCAGACTCTCGCGGTTCTCCACCCTGTCGCGGTTGTGGGCAAAACGCGGATCGGTGACCAGTTCACTCCTTCCGATGGCCTCGCACAGCGACGCCCACATCGCGTCGTTGCCGACAGCGACGACGAAGTACCCGTCACTGGCAGGAAATGCTTGATACGGAGCAAGATTCGGATGACCGGAGCCCAACGCAGTCGGGCGCTCACCGGTGGCGAAGTAACTGGTCGCCCAGTTCACGTGCATCGCGAGTTGGCACTCGTACAGCGACGTGGTCACGTACTGTCCGCGCCCGGTCCGGCCTCGCTCGACCAATGCAGCCAGGACACCGACCAGTCCGAAAAGCGCTGCGCCCAAGTCTCCCAACGCAAACCCGGATTTCATCGGAGCACCACCCGGTTCACCGGTGAGCGACATGAGCCCACCCGCGGCCTGCGCGATCATGTCGTACCCCGGTTCGTCGCGCAGCGGTCCTTCTTCACCGAAGGCAGAGATGTGCAGGGTGATCAGATGCGGGTATCGCTCGGACAGTGCCTGGTAGTCGAAGATCTTCTGTAATCCGCTGCCCGGCTTGAAGTTCTCCACGACCACATCGGTCTCTTCGAGCATGCGGTGGATGATCTCCTGTCCTTCGGTGGACTTGAGGTCGATCGTGACCGACTTCTTGCCGCGGTTGATCGCGAGGTAGTAGGCGGCATCTACGCCGACGAAGGGAGGCCCCCACGAACGCGTGGGGTCGCCGCCTTCAGGGTGTTCGATCTTGGTGACGTCGGCTCCGAGATCGGCAAGCGACATGGTTGCGTACGGCCCGGCAAGGATCTTCGACAGATCGAGCACGCGGACACCAGCCAAGGGTGTGGGGCCTGTTGGAGAATTCACTGGTGAACCCCTGCTACGGAGAGGAACTCGGCTACGACGTCACGTGCATCATCCAGCTCGACGTCACCGCCGTCGGTGATCACGTCGAGATTGCCGAGTGCAGCCGACGGCACCTTCCCCACAAGACCGGCCAGGTAGGAATTCGCCACCAGCAGTGACCGGTACCCATTACCGTGTCGGATGCCGTGGTCCGCAAGGTCGAAGAGCAGGGTCGCCATGACGGTACAAGCCAACTCGTCGGAGTACCTTGCACTCGCAGCCTGCGCGGCATCGTCAGATCCGGAGATCAGACGATCTCCTTCATCGACCAGTTCCTCCCAGCGCCGCAACAGAACTCCGGACCCGGCTTCGCAATCCGGTCCGACGGTGGACAGGATGTCGGTCATCGCTTCCGCGACCGTGCGGTGCGAGTTGAACTTGCGTAGGCACCGAAGTACGTCCAGCGCAATGACATTGCTCGAGCCTTCCCAGATCGAGCCCAAGTGGGCATCCCGCACTAGTCGCGCGTTGGCCCATTCCTCGATGTAGCCGTTTCCTCCGCGCACCTCCATGGCCTCGCCGGTGACCACCCGCGCGCGTTTGCAGACAAAGTGTTTGGCGATCGGTGTCAGCACCCTGATCAGTGCGCGCGCCTGTTCGTCGCCGCCGTCTGCTGCCTGAAGACACTGTGCGCTGTACGCGACCAGGGCCAGCGAAGCCTCGGCATCGAGTGCAAGGGGAAGAAGCGTCGCCCGCATCAGCGGCTGGTCGAAGAGCTTCTTACCGAACACGACTCGACTCTTCGAATGTTCGACGGCTTCGCGGACTGCTCGGCGCATGAGAGCGCTCGAACGCATCGCATTGGACAGGCGAGACGTGTTGACCATCTCCGCCATCTGGCGGAATCCTCGATCGAGTTCGCCGACCTGGAGTGCGTGCGCGCGGTTCAGCGTCACCTCGCCGCTCGGCATGGAACGCGTACCCAGCTTGTCCTTGAGACGATCGATCGTGAGGTTGTTGCGCTCGCCGGATCCCAAGGTCTTGGGCACCATGAACATTCCGACTCCACGCGTCGAACCATCCTGTCCGCCCGGGAATCTCGCGAGGGTGATGATCACATCGGCATCCGGGTTGGAGGCGAACCACTTCTTGCCCGTCAGAACCCATCCGTCACCGTCGCGCTCGGCGCGTGTTTCGGTGCAGGCGATGTCGGTGCCTGCCTGAATCTCGGTCATGAACATCGCACCCGTCTTCGCCTGCCCGGGGTCCGTCGACGTCAACGCGTCGATCCAGGGCGAGAACACGGCCGGATCACCGAACATACGCAGGGTCCGCGCAGCAGCATCTGTCATCGACACCGGGCAGGCCAGCCCGAACTCTGCCTGCACGAAGATGTATGACGCGAGATACTTCGCGAGTGGCGGATGCACGGAGTCCCATCCGTGCAACCCTTTTCGGTGCGACATGGCGGACAGGCCGTACTCGTTGTACGCCGCCCGGCACAGTTCCAGGTAGGCCGGGTGATAGGAAATCCGGTCGACGCGGTCACCGGCCTTGTCGAATTGCTGCAGCACCGGCGGGTTCTTGTCCGCGATGTCGGCAAGCTCGGACAAACGGCCGGCGGCATCTCGGCCCAGTCGGTCGAGCAATCCGTTCAACGTCTCTCGGTCCGCCCCGGCGGTCCATCTGTCCACTACCGCTGTCAGAGCGGGGTCGGTGTGTGCAAAGTTCATCAGTGGTCAACGCCTTTCAGGGTGGAAACATCGGTCATGTTCGAGGAGCTCGTCGAATCCGGCCCTTGCGCGTGCAGCGCACTCCTGCGCAGCAAAGCAGTCATACAGACAAGGGAGAGAACGACATACACGAGCCCTAGAGCTACGACCGGCCAGATCGAGTTGGTTCGCGTCAGCAGATACTGGCTGACCATCGGGGCCGTTCCGGCAAAAACGGCGGTCGACAATTGGTACGACAGAGAGATGCCGGTATACCGAACATTGGTGGGGAAAACCTGCGCCAGGATGCCGGCCAACGCGGCGTAATACATTGCGTGAGGCGCCGTCGCGAGGACCATACCCAGAATCGCCAAGGGCACGGAGCCCGTCTGAACCAGCACGAACATCAGTGGTAGGAGCACGATCTCCGGAAGCAGCATCCAACGGACCGCTTTCGACGGATCGATCCGCGTGGCCAGCACAGCGCCGAAAGGCTGTACGAGCGCCTGGGCTACCAGTGCCACGGTGATCACGAGGAGGAAGTCACTACGCTCGAAGCCGAGATCCGTTGTCGCCCAAGAGAGCGCAAAAGTTGTCTTGACGTACGTGATGGCAACACCGGCAACCACAGCGCCGACGCCGAGAGCAAGTTCGACGGGATGCGACCGCAACACTTCGACCAGCGGCATCCGTGTACGCTCCTGTGCCGCAACAGCCTTCTTCATCTCGGGCGTCTCGGAGATGTGCAACCGGATGTAGAGAGCGACGATCACCAAAGCTGCGGATCCGAGGAACGGCAGACGCCAACCCCACGACTCGAACACGGAATCCGACATCAACGTCAGGCCGAGGAAGGCCAGCGTCGCGAGCAGGTTGCCGACCGGTGAACCCTGCTGCGCAAACGCACCGTAGAGCACCTTTTTCTTCGGGGGAGCGAACTCGGTGGCGATCAATACGGCGCCGCCCCATTCGCCGCCCATGGCAATGCCCTGGAGAACACGCAGTGCCACAAGCAGTATCGGTGCCCAGATCCCGATCTGGGAGTACGTAGGGAGGAGACCGACACCGACAGTTCCCAACCCCATGAGCGCGAGGGTGATGATCACGGCGTTCTTGCGACCGAACTTGTCTCCGAAATGACCGAACACCACTCCGCCGACCGGACGAGCCACGAATCCCACGGCAAAAGTCGCGAAGGCTGCGAGTGTCCCCACCGCCGGCGACGCATCCGGGAAGAACAGCGGGCCGAGCACCAAGGCGGATGCGGTTCCGTAGATGTAGAAGTCGAACCATTCGATGGTCGTTCCGACAAACGCCGTGATTCCGGCCTTGCGTGCCTGTTTGGTGTTGTATTCAGGCGGATTGGTGTCTTGACCTGGGTTTTGATCCACGGTTCTCCCTGATTCTCGCGTCGGGCATCACCAAGGGATGCAATGTGAGGCGTGAATCACTATCGTCCGAAATCCATGTAGAGTCCAAGACTTAGTTCGACTCATTTATGTGGGAGAACCACATAATGAAGACCGGGAGGAGCGACATGGAATTGCGTCAGCTGCGCGCGTTTCTCGCAGTCGCCGACGAACTTCATTTCGGCCGGGCCGCCGAGCGACTCCACATCGGGCAGTCCCCGCTCAGCCAGACCATTCGGGCGCTCGAGCGCGAACTCGGCACCGACCTGTTTGTCCGGACCACCAGATCAGTGCAATTGACCGCAGCCGGCGAAGCCTTGGTCACGCCCGCACGAATCATCGAAGCGCAGATCGCCGTGGTACGAGAAATCGAATCGGCCGCGTCGACTGGCGAGACGGGCCGTGTCACAGTGGGTTTCGGCGGAACAGGCGGCTACACCGTCCTGTCGGCCCTCACACGGTCCTTGGCCGACTCCCATCCGGGAATCGAACTGGAACTACGGCCGCAGATGTACTCGGGTGAGGTGCTCGACGCTCTCCGACGCGGAGCACTGGACATGGGCATAGTCGGCCTGCCCATTCCGCGCGGATTCGAGACTCACACTGTGCGGGAGGAAACCTTGATGGTCGCGGTTCCGGCCAGGCATCACCTCGGTACGCATGACTCGGTGTCACCGGAAGACCTGGCAACCGAGCGATTCGTGATGTATCCCGCCGAGCACGGCTCGGTGGTGCGCGATGCAACGTTGTCCGTTTGCGCCACAGCAGGTTTCACGCCCACCATCGCACACGAAGCCCCCGATCCGTACAGCCTGTTGGCCATGGTCGGAGCGGGGGTCGGGATCGCCGTCGTCGTGGAGTCGACGGCGCATCTGTCCATGGACGGGGTCGTGTACCTGCCGATCGCCGGGGCCACGCCCACGCTGAAAATCGCGATGGCATGGCGACCCAACAATCCGACGCCGGCAGTACACACCGTCACCAGGGTACTGAGGGAGCAGCCTTAGGCTCTCGCGAGAATTCCGGCGAAATCTGTTCCCACAGGCAGAGTTCCGTACTCGTGACCACGGTCGGCGCCGAGGCGAGCGGCAATGAACGCATCGGACGAGGCGGCCGGGGAGTGGCGCACCATGAGCGAAGCCTGCAGTGCCAACGCCATAGCCTCGACGACGGTCCGAGCGCGGAGTTGAGCGTCGGCAGGTGCCATCGTGGCGAGCTCACCGAGTTGGCGTCGTACCCGATCGAGGTGCTGATCGAGGACCGGGTTGTTGCCGCGGGCGAGGTTGACCTCGTGGTCGAAGGCGGCAACGGAGTCGGGTTCACGGGTCATCGCGCGCAGGACGTCGAGCGCGATGACGTTGCCCGACCCCTCCCACACGGCCATGACGGGCTGCTCACGGTAGCGACGGGCAAGCGGGAAGTCCTCGGTGTAACCGTTGCCACCCAGGCACTCGAGGGCTTCGTAGGAGTGGTGCGGGCCGCGCTTGCAGATCCAGTACTTCGCAACAGCCGTCGCGAGTCGGCGGAACGCCTTTTCCTGCTCATTCGCGTCCTCGTCCTGCGCACGGGCCAATCGCAGTGCGGTGATGGTCGCGGCCTCGGATTCGAGAGCCAGATCGGCAAGCACCGAGGTCATCGCCGGCTGATCTGCCAGGACGGCACCGAAAGCGCTGCGGTGCCGTGCATGCCACACCGCTTCGGCGACCGACTGACGCATACCTGCCGTGCTGCCGAGGATGCAGTCGAGTCGCGTCTGGGACACCATTTCGATGATGGTCCGCACGCCACGACCCGGTTCGCCGATCATGGTGCCGACGGTGCCGTCGAGTTCGATCTCGGACGACGCGTTGGACTTGTTGCCCAGCTTGTTCTTCAGACGCTGGATACGGAAGACGTTGCGTGTGCCGTCAGGCAGGATGCGGGGGAGAAGGAAGCAGGAAAGTCCCTCGCCGGCAGCACCTTCGGCCTGAGCGAGAACCAGGAAGGCGTCAGACATCGGCGCGGAGCAGAACCACTTGTGTCCGGTGAGGAGGTAGTCCGCACCCGGGCCGCCACGTCCGGCCGGCTTGGCGATGGTCGTGTTGGCTCGCACGTCGGAGCCACCCTGCTTTTCCGTCATCGACATTCCGAAGATCGCGGATGCCTTTCCGGGAGCATCCAACTCGGGGGTGTAACTCCGAGAAAGGGCACGCGGGGTCCAGATGGCGGCTACATCGGGTTGCAGCTCGAGCGAGGGGATCACAGCGTGCGTCATGGAGATTGGGCACGCGTGGCCCGGTTCGACCTGGGAGAACAGCATGAATGCCGCGGCCCGAGCCACGTTGGCACCCGGCTTGGGGTCAGCCCAGGCAGAGGTGTGAGCACCGTGCGCAACGGCGGCAGAGATGATCCGGTGATACGACGGATGGTATTCGACCTCGTCGATGCGGTTTCCCCAGCGATCGAAGGTCTTCAATTCGGGGATCACCGTGTTGGCCAGCTCGGCGTCGTGATGGAACCCGGCACTACCGACCAGTTCACCGATATCGGTGAGTTCACTGGTGGCCCAATCGGCGTCGTGACGCGCGACGCCTTCGGCCAGGACCGTATCGAGCAGGAACTCGTTGACGTCCGTGCGCGGTACCGACTGGTTGAGCACTGCATGGGTGCGATGCGGAGCCGGGTGGGTGACGGTCTTCTCGGAAATATCAGTCATGACAGGCCTTTCAGCTCGCTGCGCGGATGAGGTGCTTCTGGATCTTGCCGGTCGGTGTACGCGGAAGAATCGTCGCGAACACCACTTCACGCGGAATCTTGTAGCGCGCCAACTTGTCCGAGAGGTAGTCCTTGATGTCGTCGGCGCTGATGACATCCGGTTCACGCCAGACGACGTGCGCGACGACGGTCTCGCCCCATTCTTCGTTGGGTTTTCCGACAACGGCGACGTCGACGACGTCCGGGTGGCCGGAGATCACGTCCTCGACCTCCTTGGAGTAGACGTTCTCGCCGCCCGTGATGATCATGTCCTTCGCGCGGTCGACGATGAAGAGGTAGCCGTCCGCATCCTTGCGCGCCAGATCGCCGGTGCGGTACCAACCGCCGTCGGCAAATGCAGCCTTCGTGGCAGCGGGGTCGTCGAGGTACCCCTGCATGACGGTGTCGGCGCGCAGCCAGATCTCACCGATCTGATCGGGCTCCGCGTCGGTGCCGTCATCGGCAACCAGGCGCAGGTCGACGCCGGCCAGCGCGACGCGGCCGATCGAGCCCGCCTTGCTCAACTGCTCTTCGGGGTACAGCACGGTGCCCACTGGCCCGGTCTCGGTCATGCCGTAGACCTGCCGGAATTCGGTGGTGCCGTACGACTCCACCAGTCGCCGAGCGACATCCGCACCGATCGGTCCCCCGCCGTACAACCACGCACGAACGCTTCCGAGGTTGTAGTCGGCAAAGTTCGGCACGAGGTTGAGTGCAGTGGTGTAGATGACCGGCGGGCCGAAGCAGAGGGTAATGCGTTGTTCCTGAACTGTTTCCAGGAATTTGACGGGATGGTACTCGCGCAGCAGCACGACGGTTCCGCCCATGTAGAGCGTGGACATGAACCAGTTGTTGAGCGGGGAAGCGTGCCAGATCGGGACGGCCATGAGCAGTCGCTCGTCCCGAGTCGTCGACACGGCGAGGGCCGCGGTGACGGCAACACCGACGACGTTGCGGTGGCTGTGGACGCAGCCTTTGGGCGAGCCGGTAGTCCCCGAGGTGTAGAGGATTTCAGCCGGATCGTTCTCGTCGATGTCGATACCGTCGACGCCCTCCTGGCGGGTGATGGCGTCGTCGAAGAAGTCGAAACCGTCTGCGACAGAGTCCGTGCTGATCAGCTTGGCCGTTGTCTCCAGTCGACCGACAACCGGCGCCAACTCACCGTCGAAGACGCACACCGACACCTTCGCGTGCTCCAGCACGTAGGCAACTTCCGGAGTCTGCATCTTGTGATTGATGGGGACCACGACGGCGCCCAAGCGCCAGGCACCGAGCATCGCGTACACGAATCCCGGAGTGTTGTAACACATCAGCGCGACGCGGTCACCCGGCTGCACGCCCAGCGACTGCAAATAGCCCGCGGCACGTCGACTTCCCTCCTGAACCTGGGAGTACGTGTGATCGTGACCATCGAATATCAGGAAGGGTTTGTCCGGGGTCTTGGTGACGTTGCTGTCGAATACGCGAACGATATCCATCGAAGTCCTTGTCGGAGAATCACGCTCGAAGAGAGTTCATTCCATCGAGCTGTTGAGTACGGCGTCGGGTATCTGGAGGGTGGCGAAGATGACGGCAACCGCCTCCTCGAGGGAGTAGCCGAAGCTCTCGCCGGTGGCAGTCTTCTGGATGACGAGGCCGAAGATCGCAGACCAGAAGGCCTTGGACTCGACGTCGATGCCCGCGCGCAGCTGCCAGCCGGTGCGGATCAAGGTACGGAGGAGGGCGGTTTCGCCCGAGGAGTGCAGAGTGCGAAGCGTTTCGGAGATCAGGTCGCGGAGTTCACCACGACGACCCGTCATCATCATCGCTTCCACGAACAGTTCGACACTGGGAGCGCCCGAGCCCAGGAGGGATCCGACCAGCTTCTCGGTGTAATCGCCGACCGTGTCGGCGTCGGCGGCATCGACCTCGGCACGCTTGCCTGCGCGCAGAACGGCCGCGCACGCCACCTCGACGAAGAGCTTTTCTTTGGAGCCGTAGTAGTAGGTCACCTGGTTGGGATGGGCGCCGGCGGCCGTGCAGATCTGCGCGATGGAGACGCTGTCGCCGTGCTCGAGGAACAGCTCGGTTGCGGCGTTGAACAGCGCCATGCGCGTCTGCTTGCCCGACTCACGCGTCGCGCGCGCTGCGGGAACTGCCTCGGTGGCCATCACGAACTCCTACTTGTTTGTACGACAAACAATAACTCGGCGTTGTTTGTATGGCAAACAATTTCTTCCCGACGCGATGACATGTCGACTTCTATCGACATGTCTGATGTGCGGGATTACTCTCTGAACATCGAGCACCCGAGAACTTCGGCTTTTCTGCGAGGAGGCGCCCTGCAATGCTCGCGCGATCCGGCTTCTCCCTGCCCACACGCACGACTCTCACGGGCGACTGGGCAGATTTGTTGCGCGAGCATTTTGTCGCGCTCGACGTATCCGATATCGGAGACGGCGATCGATTCAGCGGGGCCGTCCACTCGGCCCAACTCGCACACGTTCGGGTATCCGCAGTTCAATCGATGGAACAACGAATAGTCCGTAGCAACAGCCTGATCAAGAGCGACGGCGCGGACTATCTGCAGATCGGGATGATCCGCCGCGGTAGCGCGGTAGTGCGCCAAGACGACCGCGAATGCGTCCTGCGACGTGGCGACTACGTCCTGTACGACACCACGCGCCCCTTCGATTGGCAGATCGAGGGACACGCACACGACGGCATCTGGGGACTCGAGGTGTTCACCTGGCCACGGTCGTACCTGTCGCTCAGCGACGCGGAAGTCACGAGCCTGACCGCCATCGCCTTCGACGGACACGCGGGCCTGAGTGGCCTGCTCGGTCGCTTTCTTCACGATCTTGCCTCCGTCCGCATGACGTCCGACGCAAGCGGAGACGAAGAGGAAGTCGTCAACGAGATCGGCAACCTGGTCAAGTCCGTTCTTCACACAACTGCGCGACCGATCACCTCGCGGCGAACCAGCCTCTACGAATCCGCCCTGTCGGTCATAGACGCCCGCATCGCAGACCCGGCCCTGTCTCCGGTGGACATCGCGGGATCGGTCAAAGTCTCCATTCGGCAGTTGCACCGAGCCTTCGCCGAACACGGCACGACGGTGTCACGGTCGATTCGCAGCCGTCGACTCGACGGTTGCCGTCGTGAGATCGTGCAACGACACGGAGTAGAGCGGTCGCTGACCCAGATTTCTCACCGCTGGGGATTCACCGACCTGGCCGCCTTCAGTCGAGCCTTCAAGGCGGAATTCGGGATCAGCCCGCGGCGGTACCGGTCGCAAGCAGCGGCCCCCACAAGTACTACCCGCTGATCTGTAACATCTTCGGACACTTACCCATTGAACATGGTGTTCAAAATTTTCTGTCGCCGAAGCGTATCCACAATTCTTGGCACGGTAGGCCAAGCATCGGGCGCTGACGGCCAAGTTTGCTCGGCTGAGCGGGCGTAGATTTTCGGCACGGCGTTGCCAAGTGCCAGGCACCCGATTCGACCACCTACATCACAGGGAGCACTCATGGAATCTGCAATCGGCGAACACCTTCAATGCCCGCGCACTCTGACCAGGCGGGTCCCGGATACCTATACGCCACCGTTTCCCATGTGGGTCGGGCGCGCAGACGACACATTGCACCAGGTCGTGATGGGCTATCTCGGCGTGCAGTTCCGCGGCGAGGATCAGCGCCCGGCAGCACTGCGGGCGATGCGGGATATCGTCGCCGGCTTCGACTTGCCGGACGGACCGGCACACCACGATCTCACCCATCACATCGACAACCAGGGCTACGAGAACCTGATCGTGGTCGGTTACTGGAAAGATGTTTCTTCCCAACATCGTTGGAGCACATCACCTCCAGTGTCCTCCTGGTGGGAGTCCGGAGACCGCCTGTCGGACGGATTGGGGTTCTTCCGCGAGATCGTGGCACCGAGAGCCGAACAATTCGAAACGCTCTACGCGTTCCAAGACGACCTCCCCGGGGTGGGAGCTGTCATGGACGGTGTCAGCGGCGAAATCAACGAGCACGGCTACTGGGGTTCGATGCGCGAGCGGTTTCCGATCTCCCAAACCGACTGGATGCAGGCCTCGGGCGAACTGCGGGTCGTCGCCGGTGACCCCGCCGTAGGTGGACGCGTAGTAGTGCGGGGACACGACAACATCGCACTGATCAGGTCCGGGCAGGACTGGGCCGACGCGGAAGCAGACGAGCGCAGCCTCTACCTGGACGAAATCCTGCCCACTCTTCAATCGGGCATGGACTTCCTCCGCGACAACGGCCCGGCCGTCGGGTGCTACAGCAACCGATTCGTACGCAATATCGACATCGACGGAAACTTCCTCGACTTGAGCTACAACATCGGCCACTGGGCCTCCCTCGACCAACTCGAACGGTGGTCGGAATCCCACCCGACCCATCTACGGATCTTCACGACGTTCTTCCGGGTGGCCGAGGGCCTGTCGAAATTGCGTCTCTACCATGAGGTCTCGGTATTCGATGCCGCCGATCAGCTCTACGAGTACATCAATTGCCATCCCGGGACCGGAATGCTGCGCGACGCGGTGATCACCGCCGAGCACTGACCGAAGTCGCCGGCAATCTTCGGCCACATTCTTTCCCTCGGAGGCAACTCGAGATATGTTGACGGGTGTCGACATATCTCAGTAGAGACCATCGAGGAAGCGCGGACAGCAGACAGTGACTACTCAACGAAACGAAGAGTTGGCGTTTGCTGTGCTGGCCGACCAAGTGCGTCGACAGATTCTCGACACGCTGGCTACACACGGCGAGTGCAACGCGGGCTTCATCAGCGATCAAATTTCGACGGTCGGTCGCACCACGGTATCCACACATCTCAAGGCGCTGCGGTTGTCCGGCGTGATCGTCGAACGGCGTCAAGGACGTCATCGCCTGTTCTCGATAGATCCATCGGGGCCCGCCAACGATGCACTCCAGTTCCTGCGCGACGTCCTCGGGCGAGCGCTGGAAGCAGGTTCGAACGCCTCCGAGTTGCCGGCCACTGCGACTGAGGATTCAGACGTCGCATCGGTGCGTCGCCGAGCGTGAGGCCTTGTTGAGCCCCAGCACCTATTTCAGGCAGGAAGTAGAACGTGCCAGGTCTCTCTGTAACGGCACAGATCGTGACGACCGACCCACCAGGGTCAGCCTTCGAGCGCCTCGAAACGGGGCAACTGCTCGAACTCGAATGTGAGCAACTGACGGTCGGGGCCGCTGCCGCCATCTCCCTTCCCGTCGGCGACGGCGCACGCGCAGAGCCAGCCGGAATGCCGATCACGCTGTTGGGATACGTCGCCGGCGTGAAGCGGGGCCGATCGGTCGTGATCGTGCACCACCAACCGTGGCGCGGCCGCCTGACGATCCGGTTCTTTCCCGACGGCGCCGGGACCCGGATCGTTCTCGAGTCCAGCCTCGATCAGGACGGCATTTCCTGGCTTGCCAACAAGCGCGGATTCGCTCCACCCGAACCTCCGCGTTCCGACCGACATCGGATCGGGCTGCTGGTCAGCAAATCCGGCCCGGCAGCTGTATTCGCCCAGGCGACAGAAACACTCGCAGCCCTGGCCGTGGAAGAAATCAATGCCGACGGCGGCGTCGGCGGCGTTCTCGTCGACTTGGTGATCGGCGATGACGCTTCCGACTCGGCGGCCGGAGCGGCGACCGCACTGCGATTGGTGAAAAGCGGATGTCGCGCCGTTTTCGCGTGCGTGACATCGTCGACCTTCAATGCCGCTGCATCTGCATTGCAGAACACCGGTGTGCTGTTGGTGCACACAGTTCTCAACGAGGGAGGTCGATCGCGTCCGGGAGTCCTTCGATTGGGTGAGCGACCACTCGACCAGACGCGAGCAGGTATACCCGCAATGATGTCCGAGACCGGTTCTCGCACTTGGTTCCTGGTCGGCCAGCAGTATTCGTGGTCGTTCGGAGCGCATTGGGCGGCCCGGCGTGTGATCGCCGAATCCACAGGTTCGGTGGCCGGCGAAGTCTACGTACCGTTGGGGACAACCGACTTCTCACGCATCATCGAGTCGATAGCCGACTCCGGGGCCGAACTGATTCTTTCCACCCTGGTGGGCCATGACGAGGTCTTCTTCGAACGACAATGCGCCCAGCACGGACTGCGGGCCACCACGCGGACGTTTGCATTGGTCCTCGACGAGGCCACTCAGCAGCTCATCGGCAATTCCGATGCTGACGGAGTCTGGGCGGCATTCGGCTACTTTCAATCCGCAGCCGGCGATCACGACCTCGAAAAGCGATACAGCGCGAGCTCGAACGAACTCCTGCCTCCGCTCAGTTCCCTGTCGGAGACAACGTACGAAGCGATCGTCGCTTACGCACGCGCCGTCGAACGAACGTCGGCAGGCGATCCGGAAACAGTACTTCGGCAGCTTGTCACGACATCGAAAAGCTCTACGAACAACGGTGTTCCACTGCATCGACCGATTCTGCTCGCTGAATCACGCCGTGGGCGCCTGTACCCCCGCTCTCTCTGAGCGCGCGTAACCCGAACTTAACGAGTCAATATGTCGATACCTATTGACGCAATTATGGATCCGGCCCTAGTCTGAAAGACAAGTGAAGCCGATCACATCAGGAGCACACTTCTCATGGCGACAATCCGACCTGACGACAATGCAATAGACACCGCCGCAAGGCATTACGGCATCACTCTCGACCAATCAGCCCGGCTCGAGTGGCCGGCACTGATCGACGGAGCACTGGGCTCCTACGACGTCGTCGACCAGTTGTACGCCGACGAGGCAACCCCGCCGACCACGTCACGTGAGCACACGGTGCCAACAGCGAGCGAAAATCCTTTGAGCGCTTGGTATGTGACCACAAGCATCCCGCCGACGTCGGACGGCGTCCTGACCGGCCGACGCGTGGCGATCAAGGACAACGTGACCGTGGCCGGAGTTCCGATGATGAACGGGTCTCGGACAGTAGAGGGGTTCACTCCGTCTCGCGACGCGACTGTGGTCACTCGACTACTGGCGGCCGGTGCAACCGTCGCGGGCAAAGCTGTGTGTGAGGACCTGTGTTTCTCCGGTTCGAGCTTCACACCGGCAAGCGGACCGGTCCGCAATCCATGGGACCCACAGCGTGAAGCAGGTGGATCATCCGGTGGCAGTGCGGCTCTCGTCGCAAACGGTGACGTCGATTTTGCCATCGGCGGGGATCAGGGTGGATCGATCCGGATCCCGGCGGCATTCTGCGGCGTCGTCGGACACAAGCCGACGTTCGGGCTCGTCCCGTATACCGGTGCATTTCCCATCGAGCGAACAATCGACCATCTCGGCCCGATCACACGCACGGTCCACGATGCCGCACTGATGCTCTCGGTCATCGCCGGTCGCGACGGTAACGACCCACGCCAAGCCGACAGCGTCGAAGCAGGTGACTATCTGTCCACCCTCGACTCCGATGTGGATGGTCTGCGAATCGGGATCGTTCGAGAAGGTTTCGGGCACGCGGTCTCACAGCCCGAGGTCGACGACGCAGTCCGCGCAGCGGCACACAGTCTGGCCGAAATCGGTTGCACGGTAGAGGAAGTAAACATCCCGTGGCACCTACATGCTTTCCACATCTGGAACGTGATCGCCACGGACGGTGGTGCCTACCAGATGTTGGAAGGCAACGGATACGGCATGAACGCCGAAGGTTTGTACGATCCGGAACTGATGGCACACTTTGCTTCTCGACGCCTTCAGCACGCCGACGCTCTGTCCGAAACCGTCAAACTGGTGGCTCTGACCGGCCACCACGGCATCACCACCCTCGGCGGCGCGAGCTACGGCAAAGCCCGGAACCTCGTACCGCTCGCCCGCGCCGCCTACGACACTGCCTTGAGACAATTCGACGTCCTGGTGATGCCCACACTGCCCTACGTCGCATCCGAATTGCCGGCGAACGACGTGGATCGTGCAACCTTCATCACGAAAGCTCTCGGGATGATCGCCAACACAGCACCATTCGACGTGACCGGACATCCGTCCCTGTCCGTTCCCGCCGGCCTGGTGAACGGGCTTCCGGTCGGAATGATGATCACCGGCAAGACCTTCGACGATGCGACGGTCCTCCGGGTCGGGCGCGCATTCGAAAAGCTTCGCGGCGCGTTTCCGACGCCTGCCGACCACATCTCCGACTCTGCACCACAACTCAGCCTCACCTAGTTCTGTATCCGCACTTGCACAACAAATTCCACCGATTCACACATGATCAGCCCGCATAGAAAAGGTGAACCAGATGTCAGTAACGATCGACCACACAACGGAGAACGCCGCACCGGCCCAGGCGCCGGTCTCCGATCGCGCGTGGGCCCTGTTCCGCGCACTCGACGGTAAGGGATTGGTACCCGACGGTTACGTCGAAGGATGGAAGAAAACCTTCGAGGAGGACTTCAGTCCAAGGCGCGGAGCGGAATTGGTCGCGCGGGCTTGGACCGACCCCGATTTCCGGCAACTGCTTCTCACCGACGGTACCGCCGCGGTTGCCCAGTACGGATATCTGGGCCCCCAGGGCGAATACATCGTGGCAGTCGAAGACACCCCGACCCTCAAGAACGTGATCGTGTGCTCGCTGTGTTCATGCACCGCGTGGCCCATTCTCGGCCTGCCCCCTACCTGGTACAAGAGTTTCGAATACCGTGCGCGAGTGGTGCGTGAGCCACGGAAGGTTCTCTCCGAGATGGGAACCGAGATCGCGTCGGACGTCGAGATCCGCGTCTACGACACCACCGCCGAAACTCGCTACATGGTTCTCCCGCAACGTCCCGCAGGCACCGAAGGCTGGAGCCAGGAACAGCTTCAGGAGATCGTCACCAAGGACTGCCTGATCGGCGTCGCAGTCCCGCAGGTCCCCACCGTCTGATCACCCCGACAAGAAAGAAGCACACCATGGATGGAGTACACGATCTTGCCGGAGTTCAAGGCTTCGGCAAAGTCCCGCATACCGTCAACGCCGACATCGGCCCCACCTTCCACGCCGAGTGGGAACACCTGCCGTACAGCCTGATGTTCGCCGGTGTCGCCGAACTCGGGGCATTCAGCGTCGACGAAGTTCGATACGTCGTCGAGCGGATGGAACCACGCCACTACATGATGACCCCGTACTACGAGAGGTACGTCATCGGCGTCGCGACACTGATGGTCGAAAAGGGAATCCTGACGCAGGAAGAACTCGAAAGCCTTGCAGGGGGACCGTTCCCACTGTCGCGGCCCAGCGAATCCGAAGGGCGTCCGGCACCCGTCGAGACGACCACCTTCGAAATCGGTCAGCGAGTACGCGTGCGCGACGAGTACGTTCCGGGGCATATTCGAATGCCTGCGTACTGCCGCGGACGAGTGGGAACCATCTCTCATCGGACTAGCGAGAAGTGGCCGTTTCCCGACGCAATCGGCCACGGGCGCAACGACGCCGGCGAAGAACCGACGTACCACGTGAAGTTCGCCGCCGAGGAATTGTTCGGTAGCGACACCGACGGCGGCAGCGTCGTAGTCGACCTTTTCGAGGGTTACCTCGAGCCTGCGGCCTGATCGTCCAACATTCCGGGCTGCGGTCACGCGATCACAGCGTTTCGCGTGACCGCCGCCTGATCACAGCAATTCTCTCATTCGGAAGGACACTGGAAATCATGGTCGACACACGACTTCCGGTCACGGTGCTGTCAGGTTTCCTGGGCGCCGGGAAGACGACACTACTCAACGAGATCCTGCGAAATCGAGAGGGTCGGCGGGTCGCGGTGATCGTCAACGACATGAGCGAAATCAACATCGACAGTGCAGAAGTCGAGCGTGAGATCTCGCTCAGTCGCTCCGAAGAGAAACTGGTCGAGATGACCAACGGCTGCATCTGCTGCACTCTGCGAGAGGATCTTCTTTCCGAGATCAGTGCCTTGGCCGCCGATGGCCGATTCGACTACCTACTCATCGAATCTTCGGGCATCTCCGAACCGCTGCCTGTCGCAGAGACGTTCACATTCATCGATACCGACGGCCACGCCCTCGCCGACGTCGCCCGACTCGACACCATGGTCACCGTCGTCGACGGCCACAGTTTTCTGCGCGACTACACGGCTGGTGGCCGCGTCGAAGCCGATGCCCCGGAAGACGAACGAGACATCGCGGATCTGCTTGTCGATCAGATCGAATTTGCCGACGTCATCCTGGTGAGCAAGGCCGATCTCGTCTCGCACCAGCACCTGGTCGAATTGACCGCAGTCCTGCGCTCTTTGAACGCATCCGCTGCGATAGTTCCGATGACGCTCGGTCGCATCCCACTCGACACGATTCTCGACACCGGTTTGTTCTCACTCGAAAAGGCTGCACAGGCCCCCGGATGGTTACAAGAACTCCAAGGTGAACACATCCCCGAAACCGAAGAGTACGGAATCGGTTCGGTGGTGTACCGCGAGCGCGCACCCTTCCACCCCCAACGGCTGCATGATTTCCTCAGCAGCGAGTGGACCAACGGAAAGTTACTTCGGGCCAAGGGCTACTACTGGAATGCCGGCCGGTTCACCGAGATCGGGAGTATTTCTCAGGCCGGTCATCTCATTCGCCACGGATACGTCGGCCGTTGGTGGAAGTTTCTACCCCGTGACGAGTGGCCGGCCGACGATTACCGTCGTGACGGAATCCTCGACAAGTGGGAAGAACCCGTCGGAGACTGCCGACAAGAACTCGTCTTCATCGGCCAAGCCATCGACCCGTCTCGACTGCACCGAGAACTCGACGCGTGTCTACTCACCACAGCCGAGATCGAACTCGGGCCAGACGTGTGGACCACCTGGAGCGACCCCCTGGGCGTCGGCTATACCGACCAGACCGTTTGATATTGGTCCGGCTTGCCGTAAGTTGTGCGCAATGGGGGTATCACGCAACCGAACTCGGGCGTTGTTGATCGTCGCGGCGATCGCAGCCGGGACCGTGGCCGCGGTGACGCCGGCGGGGGCCACCTGGACAGTCGCGCCGATGTGCGGCGAGTGGCGGGTCGAAACCGTAGCGCAAGGGTTGGAACAGCTCGAAAACCTCGAGCCCGATGACAACGGCGGGTTCTACCTCTCCGGCGAGTCGAAGATCTATCACGTCGACGCCGCAGGACAGGTACGAACTGTCCTCGACGACATGGCTGCCCCTGGCGGTTTGCAACTCGACGGTTCGAGGCTGTCCTTCCTCACCAGACAGGACGGCAAGCTGTGGCACCTGGACACCTCGACGGATCAGCTGTCCGCACCCGTCGACTTCGCGGGCAACGGCCTGCTCCGGCTTCCCGACGGCGATCTGCTGACCACGTGGGTCGGAACAGAAGGAGGTCCGCCAAAGGGCGTCTCGCGCTATCTGCACGACTCCGGAGCCGTCGTTCCCAATTGGTCGACAGTGCCGCGTTCGGAGGGACTCGCGCTCAGTCCGGATCATCGAGCCGTGTACACCGATGACCTGTTCACCGGTCAGATCATTCGAGTGCCCTTGGATACCCCTGACGCGTGGACAGTTGTAGCGACGGTCCCGAGCCTGATACCCGGACTCGACGATCTGACCATGTCGCAGGATGGAATGCTCTACGCCGCTGCTCACGTCGAAGGCTCGATCTATCGCGTACACCCTGAAACCGGCACTTCCTGCGTCGTCGCTTCGGGTCTGTCGAATGGGTGGAACGGGCCGAGTTCAGTGCGTATAGGACAGGACGGCGACGGCTGGGCGCTCTACGTCACCGGCTTCGACGGAACGCTGCGTCGCCTGGTACCTCCGTCGGGCGTCGAACTCGCACCCGTCCGCTGACGCCGATCTCTACGGCACGAGATTCCCCGACCTGGCGATACTTAAAATCACGCTGATTTGAAGGCATGCCCGCAGCGCAACGGCCCCTTGTCCGAAAACTGTCAACAGTTCTACACGGAGAAATGGCTACCCTTAGGTTTACGCTGCACGCATGTTTTCTTCCGTCGCAGCGAAGATCCGCCTGGTGGTGGCACTGCTCCTCACTGCCCTCCTGGCGCTGACTCTGTCATCGTGCTCGAGTGGCTCGGATTCGTCGGCAGCCCCCACAGACCTGTGTGCACCTCCAGGAGTGGGAGCTGCAACCGCGGCGCCCACCAATCTGGACGCGGCAGCGGGTGCGGGCGCCGAAGACCGCTACACCACGGCCACCGTCACCCCTGTCGATCAGATCGACACCTCGAAGCTGAATCTGATCAAACCCGGGGTCATCACGGTCGGCACGCTCGGTGACGCGCCCCCGAGCATCTGCGTCAACTCCGAGAATCAGTACACCGGATACGACAACGAGCTGCTGAAGGCCGTCGCGGACAAGCTGGGCCTGAAGGTCGAGTTCGTCGGCACCGAGTTCGCCGGGCTTCTCGCCCAGGTTGCCGGTCGACGCTTCGACGTCGGCTCGTCGTCCATCACCACCACGGACGACCGTCGCAACACCGTCGGCTTCACCAACGGTTACGACTTCGGATACTTCTCCCTCGTCGTGCCTAACGGCAGCCCGATCACCGGCTTCGGAGACCTGGACGCATCAAAGCGCATCGGCGTCGTACAGGGAACCGTGCAGGACGACTACGTCGTGAACACGCTCAAGCTCGATCCCGTGAAGTTTCCCGACTACGCCACGGCGTACGCGAACCTCAAGTCCGGACAGATCGACGCCTGGGTAGCTCCGTCTCAGCAGGCCGAAGGTGCAATCGCTCCCGGTGATCCGACCTCGATCATCCAGAACACCTTCTCGGTCAACAACTTCGTCGGCTGGGCGGTGAACAAGGAAAACCAGCCGCTGATCGACGCCCTCAACTCCGGCCTCGACGCAGTCATCGACGACGGAACCTGGTCTCAGCTGTACGCCGACTGGGTACCGCGCCAACTCCCTGAAGGCTGGAAGCCCGGATCCAAGGCCGCGGCCACTCCGGAACTGCCCGACTTCGCAGCCATTGCCGCGGAAAACGCAGCAAACGGCGACGGTGGCGATACCGCGTCGTACCAACCGAAGTCGACGCTCGAACAGCTCAAGGACACGTTCTTCGACTGGGATCTGTACAAGAAGGCATTCCCCGATCTCCTCAAGACCGGTCTTCCCAACACCCTGATCCTTGCGCTCGCGTCCGGCATCATCGGCACGATTCTCGGCATGCTGCTCGCTGTCGCCGGTATCTCGCGCACCCGTTGGCTGCGCTGGCCGGCCCGCGTCTACACCGACATCTTCCGTGGCCTGCCCGCAGTCGTCATCATCTTGATCATCGGGCTCGGCGTCGGACCGATCGTCAAGGGAATCACCGGTAGCAATCCGTACTGGCTCGGTGTCGCGGCGCTGTCCCTGCTCGCGTCGGCATACATCGGTGAGATCTTCAGATCCGGAATCCAGAGCGTCGAGTCCGGGCAGCTCGAGGCTTCACGTGCCCTCGGTTTCAGCTACCGAAAGTCCATGTCGCTGGTCGTCATCCCGCAGGGTGTACGACGCGTTCTGCCGGCGTTGATGAACCAGTTCATCTCGCTGATCAAGGACTCGTCGCTGATCTACTTCCTCGGTCTGCTCGTCACCCAGCGGGAACTCTTTGCCGTCGGACGTGATCTCAACGCCCAGACCGGCAGCCTGTCCCCGCTCGTTGCGGCAGGCTTGTTCTACCTTGCTCTGACCATCCCGCTGACGCACCTCGTCAACTACATCGACAACCGACTCCGGACCGGACGCGCCGACACTTCAGGCACGTTGGATCCGCTCGAGCAGGCCATCGTCGTGGAAAGGGGCTGAGGACATGACCACCAGCTCTGAACTGAAGTCCGTATCGCTCACCGGCAAGGACCTGCATCTGTCCTTCGGCACCAACAAGGTGCTTCGCGGCGTCAACCTGCACGTCGACGCCGGAAACACCGTCACCGTCATCGGGCCCTCCGGTTCGGGCAAGTCGACGCTCCTGCGCGTGCTGAACCGTCTGCACGAGCCCGAGCAAGGTGACGTGCTGCTCGACGGGAAGTCCGTCCTGAAGGACAACCCCGACGAGCTACGCCAGCGAATAGGCATGGTGTTCCAGCACTTCAACCTGTTCCCGCACAAGACCGTCGCGGAGAACATCGCACTCGGGCCGAACAAGCTCAAGGGTTTGTCGAAGGAACAAGCTCGGGCGCTCGCGCTCGAGCAGCTGGATCTGGTGGGGCTCAGGGAGAAGGCCGACTCGCGGCCCGGCAACCTTTCGGGAGGTCAGCAGCAGCGCGTCGCCATTGCCCGCGCCCTGGCGATGAAGCCCGAGGTCATGTTCTTCGACGAGGCGACGTCAGCTCTCGACCCCGAACTGGTCAAGGGTGTTCTGGCATTGATGGCCGATCTCGCGAAGTCCGGCATGACCATGGTCGTCGTGACGCACGAAATGGGTTTCGCGCGTTCCGTTTCCGACAAGGTGCTGTTCATGGATCGCGGTGCCGTTGTCGAAACCGGTACTCCGGAACAGCTTTTCGACGATCCCGAAACAGATCGACTGCAAGCGTTCCTCTCACAGGTTCTCTGACTCAGGGGCGCTTGCAGGAGATCGACGGGCGTTGATCCTGGACGCCTGAAGCATCAGATGGTCGCGTTCGGCGAGGTTGGATGCCTTGTGCGCTGCATCGGCATACAACCTCGCCGCCGACTCGAGGTCTCCGTCGCGTTCACGCAGATAGGCCTCGACTGCGGCATGGCGTGGAAGTGAATCGTCCAGCGCTGCAAGAGCTGCCAATCCGGCGCGTGGTCCGTCTGCCTCGCCGACGGCCACCGCTCGGTTGAGCCGGACGATCGGGCTGTCGGTCAAGGCTGCGAGTTCGTCGTACCACTCCACGATCTGCACCCAGTCGGTCTCGTCTGCTGTGAGAGCGTCGGCATGGAGTGCAGCAATGGCGGCCTGGGCCTGGAACTCACCGAGCCGGTCGCGGGCGAGAGCTGACTGGAGGATTGCGACTCCTTCGGCAATCGAATCGGTGTCCCACCGGCTGCGATCCTGCTCGGCTAGCGGAACCAGACTGCCGTCCGCGGCAGTTCGCGCGGCTCGACGAGCGTGATGGAGCAGCATCAGTGCGAGCAACCCTGCGACTTCGGGGTGATCGATCGCGGCCGCCAACTGCCGGGTGAGCCGGATGGCCTCGGCAGCCAGGTCGACGTCGCCGGAGTACCCCTCGTTGAAGACCAGATAGAGGACACGCAGGACGGTGGCGACATCGCCGGGTTGCTCGAACCGGACGCCGGAGACCGTGCGCTTGGCTCGGCTGATGCGCTGAGCCATAGTCGCCTCGGGCACCAGGTAGGCCTGCGCAATCTGGCGGGTGGTCAGCCCGCCGACAGCGCGCAGCGTGAGTGCGACGGCGGACGACGGCGTCAACGACGGGTGCGCGCACAAAAAGTAGAGCTGGAGTGTGTCGTCCACGCCCGGCACCGACCCGCTGACCGGCCGCTCGCCTGGCTGCTCGTCCGCCAGAAACTCCCGCTTGCGACGAGCCGCATCCGAACGGATCCCGTCGAGGAACCGCCGCCAGGCCACCGTGACCAGCCAGCCCTTCGGGTCCCGCGGCGGGTTGTCCGGCCAGACCCTGACCGCCTCGAGCAGAGCGTCCTGCACGGCGTCCTCGGCCGACGCGAAATCTGCTCCGCGGCGGACGAGGATGCCGAGCACGCTCGGAGTCAGACTCCGAAGTAGGGCGTCGTCCATGACAGGTTTCAGTCCGTGATGGTCGGCGGCTCGGTCAGGAACGGGCGCAGTTCGAGCCATTCGTGAATCGGCTTCCCGCCTGCGCCGGGCGCGGCCGAGAGCTCGCCGGCCAATTGGACGGCACGGTCGTAGTTGTCGACGTCGATCACCATCCAGCCGGCAATGAGGTCCTTGGTTTCCGCGAACGGACCGTCGGTGACCGGCGGGCGACCCTCACCGTCGTACCGGACAAAGGTGCCCTCAGGAGCGAGAGCCTGACCGTCGACGAACTCGCCCGCCTTCTCGAGCCGATCCGCGAAGTCCTGCATGTACTTCACGTGGGCAGTGATCTCGTCCGGCGTCCACTGGTCCATCGGCACGTCGTTGACTGCAGCCGGAGCGCCGCGGTAGTGCTTGAGCAGCAAGTACTTGGCCATCGTGAATCTCCTCTGTGTCGGTGCCACCCATTCTGGTCGCACTTCACTACAGGGACGAAGCAAGTCGGGGATTCTCGACATTGCGGGGCCTTCGGCCCTGTGCGCCTTTTTGGTAGTGCCCGCAACCAGAAAGGCGCACGGGGCCGAAGGCCCTAAATCCACCCCTGCCGGCGGGCGATCACCGCTGCTTCGTGCCGGTTGGCAGCACCGAGTTTGGTGACAGCTGACGACAGATAGTTCCGGGTGGTTCCTGCCGAGAGGTGTGCCCGGGAAGCGATCTGCTCGATGGATGCTCCGTCGGCCGCGTACTCGAGTACGTCCGCTTCGCGCGGAGTAAGCGGTGAGTCGCCGGCGCCGATTGCCTCGGCAGCCAACGACGGGTCGACGTACCTCCCGCCGGCATGGACGCTGCGGACCACCTCGGCGAGCGTCGCCGCAGGCGTCGTCTTCGGCAGAAATCCTCGGACGCCTGCTGACAGTGCCTTCTTCAGATACCCGGGACGCCCGTGGCTCGTCACGATGATCGAGACGCACCCCGAGACCGTCTGCGCAATCTGTTGCGCCGTCTCGATGCCGTCGATACCTGCCATTTGAAGGTCGAGCACGGCTACGTCAGGTTGATGTTTTGCAGCAGCGACCACGGCATCCTCGCCGGATTCGGCTTCCGCGACGACAACGATGTCGTCCTCGAGCGACAACATCATGGCCAGAGCCGAGCGGATCAGGTTCTCGTCGTCGGCCAGCAGTACCTTGATCGGCTCGGTCACCGAGACTCCTTCGTTCGGGACGGAAAGTGGGCGGTGAGGGTGAAGCGATCTTCGTCCTGCACGGTTTCGACAATTCCTCCGACGGCGCCGACGCGCTCGCGCAATCCGTTCAGGCCGGTTCCGTTGTTCGGCTCTGCGATCCGTGCGCCGTCGTTGGCGATCACGACGCCGTCCGCGAACACTTCGATGCTGCAATTCTCGGCACTGGAGTGCCGGAGAATGTTGGTGACGCCTTCACGGACGACCCAGGCGGCAGCTTCGGCCAGTTCCACCGGCAGCTGATCTGCCGATCCACGTATCGCAGTGGAGATTCCGGCGGCCTCGAGCAGAGACTGCGCACCGGCCAGCTCGGACGCCAAGGCGATGGACCGGTATCCCCGAACCAACTCGCGCGCTTCGTCGAGTGAATCTTGCGCAAGTTCGCGTACTTCGTCCATCTGCGCGGCGGCACGATCGTCGCCGCGTCGTGAAAGAGTAGCTGCAAGTTCACTTTTCACCGCAATTGCAGACAGTGCCCGCCCGACGACGTCATGGAGATCGCGTGAAAATCGCAACCGTTCCTCGGCGACGGACAGAGCGGCAGCGGCTCCGCGTGCCTCGTCCAATTCGGTGACCATCCGCAGCAGCCACACCGACATGTAGACGGTCAGCCCCATGAAGGCGGCGACGATTCCGACGGACACGCCGCTTTCCGGACCCGCAAGCAGTCCCAGTACAACCCCGGCGGCCACCGAGCCCACGATCAGCCAGCGCAACGACGTCAACCCCGCAAGGGGCACGACAAGGATTGCCGCCAGCCAGAAGTACGGGCCGTTCTCGCCATTGCTTCCCAAGGCAATTCCCGCCGAGCAGAACGCCGACAACGTCATCACGGCAAGAGGAATCTGGACGGGCTTGGCCACGACTCCGCCCAGATCAGGCATCCGAGACACGGCGATGACGCACGCAACGGCACTGATTCCGAGGAAGACACACGACAGGTACCGATCCGCAACGACCTCGGTGACCGCACCGAAGCCACCGAAAACCACTGCGACCATGATGAACGATTGCCGCGTGTAGAGGCGAACCTTGTCGACGTTCGACGCGGTTCGCCACGTCCGTCTCGGATTCCAGCGTCCGAAGTTCTGCGCGATCATGCCCACTACCTTCTCAGAGTTCTACGAACGCGGTTCCCAGCGGAAGTGGACGTTCGCGATCAGAACCGAACCGACGATCCACGCCAGCATGACCAACAACGGTTGCACAGCCGAACCGAAGGTGTCGACAAATCCCGCTGCCGCACCGGGCGCATCGCCCAGATCAGCCAGTTCGCCAGTGGTCCGCCCCAGCCATCCGAGATTGAGAAGGTCCACTACTGCGGCCAGCGGAGTGAAATCGAGAATGCGAGCAACGTTGTCCGGCACGACATTCCTGATCGAGGACATACCTGCCGTCGCCAGAATCAGAATCGGCATGCAGGTGATCTGCGCCGCCTCTGCATTTCGCGTGACAGCCGAAGTGATCAACGCCAGCGCCGTGAAGAGCGCGGCGCCGCCGATCACCGCGACCAGCACCAGGACCGGATTGACCGGAGCACGACCGCCCAGAACCATCACGGCGATTCCGATCACCACCGTCAACAGGCCGGTGAGAACCCACGACGGCACTGCCGGGCCCGCGAGGATCTCGGCGTCGCTGCATTCCCCTGTCCGTAGTCGCTTGAGAACCAACTCGTCACGACGCGTCGCGTACACCGACAGGAGGTTGTAGAAGACCACGAACACGAGCAGGAAGAGTGCAAACACCTCGAGGCCTGCCGACACCGACTTGTCGGACAACCCGCCATCGCGCGACAGGTACAGCATCCCCACGGGAAAGATCAACGGGAGGACGATTGCGTTGAAGAGCAACAGTCGATTTCGTCCCAGGAGCGTGAACTCCGAACGAGACAGGGTTGCTATGCGGTTCATGCCGACGCTCCTTCGAGAGCTGCGTGATGATCGAATTGGTCTGCAATGGAGAGGAATACGGTCTCCAGGGATGCCGCGCGGGCATCCAGGCCGGTCAGCAGGATGTTGTTGTGCTGTGCCCACAGCAGCAGTTCCGTCAGCGTCTCCTGCACTGTGCGAGTGGTGATCACCACCAGATCGTTTTCGACGCGTACCTCGGCGCCGGCCAGGGCCGGGAGCGGAAGACCGGGACGGTGCAGTTTGATCTGGGCGGGATGATCCGCGACGACGTCCGCCACGGTTCCGCTGCGCACCACCGATCCTCGGTGCATGATCGCCAACTGGTCGCACAGGGACTCGGCTTCGTCCAGGTAGTGCGTCGTCAACATGATGGTGACGCCCGACGCTTTCAAGTCAGCAATCAATTGCCAAGTGTTACGTCGACTTTCGGGATCCAAACCAGTAGTCGGCTCGTCGAGAAACAGGACGAGTGGCCGGCCGATGATCGCGCACGCCAGATCCAGTCGCCGCGCCTCACCTCCCGAGAGGAACTTCACGCGGGTATCACCACGGTCACGCATGTCCACGCGCTCGAGCACCTCGTCCACGGGCAGCGGATTCGAGCAGGTTCCGGCCCACATCGCCAAACTCTCACGAGCAGTCAGGTCTTGGGGCAAGCCACCCTTCTGGAGCATGATGCCAAGCGACGGGCGAATCTGCTTGCGGTTGCGCACCGGATCCATGCCCAGAACGCGCACCGTTCCGGCACTGGATCGTGAAAGACCCTGAATCACTTCGAGAGTGGACGTCTTGCCGGCACCATTGGTTCCGAGGAGGCCGAACAGCTCGCCTTCCTGAACACTCAGATCCAGATTGCGAACAGCATCGAACGCCTCCTTACCGGAGCCGTAACGCCGCGACATTCCGACTACGTCGATCACGGGATCGCCCTTCATCGCTGCGCCTCCGCTCGGTTCCAGCCGCGCAGTCCGATCACGAATCGGATACCCGCATAGACAGCGAGAGCGGCAACAAGAATCCAGAACACGGGATTGGAGCCGATGATCGCGAACAGCACTCCGATGATCGCAATATTCACGACGATCACAACAAGTTCGCGGCCCATCGTGGGTGCGGGTCCGATGTCCATCAGGTCCGTCAGGAGGCTTCCCTCATGTGGTTCTCTCATGCATCCAAGCTTCGCGGGAAGTCAGAGCCGAAAACAGTGCACTGCGTCATCACCTGCGGTGACACCGTCACGGATCAGCGATGACAAATGTCATGCGACGTCCCCGCGGGGACGCGTCGTAAACCGCGGGTAAGGGTCACCTCGTTGTTTTGCCGTTCATTTTTACGTTCCTTTACCCTTGCTTCGAGCTTCTACGGTTCCCGAAGTCCGTACATCGAATCTCGGGAGTTCACGGTGGCTATCAAGCCTTTGGCCTTGTTCGTCAAACACGACGGCGTGTCTGCACGCGCGTCGATCACCTGCCAGTACAAGTGCGGAAACGCGTGCTCTCACGAGGTCCCCAACACCTCGGGCGGCGAGTACTTCCGCGACATCGCACGCACAGCGCTGAGTCGTCGCGGCTTGCTCCGGGGCAGCGGCATGGCAGTGCTCGCGGTGGGAGCGGGCAGCGCCCTCGTCGCCTGTTCGGACGAATCCGCAAGTGCCGAACCGGGAACCGGATCGACGAGCGGCAGCAGCAGCGGATCGACACCAGCGGGGACGAACTTCGGCGCCGTCGCGCCCAACAAGGAAGACAAGGTCACCGTCCCTGACGGATACGATCAAGCCGTCGTGATTCGCTGGGGTGACGCCGTTCTCGCAGGCGCCCCGGCTTTCGACTTCGACAAGCAGACTGCTGCAGCGCAGGAACTGCAGTTCGGATTCAACAACGACTTCGCCGGATTGCTCCCGGTCGACGGGCAGCCCAACACCTACCTACTCGTGGTCAATCACGAATACTCCACCGAGCCGGCGATGTTCCGCGGCTACGATGCGGAGAACCCGACCGAGGAGCAGTTCAAGATCGGCCTCGCCAGCCACGGACTGTCGGTCGTGCAGGTCACGGGCGAATCCGACAACGGCAAGCTCGTACCGGAGATCGGATCGAACAACCGCCGCATCACCGGAACCACGGAATTTGTCGTGACCGGCCCCGCTGCAGGTAGCGACTTCCTCAAGACGAGTGCCGATCCCACGGGAACCAAAGTGCTCGGCACCCTCAACAATTGCGCCGGCGGCGTCACCCCCTGGGGCACAGTGCTTTCCGGCGAAGAGAACTTCAACCAGTACTTCGCGAACGCCGAGGGTGTCACCGATCCCACGGTGGCAGCACGGCTGAAGCGCTACGGTCTTGCCGGTGCCGCTTCCGAGCGCAAGTGGGAACGCTTCGACAAGCGGTTCGATCTGGTCGCAGAACCCAACGAGGTCAACCGATTCGGATACGTCGTCGAGATCGATCCCTGGGATCCGTCGTCGACTCCGATCAAGCACACAGCGCTCGGACGTTTCAAGCACGAAGCCGCCACCATTTACATCACGTCGGACGGCACCGTCGTCGCCTACAGCGGCGACGACGAGCGCTTCGACTACATGTACAAGTTCGTCTCCAGCCGAAAGATGCAGGACGGCAAGAGTCAGGCAGCCATGCGCCACAACATGACTCTGCTCGACGCCGGAACACTGTACGTCGCAAAGCTCAGCGGAAACTCCGCCGGCGAGATCGACGGCAGCGGCAAGCTTCCGTCGGACGGCAAGTTCGACGGAACCGGCGAGTGGGTAGCCATCCTGCGCACCGGCGAAGACGGCAAGGGCGAATCGCTGGTCGACGGCATGAGCGCCGAAGAGGTCGCCGTCTTCACCCGCCAGGCCGGTGACAAGGTCGGGGCAACGAAGATGGATCGCCCCGAGGACTTCGAGGCAAACCCGAAGAGCGGCAAGGTTTACGTCGCACTGACCAACAACACCAAGCGCGGAGTCGACGGTGGCGCCGCGGCCGACGAGGCGAACCCGAGGAACAACAACAAGAACGGCCAGGTCCTCGAAATCACCGACGACCACGCCGGCACCACCTTCGGCTGGAATCTTCTTCTCGTCTGCGGAGATCCGGCCACAGCCGATACTTACTTCGGCGGGTTCGACAAGAGCAAGGTCAGCCCCATCTCATGCCCGGACAACCTTGCCTTCGACCCGCACGGCAATCTGTGGATCTCCACCGACGGCAACGCACTCAAGTCCAACGACGGGCTGTTCAGCGTTGTCCTCGAAGGCGAAAACCGCGGTGAGACAAAGCAGTTCCTCACCGTTCCCGTCGGCGCCGAAACCTGCGGCCCCATCGTGGACGAGAAGCGCGTCATCGTCTGCGTCCAGCACCCCGGCGAGACCGACGACGCCAGCATCGAAAGCCCCGCATCCCATTGGCCCGACGGTGGTTCCGCCCAGCCTCGCCCGTCGGTAGTTGCAGCCTGGAAGAAGGACGGATCTCGGCTCGGCTCGTAACACACATGAAAACGACGTGGGGCAGATCGCATACTCTGCGATCTGCCCCACGTCGTTTACCTCAGATTCTCAAGAGAATCAGTTGTCACCGTCCTCGCGACGCTTACGCGTCAGGAGAACAACACCCGTTCCCAGCGCCAGCAGCAGAACCAATCCACCTGCTGCGAGCAACCCGGTGTTCACGCCACTCTCACCAGCGCCACCACCCGAGTTGATCGTCCCGCCCTGAGGAGCAGACGGCTTCGGCTGACCCGGCTGACCCGGGTTTGCTGTCGGCGGCTTCGGCTGTCCCGGAACCGTGCTCGGAACCGGCTGACCCGGAACCGTCGGCGGTACGACGATCGGAGGCACAACGACGATCGGGGGAATGATGATCGTCGGTGTAACCGGCACCGTCGTGTTCGGAACCGTCGTGGTCGGCGGAACTGTCGTGACCGGCGGCGTTGTCGTCGGCGGCGTCGTTGTCGTCACGCCACACGGATCCACAATCTCCTCCGCGACAACTTCTTCTGTCGTGGTCTCCTCTGTGGTGGATTCCTCCGTACCGGTCACATCAGCGTCACCGGCAGTGGTCGCGCTAGCCGTCGTCGTCGCAACCGTTGTCGTCGGAACCATCCGCGTGGTCGTCGTCGGAGGAACACAGGGTTCCGTCGTGACCGGCGGCGTCGTGGTGGTCGTCGGCGGCACCGTAGTGGTGGTCTCCGGCGGGTCTATCGGGTGTTCGGTGCAGAGAGCGTCGCCCGGGACACAGTCCACTGGCGGGTTCTCGCCACCAACCACCAGGTAGTTGTTCAGGACACCCGGAGTGAATCCGGGACCTGACAACGTTCCGATCTCAGGATTGACCTTGACGGTGTACGTCACGGTCGCGCTCTCACCCTTGGCCAGCTTGCCGGTGACCGTGAAGACGTTGTCGACGACACCCGAAACAACCAGCGTGGAAGTGGTAGCCGGATCCTTCGTCATTACTGCATCGTCGAGAACATCGGTCAGATCGTCGTAGAAACTGATCTCACCATCCGCGGTGCCCACATTCTTGAACGTGAGCGTGTACGTGATCTCCTGGCCGCCAACCACACGGTTCGTGGTGGACGGAACAGAGGACTTCAGTACCTCGATCGCGGGTGTGCCATCCACCGGATGCTCGGTCGTCACCGGCGGAGGAGTGATCTCCGGACCCGTCGGCGGCTTCGCAGTACCGGTGACCTTGTTGTTGATCAGAACCCCGCCGGCAACACCATCGTTGATCTTCACCTGGTAGGTCAGGACAACCGACTTACCGGCTTCCAATGCACCGGTCCAGGTGAGCGTGGTGCCCGACAGGGTCGGAGCAGCACCGTCGACACCGTCAACAGTCGCCTTCAGCGAACCGTCCACCAACGTCGCGTTGTCGAGAACCTTCGACAGATCATCGGTCAACACCACCGGATCAAGAGTCGTGTTACCCGTATTCGCACCCGTCACCGTATACGTGATCGTCTGACCCGCAGCAACATTGGTACCCGACACCGGATCCGCAGCCTTCGCGACCGTGAACCCCGGAACCTTCACCGGGTGTTCGGTCGTCACCGGCGGAGGAGTGATCTCCGGACCCGTCGGCGGCTTCGCAGTACCCGTGACCTTGTTGTTGATCAACGTGCCACCGGCGACACCGTCGTTGATCTTCACCTGGTAGGTCAGGACAACCGACTTACCGGCTTCCAATGCACCGGTCCAGGTGAGCGTGGTGCCCGACAGGGTCGGAGCAGCACCGTCGACACCGTCGACAGTCGCCTTGAGCGAACCGTCCACCAACGTCGCGTTGTCGAGAACCTTCGACAGATCATCGGTCAACACCACCGGATCAAGAGTCGTGTTACCCGTGTTCGCACCCGTCACCGTGTACGTGATCGTCTGACCAGCAGCGACATTGGTACCCGACACCGGATCAGCAGCCTTCGCAACCGTGAACCCCGGAACCTTCACCGGATGCGTCGTGCACAGCTGCGTCGCCGGATCACACACCTCCGGAGGATCAACCGGCGGAGTCGTCCCCGGAACAACGAAGTTGAGCACCATGTTGTCGGCATTCGCCGCAACGCGATCGGCATCAGCCTTGACCGTGACGGTGTACGTCACCGTCTTGCTCTCACCGGCCGCAAGGGATCCCGTCACCGAGAAACCATCCGTGCCGACCATCGCAGCAGTCAACGGAGCATCAGCACTCAAGCTGCCCGCAACCAGATCAGCATCATCGAGCAGACCACGCAGATCATCGAAGTGCGCGACCTCACCCGCACCGTTACCGGTGTTCGTGAACGTGAGCGTGTACTTGATGTCCTGACCGGCAACAACATTCGAACCCGACACCGGATCAGAAGACTTCACCACAGCAATCTTCGGAGACAGAACCGGATGCTCGGTCGTCACGGGCGGAGGAGTGATCTCCGGACCCGTCGGCGGCTTCGCAGTACCGGTGACCTTGTTGTTGATCAGAACCCCGCCGGCGACACCGTCGTTGATCTTCACCTGGTAGGTCAGAGCAACCGACTTACCGGCCTCGAGTGCACCCGTCCAACTCAACGTCGTACCCGACAGGGTCGGAGCAGTCCCGTCGACACCGTCGACCGTTGCCTTGAGCGAACCGTCCACCAACGTCGCGTTGTCGAGAACCTTCGACAGATCATCGGTCAACACCACCGGATCAAGGGTCGTGTTACCCGTGTTGGAACCGGTCACCGTATACGTGATCGTCTGACCAGCAGCAACATTGGTACCCGACACCGGATCAGCAGCCTTCGCAACCGTGAACCCCGGAACCTTCACCGGGTGTTCGGTCGTCACCGGCGGAGGAGTGATCTCCGGACCCGTCGGCGGCTTCGCAGTACCGGTGACCTTGTTGTTGATCAGAACCCCGCCGGCAACACCGGCATTGATCTTCACCTGGTAGGTCAGAACAACCGACTTACCGGCCTCGAGCACGCCGGTCCACGAGAGCGTCGTACCCGACAGGGTCGGAGCAGTCCCGTCGACACCGTCGACCGTTGCTTTCAGCGAACCGTCCACCAACACCGCGTTGTCGAGAACCTTCGACAGATCATCGGTCAACACCACCGGATCAAGAGTCGTGTTACCCGTGTTGGAACCGGTCACCGTATACGTGATCGTCTGACCAGCAGCAACATTGGTACCCGACGCAGGATCGGCAGCCTTCGCGACCGTGAACCCCGGAACCTTCACCGGATGCGTCGTGCACAGCTGCGTCACCGGATCACACACCTCCGGAGGATCAACCGGCGGAGTCGTACCCGGAACAACGAAGTTGTTCACGAACACCCCACCGACCACATCGGCATTGACCTTCACCGAATACGTCACCGTCTTGCTCTCACCGGCCGCCAAGGTTCCCGTCACCGAGAAACCATCCGTGCCGACCATCGTCGCAACCAACGGAGCATCAGCAGCCAAACCACTCAATGCACCCTTGTCCACAACCTGACGCAAATCATCGAAGTACGCGACCTCACCCGCACCGTTACCGGTGTTCGAGAACGAAAGCGTGTACTTGATGTCCTGACCGGCAACAACATTCGAACCCGACACCGGATCAGAAGACTTCACCACAGCAATCTTCGGAGACACCACCGGATGCGTCGTGCACAGCTGCGTCGCCGGATCACACACCTCCGGAGGATCAACCGGCGGAGTCGTACCCGGAACAACGAAGTTGTTCACGAACACCCCACCGACCACATCGGCATTGACCTTCACCGAATACGTCACCGTCTTGCTCT
>NZ_JAJHVW010000003.1:563394-571560 GCF_027583855.1 Rhodococcus sp. BH5
CGACCTCACCCGCACCGTTACCGGTGTTCGAGAACGAAAGCGTGTACTTGATGTCCTGACCGGCAACAACATTCGAACCCGACACCGGATCAGAAGACTTCACCACAGCAATCTTCGGAGACAGAACCGGATGCTCCGTCGTCACCGGCGGAGGAGTGATCTCCGGACCCGTCGGCGGCTTCGCAGTACCGGTGACCTTGTTGTTGATCAACGTGCCACCGGCAACACCGGCATTGATCTTCACCTGGTAGGTCAGAACAACCGACTTACCAGCTTCCAATCCACCGGTCCAGGTGAGCGTCGTACCCGACAGGGTCGGAGCAGCACCGTCGACACCGTCAACAGTCGCCTTCAGCGAACCGTCCACCAACGTCGCGTTGTCGAGAACCTTCGATAAATCATCAGTCAACACAACAGGATTGAGCGTCGTCTTACCGGTGTTCGTACCTGTCACCGTATACGTGATCGTCTGACCAGCATTGACGCCGGTACCCGATGCCGGATCCGCAGTCTTCGCGACAGTGAAACCGGGAACCGAGTGATTCGTCTCCACCGGAGGAGGAGTGATATCCGGACCGGTCGGCGGCTTCGCAGTACCCGTGACCTTGTTGTTCAAGACCGTACCCGCAGCGACACCGTCGTTGACCTTCACCTCGTAGGTCAGGACAACCGACTTGCCGGCTTCGAGAACGCCAGTCCACGAGAGCGTCGTACCCGACAAAGTCGGAACAGCCACGGAAGCTCCGTCAATGGTCGCCTTCAGCGAACCAGGAACGACAGCAGCATTATTGAGGACCGCACCCAGATCGTCATTGATCTGTACCGGATCAAGCTTCGTCTTGCCGGTGTTGGTGCCGGTGACGGTGTACTTGATCGACTCGCCGGCCTGAACCGTCGAACCGGAGATCGGATCGGCAGTCTTCGCCAGCGTAAAACCTGGAACCGAGTGATTCGTTTCCACCGGAGGAGGAGTGATGTCCGGACCGGTCGGCGGCTTCGCAGTACCCGTGACCTTGTTGTTCAGAACCGTTCCCGCGGCAACGCCGGCATTGACCTTCACCTGGTATGTCAGAACAACAGACTTACCGGCCGGGAGATTCGCGGACCACGACAAAGTGCTGCCCGAAAGAGTCGGAGCAGCAACAGGAGCACCGTCGATGGTCGCCTTCAGCGAGCCCGGAACGACAGCAGCATTGTTGAGAACCGCACTCAGATCATCGGTGATCGTCGCGGGAGTCAGGGCCGTCCTGCCGGTGTTGGCACCGGTGACGGTGTACGTAATGGTGTCGCCGGCCTGAACCGTCGAACCGGAAACCGGATCAGCCGTCTTGGTCAGCGTGAAACCAGGCATGGGATGCGTCGTGCAGAGATTGGTTGCAGGATCACATGTTGTGGGGGGAGTTGTAGTCCCCGGAACCAGATAGTTGTTCAGAACTTTGTTGCCGCCGTCTTTGACAGTGACGGTGTATGTGACTGTCCCCTTGCCGCCGGCCGGCAACGTGCCGCCGACCTTGATCTTGTCGGCGCCGTTCAATGCGGCGGTGAGTCCGCCGGTTGCAGCACCGACCGCAACCGTTCCGTCATCAATGACGTCGGCGAGGTAGTCCGTGTAGTCGATCGTTGCCGGCGCAGTGCCCGGATTCTCGAAATTCAGAGTGTAGGTGATTGATTGGCCGATATTGACAGTCTCACCGGTAGGTGGTGACGACGACTTCTTCACGAGAACCGGGGTGTTCTTGACCTTGCAATACACGTTGTCACCCGGTGTAAGTGCTGCCTGCGCAACGTCACCGACCCTGAGGGCCTGGGTCACGCCGTTTACCTGGCAATCCCACGATGTCGCATAGTTCGCGGTCTTGGTCGCCGAGGTAGTTGGCTTCTCCCAGAACGTGACAGGGGTGGGCGTGGTATCTGCGAGGAGTGTCCGCCAGCCAGTCGATGCCGTCGTATCAGTCGCACCGGTCGTGGTGCTCTTGATCTCGGTTGCTGCAGCGGCGCCTGCATCAGCGTGGTGTCCGGTGCTCATGCCGATAGTGAAATCGTCACCGGGGGTGACGCGCGTGAGGTCCTTGTCGATCTTGACCTTCGACAGCAGCACACCGAACGCCAGGCCCTGACGCGAGGTCGCCTGAACGGTATTTCCGAAAGTGGCTGCGAAACTTGTCGGAGCAGTCGATGCAACGACTAGCGTTCCGGGCGTGCGCCCCTGGCCATTGACGTTGTTCCACGAATCGCATCGGACGGTATTGGCTGGCATACCCGTCAGCCCACCGTCACAGGCCCGAATTCCGGGGTAGGCAGGATCACTGTCGTCACCGACGGTACGTGCGATCTGCCGTAGAGGCTTGTCCGAATTGAAAGTGAGGAATTCACGGTCGTTCGTAGTATTGATATTCGCGTCTGTCGACTCAGCGTCGGCTGCTACGAGCCCGTAGTTGTTGACGGCGCCATTCGGCCCCGTCATCACGATGTTCTTCAGCGAGACTGTTCCACCGGACTGACCAGCGGTGGCTGAGGTTTGGTAGATCGCCGGCTTGATCGTCGTCGGCACACCCGTGTACGCGGAAGTTCCCAACGCTGCATAGTGCAACGTGGGAAATGCCTTCGTTTCGATCCCCTGGTGATTCTTTCCTGCAACCGAGTCAGTGAGGAAAGCCTTGAAGTTGATCTTGTAACCGTCGGTGAGCTGGATTTCCATCGACTGCCCTGCCGCAGAAGCAGCCGTTGCCGCATCGAGCGTCGACATATCGATCCAGCAGATGTTCTGCGAGAACGGACCGGTGCCGGGGGCGCTGAATGCGCAGCCTTTTGCAGGCTGTTCATCCGGAAGAACAGCGGCGCGAGCCGGCGCCTGAGCCTGAACGGGGCCGCCGAGCGTCGCGGCCGGCTGCGCTGACGCAACCACTGCCGTCGCGCCGGAGATACCGAGAATCATCGCGATGGCGGTCCATACCACCGTCCACGCTCGCACCCAGGGCGGGAGCCCTGCGGTGAATATGGCCGACCTTGTCGGCGGTATGTCGTTAGGCATTTCTTACTCCCCAGGATGTGCCTGATCGATGTTCGATGGACGGAGATGCGAGAGCGCTGGCGCGAACTCCCGGTTGATCGGTTGGTTCGGGTCGATGCGCCTGTTTTCGGCTGATCGACCTCACACCGGACGCTGTTGCCGGTCCTGTCATTCGAGCTCCTCTTCGGAAACACCTGCGTGTTGGAAGAGCCGCCCTGAACAGGACCTTGGCCCTCGAAATCCGCGCAAATCGAGAGCAACCTTCCAGTTATCAGGAACAAGATAACAGATAACCGGGAGCTTGCCCATCGCAAGTCGGACAAAGCAGACCGATCGACGTTTTTGTTCGTAGATCGGACAAGCTTCGAGGAGCAGCGTTGTCCGAGCGGACAATTCAGCCCTCGGAGTGCGGCACCGCGGCGAACGCGATGACATTCAACGTTTCCGCTGACCAGATCGGGTGACGACCAACCTCGAGGAAGATATGGAATCTGGACAAATGCCCAATATGGATAAGGCCTGTTGGATGCGCCACAGACCCTCGAACGACGTTCGGAAACCCCGTCCTGCATGGAGTCCGATCACGCGTGCGAGCCCGTCGGAATTGATCGAATTGATCCAGACCACACTCAGCGACGGCTGCCGGTAACGAAGCATCCCGAGGCTCCGATAATTGGATTGCGAGGCACCAACTTCGCCCGAAACCGGGCGGCCGCCTTCGATTCAAACCCAACTTCAAGTCCGTTTTGTAGCTTTTCAGGCAGAGCAGTTCTGCTCATTTTCTGCCATAGCTATTTTCTGATCCTGCTCAGCTAGTCGAAAGTTCAGCGATCGTGGCTACCGCCCGGCAGAATTCTCGTAACTGACGAGCAACAACCGGACTAACCAGCCAAGCGTCACAAGAGTGCCAAAAAGGGCCCTTCCGCGTGCCTCGAGGCAAATGCATCGAGGGCGAAAGGGCCCGAACCGGGCACCACGGAGCCAAGGGCCCCGCCGCAAACTAGCTGCTGCCGAACCCCACACTGTTGGCGTAGCGATCGAAATCGCCCTGGGCTCCGCTGTAGACGTTGATATCAGTATTTCCGGTGATTCCGGGGATTCGTCCGGTGCTGGTGTACTGCCAGAAAGTCCAGTTGGACCAACCGCCGGGTAGCGGCCCCGGTGCGTTCTGCCCGTTGTAATCGGCGATCCACAGCGGGTAGTGGTTGAACTCGGTGGTGTTGGCCATCTGAGTACGCCAGAAGTTGGGATACGTGTAAATGATGGGCTGCCGCCCGGTAAGTGCCTGGACTGTATTCAAGTAGCGATGAGTCCAGTCGATGACCTGCCCGGCGGGCAGTCCCTTCGCGTCCTCGAGATCCAGAACGGGCGGGAGGTCACCAGGTCCGTTGATACCCAGGACGATCGCCGAATAGAAGGCGGCCTGGGCTTCGGGGGACTGGCGAACGTCTGCGTAGTGGTAGGCCCCGCGCGAGACGCCGGCAGCACGCATGACCAGGCAATCCTGGATGAAGTACGGATTGACGTAGTTGAGCGACTCGGTGGCCTTGACCATCGCGAACTCGTGCCCTGACGCCTTGACCTGGAACCAGTCGATTCCGGTTCCGTCCACGTGTTGCCACGAAGAGACGTCCGGGCCGCGGGGAGCGTCGGCAGCTGCGAGGCCAGGTGCCGTGATCGCGATGGCAGCTGCCATCGCGATCGGGGTGAGCTTGCCCAATGTCCTGACGATCCGTCGCTCGACCATTTCCCGAGACTAAGGTCGACTAGTCCGTTTTGTCCCCTAATTCAGGGAATGTTCACTCAACCGAGCCAATCGAGAACAGCCGCAGCGGTCCACGACTGTTGCATACTGCCCAGCGGCTCACCGGTGAAAGGCTCGTAGTATTCGGCAAAACTGCCATCGCTGGCCTGCCGCAACCCCTCCGAACGCAACACGTGCGATCTCTCGGCCCACCCCCGACGCGCGAACGCCCACGAGAACAACCACGTGATCACCGGCCACACCGGGCCACGCCAATACTCCCGCGGGCGGAAATCGCCGGAAACCGGAGACGTCGACGGTGGGACAGCAAACCGCATGTCCGGGTGACCACAGAATTTGGGCCCCTCGAAAGTGCGCAACAGAGCGCGCTCGGCATCGCGGCTCAGACCGCCGCACAGCAACGGCGCAAACATCGCGATGGTCTCGGTATGAACCCATCGCCCGGTGCGAAGATCGAAATCCTTTGCTGCACCTGATCGTTCATCGGTGGTGGCAATCACGCCCTGCCGGAATCGATCTGCCCACCCGCGTAGATCACGGACGTCGGAGTTCGGCCGGGAATGCTCCTCGCCGATCGTCGCCAGGACGTCGCACGCCATCGAGAAGACCGCGCTGACAAACACGTCCTCGACGGCAAAACTCATGGCTGTGGCAAGCTGCGAGTCCTCGTACCGCACGGCCTTCATCTCTTCGAGAAGCCAAAGGTAGCGGTCGTATTCGTGATCCGTGGGCCGCTGAGACAGGTCCGTCACCACAGCGAGATCAGCACGCTGATACGCAGGAACTTGTCCCGCAACAACATTCGCGTACGCCAGATCCCACCGCGGAGAGTTGTCCATCCCAGATTCCCACCCGTGATAGAGCGCGATACGGCCGTTGCCGTCGAGATCGCGGGCCTCCGCCAACCACCGGTGCCACCGAACCAGATCGCTCCAGCGCCGGTCGAGGAACTCTTCCGCGACCGCACGCGTCGTACGTCCGTGCCGACGCGAATGATCGAGAATCCGCTGCACCGCGATCGCGTGAACGGGGGGTTGGGTGATTCCCGATGTAGCGGTACCCAAAGGAGCATGCGCTGCCAACGCATTGACATCCCACCGCGTCGGGCCGGGGAAGTAGCCGTCGACACCGTTCGCGAACACGATGTGCGGAATCATTCCGTTCTTCCACTGAGCCGAGAGCAAGGTATCGAGCTCTACTACCGCCCGTTCGACGCTGAGCGGCGCCAGACCTACCGCCACGAACGCGGCGTCCCAGCTCCACATGTGGGGATACAGCTTCGGGGCAGCGCTGGTCATCGTGCCCAGGTCGTTTCCGCGCAGCAAGTAGGCAGCTCGGGCGGCGAGCTGAGTCGGGGTAAATCCGCGGTCGGCCATAGATGTCTATTTTGCGACGCGTCGAGCCTTTGCGCTCACCGAGCACGAATCCGGCGCTGCAGCCGCAATAATGAAGGAAGTCCGTCAGGTGATCTCGGAGTGGAGGCCTAGTGCGCGAGAAGATCAAAGCACTGCTGTTCGACGTCCAGGGCACAGCGACCGATTTTCACAGCACACTGTGCCGAGAGGCCCGTCGAATCACCGACGCCGACGTGGACTGGCCAAGATTCGTCAATCTCTGGCGCGCTGAGTACTTCGCGAACACCTCCGAGGCCGACGATTCCACAGGCGAATGGGTGACAGTACATTCGGTGTACCGCGAGGCTCTGCGCAAGCTGTTGGCCCGCGAGAGCATCGAACTTTCCGATGCCGAACAGGAAGAACTCACCACCGCCTGGAAATTCCTGGACCCGTGGCCCGACACTGTCGCCGGCCTGACAACCCTGCGCCAGCAGTACACAATCGCTGCCTTGTCCAACGCCGACGTGAATGCCGCAGTCAGCATCTCCCGGCACGGAAATCTGCCATGGCATGCCGTCTTCACTGCCGAAATGGCCGGCGTCTTCAAACCAGATCCGAAGATCTACCACCTGGCCGCTCGATATCTCGGGTACGACCCGGCCGAGATCATGATGGTTGCCAGTCACAAATATGACATCCGGGCGGCCAAAGCTCTCGGATTCCGCACAGCCTTCATAGCTCGACCACTCGAATTCGGAGCCAGGGGCAATCCCGATGTGTCCTTCTCCGACGAGTTCGACATCAACGCCGAGGACTTTCTCGATCTGGCAGCGCAATTGGTCCACTGATCCCGTGCCTGCGCGTCGTTGCTGGTATTCCTACGTGAAGGAATATCGAAACGGACAGGCGGTTTGGAATTCATGGGCACCAAGGAAGACAGCGCTACCCGCGAACGCAAGGCCCTGCGGTACTCGCTCGTGGTCGCAACGGCGTTGGCTGTGCTCGCCGCATTCTGGGGCTGGATCTCGCAGTCCCAGGTGATCCTGCTCGACGGTGTGTACGCCCTCATCGGAATGGTGTTGACGGCGCTCTCACTGCGGGTCTCGCGGATAGCCGACTCGGGCCCCACCGCACGCTTCCCGTTCGGTAAGGAGGCATTGATCCCGGTCGTCATCGCTGTCCAGGGCATGGCACTACTGGCGACGCTCGCCTACGCTGCAGTCGAGGCAGTTCGTGTCATCCTCGCGGGCGGAGCCGACGTCACCGCGGGGTCTCTGGTGGCATACGGCGCTGTCAGCGCGGTGGTGTCGATCATCATCTGGCGCTACGTCCGACAAGTCGACCGCACATCTGATCTGCTCGTCGCCGAAGCCAGGCAATGGGGAGCGTCGGCTGCCTTCAGCGCGCTGGTCGCAGTCGGTGCTGTCGTCGCAATGATCCTGGGCCGCACCGATTTCTCCGACGCCGACCGATATGTCGACTCCGTCTTGGTCCTCCTCGGCTGCGCGATGCTGGTCCCGCAACCGTACGCACTTCTGCGAACCGCACTGATCGAACTCCTCGAAGGTGCTCCCGGCGAAAACGTTCAGGCCCGCGTGCACGATGCCATCGCCGTCGTCCGCGACGAATTCGGCTTGGACGAACCGACTCTCACCATGAGCAAGGTGGGTCGCAAGCTGTATGTCGAAGCGACGTTCATGGTCGCGCCACACAGCTGGGACATCGACGGTGAAGACGCAGTACGACGCTCGTTCGCCACCAGCCTCGCCGATCTCCCCTACGAACCGTGGCTGAACATCGAACTGACTACAGATCCGGCGCTGATGCTCTAGCGACGGAATCTGCTCTCGAACAACAGAATCACGACGGCCGGGCCCACCTCACCTTCTCGAAAAAGCCCTTGACTCGAAAGTATGTTCGAGTATGATGGAAGGTGGAACGGGGGGTTCTCATGACGATCAACATCACCGACGATGCCGTCACCGACGTGGTCAACAACTCCGCTGTGGGTGTGCGCGGACGATTGTGGCGGCTTCACCCCAGCGACGTCCGCG
>NZ_JAJHVW010000030.1:0-22580 GCF_027583855.1 Rhodococcus sp. BH5
CCGAACAGCCAACCCCACCAACGACTCCGGCCCAACACCCAAACCAATCAAATAACGCGCAAACCTATTAACCCTCTCATCGAACTCCCCATACGAGAGCACCACATCCCCACACACCACCGCCCGCGAACCCGAAGAAACCCCCACCACAGAATCAAAACCATCCAACAACAACCCACCCACAACCGGACGCGAGGTGTCGTTGAAGTCTTCGATGATGTTCTGTATTTCCTTGGTGGACAACAGTTCCACGTCACCGACAGCAGTTCCCGGATTCGTGACCATCGCACGGAGAATGGTGGTCAGGCGCTCGGCTAGCCCGCCAACAGTAGCGGCGTCGAAAAGATCTGTGGCGTAGAGCCACGACATCACCATGCCGGTACCGACGCCGGCCTCGCCTTCAACCGGCGATGCCGTCAGCTGAAGGTCGAATTTTGCGATATCGATTCCCGCATCGAACTCCGAGACTCGCAGGTCAGGCAACTCCAGAGCGTCACCTGCCATGTTCTGGAAGAACAACGCAACCTGGAACAACGGATGATGCGCCTGCGAACGGGCCGGATCGAGAACCTCCACCAAACGCTCGAAAGGCAAGTCCGCGTTGGCAAATGCACCCAAATCGGTTTCACGAACCTGATCGAGAAGATCGGCAAACGATATGTTCGGCGTCACCGGCGTACGCAACACCAGTGTATTGACAAACATCCCGATCAGATCATCGAGCGCAGGTTCCCCTCGACCGGAAATCGGCGAACCGATAACCACGTCGTCAGTCGACGCCATCCGCGCAAGCAGCACCGCAAGGGCCGCATGCACAACCATGAACAGCGAAACACCACGATCCAACGCCAATTGCTCCAGAGCCCTGTGCAACTCACCGTCGATATCGAAACGATGCACCGCGCCACGCGTCGACGCAACCGCCGGGCGCTTCCGATCGAACGGCAGATCGATCTTCTCCGGCAACCCCGCGAGATTCTCACTCCAATAACGCAATTGCTCCGACATCAACGACGCCGGATCAGAATCGACCCCCAAAACCTCATGCTGCCACAACGCAAAATCTGCGTATTGCACCGCAAGCGGCGACCACGCCGGGGCGCTGCCCTGCGCCCGGGAAAGATAGGCCAATGCAACATCACGCACCAGAGGACCAACCGAAACACCGTCGGCAGAGATATGGTGAACCACAATTGCGAGAACGAATTCACTTGGGCTGGTACGGAACAGACGCACCCGAAGTGGAACTGCAACGGAAACGTCGAACCCAACGGTCACCAGCGGCGCCAAAGCTGCAAGCAACTCCGACTCGTCGAGATCCCGAGGATCCAGATCGATATCTGCCGTGGACACTTCGAGAACGTCCTGATAGCCGATACCGCCGAACTCCGGATACACAGTCCGCAGCACCTCGTGCCGAGCGACAACATCCTCAACAGCGCGCGCAAGCGCACTCACGTCAAGTTCTCCGGACAAGCGGAGAACAATCGGAATATTGTTCACAGCAGATTCCGCGTCGAACCGACTCAGGAACCACATACGCTGTTGCGCAAGAGACAATGGCACACGATCAGGACGAACCATCGGTGCCAAGGCCACATGCCCGATCGTTTCCGTCTCGGCTTCGATGCGAGCGGCGAGCGCTTCGACGGTAGACGCTTCGAACAGAGTCTTCACCTGAACGCGGGTATCGAACGCTGCGCCCAGACGACCGGCCAGCTTGGCCGCGATCAGGGAGTTGCCACCCAATTCGAAGAAATCATCCGAAGCGCCGACCTGTTCGAGGCCGAGTAGATCGGCAATCGCGTCGGCCACAAGCTTCTGGGCAGGCGTGGATGGCGCTTGGTACGAGCGCGATTCGAATGTGGGCGCCGGCAATGCGTCGACGTCGAGCTTGCCGACCGGAGTCAGCGGAATATCTTCGAGCATCACCATTGCGGCCGGGACCATGTGCCGAGGCAGTGCGCCGCGTGCGTGGACTGTCAATGCCTCAGCGTCGAGCGTGTTCCCGGCCTTTACATACGACACCAATGCTGGTTCACCCGTCGGCCCACTCCGAGGAAGTGTCGCCACAAATTCGACACCGGGAACTGCGGCGAGAACTGCGTCGATCTCACCGAGTTCGATACGAAATCCGCGAATCTTGACCTGAGAGTCACCGCGGCCGAGGTATTCGAGACTGCGTTGGTCGTCGCCGGCCTTGATCCAGCGAACGGTGTCGCCGGTGCGGTACAGACGTTCGCCCGTGTCCGCGAACGGGTTTGCCACAAAACTTGCCGCAGTTGTCGCGGGTAGCTGGTTGTACCCGCGGGCGAGATGTGTTCCAGAAACATACAATTCGCCGGCAGTGCCGGTCGCCACCGGCTGCAGGCGGGAGTCGAGAACGTAGAGTCCGACGCCGCGCACCGGGTCGCCGATCGTGACCGGACTGTCGACCGTCAGTTCGGCAATCGATGCGACGACGGTGGTTTCGGTGGGGCCGTACGCGTTGAAGAATTTTCGTCCGGGCGCCCACTGAGTCACCAGTGCGGGCGAACATGCTTCGCCGCCCACGACAACAACGTCAAGCGTGTCGAAATCACCCTCCGCAGAGAGCGATCCCAGTGCAGCAGGCGTCATGAACGCGTGGGTGATCTTTTCTTCGGTGAGCAGTTCGGCGAGCTCGTCGCCGCCGTACACATCGGGGCGTGCGATCACCATCGTGGAACCGGTGCCGAATGCGAGGAGCAATTCCAGAACGGAGGCATCGAAGCTGGGCGATGCAAAGTGCAGGGTTCGGGATGCAGAAGTGAGACCGTAGCGTTCGATCTGCTCGGCACACAGGTTCGCAATGCCTCCATGCGTGACGACAACGCCCTTGGGTCGACCGGTCGAACCCGAGGTGTAGATCACGTAGGCGGGATGCTCCGCACGCAAAGTTCCGGCACGTTCGGTGTACGACACCGGTTCGGCAGGAAGTTCGGCCGCCTTTGCCAGGAACACGGCGTTGTCGAGTTCCCACCACTGAATACTCGCCGGCAGTCCGTCGGCGACAGCGCCTACCGTCAAGCCGATCGAGACGCCGGAATCGACAAGCATGTGCAAGGCGCGGTCGGCCGGGTAGTTGGGATCAACCGATACAAATGCGGCCCCGGCCTTCGCGACGGCCCACAGTGCGCACACCGACTCGACGGAGCGTGGGATGGAGATCGCTACCCGATCTTCCGGTCCCACTCCGTGAGCAATGAGGAGACGCGCCAGCTGCGATGACGCGGCATCCAGCTCGGCGTAGGTGACGGAACGACCGTCGAAGCGGATGGCGATGGCGCCTGGGTCGATATCGACGGCAGCCGCCAGTAGCTGCGGCAGCAAGGGCACTCGAACGCGGCGAGTACGGGTGGGACGGGGTTTGCGGCTTCCGCGTGTCTTTGCGGGGGTCGGATCGTCTGCGCTCATTCGATCACGTCCGATGATCGATCTGCGTGTACGTCGGCCCCTTGCGCCATCAGACAACTCACCTTCGCGTAATACTTGTTTTCACGGTCATCTCGCCCGTTGCGGCTCCCCACAATGCATCGGCAACCGAGTGCCATTGTTACAGCCACGGAGTTGCCGAGCGCCGTGTACCGCGAGTGGGTATGAGTTCCACCACTCGCGGTGCGTGAGGTCACCACGACTGTGGGCTGTGCTCCTCGAGAACGTGTTCGAGATCCGGCAGTTCGCTGCGATCGATGCTTGCAGCGTCATCCACCGACAGCACCGCGTGTGTCACCCACTCGTCGGCCAGCAGGTCGTCGAGCGATTCGATGTCACTACCTGCCACCACCCACGCAGCACCCGCCGATGTAGCGAGCAGAATCGCGGGCACCCGTCCGCTCGCGTCGATCGAGCCGGTCTGCAGCACTCGCGACTCGACATCAACCGCGTACTTCTCGCTCCAGGTCGACAGGGTTGCGGTGAGTTCCCCGTACGTCTGCTCCCAGGCTCCGTCACCGAACACCTGGAAGGCGACGTCGTCCGCGGTGAGCGGGCGAATGCGGTCGGTGTAACTGATCGCACGCGCGGGTTGTGCGACCGCAGCGTCGAGTGTTTCCGGCGTGATCGTCACGACAGAGTCCGGAACCTCTCCGGCCTGCCCGACTGCAATCGCTGCCCCGGTCTTGACAATTGCCCAGCACGCCACTACTTCGCCTGCTCCCGATACGCCGGAGAGGCTCACGAAGTCTCCTGGACCGACGCCACCATCGATAAGCAGACGCGCAAGCTGCGAGGAACGTGAATCGACTGCGGCATAGTCGATTTCCTCGTCGCCGACCACAACGGCGGGAGCTTCGGGGTCAGCCTCGACTGTCGACGCCAGCAGTTGCGGCAGGAGCGCCGCACCTGATCCGCTCGGAGCGATGGACTGAACTGCAGCGCTGAGAGCCTCGTCTTTCTCTGCTGCGGTGAGCAATTCGATGTCGCCGACCGGCCTCGATGGGTTGTCGGTGACCTGTTCGAGTACGCGAACAAACCGCTCCACGAACGATTCGACGGTTCCCTGGTCAAACAGATCAGTCGAGTAGATCCAGAGGCCGGAGAGTCCGTATCCATCCGCGGCGCTACCGAGCGTCAGTTGCATGTCGAACTTCGTGGTCGCCACTGGTGAATCGACTCCGCTAATCGTCAAGCCCGGCAGCGAGAACTCGGCTCCGCCAGCGGGTTCCAGCGACAAGATGATCTGGAAGAGTCCGTCGGCCGAGGCACCCAACGCTTCGGATACTTCCTCGAACGGGAGGTCGGACTTCCCGAAGGCCTCCAGATCCACGTCGCGCACGGCAACAACCAGATCGTCGAAACTTGCTGCAGTATCTACCTGAGTCCGCAAGGCAAGCGTGTTCACGAACATTCCGACCAGATCGTCGAGCGCACGCTCCCCTCGCCCACCTACTGCGGTACCGATCGCAAAGTCGTCGGTTGCCCCGACCCGTGCAACCAATACGGCCAGTGCGGCGTGCAATGCCATGAAGGCAGTCGCATTCCGTTCGCGGGCGATCTCGACCAACCGGGCGTGGATCTGCTCACTGACGGTGAACTCGACGGCGCCCGCTGCCGGTGACACCACACTCGGACGTGGGCGATCCGTCGGAAATCCGGCCATCGCGGGAAGCGAAGCAAGCTTGCCCCGCCAGTACTCGAGTTGAGCGGCAGCGACACTACCGACCTCGTCGGCCGTGCCCACGACGTCACGCTGCCACAGCGCGAAGTCCGCGTACTGCACGGTCAATGGACTCCACCCGGGAATGCTGCCTCTGGTCCGGGCTTCGTACGCGATCATCATGTCGCGCGCCAACGGCGCCATCGACTCACCGTCGGCGGCAATGTGGTGTGCAACAAGAGCAAAGACGTACTCGCCGGTCCCGCAGTGCAGAAGTTCCATCCGCACAGGTACTTCTGTGGAGACGTCGAAGCCCGTCGACATCACAGCGGCGACGCGCGAGTACAACTCGGATGCGTCCGCAACGGCAGCGACGGCGCACTGCGGCGCATCGTCGACGTCGAGAATCCGTTGTGTTGGTCCGTTGTCGTCTGCCGGATAGAACGTCCGGAGCGACTCGTGCCGGTCGGTGACATCGCGCAGAGCTGCCCGCAATGCGTCGACGTCGAGGTCGCCGGTCAACCGCAGCGCCATCGGAATGTTGTACGTCCCTGCGGCCGTGTCCATCTGGTTGACAAGCCACATTCGTTGCTGCGCCAGTGACAGCGGCAACCGGTCCGGGCGTTCGGCGGCTTCGAGCGACTTTCGTCGACCCGACCCTACCGATGCCGCAATGGCCAGGGCCAGTGCTTCAACTGTCGTGGCGTCGAACAGCATCCGAACCGGAACGGTGGTATCGAGCGCCTGACCGAGACGGGCCGCGAGCCGCGTCGCGATTAGCGAGTTTCCGCCGAGTGCAAAGAAATCGTCGTCGAGTCCGACTCGGTCTACGCCGAGAAGATCGGCAAAAACAACTGCAACTGCCTTCTCGACAACGGTGAGCGGTTCGCGGTACTGCGCCGTGTCGAACACCGGGTCGGGCAGGCTCCGACGGTCGATCTTTCCGTTCGCGTTGAGCGGCACCGAGTCCAGGACGATGAACGCCGACGGAACCATGTACTCCGGTAGACGCTGCGCTACAGCGTCCCGCAGGATTTCCGGAACGATCACAGCGCCTGGGACGCCAACGACATAGGCAACCAACCGGTCGCCCACCGCCGAATCAGCGTGGACTGTGACGACGGCGGTCCCGACGGAATCCACAGCGTTCAAGGCAGATTCGATCTCACCGAGCTCGATGCGTAAACCGCGGATCTTGACCTGGAAATCCGTGCGCCCGATGTACTCGAGCTCACCGGCCGTGTTGCGGCGCACGAGGTCGCCGGTTCGATACATGCGCTCGCCTGCCGCCCCGAAGGGGTTGGCAACAAACCGTTCTGCCGTCAGGTCGTACCGGTTGCCGTAACCACGACCGACTCCGATACCACCGACGTACAGCTCGCCGACAACTCCGGACGGAACGAGACCCAACCGTGAATCCAGCACATAGAGATCGATGTTCGGCACCGGTGAGCCGATCGGAACACCAAGCGTGTCCGCTGCCGCCGCCTGTTGGAACGACACCACATCCGACGCTTCGGTGGGACCGTAGCTGTTCACGATTCGAACTCCGCGCGAAAGCAGGTGCCCCAGACGGCTGACCTGTATCGGCTCTCCGCCGAGGAACACCACCTCGAGGCTTGCCAGCACGTCGTCTTCGTCGGAATCGATCAGAGCGTCGAAAGCACTGGGTGACATGTTTGCCGTCGTGACTCGCTCGTCTGCGATGACACGAAGGATCTCACTCGGGTCGAAGCCGGCGGGTGCGAGGTGCACACTTCCACCAATCGTCAGTGGTCCCCACACGTTCTTCTGCGTGAGGTCGAAACTCGGTGACGACGCCACTGCAACCCCGGCGCGTGCTGGCAGCGAAGAGTTATACCACGCAACGGTATTCGCTATACCTGCCATCGGAACGACGGTCGGCTTCGGTCGCCCGGTCGAACCGGACGTCGAAATGACGTAGCCGACTCGGGCATCCGCGCCGTCCTCACTCCAACGATCGACCCAACCCGGTGCGTCGGCAGCGACCACATGCTCGTCACCGATCAGCACCACTGGGAGATCGAGGTCGGGCGTCTCGATCGCCACCACACACCGTGCCGCGATATCGGCGAGCAGTACGCTCACCCGTTCTTCCGGAAGAGCAGGGTCGATCGGAAGATAGCCGGCACCGGCTTTCCACACGGCCACCATCGCTACGACCCACTGCCAGGACCTCGGCAGGATCAAGCCGACAACGTCGTCCGGACGGACGCCGGCGACGACGAGTTGAGCGGCCGCGACCGAGGACAGTGCATCGAGGTCCCCGTAGGACAATTCGACATCACCGGCCACCACTGCGCACGCCGACGGATCGGTGTCGACGTACTGCGCGAACAACGTCATCGGTGACGCGTCGAGCCGGCCATCGTCACTGCCCCGTGACCAGTCGAGAATCTGTGCGTGTTCGGATGTTTCGATGATATCGATATCTCCGACCACCTGCGCCGAGTCGACTACTGCAGCATTAAGAACGCGGAGGAATCGGTTCGCGAGGGATGCGATTGTCGACTCGTCGAACAGGTCGGTCGCGTATGTGAACTGGGCGGTCAGTCCTCCGTTGCCAGACGACTCGGACTCGATCAAGGTCAGTTGCAGATCGACCTTTGCCAGCAGGTCCGGCAACGCGAAGTCGGCAACGTCCAGATCCTGCAACTGCAGAACCGATCGCTGCAGGTTCTGGAACGCCAGACCGACCTGGAACAACGCATGCCTGGCCTGAGATCGCTCGGGGTTGAGAATCTCGACGAGCCGTTCGAAGGGGACGTCCGCGTGCGAGAACGCGCCGAGATCCGATTCCCGCACATGTCTGACCAAGTCTGCGAACGACGATTCGGGGTCGACCTCGGCGCGAAGCACCAGGGTATTGACGAACATACCGATCAGATCGTCGAGAGCACGTTCACCACGGCCGGCGGCCGGGGTACCGATCACGATGTCCGATGTCCCGGACAACCTCGCGAGCACGACCGCCAGGGCGCTGTGCACCACCATGAAGAGCGATGCATTGACCTCACGGGCCACTCGATCGAGACCCGCCCGGAGCTCGGCATCGATCGAGAAATCGTATCCCGCTCCGCGGTGCGATTCGATGCGCGGCCGCGGACGATCCGTCGGCAGATCCAACTGGTCCGGAATGCCGGCCAAGCGTTCCTGCCAGTACGTGACCTGCTCGGAGATAACCGATTCGGGATCGTCCTCGCTGCCGAGGATCTGCCGCTGCCACAACGCAAAGTCGGCGTACTGCACCGGCAATGGTTGCCACTGCGGCGACTGCCCTTGCGACCGTGCAACATACGCTGAGACGAAGTCGCGGATCAGCGGGCCCATCGAGAAGCCGTCACCGCTGATGTGATGGATCACAAAAACGAGGACGTACTCGGACTGGCTCAAATCGAATAATTGCGCTCGAACCGACGCCTCGTGGGTGACGTCGAATCCGGGAAGGATCACGCCTGCAACCCGATCGATGACAACGGATTCGTGAATACGAACCGGCGTCAGATCCGGAACCATCCGGTCCACATCCACCAACTGCTGATAGCCGACGCCGTCGATCTCGGGATACACCGTTCGCAAAATCTCATGACGTTCGAACACGTCCACCAGCGCAGCCTGCATCGCCGCAATGTCCAGCTCTCCGGTCAGCCTGATGGCCACCGGGATGTTGTCCACACCCGAGGACGCGTCGAACCGGTTGAGGAACCACATGCGTTGCTGCGCAATCGACAGCGGAACACGATCCGGTCGTTCCTGCGCCACCAGCGGCGGGCGGGCGCCCTTACCGGATTGCGAGTCGATAAGCGAGGCAAAGGATTCCACACTGGACGCGTCGAACAGCAGGCGAACAGGAACCGTCGTGTCGAGCGCCTCGCCGAGTCGCGCAACGACCTGAGTCGCGATGAGCGAGTTGCCGCCGAGCGAGAAGAAATCATCGTCGAGGCCAACCTGCTCGATGCCGAGCAGGTCGGAGAAAATCCGCGCGACCGCAAGCTCCGCCACGCTCCGTGGCTCACGGAAGGCAGCGATCTGAGCAACAGGATCGGGCAACTGCTTGCGATCCAGCTTGCCGGACGTGCCCAGCGGGAATGCCTCGAGCACAACGTGCGCCGTCGGGACCATGTAGCGGGGCAGTCGTGCGGCCAGTGCTGTCTCGACCGATGCCCAGTCCACTACCGCGCCGGCGTGTCCCACAACGTAGGCAACCAATTGTTCGTTGCGCACTGCCACCGCAGCCGACGCAACGGACGGCTGATCGCGCAATGCTGCCTCGATCTCGCCCAGTTCGATCCGCAATCCGCGGAGTTTGACCTGGAAGTCGGTCCGCCCGATGTATTCGACCTCACCAACGCTGGAATCATCCCCCCTCGCTCCGCTCGACCGTTTCCACCGCACCAGGTCACCCGTGCGATACAGCCGACTGCCGGAAGGTCCGTACGGATCTGCAACAAAACGATCTGCCGTGAGGTCCGGCCGACCGACGTAGCCGCGCGCCAATTGGATTCCCGCCAGGTACAGCTCACCCGAGACACCCACCGGCACCGGGCGCAGACGCGAATCCAACACCAGGACACGGGTGTTCCAGACCGGCGATCCGATCGGGACGATCTCGGAATCCGATGGCGTGACCTCGTGGAATGTGACGTCGACTGCCGCTTCGGTAGGCCCGTACAGATTGTGCAGTCGAGCCCGTGGAAGGAGTGTGCACAGTTCCTGCGCAACCTGCGGTGGCAGTGCTTCGCCCGAGGCAAATACCCGACGCAGAGCATCCGCTCCGCGAACTGCGGGTTCTGCGACAAACAGTTCGAGCATCGAGGGCACGAAGTGGACAGTGGTGACGCCGTGTTCCGCGATAGCAGCTGCGAGGTATGCCGGTTCCCGGTGTCCGTCCACTACAGCAACGACCAACCGAGCGCCAACCTGCAACGGCCAGAAGAACTCCCACACCGACACGTCGAACGTGAAAGGCGTCTTCTGCAACACCACGTCATCGCCGGTCAGCCCGTACTCGGCCTGCATCCACACCAGACGATTCACGATCGCCCGATGCGAAACCGCAACACCCTTCGGCTTACCGGTCGAGCCGGAAGTAAAGATCACGTACGCCGTGTTGTCACTGCGCAACGGAGATAGACGATCCGCATCGGAGATCGCAGCGTCCGAGTGAGTGGACAGGTCGAGCGTGTCCACCTGAACAACCGGACAGACCGACGTCTCGAATCGATCCAGCGTGGTGGTGAGGACACAGACCGGGACAGCGGTCGAAAGAACGTACTCGTTACGTTCAGTCGGCTGATCCGGATCGATCGGAACGTACGCGCCGCCTGCCTTCACTATCGCGTACATCGCTACCAGCAGGTCGAGCGATCGTCGCATCGACAATCCCACCATGGCATCGGGACCGACACCGATCGAGATCAAATGGCGTGCAAGACGATTGATCCGGGCGTCGAATTCCGCGTATGTCAGCGTCGTAGCGTCGAACGTGATTGCCGGCGCATCCGGTGTTGCCGACAGCTGGGCGTCGAAGAGATCTACCAGAGTGGAGTCGGGAACACGACGCTCGGTCGAGTTCCATTCGACGAGCACTCGCCGACGCTCGTCGGCACTCGATACGTCGATGTCGCCGATGACAGCAGAAGTATCATCCGCCAGGGCGCGCAGAATCGTGACGTAACGCTGCGCAAACAGTTCCACGGTTGCTGCGTCGAAAAGGTCTGTTGCATAGTTGAACTGCGCAAGAAGACCGCCCTGCGGCGCCTCGCTCACCGTCAACTGGAGATCGAACTTCGCGACGGGCGATTCGATGTCCACGGCGGACACCACAACACCGTTCATCGCTGCCGACTCCGGACTCGAGCCACCGAGGTTCTGCATTGTCAGCATGACCTGGAACAGCGGGTTCCGGGCCTGCGACCGTTCGGGGTTGATGATCTCGACAAGGCTCTCGAACGGGACGTCCGCGTGATCGAATGCGCCGAGATCGGTTTCACGGGCGCGGTGGATCAGGTCGGCGACCGTCGACGCCGGATCGATATCGGTTCGCAGTACCAACGTGTTGACGAACATTCCGATGACGTTGTCGAGCACTTGCTCACCGCGTCCGGCAACGGGAGTGCCGATCACGATGTCGGTGGAACTCGACAGCTTTGCGAGCAGCAGCGCAAGCGCAGAATGCACAACCATGAACAGCGAGGCGTTCGATGCCTGGGCGACCGCGTTCAAGCGCTCGAGCAAATCCGCATCAACGGAGAAGTCGTGGTAGGCACCCTGATTGGTTGCAATTCGGGGCCGCGGACGATCCGTCGGCAGCTCGAGTTGATCCGGAACACCGGCCAATTGTGTTCGCCAATAGTCGAACTGTCCGGAAATCACCGAGTCCGGATCGCTCTCGCTGCCCAGCACTTCGCGTTGCCACAAAGCAAAATCGGCAAACTGCACCGGAAGTGGTTCCCACTGCGGCGCCGCTCCGGCCGATCGCGCACCGTATGCCGCGACGACGTCCCGAACCAACGGAAGCATCGAGAATCCGTCACCACTGATGTGATGGACGACAAATACGAGAACGAACTCGGAATCGGTGATCCGCAAGAGGGAAACGCGAATGGGAACTTCGGTGGTCACGTCGAACCCGGGCGCCACCACAGCGGCGACCTGAGCCACCACATCATCGGCATCCACGTCGATCGGCGCAAGATTGATCAGACGAGCGGGTTCGAGAACCTGCTGGTAACCGACGCCGTCGATCTCGGGGTAAATAGTTCGCAAGCTCTCGTGACGACGCACCAGATCGTCGAGAGCGTCCTGGAGCGCGTCGACATCGAGCGTGCCGGTCAGCCGAAGTGCGGCTGGGATGTTGTCGACATTCGATCCCGGTTCGAAGCGGTTCAGGAACCACATGCGTTGCTGCGCGAGCGAGAGGGGCACACGCTCCGGCCGGACCTGCGCGGTGAGCGGAGGCCGCGCTGCCGTGGTGGTTCCCGAATCGATACGGGCAGCAAGTGCCCCGACGGTCGGTGCGTCGAACAGGGTCCGCACACCGACGGTGGTGTCGAGCCTCTGTCCCAGCCGCGCAACAACCTGAGTTGCCATGAGGGAGTTACCCCCCAGGGCAAAGAAATTGTCGCCCAATCCCACCTTCTCGACTGCCAGAAGGTCCGAGAAGACCTGAGCCACAGCAATTTCGGCACCCGTGACCGGCGCCTGGAACTCGGCACTACGAGCCACTGGATCCGGCAACTGCGCACGATCGAGCTTGCCCGAGGAGCCAAGTGGGAAGCTGTCGAGCACCACATGAGAGGCCGGAATCATGTATGCGGGCAACCGCTGCGACAACGCATCGGCGATATCGTCCCAGTCGAGGCTGACGCCCGCTGCCGGCGTCAGATACGCCACCAACTGGTCGCTGCGAACCAGTACTACCGCCGCGGATACCGCGGGGTGATCGCGTAAAGCCGATTCGATTTCACCGAGTTCGATGCGCAGTCCGCGCAGCTTGACCTGGAAATCCGTTCGACCGATGTACTCAATCTCACCAAAACTGTTCCACCGCACCAGGTCACCCGTGCGATAAAGCCGCTGCCCGTTACCGGAGAACGGATCCGCGACAAACCGATCGGCGCTCAGATCGGGCCGCGCCAGGTAGCCGCGTGCAAGCTGGACACCGGCGAGGTATAACTCCCCCGCAACTCCGACCGGCACCGGATGCAACCGCGAGTCGAGCACCAGCGCCCGGGTGTTCCACACCGGCACACCAATCGGCACACTTGCGACGTCGGATTCGGTGACCTCGTGGTACGTCACGTCGACCGCGGCCTCGGTCGGACCGTACAGGTTATGCAAGCGCGCAGCGGGAAGAACTGTCCGCAGCGTTGACGCCACCTGTGGTGTCAACGCCTCACCGGAGGCGAATACCCGGGTCAAAGAAGTACACGCCGCCACCGAGGGTTCTCCGACAAACACGTCGAGCATCGACGGAACAAAGTGCGCGGTGGTGACGCCGTAGTCGGAAATGGCGGACGCGAGGTAGGCGGGGTCGCGGTGTCCGTCCGGTTCGGCAACAGCTAGTCGGGCACCAACCTGCAACGGCCAGAAGAACTCCCACACCGACACGTCGAACGTGAACGGGGTCTTCTGCAACACCACATCATCGCCGGTCAGCCCGTACTCGGCCTGCATCCACACCAGACGATTCACGATCGCCCGATGCGAAACCGCAACACCCTTCGGCTTACCGGTCGAACCGGACGTAAAGATCACGTACGCCGTGTTGTCCGGCCGCAGCGGCGCCAGCCGATCGGTATCGACAAGCGCTGCGTCCGAGAACTGGGAAGTATCCAGCGAATCCAACGAGACAACCGTGGTGCTCGCTGTGAAACCGTCACGATCGGTGGTCAGCACGCACACCGGTCCGGCCGTCCCCAGAACGTACTCGTTGCGATCGGCGGGCTGATCGGGATCGACTGGCAGATAGGCCCCGCCTGCTTCGATCACCGCGTACATCGCGACAACCAAGTCGATGGACCGCCTGATTGCCAAGCCCACCAAGGTGTCAGGTCCGACGCCCATCGTCACCAGCATCCGGGCGAGTCGATGCACACGCGCCGAGAAATCGCGATAGGTCAGCAGCTCGTCCTCGTAGACGAGTGCCGTGGCGTCCGGAGTCCGATGCGCTTGTTCGACAAACATGTCGACCAGTGTCTTCTGCGGCACCTCATGGCCGGTCGCATTCCAGGTGCCGATCACCAATTCGCGCTCGTCGACGGTGAGCAGGTCGATGTCACCGACCACGATGGCCGGATCTTCCGCGACGACGGCGAGGAGCGTCGCCAACCGAGAGGCAACAGACTCGATGGTCGACGGATCGAAAAGATCTGTGGCGTAATCGATCATGATCGACAGTCCGCCGTGCTCGGGGTCTTCCCACACGGTGAACTGGAGGTCGAACTTGGCAACTGCGGATGCGAGTTCGACGCCCGTAACCGTCAACCCGTCGATGTCGGCAGCGCCCTGTTCACTCTGGCCGAGGTTTTGAAATGCCAGCATGACCTGGAAGAGCGGGTTGTGCGCCTGGGAGCGGGCGGGATCGAGGACCTCGACAAGGCGCTCGAACGGAACGTCCGTATGGCCGAAGGCATCAAGATCGGTACCGCGAGCGGCTTTCAGCACGTCCGCGAACGAACTCGCGGAGTCGATCTCGGTGCGCAGGACCAGTGTGTTGACGAACATGCCGATCACATCGTCGAGAGCGCGATCGCCACGACCTGCGACCGGCGTACCGATCGCGATATCCGACGTCGCGGACAACCGGGCAAGCAGGAGGGCAATGGCACTGTGCAGCACCATGAAGACCGAAGCCTTGTGTTGCTGCGCCAACGATTCGAGCCGGACGAGCAAGTTCTTCTCGATCGAGAACTGGTGCGACGCACCACGGTTGGTCGCTACAGCAGGCCGCGGGCGATCTGTCGGAAGTTCGAGCAGTTCCGGCATCCCTGCCAACTGATGCGTCCAGTAGTCGATCTGCCGCGAAATCAACGATTCCGGGTCGCTCTCGTCGCCGAGAACGGACCGCTGCCACAGCGTGAAGTCCGCGTACTGGACCCCCAAAGGAGCAAAATCGGGCGCTGAACCCTGCGATCGAGCTGCGTACGCACTCACAACGTCGCGGACCAACGGCCCCATCGAGAAACCGTCGCCACTGATGTGGTGAACCACAAAGACGAGGACGTATTCCGAGTCTGCGACCTGGAACAGGCTGGCCCGCAAGGGAACCTGCGCCGTGACGTCGAAGCCCTCGGTGACAACGGCAGTGACACGGTCGATCAGGTCGGATTCCGGGACTACAACCGGTGTCACGTCCAGCACGACGTCCGACGCGGCGAGAACCTGCTGGTATCCGACACCGTCGATTTCGGGGTAGACGGTTCGCAGGCTCTCATGGCGCTCGACCAGATCGGTGATCGCGCCGCGTAGTGCCGCGACATCGAGGACACCGCTCAGGCGTAGGGCCACCGGAATGTGATCGACGGCTGACGTGGAATCGAACCGGTTGAGGAACCACATACGCTGCTGCGCAAGCGAAAGCGGGATCCGGTCGGGACGTTCCTGTGCAACGAGAGGAGCCTTCGTACCGCGGCCAGCAGAATCGCCTACGAGAGAAGCTAATTCGGATACCGTCGGAGCATCGAAGAAAGCTCGCATGTCGAGTTCCACGCCGAGTTCGGCGTTCGCGCGCGCCACCACTCGCGTCGCGAGCAGTGAATTGCCCCCGAGGTCGAAGAACCCGTCGTCTATGCCGAGATCGTCGCGGCCGAGCAAGTCGGCAAAGATCGCTATCAACGTCTTCTCGACCGGGGTGCTCGGTGCGCGGTATTCGACAACCTGCGCTGTGAACTCGGGCGCCGGCAGCGCCTTGCGGTCCAGCTTGCCACTGGCATTGAGCGGAAACGCCTCGAGTTCGACAAACAGCGACGGCACCATGTAGTCCGGCAGGCGTCCACCCAATTCACGTGCAAGAGCGTCGGTGTCGAGCACAACTCCCGATGCGGGAACCACGTATGCCACCAGATTGTCGCCCAAAGCCGCATCGGAGTGGACGAGAACGGCCGCCTGTGCGATTGCATCGTTGTCGAGTAGCGCTGATTCGATTTCGCCGAGTTCGATGCGCAGTCCCCGCAGCTTCACCTGGAAGTCGGTGCGGCCGAGGTACTCGAGCAGGCGGTCGGCGCCGGCACCGCGCCATCGGACCAGGTCGCCGGTTCGGTACATGCGCTCGCCGTCCGAGGTGGAATGCGCGACGAACCGATCCGCCGTCAGATCGGGGCGGGAGACATACCCTCTGGCCAGCTGGACCCCCGCGAGGTAAAGCTCGCCGGGGACGCCGGGAGGTACTGGACGCAGTGCGTCGTCGAGGACGAGTAGCTCTGTTTCGGCGACAGCACGGCCGATCGGAATGGAGACCTCGTCCTGCGGTCCGGTTGCGTAGTACGTGACGTCGACGGCTGCCTCGGTCGGTCCGTACAGATTGTGCAGTTCCGCGGTGCTGACGTCGCGCAGCCGCGCGGCGGTCTGGGCGGGAAGCGCTTCACCCGAGGCAAAAACGTAACGTAGCGAGGTGATCTCGGAAGCGCGCGGTTCAGCGACGAAGACCGCGAGCATCGAGGGGACAAAATGTACAACGGTGACGCCGTACTCGATCATCGTCGCTGCGACGTAGGCCGGATCACGATGCCCGTCCGGCTTCGCGATCACGAGGCAAGCGCCGACCTGCAACGGCCAGAAGAACTCCCACACTGACACGTCGAACGTAAACGGCGTCTTCTGCAGGATGACGTCTTCGTCGGTGAAGGGATATTCGCTCTGCCTCCATCGGAGGTTGGCGACGATTGCCTCGTGTGACACACCGACGCCCTTGGGCCTGCCGGTCGAACCCGACGTGAAGATCACGTACGCAAGATTGTCGGTGCGCAGCGGTGACAGCCGGTCACCGTCGGCAAGCGGCGCGCCTGAGTGCGCCGAGACATCGATGTCATCGATCCGCAGTACATCGACGTTTTCGGGAATGCCGACCGCGTCCACTGACGTCGTCAGCACGAGGACGGGCGCGGCGACGTCGATCACATACGCCAGACGCTCAGCGGGATGGTCGGGATCGAGTGGTACGTACGCACCACCGGCCTTGACGATCGCGTACATCGCAACCAGCAGTTCGACGGACCGACGGATACCCAGGCCGACGAGTGTGTCCGGTCCGACGCCACGGGCGACGAGCTCGCGGGCGAGCTGATTGACCCGGCGATCGAATTCCGCGTAGGTCGACGCCGTGGAGCCGAAACGAAGGGCGACGGCATCGGGGGTACGCGCGACCTGCTCCTCGAACAGACTTACGAGAGTCGACTCGACGACCGACGGAGCCTCGAAAGCAACGACGGAAGTCGCGTCGGCGATGAGCGCACCGACGACGGATTCGAGGCCACCCTCTCGTGTGGCGAGCAACTCCGGCAGCAGCGTGGAGATCACGACGGGTACGAGTGCGTCCGGGCCGAGCGCACCACCCATCGCGGAGTCGAGTGTGGTCAGTTCCGAGTGCAACCGTTCGTAGGTGACCTCGGCGTCTGCATGAACAAGCGCTGTCCGGTCGGGCTCCGCCTCGGCTACTGCAGCGATCAATCTCGGCAGGTCTTCGATCGTCAGCGACTGTGGTCCCGGCATACCGACGGACATCAACACTTCCTCCAACTGACGACAGCACGGCGCAGATCCAACGCACGACTGGTCGTACAGATCAACGCCCATGGGGCAAATACTGCATATTACCCGTCCGTACCGGAACCCTTCCCCAGCGTGGCCTGCGCGTCAGTTATCAAAGACTCGACGAGCGAGGTAATACCGTCGGCGCCCAGTGCCGGAAGAATGCCCGGAACCAGACCGTTCAGCGAAACCGAGACCAACGCATCGGCAGTGAGCGCCGCACCCATCGTCTGCTTCATCACAGCCAGTTTTTCGGCCAGCTGTGTGAAGGTCACCACGGTGTCGCCGTGTGTGAAGGCAACCGCCGTCGGATCTGCTGCGGCGGCCGCTGCTGCGAGGTCCGGAAGGTCCGCGGCCGTTTTCGGCTCGGCTGCCTCGATCAGCGCGCGTTCGAAGTCTGTCACGATGTCGATGGTCCGCAGAACCACCGTCGGATCTGCGGCAACGGCGTCGACCACGGCCCGCAACCTGGCTGCGAACAGTTCCATGGTTGCGGCGTCGTACAGATCGGTTGCATAGGTGAATCGCATCCGGATATCGGACAGCGCTCCGTGCTCGTCGAACTCCTCGATACCGGTGAGCTGCAGGTCGAACATCGCCGAGTCGAATCCGTCGTCCACCGCCGACAGTTCGAGCCCTGGCAGCGCAAACGTGCCAAGTGCCATGTTCTGGAACGTGAGCATCACCTGGAACAGCGGTGAGTATGCCTGTGAGCGCTCACGGCCGACCTGCTCGACCAGACGCTCGAAGGGCACGTCTGCGTTTCCGAACGCCGCGAGGTCCTTCTCCTTCACCTGCTGCAGCAGGTCGACAAACGTGGTTGCCGGTTTCACCTGCGTGCGCAACACCAGCGTGTTGACGAACATACCGACCAGGTCGTCGAGGACTCGCTCGCCGCGGCCCGCCACCGGTGTACCGATCGCGATGTCGTTCGAGCCGCTGAGCTTGGACAGCAGCACCGAGAACGCCGCATGCACGACCATGAACACGGTCGAGTTCTGCTCGCGCGCGATTTCCGCGATTCGACGCGTGGAGTCGGCGCCAAGAGTGAACAGGAAGTCCGCACCCTTCATCGACTGCGTCGGCGGACGAGGACGGTCCGTCGGCAGTTCCAGAAGTTCGGGAACGCCGGCGAGTTCCTGCGTCCAGTAGGCAAGCTGCGTCGACAGTTCACTGTCCGGATCGCCCTCGGAACCCAGAACGTCGCGCTGCCATAACGTGTAATCCGCGTACTGGACTTCGAGCGGAGCCCATTCGGGTGCCGCTCCCCCGGTACGCGCCGTGTACGCGACCATCGTGTCTCGGATCATCGGCGCCATCGAGAACGCGTCGCCGCTGATGTGGTGGACCACCACGATCAGGACATGCTCGGTGGGCGTGATCTGGAAAAGGCGAACGCGCAGCGGAACACCGGCAGTGACGTCGAAGCTCTGACCGACGACCTTCGCGACCTCGGCCCCAATCGTGTCTTCGCCGACATACAGCACGGCCATGTCGACAACGGCTGCCGACTTCGACTGAATCGACTGCGTCGGGCCGTCCCCGAGATCGGGATAGAACGTCCGCAGGATCTCGTGGCGAGCAACAAGGTCGGAGACGGCCGACTGCAATGCTGCGACGTCGAGATCGCCGGACATCCGGATCGCGACCGGGATATTGTACGCGGCAGACCTGCGGTCGATCTGGTTGAGAACCCACATCCGCTGCTGAGCGAGCGACAACGGAATCTGCGACGGCCGTTCCTGCGCCACCAACTGTGCCCGCGAACCTGAACCGGCATGTTCGAGCACCCGCGACGCCAGCAGTCCGACAGTCGACGCTTCGAAGATGATCCGCACCGGAATCTGGGCGTCAAGTGCCTGACCCAACCTGGCCACGACCTGTGTGGCGATCAGCGAGTTTCCGCCGAGATCGAAGAAGTCGTCGTCCAACCCGACTCGTGGAACGCCCAGGACTTCGGCAAACACCGAGGCCACGATCTCTTCGACCGGATTGCTCGGGGCACGGAACTCCGTTGCCTCGAATTCGGGTTCCGGCAGCGCCTTTCGATCGATCTTGCCGTTGATGTTGAGCGGCAATTCGCTCAGCACCATCAACGCCGACGGCACCATGTAACTCGGCAACTCGCGGACGAGTTCCGCCTTCACGCTGTCGACGTCGACGGTGGCCCCGGCCTGCGGAACGAGGTACCCGACCAGTCGATCCCCCAGTCGCGGATCGGTTTTCGCGACGACAACCGCTGCGTCCACGGACTCAGCAGCTCTGATAACAGCTTCGATCTCACCGAGTTCGATGCGGTAGCCGCGGATCTTCACCTGGAAGTCGGCACGATCGACGTACTCGAGTTCACCGCCACTGCGCCAGACAACAAGGTCGCCGGTGCGGTACAGACGTGTGCCCGGTTCTCCGAAGATGTTGGCGACAAAGCGTTCCGACGTCAGGTCGGCCCGCCCGTGATAACCACGAGCCAGCTGGGTTCCGGCAAGATACAGCTCACCGGTCACTCCGACCGGAACGGGATGCAGTCGCTCGTCGAGCACGTAGACCTGCGAATTCCATTCCGGGGCACCGATCGAGACCGACGAGGTATCGCTCTCGTCCACATCGTGCGCGGTCACTGACACCGCAGCCTCGGTCGGACCGTACAGATTGACGAGTGCCGCGTCGGACATTTTGCGGAACTCTGCCGCCGTTGCCGCGGGCAAGGCCTCACCGATGGCAAGGACACGCTCGAGCGACTGCGGAAGAGTGCCGTCTGCTGCGGCCGTCAGCATCGAGAGCATGGACGGCACCGCGTGCAGCGTCGTCACCTTCTCTTGAGCGATGAGCGCCAGCATGTACTCGGCGTCCTTGTGGCCGTCCGGGTCGGCAATGACCAGGCGGGACCCGGATGTCAACGCGGACCAGAACTCCCAGACCGAGAGGTCGAACGTCGCTGCAGTCTTGAGCAACATTGCGTCGGTCTGGTCGAGACCGTAGCGATCACGCTTCCACAGAAGCTGATTGACGATCGCGGCGTGGGACAGCGCCACACCCTTCGGCTTGCCGGTCGATCCCGACGTGAAGATCACGTACGCGGTATTCGCCGAACGAAGCGGTGCGATCCGCTCGTCGCCGCGCACCGGCGCTCCGGAGACGCGCGACAGATCGAGGGTATCGATGAGAAGAACGTTGTCGATCCCCGCGAGCGACGGTGCGTCGTTCTCGTTGCTGAGCACGCAGACCGGCGCGGCCATCTCGAGGACGTACCCGGTGCGATCGGCCGGATGATCCGGATCGATCGGAACATAACCGCCGCCTGCCTTGGCAACGGCGTACATGCCGATCACCAGGTCGATGGAGCGTCGCATTCCCAATGCCACCAACGACTCCGGACCGACACCCAGTTCGATCAGGTGACGGGCGAGCCGGTTGACCTTGTCGTCGAACTCCACATACGTCAGCGATTCGAGCCCGTGCACCAACGCGACGGAATCACCGTGAGCGGCAACCTGCTGATCGAACAGATCGACCAGTGTCGCCTCGGCGTCGAGTACCTGCTCCGTTGCATTCCATTCCTGCAGAACCTGATTCGACTCACGCGGATCGAGCACGTCGATGTCGCCGACCACGATCGACGGATCGGCAACCACCGCTGCCAGAACGGTGTTGAACCGATCAGCAAAGGACTGGACTGTCGACTCGTCGAAAAGGTCGTGCGCGTAGCTGAATACGGCCGAGATGCCGGAGGCAACACCACGCTCGTCGTAATTGTCACCGACGATCAACTGCAGATCGAACTGAGCGACACCGTTGTCGATCTCGAGGCCCTTGACGGTGAGGCCAGGCAGTTCCAGGCTTGCCTGTTCCATGTTCTGGAAAAGGAAGCCCACCTGGTAGAGCGGGTGCCGAGCAGTCGAACGTGCGGGGTTGAGAACTTCGACCAGTCGCTCGAACGGAACATCGGCATGCGCAAAGGCCTGCAGGTCGTTCTCGCGCACGCGGGCAAGTAGTTCCGTGAAACTGTCGGAACCGTCGACGTGTGTCCGGAATACCAGGGTATTGACGAACATGCCGATCAGATCGTCGAGCGCACGCTCACCGCGGCCAGCGATCGGGGTGCCAACGGCGATGTCGTCGGTGCCGGAAAGGCGCGCCAACAGAATCGCATACGCCGCGTGCGTGACCATGAACAGGGTGGTCCCGTGCTCACGGGCCAGCGCCGACAGGCCCTGATGCACTGTTGCGTCGATCTCGAACTGAAGGTAGCCACCGCGGTACGACTGCGCGGCGGGACGCAGACGGTCCGTCGGCAGGTCCAGCTGATCCGGCAGCCCGGCCAAAGCTTGGCTCCAGTAGGCGATCTGCTCGGACGACACGGATTCCGGGTCTTCCTCGCTACCCAGCACCTCGCGCTGCCACAGGCTGTAATCGGCGTACTGCACGTCCAGCGGGGCCCAACCCGGCGCCGTTCCCTGCGCCCGTGCCGCGTAGGCCATGACGAGATCGCGGGCGAACGGAGTAGTCGAGGAGCCGTCCGCGGCAATGTGGTGCACCACGACGGCGAGGACGTACTCGTTCTCGGCTACCTGGAACAACCGAATCCGCAGCGGGATTTCGGCCGTCACGTCGAACCTCGTCGACGCCAATTCGACCAGCTTGCCGACAATCTCGGCTTCCGTGACACTCTCGACGTTCAATTCCACCGGCGTATGTCCTACCGGTTCGATGACCTGGACCGGTCCCGAATCGGTTTCCGGATACACAGTGCGCAGGGTTTCGTGGCGGGCAACGACGTCGCCGATCGCCGCACGCATCGCGCCCAGATCGAGTTCACCGCTCAGCCGCAGTGCAAACGGCATGTTGTAGGCACCTGCCGAGCCGTCGAAGCGGTTGAGGAACCACATACGCTGCTGCGCAAGAGAAAGCGGAATCTCTTCCGGTCGATCCTGAGCTGTCAGCGCAAGGCGGCTTCCTTCACCGACGTGTGATTCGAGACGTGCGGCAAGTTCCTGGACGGTGGACGCTTCGAACAGAAGGCGGACCGGTACGGCCGTCTCGAGTTCTTCGGCGATGCGCATGACAACCCGAGTCGCGATGAGGGAGTTGCCACCCAACTCGAAGAAATCATCATCCAACCCCACCCGATCAACACCCAACACACCCACAAACGCCGACGCCACCACCAACTCCACCGACGACACCGGAGCCCGAA
>NZ_JAJHVW010000031.1:0-19339 GCF_027583855.1 Rhodococcus sp. BH5
AATAGATCGACGAAAAAGTCGCGGATCGGATCTGGTTCCGCCATCGCTCTCCCCCTCTGCTTCTGCGCTACCGCGATGTTCGTGGTGCGTGTCAGATGAGGACACTACGAGTTGAAATTTTCTTTGCAATGTCACTGTGGATAACTTTTTTCGCGACGGGGATTCCCGTTCCAGAATGGAGTGAATTTCCCTCGATCGGAGCGCTTTTCGAGCGGTTACGGCACTGTGCGAATGTCGCTGTTTCGAGCGCTCGAAACAGCGCTCAAGATAGCGCCCTCAGGGCGCTCACTCATCCGGTCGAGGTGCGTTGACGTGGGCGGTTGAGCGCCCGACACGAGAGCGCTCGCTGTAGCGTCTGATCTGGCGTTATTGAGCGGCGCCCGAAAGCGACTGTGCAAGACGCAATTTCATGAAGTACACTCCCCCGGAGGAACGGAGGGGGAGTGACCCCCGGAGGGGCGGGGTTTCGAGCGCCCCACATGAGCGCCCCGAACGAGCCCTCCCTCAACCCCGGTGCCGAGCGCCGCGATTTCGGTCGCTTCTCCCGCCGCATCGGTGGCCCTCGAATTAGCCTCCCCGCCAGGGCCGTACGACGGCAGCTGAAACGGACCGCGATCACCGCGCTCACACACGCCGCTAGGACCGCCGCTGTTGAGCGCTTCCGGCGAGGCGAATCTGATCGGTTTGACTCGCTCGCCGAACGTGAGAAAAAAGTTATCCACAGTTGGATTGATCGCCTCCGCATGTCTGCATACAGTCACCGCCATCCCACACATGGCGGGACGCCGCAGAATCAAACACGTTGGAGATGAAGACGATTGCCCTCGCACACACCGTCAGCGGAATCGCACAAAGCGCCTACGTTCCCGTTCACCAGTCGACGGCCACGTACCTTGCGCAACCAAACACGAACGGGCTGACCGACTGGATCAGAGGCAACAGTGCGGTCACCCTCATGGCGGTCATCGCCTGCGCGATCCTTCTCGGCGCTCTCAAGGGCAACGTGTCGAAGGTTGTCACGATAGGCGGCCTCTCGGTGGTCGGGCTGCTCTTCGTCGGGTTCGCCGCAAACGAAGGCGCGCAAGACGCGCTCGGAAAGTGGGCATTGGGCCTGTTCGGCGTCTGAGAAACCTGACCACCACACGCATCCGGCACGTGATCGAAACCGATGACCTGATCTACAGAGTCGACAACCACTACCTGGGACCGACCGGCAAAACGTTTCCGGTCCCGATCCGCTATTCGGCGGTAGGCGTGGGCGTGAGCACGTTCTTTATCCTGTTCATCATCGCCCGCGCTGTTCTACATCTGTCGCTGAGTTACGGCACGTTCCTGATCATGGTCGTGGCGAATCTTCGTGAGGCGGGTGTCGAGCACCTTCACGGCGGCTCACTCGTGCGCCGTGGCCTGTTCGGCGTTGGGCGCGCTTGCATCATGAGTGGGCGACCCCGATCCAGGACGTCGAGGGTTCACTTTCGTAGAACGACTATCTGCGCGGTCAGCAGCATGGAATGTTGTGGTCCCAGCCGACGATCAAAGCCCGTTACTGGGGCATCGAACTGCCTTCACGGTCGGCGCTGAGCATCTCGCTGGATTACCTCGCGCGGTGGTTCGGAGAACTGTGGTGGCTCGATCCCAAGCTCAGCGCGTGGGCCGACGCATCGTTCGACCGCGAGACAGCGGCGCTCGATGAGCATCTCGCTACCCTCGCTCGGATCATGTCCGCGCCGGGTGCAGATGCGTACCCGGCCAACTCCGCGCAGATGGATTATCTTCTGCGGCGCTCTGCGGCGATCGGTCTCCCGCTCGACATCGACGGCGTGATCTCGGGCGGCGGCGATTGGACCGATACCGACGTCGCCTCGCTCGAAGACATCGCGGACCTCTCCCTCACGCCAGGTGACGGATTCACGACGGTGTCCGGGCTGGTGGACGGTCGCCGGTATTCCGCTGCGGTGATCGTCCTGACGATCGGGCGGATGGCTCCGATGCCGATTCCGGAACAGATGTTGCCGTGGCAGGTGATCGGTGACGGGTCTGGTGAGCCGCTCGAATAGTCCGAACGACTCACGATCGAAGAGAAGTCTGCGACCGCTCGTGCGATGCGGTTCGTGACCGACAAGATCACTCACCAGTTCAAGCACTACACGGTCGAGCACGATGAGACTCCGCCGTCTGAATTGGTCGAGCAGCATGCGGCGGCACAGAAGATCAAAACGCAGATCGAACACGACCATTCGGGACTCTCGACGAGGGCCGTCAAGGGCTTGGTCACGACGAGCCGTGAATCAGTCGGATGGCGCGTCAACGACCTCCGTCGCTAGGATCTTTGACGCCTATGGGCGCCTTCAGCCTGGTCACAAGCGTTGATGGCATCGCGGAGCGACGGATCGTTCCACGGCGGGACCCGCGATGCTGTCGGCTGTCGGTTGTCTAAGGAAGGATCAGTTGTCGTCAACATCAATCATGACGACGCCGAGATCGACGCCGAGATCGACACCCGACTCCCTGCCATCCGCCAGCCGGATACTCACCTCGTAGGCAACACCCGGGTCGTCGGATGAAGAGATCGCGTCAACCGTGCCCTCTGCGCCAGCCGCGGCGGATGAGGCCGTCATGGCGGTCTTCACGATGTCCGCTAAGAGATCGAGATCGAGCGCCGGGTTGGGCCTCTCACCGTCGGGACGGTTGATACCTTCGGTTACCGTTCCATCGGTGGCGACGAACACATCGAGCTCCGAGCCGTCATCGAGCTGGACCTCGACCTCGTAGCCGCCGCGCTCGATATCGATCGAGGTCACGCCGATGCCCTTCGCAGAGTCGAGCGCCTTCTCCGCCGCAACACGCAGCGCTGCGGCGGAGAAGGCGCGAAGCTCCCCGGTTCCATGAGCCGCGTCCGTCCTTCCATCGTCGGGCGTCTGTCCGCCGGCGAGCGTTGCGCTCACATCACGGTCGTCAAACATCGTCAGGCAGTTGTCGTCACCGTCTGCGACGATCGCCGCGTATGCGCCGACTCCGACGGCGAGGAGAAGGATGACCGCGGCTGCGGCTCCGATGATGTTGCACTTACCGATCCGCCACTTGCCCGGCTGCGCCCCGGAGCCGGCGGAATTGTCAGCGGCATGCTCTGCCTTCTCGTTGTTGTTCATGCTTCCAGCCTGACGACAGGGTGGTGAAGCGGCACTGAAGAAACCTGAAGCCACCTTCAGGGTGCTCAGTCCGGCAGCACCGCAGGCAGAGCTAGTACGAAGAGCGCGCCTCCTGCCGCGCCCTCGCCTACGGTGACGCTCCCACCGTGAGAGCGCGCGATCTCACGGACGATGGCGAGCCCGAGGCCACTGCCTCCCTCCTCGCGCGCTCTGCCCTCGTCTAGGCGGGCGAAGCGCTCGAAGACGCGGTCGCGCTCCTGGGCCGGGACGCCGTCGCCGTCGTCCTCGACCGCAACCCGCACCAGGAGTCCAAAAGCGACGACCCGGAGAGTCACCGTCCCAGCTGCGTGGCGCGCAGCGTTGTCAGCAAGATTGCGCACAGCCCTTGCCAAAAGCGACTCGTCGCCCACCACACGGCCCGGACCGATGCCCTGGGTATCAACCGTCACGCCCAGCCCGCGTAGCCGACGGGCCTCGATCAGGGCCAGGTCGTCCAGGTCGACCGGCGCACGCACTCGCCGCTGCCCCTCGTCGAGGCGGGCAAGTAGCAGTAGCCCTTCGACCAGTTCCTGCATCCGGGCCCCCTCATCGATGACCACCCCGCTCAGCGACTCAAGGGACGTCGACGCCGGGTGCACGGCGGCAACCTCGGCGTGCTGCCGGATCGTGGCCAGTGGCGAGCGCAGCTCATGCGAGGCGTCACTGACGAAACGGCGCTGGGTGAGCTGGGCATGCCGAATCCGGTCCAGCATCCCGTTCATAGTGGCTGCAAGGCGGCCCAGTTCGTCGTCACTCGCCGCCTCGACCCGGCGGGCGAGATCGTTCGCATCGATCTCGTCGACCTGCCGACGCAGCCGCTCAACGGGTGCGAGCGCGCGGCCGGCCACCACCCAGACCACCCCGCCGACGAGGGCGAGAAGGAGCGGCGCGCCGACCGCGAGGAGCCTGGTCGAGGTGGTCACGGCCTCCTCGACGTGCTCCAGCGGCCGTGCCACCATAAGCACGCCGTGGGTGGTCTCCTCGGACGCAACAAAGTAGGCATCCCCGTCCAGCCGGACCCTGCTGCTCGTCCCCTCTGACAGCGCCGGCAACTCCGCCGCCTCATCATCGTTCATTATCGGTCGCGCCCCGTCCAGCCGCACCAGTACGTCGTCGCCGATTGCCCACAGCGTAGGCAGGCCCTCCTCGAGCTGTTCGGCGATGGTATCCAGGTCCCTCTCCACGGCGGTGGCCACGCCGGCGGTGAGGGTCCGGCTTAGGATCTGCACGGTCACGACCGAGCCGACGCCGAGGACTACCGCGACGATCGCCAGCGCGCCGAGCGTCACCCTGGCGCGGATCGACCGGGACAGTGGACCAACGGAGCGAGACATCTCAGCCCTCTCCCATTGCCAGCCGGTAACCAGCACCACGCACAGTCTGGATCGTCTGGCGACCGAAGGGCCGGTCCACCTTAGTGCGCAGGTGCCCGACATACACCTCGACGATGTTCACGTCACCGTCGAAGTCTTCACCCCAGACATTCGCGATCACTTCACGCTTAGTCACCACCTCCCCGCGGCGACGCAGCAGAAAGTCGAGCACCGCCAGCTCGCGTGCCGTGAGCACGATCTCCTCTTCCCCTCGGAACACTCGCCTCGCTGCGGGATCCAGCCGCAGGTCACCCGCCTCTAGCACTGCGGGCCGCTCCCGACCGCCGCGGCGGATCAGCGCACGCAGGCGCGCGACCAGCACCGGATATGAGAACGGTTTGGTCAACCAGTCGTCGCCACCGGTGTCAAGGCCCTCGACTTCGTCCCATACGCCGTCCTTTGCAGTCAGAAAAAGTACCGGCGTCCAGTTCCCGTCCACACGCAGCGCCTGGCAGACTCGATATCCGCTCATGCCAGGCATCATCACATCGAGGATGATCGCGTCATAGTCGCGATCACTCGCGAGACGCAGCCCTCCTGGGCCATCGTGAACGACATCGACGACCATCCCTTCTGCCTCAAGCCCTCTACGGACACCGTCGGCGAGGCGTGTCTCGTCGTCCACGAGAAGGATGCGCATCCGACCATTCTGCAGTGGTCGCTGAAGCGCACATGAAGGGGCGCTGTGCGTGGCCACGCTGACGGCATCGTGCGAGGCACCACCGATGGACCCGCACGCCTCACCACGTGAGGCCAAACGCGTCGAACTAAGCGGCAAATCGGTGGGAGACTGAACGCTTTATCCCGTGATCAACTCCGCCGACCATCACACGTAGAATATGGATTCACGCACGGTGAACACGCATATGATCACCACTTTTGATTCGCTGCGACCACTAACCGTCGACCTCGACACCACTCCTGCAACAGAAAATTCGGATAAAGAAACCGTGCACCCCCTCTAAGGAGAGTGAATATCTAGAATTAACTCCAATATTTCGAGCCACAGTCCCTCAATTCCCGACCAGCCCCCAGGACGTGTAACTTAATTTAGACCTTCAACGATACATTCATTACCCCTGACCGCGACATCAAAAGGAAGACCTGAATTTGCAAATGACATAACATATCAATTTGAAATGACCCCACCCTTGAAGTAATATATATTTAAATGCAATTTCCCGACTGGAGTATCCGTGAGTGAAGAAAGTTCATTCGATTCGATCTTTAAAGCAATGGCACAGCTAAATGCAAATAGGCAGATCGAACTATCAATAGAGGATATTCTGGAAATTCTTGTCCGCGAAACTCGTTGCCAAAGTTCAGCTTTATATATCTCAGATAGACAAACCTACTTTCAGATAGCCAATTGCTCCATAAACAACAACGGGCAGATGCATTCAAAATTCGGATACACGACCGACGACGAAAAACTACCCCTCTTAACCATTGATAAAATTTCACTAAAAAAATCATCAGCATCCTTACATGAACTACCGCGAGAATTCTCCAATAAATCTTCCCAACTCGGATTCCTGGAAGGGCGATGCTTTCCCGTTCGCATCTCTAATGTCGACCTAGGATTACTAGTCTTATTCTATAAACGGCCTATCTCAGCCGAAGAATACCAAAAAGCAGAAAAGTGCGCTAAAATTTTTGCCAATCTAACTGGATTAATCATTTCAATAGGTGCTTCAACAAGGAAAAATCCATACGAAACGTTGAATCGATTTGTCGAAGAAATCATGAGCAGTGACGATATCATCGAAATGGCAATCTCCAAACTGAGGCTACTCTTTGGAGAAGATCACCTGTCTGGACGATTGCGACTCGTACACTTAGCTCTGGCGCATAGGGTTTCGATCGTCGAATACTCCAAGATCCTGATCTCATCCAACGCGCCATTCAGATAGCGCAGAGAAATACTGTCATCCGTGCGCTTAAATCCACCAGGCGGTGGCATCCAAACTGCTCATCTGCTAGTTTTTAGATATAGTTCTTCGTAGATTTAATTCTTCTAAAATTTTCACCTACACGATTCGATTCAGGAATCGAGATTCTTACAGGAGATCCATTCCGACGGGGAGAACGGATGGTCATGCCTAAGCAGCTGGCGAGAGAATGACACAACTAGGTCTAGACTTCTCAAACCTACACCCCAAAGCACGTCACTGAGAGACTTCAAAGATTAACACCAGCGGGCAACAGATTACTATCTTGTCTACGTTTTCAACAAAATGGAGGCTCAAATTGCCGCATTCACGTTTCGAGTCCATCGGTGCATATCTGCCCAAAGAGGTCCTCACCACCGAGGAGCTGATCGGACGTCTCGCCCAGAAACCCACATTCGATCTCGCCACCATCACCGGAGTTCAGGCGCGCCGAGTTCACGACAAGACACCGGGCAATTTCGAGGACTCCTTCACGCTCGCCCTCAAGGCTGCGCGTGACTGCTTGTCCCGATCACGCTATGGTGCAGACGAACTCGATGTCGTCATCTCCACCTCGATCTCGCGCAGCAAGGACGAGTCGAAAGTGTATTTCGAGCCCTCCTTCGCGGCGCTGATCGCCAAGGAACTCGGCGCCACCCAGGCCATCCACTTCGACCTGTCGAACGCGTGCGCGGGCATGATGACCGGAACATACGCGCTGGACAGGATGATTCGGTCCGGAGCCGTCCGCAACGGGTTGGTCGTCAGCGGCGAAGCGATCACCGCGATCTCCGAGACGGCGGTCAAGGAAATCACCGGCGGCTACGACCTGCAGTTCGCGTCCCTCTCCGTCGGCGATTCCGGGTGCGCGTTGGTGATCGACGAATCCGTCGACGAGCGCGATCGCATCGACTACATCGAACTGATGACCGCCTCGGAGTACGCCGATGCCTGCTTGGGGATGCCGAGCGACAAGAACCCGGGCGTTGCGCTCTACACCGACAACCGGCGCATGCACAACGAAGACCGGTTCAAGTTGTGGACGAACAGTCAGCGAAACCACCTCGCCGCCAGCGGCACGACCTTCGCCGACGAGGAATTCGACTACATCATCCACCACCAGTTCGGTGCGTCGGCGGTCACGTTCATGAACGCTCTCGGAGAGCGAGAGTTCGGCACACCGATGCCGGAAGCGTTGAACGTGGTCGAAAAGTACGGGAACACCTCCACCACCTCGCACTTCATCGTTCTGCACGATCAGCTGCAGCAGAACGCCATCGCGGCCGAGTCGAAGATTCTCATGGTGCCCGCGGCATCGGGCATCGTCACCGGCTTCCTGTCCGCCACGATCTCTTCCTTGGAGGCCTGACATGGGCGTCGTCATCACATCCGTCGGCACGAGCTACGACCGCGACAGCGGCAGCGTCGTCACCCACGCCGCGCGAGCGGTCCGGCAGGCGCTCACCAGCGCCGCCGTGGAGCCGCAGGAGGTGGGCGTGCTGATCAACACGGGCGTCTACCGCGATTCCAACACCGTCGAACCGGCGATCGCCGCCCTGATTCAGAAGGACGCCGGTATCGGTCTCGAGTACGGCGAACACGATCCCCGCACCTTCTCCTTCGACCTGATGAACGGTGCGTGCGGCGTCCTCAACGCCGTGCAGGTCGCCGACGCGATCCTGTCCACCGGCAGCACCGGCCGTGTCCTGGTCGTCTCCGGGGACACGCACCCCAGCGCCATCGCCGCAGGCATCCCGGACGGCTTCCCCTACGCCACCTCCGGCGCAGCCCTTCTCCTCGAACGCAGCGACAGCGCTGAAGGTTTCGGCCCGGTACACACCGAACTCGCGGACGGCCCGTCGGTCATCGACGGGTTCGTCGAGACGAAAACGATGGGCGCGAACGGCCGCAACCTCATCACCGTCGAGCGGGACGCCGACGCCGAAGAACGACTACTCGACGTCGCCCTGGCTGCAGCGTCGGCCGCGATCGACGCCAGCGATCCGGACCTGTCGTCGACGGTGCTGATCGCATCGACTCCCACCCCCGGCTTCCCTGCCCTGCTCGCCGCGAAGCTCGGTATCACCGCACTCGACGCGGCGGAGCTGCCCGCATTCGGCGGTGACACACACACAGCCGCACTGACGGTGGCGTATCAGCACGCGCTGCAGGAGAAGCTGCTCGGGGAGTACTCGACGATCCTGTTCGTCGCTGCCGGAGCCGGACCGAGCGCCGCCGCGACCGTGTACCGCCTCACGGCAGGTGCCGACGCGAAATGACCGCCCCCACCTATTGCGGCTCGATCGACTTGTTCCGTGACCTCGCCGCGCAGCACCCCCAGCGCCCCGCGGTGACCTACGCGACCGGCACCCCGACGGGGGCGCTTCCGGACTACGAGGAGATCACCTACCGCGAACTCGATCAGTGGTCCGACGCCCTGGCCCAGCGCTTCACCGCCTCGGGCATCACGGCGGGTACCCGCACCATCGTTCTGGTCACCCCCGGCCCGGAGCTGTACGCGATCTTGTTCGGACTGTTCAAGGCCGGAGCCGTCCCCGTCGTCATCGACCCGGGAATGGGGCTGCGCCCGATGCTCCGGTGCCTGGCCGCGGTCGATCCGCAGGCGTTCATCGGGATCCCGCAGGCGCATGCGGTGCGGGTGCTGTTCCGGCGCACCTTCCGCGGGGTTCACACCTCGATCACGGTCGGTCGCCGCTGGCTGTGGGGTGGACAGACGCTCGCGATGTTGGGACGCACCCCGTCGACCGCGACCGGGTCGCCTCGCATCGCCGGGGACGACGCACTATTGATGATCGCCTTCACCACCGGATCCACCGGCCCCGCGAAAGCGGTGGAGATGACCCACGGCAACCTCAAGGCGATGGTCGAGCAGACCCGAATCTTGGCGGCACGCGAGGAGCTAGAGACGTCGCTGGTGACGCTGCCGATGTTCGGAGTACTCGATCTGCTGCTGGGATCGAGTCTGGTTCTGCCGCCGCTGACTCCGAGCAAGGTCGGCGCCACCGACCCACTGCACGTCGTCGACGCGATCAACCGATTCCAGGTCCACACACTGTTCGCCTCCCCCGCCGTCCTGGGTCCACTGCTCGATCACGCCCGGCGGCACCGATCACTCATGCCGACGGTACGTTCGGTGTTCTCCGGCGGCGCACCGGTTCCCGATCACGTGGTGACCGGCCTGCGTGAGGTGCTGCCTGAGCATGCTCTGGTCCACGCCGGGTACGGATCCACCGAAGCGCTGCCGATGTCCTCGATCGAATCGCGTGAGCTTCTCGGTGGGCTCGTCGACCGCACCCGCAACGGCGAGGGCACCTGCATCGGGCGCCCGGCGCCCGGGCTCAAGCTCCGCATCATCACCGTGACCGACGACCCGCTGTCCCGATGGTCCGATTCGCTGCAGATCAGCAACGGTATCGGGGAGATCGTGGTGTCCGGCCCGAACGTCAGCGCCCGCTACTACTGGCCCCCAGCTGCGAATCTGACCGGCAAGATCGCCGATGGCGACCGGATATGGCACCGCACCGGCGACGTCGGCTGGGTCGACGATCAGGGCCGCATCTGGTTCTGTGGACGCAAGAGCCAGCGCCTTGAGACCAGCGACGGACCGATGTACTCGGTGCAGGTCGAGCAGATCTTCAACACCGTCGACGGCGTCGCCCGCACCGCCCTGGTCGGTGTCGGTGCCCGCGGTCGGCAACGCCCCGTGCTGTGCGTCGAACTGCAACCCGGCCACGACCAGGACGCGATCGCCGACGCGCTACGCCGACGCGGCGCCGAGTTCCCGCTGACCGCACCGGTCGCCGACTTCCTGTTCCATCCCGCTTTCCCTGTCGACATCCGGCACAACGCGAAGATCGGCCGCGAGAAGCTCACCGTGTGGGCAGCCGGAGAACTCGGCACCACGGTGGCAGCATGAAAACCATTGCACTGCGCACCATCCCGATCCTCGGATGGATCTTCCTGGCCTACGGCACCCTCACCCGGATCCATGGTCACCGCCTCCGGCATCCCCTCATCCGCACTGCCTGGTGGATCGACGCGTTCTTGTCCCTGATCGTCCATCCCGCTCAGATCCCGGCCGCGCTGCGCCGCGCCGACGGCCACCGCTCCCGAACAGCCACCGCAGCACTGACGCTGATCTTCGGAATGACCTGGTGGACAACCCAACCCGGCCACTCCGGCGACGAGAAGAGAACATGATGAAGGTACTGGTCACCGGCGCTTCCGGTTTCCTCGGTGGACGTCTCGTGCGCTGGCTCGTCGCCGACGGCGGGCACGACATCTCTATCCTGGTCCGACCGACCAGCGATCTACGCGACCTCGGCGACACCACCGCCCTGTCCCTCGTCTACGGCGACCTCACCGATCCGCAGTCCCTCGCCCGCGCCACCGAGGGCATCGACGTCGTCATCCACAGCGCCGCCCGCGTCGACGAACGCGGCGTCCGCGCACAGTTCGTCGAAGAGAACGTCACCGCGACCACCACCCTCCTCGATTCCGCGCGCCGCAACGGCGTCAGCCGATTCGTGTTCATCTCGAGCCCGAGCGCGTTGATGGAATACGACGGCGGCGACCAGATCGACATCGACGAATCGGTCCCGTATCCGCGCAGGTTCTTGAACCTGTACTCCGAGACGAAAGCCGCTGCCGAACAGGCAGTACTGGCCGCGAACGAGCCCGAATTCACCACCTGCGCGCTCCGACCTCGCGCGATCTGGGGGCCAGGGGATCGGTCCGGTCCGATCGTGCGGCTGCTCGGGCGCGCTCAGACGGGCAGCCTGCCGAATCTGTCCGGAGGACGCGAGGTGTACGCCTCGCTGTGCCACGTCGACAACATCGTCGACGCCTGCGTCAAAGCGGCCACCTCCGACAACGTCGGCGGCAAGGCCTACTTCATCGCCGACGCCGAGATCACCAACATCTGGCCGTTCATGGGTGAGGTCGCTGAATCGTTCGGGTTCGCCGCACCCACCCGCGCGGCGAACCTGGCGGTGGTCCGCGCGGCCGTCACGGTCCTGGACACGATCTGGAAGATCCCGTATCTCGCCGTGAAGTACTCCCCTCCCCTCTCGACATATGCCCTCGCGCTCATGACCCGCACCTCGACGTTCGACACCACTGCCGCGCGCCGCGACTTCGGATACGTCGCCGTCGTCGACCGGGACAGCGGACTGCTCGAATTCCAGGACTGGGTCCAGTCGCAAGGCGGCATCGCTGCGATCACACGAATCTTAAAATGACATTTTTTCTTCCCACCCCAACACGTTCCAAGGCCATGACATCGTCCGCCACTGTCTTCGCACGTCTACAACTCATTATCGATGATTCGACCGATGTCGCCGGGTGTGGTGGCGTCGATAAGCCGCCGTCAGACATCGCACGGGGACCCGTCGTCTTTCACCTGCCAGATTCTGGTGGGTGAAGGAGTCAAGCCGCGATCGGTAGGGGAGGTCGAAATGCGTGAAGCTCGTCGAAGAGTTCGTGGGTGGTGAGGCAAGTGGTGGAGTTGGCCGAGGAGTCGGCTGAACAGGTCGTTGGGCTTGATGGTTCCGGTCTCCGTTGGCACGGCTGGCATCGAAATGCCGTCTGGTTACGGGGGAAGCTTTGAGAGCGCTGAACGCCCAGATCGTTCCCGCTGCGGCGAGTCGCCGGTCGTTGACGTGTCGGTGCAGCGGGAAGGTCTTCTTTTCGAGCAGTCGGATCCGCTCCTTCGCTTCGCAACTCTGCGGATTCGTCCTTGGTCATTCCATGCCGGTTGCCGTCTTCGATGTCGGCCTTTTGAGCCCGTTGTGCAGGGTCGGCTCGGAGATCCCGAAGTCTTTCGCGATCTGGGCCAGCTGGGCTTCACGTTTACGGCGACCGCGACCACATCGCGACGGAACTCCTCGGGGAACGGCTTCCGCATGACGTACATCCTTTCACCGCGAAGAGAGTGATCTTCACAGGTTAGATAACCTGCCCCAAGTTTTCTTACCCATTTCGGTGTGAGGATCAAGCGGGAACGGAGGGGTTCTCGAAGCGAAACTCGTACTCGATCGGCGACACACAATCAATCTGCGAATGCCACCTTTGCCGGTTGTAGAAAATCTCGATGTAGTCGAAGATGGCGATCGCCAGATCGAGCCGCGTCCGCCACTTCTTCCGGTTCAACAACTCGATCTGCATCGACGACCAGAACGATTCCATCATCGCGTTGCCATACCCATCTCCGATCGTCCCGAACGACGGCATCAGGCCCGCAGAACGGATCTTGTTAAGTGGAATGCCCAGCACGTGAACTGCACACGCGCTGAGGCCGGCTCTGACAGCTCCCCAGACTCCATGGTCGGCATGCACAATCCCAACAGGAGGCGGTTTGCGATTCTTGATCGCCATGTCCAACGCATTCACCACCAAGGCTGATACGCTGACAGCTATCGATCGACCAACCGACTATCTTCCGGCTGAACGTGTCCAATACCGCACAGCAGTACACTTTCCCCTCACGGGCCGGCAGTCGCGATACCGTTCAACCGCGTGACCTTCGCAGGACCAGGCCGACCTACGATGCCGGCTGTCCTCATGAGTTCGGCGACGAGGTCCTCGCTCACCACGATGTCCATACCGCACGTGAGCTCCGCATGCACCCGGCGAGACCCGTAGGTTTGCAGCGAAGCCGGCCGGACTTCGCGGATCAACCCAGTGAACCACTGGCGGCGCATCCGTGTCGGTGATATCGGCCGGGACTTGTAAATGTAGTAGCCGGGGCTGCTGACGCCGCCCGCAACAGACCTTCACCGGGTACCCGGCGTCGACGAGAGATTCGATCACTGGGTGAATCCTTTTGGGGCCGGGCGGTTCTCCCCGAACAGCGTCGCAGCGGTGCGGAGGATTTCGACTTCGAGTTGCCGAATGCGCTTGTTCGCCTTCGCCAGCTGCACTGATTCCGTTGTAGCGAACCTGGCCGTTCGCCTCGATCGACTTGATCTTGGCGCACCCACTTGTAGAGCGCTGCGGCACTGACACAATAGCTCTATCGCAGCGGCGGTGATTGGTTTCCGGCCCGGACGAGGGCTACCGCCGCCCGGAATCGGAACTCCGGCGGATACAGTCGTGGCATGGATCGAAGCCTTTCAGTGAGACTCGATCTTCACACCGAAATGGGTAAGAAAAACTTGGGGCAGGTCAAGATGTCATCCAAACCGGGTGCAGTCCTCCTTGTACCGACGCACCCTGGCGGGAGGCTCAAATTCCACAGGATGGGCAACAGTGAACATCAGCCCATACAAGTCATATTCGAATCCCTGCACATACTAGGGGCGGGAAGGCGCGAAACCCCGTCTTTCGCATTAAGAGAGACCAACACTCGGCGTATGGTCGTCGTGACGATAAGTGGGGCGAGCTCCTGCCACGCAGGGCCTATGCTCAGACTGCGAGCTATGAGTCCTTCATATCCTCGATTCGCCCTGTCAATCATCTGCGGTCAAATCTCTTTCGCCGACCGAGTTGCCGCAGATATCGCCGAATGCAAACCCTCTCACTAGATTAGCCTGTATATATGAGAGCAGCATAATCTCGCCAACTCAGCTAACGTTGTTGCAGAGTGCCACTCAGAGAAGAGGGATTGCATCAGGATCGTCAATGCAATTTTCGTCCCAGTATAGGGGCGGCGTCCAGCGATATGACACAGCTATGTCGCGTGCACTTTTCGATGGTCCTGGTGCCATTTCCCAGCGCGTATAGAGTTCCGCGACCGCAGACGCCCTTGAGGCGGTCACGGACTGGCAGCGCCCATGGATCATCCGAGAGAGGTTCGACGAGCCTATTCCCAGCGCCTGCGCAATTACCTTCTGCGACCAGCCCAACGCAACCAAAGCCTGCAAGCGTCGTCTAGTCCCGATTGCAGGAACTAATGCCGAGGGAGCGAGACGGGGCGTGCGCACAGCAAGTATGGCGGCCGCTGTGGAATCCAGGACCGTTGCAGACCCCATTGTACGGCCTCGAGAAACCAGCCGCTTCAGTGTCCGACTCGATACCTCTGCAGCCGAGGCGATTGTGCATATGCCCACTCCCATACTCCGCAGATATTCGACATGCTCGATAACTGGTGTGGCATCAACGTACATCGATGTGAATCGATCGTATGCTTTTTGGCGAGAAATCCACTGCTGGTAATGCCTGCTACATAATTTCCTCGCAATAATATCGAGCTCGCACCTCTCAGTCGAACATACATCAGATGTTTCCAAATTCATGAAACGTAAAACCACCCTATCAGTCCCTAGATAACAACTAAGGGCCCCGCCAATTATTAACACGTCTATTAACATGCCTATTAACACGTCAAGAAATTATCAAAACTTACCCGTGGAGAATTTAGGTTAATCGAAACTGAATGATCAAGAATCGCAAATTAGGTCATAGTGGCTGAACTGGCAATCGCCGAGGGACGAAATATGGCACGCCAGTCAGCCCCCACGCGCTCACCAGCCGAAACCTCCCTCCGCTCAGGGTAGGCGCACTGGCACAATATTAGCGATGAGGGTGCCGAACATTGGTGACTCACCAGAAAATGAGAGGCAAATGTTAGCATTCATAAACCTGGATTCACTGAATTCTATCCACATGTAGAATTTCGATATCGGAAGAAATTTCGCATTGATATCACTCTTTTATTTACCCCATACTGTGTACCGACCCGAGGAGGATCGAACTAGAACCTCACTCCGAAAATCCATAAAACAGCAAATTCAGGCTACCCCACTAAATGAGCTACACCATACCGAACGAATAGCGATCAACACGCAGCAAGATGAAACCCGCCAATTCCTTGCCGCAGACCACGCTCCCATTCCTGACCGCTGCTGGCAAGAAAGAATCTAGCTCGATGAAACAACTGCACCATTCCCACAGCTAATCGAAGCTGGACGAATTCGCCTCGTGTCGACTGCATCAGCGCGGACTAATATTTATGACTCGATGGGAGTCTCGTGATCACGAATAAAACAATCCTTCTCCCTTCTCTCTCGGTACCAGCAACCCCTGATCACCTTTGCGTACTACGCGATGCGACTCGCACCGCAATCCGATACCAACCCCTGCAAGCCGATGCCAGAACCGACCTCGTTCTCGCGGTCGACGAAGCCTCCGTGACTCTCGTCGAACATGCTACTGCTGACAGCCGCATTACATGCATTTTCGAAATTGACTTTCACTACCAACTGCGCGTGCACCTGTCGACAACGACCCTCAATCCTTTCCGACTCACGACCACCTCTCAGAAGTGGATCATTCTTCAAGCGCTGGTCGACAACGTATCCCTGGAATACCTTCCTCCTGTTCACCAGGGCGAAAGTTGGACAGTAACCGTCACCCTGACGAAATCCCCCCCGCCATCCCCTTCGCAGACTGACCGAAGTGAGGGGTAACCATCGCAATCCACGAACTGATTCGAACTAAGTGCTCAAATCGGTTCAAAGCTCCTTATGGATCAGTAACGATTACTTGACTAATTGCGAGCACCCCGCAAACCCTGATACCCACACAATCTTGCTAGCATAGCGGATATACGCTCTGTAGAATTCACAAATATAGACTATATAGTTTGGTCATAGTTTGGTCGCTCAGCCTTGAAATATTGCACTCAATCGATGCATTGAACTCTTCGAGTCGTAAGTCACGATAAAGCGAAGCCTCGCCTCTTGTTTAAAGTAGCCGAAAATCGCCACTCCTAGGCCATACAGAATTCCGCACGGCCCCAAACCACAAAGAATTTAGTTTGCTTTGGTATCGACCCATTGAGTTATATATCCCATATAAGGAACACGATACAAGAGTTTTCCCACGAACGCGCTTAATTGAATTCCTTAAAGCTATTTTCATCACCTTTTCGCAATGCAGCTAATATCTCCATTCTCGGAATTTATAACCCTATAAGCTTGGATGGTTATTTATTTTTCAATCGCAAATTTTGCATAATTCTACGTTGCTCTTCACCCCCTAGCCGTGACATGTCTTCCCCTCCCCAGATCCCGGATTCTTGTCGCTCTTTGAGCGCATATAGTAAACACTCACGCTGCACTTGACACCATTTACAAATTGCAATAGCGCGTTCTACAATTATTTTTCTACTCTGCCCACGAGTATCTCCGGGATGAAATTTATCGATATCGCGCATTTGCGCACAAATTCCAAGAACTCTCCAATCGCTGGTACCTGCATCTGTGCGAGAGTTTCGATCAAACACTTCATATCCTCATCAGTTAAGAACCTTCGGCGTCAATGCCCGACAAGTCAAGATATCCTGACCAGACATCAAACTCAACTTAAAATTGAGGGCAAGCAACACTCCCAAGAATCGAGAGTAGCTAAATGCACAGTAAGTGTTTCTAAAAATCACTGTCGGGGGTATCTCCCTTGAGGTGAACTTACATGAATCGCCTACGCGAAGCGCGTCAAATCTTCTGAACTAGTGAGATTGGCCGATTTCGAAGATATTTCACATTTAATTAGTTGACCGCCATTGATGAGGAACTGTATGCAGCACTTGAAATTTCTCAGAACTGTAGCGATAGAAGAAACCGGCGAAATCGGCCCCGTCAATATTAATCTTGGGAGTGGAACAGATAGAGCTCACATTTCACAGTTATCCGAGCCCAGTTTTCTTAGATCGAAGATTGCGGAAGCTGTGGGAAACAATACCGTCGATTTTTATCCGATTGGCGATACTCCGGGTTTGGTTTGCATGGCTGTAGGACAAGAAAATCAAATCGATATTGGCCAAATTTTGAATATACCGGCTTCAGCGGTCCTTCGTCGGTTCGGCTGTGCGTCTCAAGTTCAAGTACGCGGTCGTGCTTTACTTTTTTCGGGATCCTACATTCAGCCAAAACCGCTCCCAAACGGGGTAGCGGCGGCTCTTGCGCTACATCTACGAATAGAAATTTCGTCTTTTCTGGAGGCATCTCGTTGAGTCCCGACACACAGCGCGAAGATGTACCAAATTGTTGTTGTACGGCGCGAGCTCTAAAGCCTACATCCTTGCTGGTTACTTTTACTTCACCAGATATATCGTATATCGAAGAAGATGCGACGACTATTAGTGAAATCTGCGACGAAGTATTGTTTCCATTATGTTATCGAACCTACGCGAAACAGCGCAGAGCTTTGGCTTGAGAAATCACGGTTCGGATTTGCGTGGTTATTCGAACCGTTCAATATTTTCCTATTCGCATAGGACGGACTTGCTGTTTCGGCAGACGGAAAAATGCCATGGTTATCAACTGAAAGCAAGTTGAAGATCTGAATCGCTTTATCGGAATTTTCATACGCACAAATTTCAATATTTCTAAATAGAGGAATTGGCAGGCGCGAAAACTTAACCCCCCGTATGGGAAACTGAGAGATGCTAGCAGGCACTAAAGCGCTTAAACCATCGGACGATACGATGCTCAATGCCGAAGTTGGATCCGAAACTTCCAGCTCTATACGAGGCCGGACATTCCAGTTTCTGAAAAATGTTCGAAATAGTTCCCTTATACCTCTTGCGTGAGGCGAGTACCCTACCCAATGCCTTTTTGCAATATTTTCTCGGCCGAATAGAAATCTTGGCTCGTTTTCCGGAAAAGCGACCAAAAATTCTTCGCGCCCCAGCATGCGCTTACGTACACACTGTTCGCGATTCATTCGTTCTGGCATTACGGACAAATGGTATGAACCAAATTCTTTACCTTGATCTGAGTAGTTTTCGCTAAAGTGAGAAATGAGGTCTATTTTGAAATTCTCATTTAGGTTCCAAACTTGTCGACCAAGAAATGTCGCAGAATATTCGTGAAGGGTTGCAATCGTTACCCTTTCCCGCCTCGACTGGCCAATTGTGCCGACCTCCCACGCTCGTTCACATTCGGACACGATGTGCTGTGCGTGAGCAAAGAACTCAGCCCCCGCCGCCGTCGGTTTCATCGCTCCACCTGACCTATGTAGAAGCTGGCGGCCTAATGCAGCCTCAAGCGTGGCCAGTTGCTGCGATAGCGCTGAAGGTGTGACGTTAAGTTGCAATGCGGCTGCGGTCATTGTTCCCGCATTGACAATGTGAACGTAATACTCCAGCTGCTTCAGCGTGACCTTAGATGAGATAATCCCATCGGACGACATCGCCGCCTCCTCGTCGTCCAATTGTTCTCAGCCTCTGCATGTCAATCGGTTAATAATACACGAAACAGCAAACCTGGACAGGGACTTAGGTCTGATATATTTTATGACTTAGGTCCGATATATTTTCTGGAGGTAGCGCAAACGAAAAAAAGGGGGTTCATCGCCGATTCACGTCTACCGCCAGATAGCGTGGACGTATTCGGGCCGGCTACTAAGTTTATTTCCTCCGGATAGATAACTACTCAGAGCTGAACTCAACGGTGCCCAGGAATATATTCAATACGCCAGCTGCCGAATTCACAGCCAACGACGCTGGTCCTCAGAATGACACCATCGGAGAAAAAACCAGGAAGAACTCTCCAGACCTCGAGTCGACAATCAAGTTCACTGAAGGATCGAGAAGCACGAAAGCCACGCTCGGCGGCCCGGCACTTGTCTGTGTTGGCATGGTCCGTAGCAGATTCTGGCGGACCGATTGAAACAGGATACGAACTTGTTTGACAGGTGGAAGAATATCAACGAAAATTTTGGTCCAGATCATCGCACTGACCTGTGAAAACAAGAATCCCGCCACCATCTTGTTCAACCATCAACTCACCAAGCCACCGATCATGAAGGGACTGCTCCTCAAACGCTATCGGGGAATGCGGTCTGCTGATAGCCGCCTCGCAACGTTCCCTCGATATAGCTCGCC
>NZ_JAJHVW010000032.1:0-16764 GCF_027583855.1 Rhodococcus sp. BH5
CGAGTGTTGCTCGACGTAGTCGACCAGCGTGAAGCCTGGTTGCAGGCGGATCTGGCCCTTCTCGTCGAGAAAGCCATCGAACAGCGCGTTCATTCCATCTCCTCCGAAGCGATCACACAAGCATCCCGCCCAGCTGCCCAAGAGGCCTTCACGCTTAAGCTAGTCGCTTTGAAGCAACATCAAAGGGTTACGATATTTCGAAAACTGCCATTTAGTTATCAATCTTCTTGCCGCTTTTAGATACTCGCCTAGAATTGAAACCAAAACTTACGTCATCAGCAGGAAGTTCCCGCATATGACAAGATAACCTCAGAATCGTAGCCATGTCCTCCAAAATCAATTGCGAGGATGGCGAAAGGCCGACATAGTTCAACAACAATCTTCGAAGTTTTACTTGTTGAATACCCTCAATAAGTGCAACATTATCCCTTTCCTGCGCCAACGAAAGGACTGGCTTCACAAAGAAGTACTCAACATCTACATTAAAGACTTGAGATAGACTTTCAATCACTTTCATAGAAGGGTGCACTCGATTTCCCGTTCTAAGCTGGGAAAGATAAGGTCTCGATATATTGCAACCCATTTTCCCTAGTGAATCAACAACACTTCCATTAGTAATCCTGCCTGATGAAATCTTAAACAAATAGTTCAATCGCTCTTGAAATACCCTGCTGTCGTCCATTTATATTACGAACTCTCTTAACTAATTAACGCTTCCGACGGAAACACCTACACACAAATCGATCGACTTTAAGAAATCAATCCGATCCCTCGCCGCTGAAAATTGATTCGAAAATCTTGACACCTTTCTCCGACAATTCATTTGCGCACAGGTGTACCGACCTAAATAGAGGTACAGGAATGGGTGAAAAACTCAAGTTTGCGTACCTATCTCCAATATATTCTAATGGCACCACCGCAAAACCTGAACCATTCTCAATCATAGATAACGCAGAAAACGGATCTGAGACCTGAGCCACCTGGACTGGACTAAACTGCCAATTACTGCAAAATGTTCTAAACATTCGCATCAGATCTTCAGCTTGCGCAGTGTAACCAACCCAATTCACCGCACTAAGATTTTCGCGTTTAAAAGAAACAGTGCCGCTGTCTCGGCGATGGGCAACCACAAATTCTTCACGATTAAGTGACCTAAAACGCTTAAAGTCGGATTTATCAAAATCTCCCGCCACTACTGCAATATCTATAGTTTTGGATTTCATTGCGGTTAAAATTTCAGACTTACTAGGGTAGGTATGGAGTTCGATATTATCTATATTGAAATCTCTCTTTATCTGCATAACCTGCACACTCAGCATACTCACAGAATGTTCTTGAAGAGACCCGATTCTTATTCGACCTTTGCTCGAACGATCCACAGATCCGACTTGCCATGCACGCTCACATTCTGAAACCGCCCGAACTGCGCGCTCAAAAAAATCGATCCCATCTGAATTCGCTTCAAGAGACCCAGAATTTCTGAAAATCAGCTTTCTACCCAGCGCACTTTCAAGAGAAGAAAGCTGTTGCGAAAGAGCTGACGGAGTTACGTGCAGTAGCAGAGCTGCGTCAGTTAGCGATCCGGCCCTCACAATATAGATATAGTATTCGAGTTGCTTTAACGTAATTTTCGAGGATACGATCATCTCACCTGAAAACATTCCCGAGCTCCGTCCAAATTGATACACAATGGATTAATCGGCAAACACTACGACATTCTCCCAGCTTGCATTCGCTTTACTATCAAACAAATCTCCGCATGTAATGAGCGCCAATCTGTATCTTCCGGAGCCATACTCCAAAAGATTTGATAAAGCAGCGTAATCCCTTTTGTCTATACCTTTTACGACTTCACGCACCTGAAAATTCATCACAGATCCGTCGTCTCCTATTAATGAAACATTCTCATCGTATTTCAATTCTCGTATATCATTAAATATTCCGTACCCTCCCCCAATTTCGGTATGCCCCAACAAGATGGCCATTTCTTTCCCACCAGGTCTAGGCCCGTCGGACCACCAAGTCACATATCTCATATTTGTGGGCACGCTGAAACTCCATACTGATCTTTCCAAAAATGGATCATATTGCCAAACGGTTCCTCCCGGTTCAACCGATGACGATATACCGAGAGATTCTATTGCAATACTTGTTGGAATAAAACCGGAGCGCGAATTAGTTTCCAAATCAATTCGATATGATGAACTATCATTCAGATTAGCAGAATCAGAAACTCCAACACTGCAATTCTTGCAGGCATCGGCATCGGCATCGGCATGTAACAAAGTTATCGCCAGCACAAAAAATGAACAAATTGCAAAACTTTGAGATAGCCACTTAATTGCGTAAGGCTTATCTAAAATCTGCCTCAAAGACATGAATAATTCCTATCGCGCCGCCAAATACGTTTTGAAGCTCAACCAATTTAGAGAATTCTCCCTTATCCAATCGGAAAACTGCAGATTCCCAGCGCGTAACAGTAGAAGACTAGGTACCCCACTGGGCAACTCGAAGTGTCACGAGTCACTGACACGTGCCATGCGCTAGATGTAACAACCTCATTCCGCCCAGAATAGTATCGGGAGGGAGCAAGGTTCCGGACACTCTTGCCATGTGCTTTGTAACTTACCTACGAGAGACTTCGCCTCCCCCGCTGCAGGTGAGAACCTTGGAACTGGTACTACCCAGTGTCCGACGGAACTATATATGTCCGCCCGTAGATCTGGAGGCACAAGTAGCCAATCTAAAACCAAAACGAAATTTTAAGAATTTCTTAACTATTAAGGGCCGGCAATTCTAATGATTGATTCATTTTTTCTTAATTTGCAATAACGTCGGGTACTTTGCCTACCAAAAAAGGTAGAATTAATTTTCATATCTGAAGTCAAGCTTGGGGAACCAGTGAAAAAGCGAAGACCATCCTGGAGTATTTTCGATCTACTACGTTCTACTTCACGTTCAAATTTCAAAAGTGCCAAGACATTTGAGACATCTCCGAAACAACTATCCCAAAAACGGAGGATACGATACGTAATCTTTGCCATAATTTCAGCCGCCTTCGTTCTCACATTACTGACCAGATGTCATTTTGATGGCGGATTGTTAGACAATAATTCAGAACTAAGCAATCTGCAATCAAGTCAGAGGGAATCCGTCGAGAAGCAACTGATAGAAAGGGACTTCTATGAAATGCACAAACATGACATCCACAAAGACATTGTCAGTTATGTAGATACAATTTGTACAATCACAAATTCCTACAATGCAAAATTAAGCTCGCTACCGGTCATTGATTCCAGCGGAGAAGAATCGGCTAAGATCTCGATGCTAGCGATAGTAAGCGAGACAGCAAATGCAGCTTTCGTTGCGGCCGAAGGCTTCGAGTCAATTATCGAACCCGAAACGAATACCATTCTCATGCCAGGGGTGGATTCCAACATCTGGACTGAAATCCGCTCTACGCTGTCCAAATCATTCAAAGACGTAAACTTAGAGGCCGAAAAAGCAAGTCGATTGCTTCTAGAAACCGATTCCTCATCATCGATAGCTGATCGCATCGAAAAATCGAACTACATTGTTTCGCATGCGCAAGAAGAATTGAGTAAAACAATCAAAGATTCGCTTTCTTTACTGCCAATTCCAAATTCGGAGACGAGCATTGCCATACAAGAACTAGTTTCTTGTGGTCCAATATAAGTTCGATGATGATTCAGCGATATATGCAAGCAACGGAGAGTAAATGTTTAGAATACTGCGCAGCGATAGATTTAAAAAAGCTATAGTTTGGTCAATCATCCTGACAATCATTTTCATCCTTGCATTCAGAGGAGTCATCGAGACTCTTGCAAGGCTGGGAGTTACTGTCTCATGGATCTAGGGCAATCCGCCCCTCTGCGATCGTGCGACAATAATGAATTCACGAATTCCAAGTATCAAAACAGCTTCTGCAATATAGAACGCATACAGGAATCGGTCTCTGTTCGTTCAAATTCCTCCTCTGTTAATACAATACCCTTTTGTTTAACCGATATTTGAAACTATTCACCTATTTACTGTTGACTTAAATCAGGCAATTATCAATAACCTTAAACCCTACCAGTGAAAGGAAAAACATGGATTTGAAGAAAATTCGGAAAGATCGGACTCTTGGCGCTATCTTTGTGACAGCATCGATCGCGTCCACGCTAGTGCTCGGTACAGTCCCACCCGCTAACGCTGAGGAGATAACCTACCCAGCGGCGTTGACCGACCCCTTTTATGGCGGCCCAGTTGACCTCACCAATCTGCTCCCCGGGGATGTACTTGCCGCTAGAGCCCTTCCGGCCCCGCCGGGATTTATCAACGCCGAGGCGATTCAGATCAAATTTCGATCAACTAATTCCGAGGGTAGCCCAATCACCGCCGTAACAACAATACTCTCTCCCCTTAACGCCCAGGTCGACCGTCCTTTATTATCATACCAACATATTATCAATGCACTCGGGCTTGAGTGCGCCCCCTCACAAACGCTATACACATCGAATCCAAATCTCATAATTCGCGAAGCTCCCGGCCTTAACTTCGCACTCCAGCAGGGATGGTCCGTCGCAATACCGGACCACCTCGGTCCAACCAGCGCTTACGGAGCTGCAAGGCTCGGAGCACAGATAACACTCGATGGCATACGTGCGGCTCAGCGATATACTCATCTCAATCTTAGAGACAGCCCAATTGGTATGGCGGGTTACTCCGGAGGCGGTATGGCCACTGCGATGGCTGCTGCCCTCGCGCCAGAATACGCACCCGAATTGAGGCTAGTTGGTAGTGCCTATGGTGGCGCTCCCCTCAATATCGGCGAGATGGCAAAGAAACTCGGTGACAGTCCACATCCGGCCTTCGGCCTTGCGATGGCCGCCGCGCTTGGGCTTGAACGCGAGTACCCAGATCGAATGTCAATATCCTCACAGCTCAACCCGCAGGGGCGCGTTCTACGTGACTCAATCGCGAATGCCTGTACAAACGAAATATTGGCCGCTGGGGCCGGCAAGAGCATTAACGACGTCGCGGATGCACAGCTAGGGAAACTGTTGCTCGACAGTCCATCCGTGCAGGAAGTACTTAGTATCAATAGCGTCGAAAAAATGTCTACCGTTCCTAGCACGCCAATCTACGAGTGGCACGCCGCCGATGACGCTCTTATTCCCGTTGACGCAATAACCAGAACATTGCGTCACTATTGCGATTCCGGAGTTACGGTCCAGTCGAACATTGTGCAAAGCCCAGACCACATCTCTGCTGCAATACTTGGACTTCCAGGAGCCGTGCAATTCCTTATGGAAAGATTCGCAGGCCAATCAGCGATAACGACATGTCAATTACCATGAAACAACAATTGTTGGGTCATGGTTAGGATGACTAAATCCTAGTAGGACCTACTTTTCAAATACGTAGATAACGCCACTTTCACACGATTACGAGATGTGTGAAGTATCTAATATTTCGGCCATAATATCATACGAAAGCCATTCAAGCAGCTATACATTGCATCCATAGATATCTTTTTAAGATCGAAAGGCAAGGCAGATGAACAAATTTTCCCCGCGCCAGCGATCCGCGATGAGATCGATGTCTCAGATAGCAAGGCATCCAGATCTTACGGATGCGGACCTCGTGGCCGTTGTCGCAGTGTTGACTGGCGAATGTTTACCGGATGTTCGCTTCGATCTCGGTTTCCCAGAATACCAAACGCTCTCGTCGACTGACCGCCATACGATGTAACTAAAATGTTTTCTGATCTGGAAATATGACCGTCAGGAGATACCGAAAATTACTATCAGAACGGCGGATCGTCCGCACGAACTTGATTGTTACTGATCGTTTTGAAATGCCGAACTGCAAGAAGAGACAATATATCCCCAGCATTATCGACGGGGAACCTTGGATTGATATCCATAGATCAAAGCGCAGCAATTGGAAATTTCGGCCTCGCCGCCTAAGATCTCGCATTTTACTGCACCCCGATGCGGATAAATTTCAGGCCAGCAGGCGAACGTCGCTCGTCCTTCCCGAACCTGCACACGTTCGCCTACCGTCCGGTTTATACCTTAGCCCCAATTCCTTAATTCTACTTAATATATTCACTTCTTCTAACTTGGCTCACTACATTTCTCAATGGCTAATTTGCATTGACCACGAACGAAATGCGAAAGTTTTGTTAGTCTTTACGGTTGAGTGACCAACGCTCTATTTCAACGTGGCGCGGCATACACGTCTAACAGCGAATCGCTTTGACCATCGTAGATATAATACTGCAGCAGACACATGCAGACAGACACATGGACCACTGATGTCTCTTCTCCCTTACTTATTGATGAAGCAAGCATCAGTTTTGATGCCCCAATTCTGCTGGCATCTTGAAAATTCCGATCCTTACGGCTTGGCGGTCAGTTTGGCTTCAGTGTGCTATTTCAATAGATTGAAATAGTGAGATTGGCACGAGACCGCACCTTCAGCAGTGTCTATCTAAGTCACAAACACCGAAACCCTCGTGTCGTGATGCCCATTCACCCATCAAATCAACTGGCCGCCAGCTGGCTCGATATCTTGGCGCCACCAAAGTTTCCGGAGGTGGTCCACGGTCTTAGGCAACTCGTCAAACAAACAGAATGAATGTTACAGGTGTGCGCTTTATAGGATTTAGTGTTTAGAGAAGTCATTGCGCCGCGCGTAAGAAAAGGTATTACAAAAACGTGGATGAGTTATTTGGTCAAATGAACTTCAATCATTTACTCGAACATATCTTAAATTTCACTTTCGGATACGTGAAATTTACATCGCCGGATGATACCTATAACCGGAAGCATAGGAAATCATCCTCCAAACATGTCTCACGAATAACTAATTTCAAATTTAGAAAATCTACTTCGATGAAGGTTGCCTATGTTCTGCGCGAGAGCCCTGGAATACTGCCCGTATCTACGCCACCGCGTAGACGAACAATGAGATATGCCGAAGTCTTCTTCGTGCTCCCCATTCGGACCTATCGCTCTGGAGAAAAGATGCGTCGCACACTAACCAAGTCACTAATTCCTATTGCCATTTTTGCTGCCACTGTCACGGTTGGAAGTAGCACTGCCAACGCCACACCTTCTGAGAATCCGGTCTGTCTTACCTCTCCGCTGCCCGCTTCGCCGCCTGAAGTTATCGTCGACTCAGGAAGAAATGCGATTGCAGACGGTGAAGTCGGGGACAGTGGTAACACTCAAATAGGAGATTCTGGCACCGGGAACTCCGAAAACGGAACCGGAAATAATTCCAATGGCGATAGCGGAAATAACTACGGCTCAGGTTCCTTAATTTTGAACATAAATATACTTAGCAATAATGGCAACTCCTCACTAAACGGAAACCTGGCGGGAAGCGCAAATGGAATTGGTGCGGGCAGTGCAAACGGAAATGCGGCCGGAAACGCAAACGGAAACGCAAACGGAAACGCAAGCGGAAACGCAAGCAACAACGCAAACGGAAACGCAAACGGAAACGCAAACGGCGCAGGTAACGGCAATCTGTCCAACGGAAACGGAAACGGAAACGGAAATAGTTGCACTGGCAACAATGCAGCTCCTATTGGCCACGGAAACGGAAACGCAGCTAATAATGGGAATGGCAACGGATCTGCCAATGGCACGGGAAATGGAAACGGGGCAAGTAACGGATCGGGTAATGGCCATAGCGAAGGAACAGGTAGCAATAATGGAAGCGCCAATGGAAACGCAGGCGTGAATACGTCACAGTAGTATTCGATCCCTTCAGAGGTAGGGCTGGCATGATATTTGCCCTGGTCCCGCCCTATCTCTGTCGCGGACACGATTCTAATTCAGCGATATTCACGCTACGGTGTTCGGCAGTCGTCTTCATCAAAAAATGGCTATATATTATTCAGTCAAACTGAACTAGTCTTAGAGCAGATAGGAAGCCCGCAACTGCTTGCAAAACTTTGCAACGGCCAAGCCTCACTAATATTTCGAATGAAGATTTATCTATACCGTAACGCTGGCTTTTTCTCTGTATAGCCAAGGTTCGACGTCAACGCATGGATAGGATGGAAATTCGCATAGCCAAAGCCAGATTGACAGTACAGATAGAGGACAGCAATCGAAGTTGAGGATAAGATTGATGGTCAATTCCGAAAGTGACGATATTTTTGAGACTCTACTTGAATCTGCCAAACGGTTATCCTTCGATTCAAGGGATTCAAATCTCTGCCAGCTCGAAATTGGCGACAACGAACGACATGGAATGACGCCACAGTGGTCACCACTATTCGGAACACCGATCTGGAATCGCTTGTCTGAGTCCGAATGTGTTCAAGTCACTAGAAGTGAAGTCGCCCATTTTTTGGGCGTTGGAATCTGGCTTGAAGTGGGCTTACAGGTAGCATTGTTGCGGGCGAAACACAGCGCGGATCCCGCGCGATCTGATGTCAAATTCCTGTTCAACGAATGTGCAGATGAGAACCTGCACTCGTTGATGTTTGCCAATGCCGTAAAAAGTATCGGATCAAAGTTTTATCCTCGTGACCGCATGTTGGACTTCTTTGGCTTTATCTTTCGTCACCTTGCGTGGGGAGAAGTGGCTCACGGCATTGTCCTCGCTGGTGAAGAAATATTCGATGTGATGCAACGCGATTGGATGAATAGCGACAACGTTGCCACACCTATCCGCCGCGCTGCCTATATTCATGTGGTCGAAGAGTCCAGACACATGATGTATGCCCGCCAGAATATTCGCCAACAATTAATCGGAGTATCACGCCTGCGTCGATTTATCAGCACCCTGCTGATTGCCGCGGGAACGCACGTAATCGCAAAAAGTCTGATTAATCGCCGAATGTATGACGCGCTCGGCCTCGACTGGGCTGTCGTAAAATTGGATATCGATGGCAACGAACACCATCGAATGATGTTCAGGAAGGCTGCAGGGCCGTTCATCGAGTTCTTAAACAAGGAGGGTCTGCTGAACCTCGGGGCCCGTTGGATCTATCGAAAGTCAAACCTTCTCTGATTAGGAGTTGTTATGACCCATGTCATCTTGGGTTCTTGTTGTAAGGACGGCGCATGTGCGCGAGTATGCCCACAGAACTGTATTCACCCCTTGCCTGGCGAGGATGGCTTCGACTCCGCTGATTCTCTTTACATCGACCCTGAATCGTGTATCGATTGCACCGCCTGTGTCGAGGCGTGTCCAGCCTCTGCAATCAAACCCGCGCGATCGCTGAGCCCTGACCACCCATATCTAGCTTTCAATAGGGAATTCTACGCGCAGGTCCCGCCCCCACCTAGAGGCCGACTGTCTGCCACTTTCCAGCTGCCACTCGGAATTCCGCACGACAAACTTAAGGTTGCCATCGTGGGGGCCGGACCTGCTGCCATGTACACAGTTCGGGAACTTCTGAATCGTTCAACATCGATCCACGTCACCGTGTACGAACTACACGACGCTGTCGGCGGCTTGCTGCAGCGGGGCGTATCACTCAACAATCCCGGTGTGCGCAAGATGAGCCGATTGTTCGACCTGCCATTCCACGACGACCGCGTTACAACCATTCTTAATACAGAAGTTGGAAGAGACATATCGATTAACGAACTCCGCACGGAATACGATGCCGTCATACTCGCATGTGGGGCCTCTCAGCCGCGCCAAGTCGGTCGCGATCTCTGCGGAAACGGGATCTACCAGGCGCTCGATATTCTAGTCGGGGAGAACGACCCTGCCTCGGTTTCCTCACCCTCAGCTCTTACCGGACCGGTATGCATCGTGGTGGGTGCAGGCAACGTAGCTTTCGATATCGTCCGGTGGGTCGCAGAAAATCGGCACCAAGCTTCCAAGAATAGCCAGGTTCGAGAACTGCTGGTCCTGTCGCGTTCGGCTCCGGAAAGTGCTGCGTTCACTCGCTCTGCGTTCTACGAGCTTCTCGATCTCGCAGACGCCGATATATTGATTGACAGTGACGGTGACCTACCTGGCGCCGAAAGCGCGCTGCTCTGTGAACTCTCGCAGCTGCCTTCCACCGTTTTCTGCGGAATGCATACCTTACCCACAGACACCACGGGCCCTCTGCGAATCATCTTGTCGTTCGGACAAGAAGTGGCCGAACTCGCGCAGGAAGGTTCCAGCGCCGTCGCGGTTACCACGATCAAGGGTCGAATCTTTCACGCGAACTCCACAATCTGTGCGACCGGATTCACCACCAAATGGATCAATGGAGTTCCACTCAACGAACACGGGTTCGTACCCAATCGTTCAGGTCAAGTAGTTTCCCCTGAAACCGGAGAACCGCTGATTGGCCTATACGTTGTCGGTTGGGCAAAACGAGGTGCTTCCGGCGGGGTTGGGGAGAATCGAGCCTGCGCAGCCGAAACCGTGGCTCAACTCGTCGCGGATCGACACTCACGGGTCTAACCGACTCCGCGGTGCATATGCAACGCTCGCGCCTCCTCAAGGTATAATAGATGTAGGAAGTGCAGAATTGAGGGCCGGATCAAGTCGCGGCTGGCTCGTCGATCAACGATGCCCGAGCGGAGTACTTTCGGACGAGACAATATTAAGTCGCTGATCGATACTTCTCGATCGCCTAAAATACTAGCGATGCAGTATCTCACCGCTTAAAAGCTGATATCCAACGCAGGCGAAGAGGGCGGCTGGGTGTTTCGAGTATGTCCGTGTGTTTCGAGTATGTCCGTGTGTTTCGAGTATGGCCGTCACGGAGACGAAATCTGGTTTCGGCAAGCACCGGAACGCCCCGCCCTCTTATGGAAGTCGGGGTGCTCGCAGTCACATCTGAATGTTTCGCCACCTCAGCTCTGGTCGCTGCAAGCCATAGACGCGAGGAGCCAGTCCAGCTGGCGGCGTAGGCTTCCAGCGATACCGGGCGGCCCCGGACCGCTCTGCATCGACCGCGCGGGGTAGGCGCTGCCGTTTCTATGCAGCAGCGGTGTCTTCGAGAGCTGAAGTGGGGCGGCGGTCGATAAACTGCATAGGCGGGGATGACCGGAACCGGTTCCGTACCGGTCACATCGACGTTCAATAGTCAACTTCGCTAAAGAGGGATGGACTTGTGCCAGCAAGCATTTACTTCGCACACAAGGTCGAGGTGTCAATTCCACTAGATACATAACAGAAACACTAATCAAATTTGAACAATGAATCGAGAGGCTATCAACGGAGACTCTATCAATGACTATTTAGAATATTTTCAGTAGCTATGTCTCTTTTACAGTAACGGGACACTCTAGGAGTTGCACTCAGCCGAATCTCACCGCTGCTATCCTCCGAACGAAATTCCACGTCATGACTACTCTTCCCGATGAGGAATTCTTCCCCCTCATCGGATCGGCAAGCCAGCAGAAATCCTCAGCCGGGAAGCCCAACATCACACAAAGACACGTCACGGCTTCGGATACATGCCCGCCCTCGAAGAAGACAGCGCGCTGCTCGGGTCCAGAAACTGGGTCCAGTCACAGGGCGATCGCCGAGGTCGAGTTTCGAAGTCATGATCGTCCATCCGGTCCCCGACATATTCCTAGGTGCCCATGACATCGACCACCCCCGTGTTCACACGACCGATTTCGGCGACCGAACGGTTGTACCTGGCCACTGCGCCCCTGGCCGAGCCGTTCGCCATCCAACTCCTCGTCGAAGGCGCCGGTGACATCGACGTGGACGTACTTCGCCGCGCCGTCGAACGCGCCTCGGACGCCTGCCCCGGCGCACGGCTGGTACGCCGGGGTGACGCCTGGGTAGACAGCGGCCTCGCCCCGCACCTCGAAATCGTCGAACATGGCGGCGTGGACTTCACCGCGCTCGATGCGAACCCCATCCTGACCCGCCCCCTCGGTGTCACCGCGGACGCCACCACCGAGGTAGTCCTCGTCACCTCCGACCCGACGACGTTCATCTTCCGCGCCTTCCACGGCGTCATGGACGCCAAGGGACTGGGCACCTGGGCCGCAGACGTGTTCCGGGTCCTGCGCGGCGAGGAGCCACTGGGAGCGCCGGACCCTACCGCCGATCACACCCTCGTCGACCACATCGGCGCCCCCGGAACCCCCACCCGGCTGCTGCCTACGTGCCGATCCCCCCTCGGCGCCGGAGCACCCACTCGCGGCGGTGAACAGTTCCTGTGGCGACACCGCAGCGTCGACGGCACCCATCCGTCGGCGGTAGCCCGGATCGCCGCGGTCCTCGCCGACACCACCGGGCACCCGGTTCGGCTGATGGTGCCGGTGGATCTGCGCCGCCACGATCCGACGATCCGATCGACCGCGAACCTGGCGCTGCCGTTGTTCCTCGACGCAGATCCAGGACAGAGCGCAGCGGAGATCAACGCACGTCTGCTCGTCGGCATGGTCGAAGGGCGTGAACTCAACGAGATGGACAACGGCGGGCTGGCGAAGATCCCCACCCCGATCATCCGCCGCATCCTCAAGTCCGTGCACACGTTCGGTGCTCGCACGAACCGAAACCTGGTCTCGGCGATCGTCTCCCACGCGGGGAAGATCGACCTTGCGGCGCTGTCGGCTCCTGAGTTCGCGGCCACCGCGGTGCGGGCACTGCCGGTGCACATCGGGTTGGTGCCGATCTCGTTCGTCGTCGTCGAGTCGGGCACGCGCACCGAGATCACCGTCTCCTGCCGGGCGGGTCGCGGTGTCGCAGAACGATTGGAGGCGCTACTCGATCGGATCATCGCCGAATTCGATCCCACCGCCGCCCAGCCCGCGCCACCATCGCGAGGCGTCGACGGGCCAGGGAACCGGCAGAACGTGAACAGCCTGTTCCAGCTGCAGGTCCGCACTCGCCCCGACGCTGTCGCCGTCGTCGCCCCCGACAGCGAGTACACGTACGCCGAAATCGACTGGTGGGCCGACGCTGTCGCCGCAGAGCTGCTGCGCCGCGGCATCGGCCGCGGATCGATCGTCGCCGTACTCGCCGACCGATCCGTCGAAGGGACGGTCGCGCAAGTGGCGATCCTGCGGGCCGGGGCCGCATTCTTGCCCCTCGACCCCAAACACCCCGCCGACCGCCTCGCCGACACCATCGCCGACTCCGGCGCGGCGCTGCTGCTGACACGGCCACACCTACGCGATCTCGTCAGCACCGACATCGACGTAGTCGTCGTCGACGACATCGACCAGGACACCGACGAGCCCGTCCACGTCCCGGTGACCGCCGACGACATCGCCTTCGTCACCTACACCTCCGGATCGACCGGACGACCGAAAGGCGTACTCGTCCCCCACGGCGGGGTCGTGCACTACCTCGAATCCGCCAGCGACTGGTACAAACTCGGCCCCGACACCCGCTTCGCGCACTATCACACCCCCGCCGCGGACATGGCCTGCGCAGCGTTCTTCAGTCCCCTGCTCACCGGCGGCGCCGTCACCCTGATCCCCGACGACATCTCCCACCTCACCCTGCAGACCATGCTGCGCGACTCCGGCGCCAACACCTTCCTGCTGACCCCGAGCTTGCTCGAGATCATCGTGCGTCTGGAGATCGACGTCCCCACCCCACGCACCGTCATCATCGGCGGCGAACAACTACACCCCGCGCTCGCGGGGAGAGCACGCACGTTCTTCGGCCCCGACGCGCACCTGCTCAACAGCTACGGCCCCACCGAACTGTCCATCGTATGCGCCTCACACGTCATCGGCTCCCCCGACGACCCGGCGTCGCCGTCGATCCCGATCGGACACCCCGCCGCGAACACCCCAGTCTTCCTGCTCGACGAACACCAACAGCCCGTACCGGCAGGTGAAGTCGGCGAACTGTACTTCGGTGGTCCGCAAGTCGCCCGCGGCTACCTCGCGCGCCCCGAGCTGACAGCGCAACGCTTCGTACACCTGCCGAGCGGTGAACGCACCTATCGCACCGGGGATCTCGCCCGGCTCCTGCCGAGTGGCGAACTCGATTTCGTGGGCCGCGCCGATCACCAGGTCAAGATCCGCGGCAACCGCGTCGAACCAGGCGAAGTGCAATCGGTGCTCGAGCACTGCCCAGGTGTCAGCCGCGCCGCCGTCCTCGGCCGCGCACGAGAGGACGGCGGAAACGTCCTCGTCGCCTACATGATCGCCGACCACTCCGACGACACCACGGTCCGGGATTTCCTCTCGGACAGGTTGCCCGCCTACATGATCCCATCCACCCTGCACTTCGTCGACGAGCTGCCCCTGACCGCGAACGGCAAACTCGACGACTCCCGCTTGCCCGGCGCATCCCCCGCACCGGCAACCGCACAAGCACCGGTCACTGTCGACCCCGCCGTCGACAGTGACCTGACCGCGATCACCACCATCTGGGCCGACGTCCTGCACCTCGACAACGACACCCTCAACCTCGACTCCGACTTCTTCGCCCTCGGCGGCGATTCCCTCGCCTCGGTGGAGATGCTCGCCAAGGTCTCCCGCACCGTCGTCGGCGCAGCAGCAGAACCTCTCTTCGCCGCCCAACTCGAAGGTCTGCTCCATCACCTGACCCTCAGCCGCGTCCATGCCGCCGCGACCACCGCACGCACAGGAGTGAACGCGTGATCTTCATCGGCAGCGGATCACTGCTCTGGCGCGCCGTCCGCTTCGCCGACAGTGCCGGGCACACCGTCGATCTCGTCTGTGTCGACGACCAGGAAGACATCCCCGGCGATCACCGGATCCTGCGCACCGACCACGTCAACAACGACTACGACATCCTCCGCCGCGCCGCCACCGACGACGTGGTGTTCTCCATCAACAATCCCACCATCTTGCGGGCGCCACTCGTCGGCTCGGACCTGCGGATCTACAACATCCACAACGGCCCCCTGCCCACCTACCGCGGACTACCCGAGATCGCGATCGTGCACGCCATCCTCGCCGGAGAAACCACCTACGGCGCCACCCTGCACGCCGTCGACACCGGCATCGACACCGGCGCCATGTTCGACACCGAGAACTTCCCGATCGACCCTCAGGGCGGCTTCCAAGACGTAATGATGAGTGGCCTGCGGGCCTGCCACACCCTCTTCGAACGCAACCTCGACGCCGCCCTCACTGGCGCCCTCACCCCAATCACCCCTCGCGCCCTCGGCGGCTACTTCGGGCGATCGCGACTCCCGGACCTCGCCGGACACAGCGCCAACCCCGAATATCCCCGTGCCTCCAACCTCGGTGTCTTCACCCCGTACTACCCCGACCTGGTCGCGGCCCTTGCAGTTGCAGTCTAGATTTCACCGAGCAGGTAATGGACATTCTCCTCCCAGCGATTCGACTTTGGCGAGGTAGCGGACTCATTTGACGACGAAGAAACAACGCCCCGGCCACCAACTGCAAGTGGATGTGAAATTCATTGAGCCAATTGGCCAAACCGGGATGAAGAAGCGTTACTAACTTCTGTACCGCAATTGGCGACTGCACTCGATTACGGGTTTTGTGAGCTTACCCTCGCAACGACCAGAAGGTTGCGATTCAGTTCATCGATCACGTCCTCTCGAAGCTGCCGTTCCAGGTCGAGAAAGTCCAGACGGACAACGGCCAGGAATCGGCTCGGCGTTTCATTGGCACCTTCTCGATAGGCGTCTCGGACACGTCAAGATCCGTCCCCGAACTCCACGCCTGAACGGCAACTCCACGTCTGAACGGCATAGTGGAACGCTCGCATCGCATCGCATCGCATCGATTCCGAGGTGCACCTCATGCATGCATGCATGTGCGCACAAATGCATTGAGTTCGCCACCTCTAGCATGAAGCTGTAGCGTAGCCCGCCCCGAGTTTGACCAAACTTTAAAGAAAATGAAAACGAGATTAGATCCAGAAACTACACATGCTAATCAACCTTCCAGATAAGTAGTATGGAACCGATTGCCAAAACGGAATAAAACGCAACCAGCGTTAAGCGACGAGAAATCAAGCAATCAGCACAATTAAACCGGAAGTGATTCGAGCCGGAATTCGAATCACGTAAACCTCGAAGCTTCATTATTCTAGGCGAACGAAGAGGACATTGGACATGGCACAAGGTACGGTCAAATGGTTCGATAAGAACAAAGGTTTTGGATTCATTGAACCCGACGGCGGTGGTGCAGATGTGTTCGCACACTACTCGCAGATCACAGGTCCAGGTTTCAAGGTTCTTGAACGTGGGCAGCGAGTTGAATTCGAATTCGGATTCGGCGACCTCGGAAAAAACCGAGCCCGAGCTAACGAAGTTCATATAATCACCAATGACGAAGTTCATATAATCACCAATGAAAGATAGACTAAAAAGTTATCATCGAATCATACAATCCCTAAAGAATGCACGTCCAGCAGCAAGTGCTGTTACATAACAGAAGATTCGAATTATATTCGCAACAAACCAAATGATCCTTGCAAATGAAAACCTGTAGGCGATTCGAATTTCCAGTACGGTTCACTTGAAATCCACAAAGGGATAGGTCCGCGAAGCATACATCGCCCATTAACTTTGCATTTTATGACACCTTGATTCCATCGATCACTTACACAAATCAGGCAAATGGAACCTTGCCGTATCAGGGCATGATTCTTTTAGGCATGCAGTTTCGATCCAAAATATCACTTCGGGGTGGCGCCGAGCATCGGTGCAAGTTGGGTGGCGATCGGATTGAGATCGAGCTTGTCCGGGTCCACCTTGGGCTTGCTGTCCCACGGTTGCGAGGTGTTCGGGTCGGCGAACGCGATGCGGTTGGCGCTACGAACCCCCGTTTCGCTGCCCTGAGGTGCCTGGCAGTTGGC
>NZ_JAJHVW010000033.1:0-14598 GCF_027583855.1 Rhodococcus sp. BH5
ACAAGCTGATTCGTTGGGCCACGCTCACACCCTTGGGTGCTCCCGCGCAGGTGTGGGTCGTCGGAATCGACGCGTGCGAGATGTTCGGCTGGATCATCGACCCGGGTGACGAAGACGACGTCGACGACATGGAAGTGCTTCGCGCCCGAGCTGCCGAAGAACTCACAGCGGTACTCCAGGCCACGTTGACGCCGATGCTCACCGCTGGGTGGGAGTTGCGCGGCGATCCCGGCCACGTCGTGCACCTCTCGCGCACGACCGGCACCTTCACCTCGATGGTCGACATCTTCATCGAGCCGTACGTGTGGACCTACTGGAACAAGGACTTCGGCTGGAACAACCGCGTCGGCGACATGGGGATCCTCGGATCTCCCACCGCCGGAACGTACCTCCCCGACGACGATCTGCCGGCAGCCCGCGAACTCGGACGACGACTGTCGTGGTGCGCCCGCTACCTCGGAGTCCTGCCCGGCCCCACCCCCGCACGCACCGGCGCTGCGGTCCTCGACAAGATCAAGCGCGAACGCACCCGCAGCGGTAAGGGAATTGCGGTCACGACCGGTGGCCCCATCCCGCCGCTCAACGGGGAACCCCGCGGTGACCTCGAGCCCGAGGTCGGCTGGACACGCGTCTGCGATTCCGAGGACCTCACCGGCGCAACGCAGCTGGTCTCGATCGACCAGCGAGCTGCCTACCTCGCCTCGGCCGGCATGCTCGAATTCGGCTACGGGAAACCACGCCACCTGACCGGTGAGAGTGCAGTCAGCGCAGCAGCATCGGGCGCGAAAGGCGCACCGTTCGGGCTGTGGCGCATCACCCTGCCTGCGGGGAACATGCTCTCCCTGCCTGCGAAGCTTCCGCTCCCGCACCCGCACATGCTCGCCGATCAGCCTGTGCAGACCTGGGTCACCTCCGTGAGCCTGGACGCGTTGCAAGCCTCTGTTGCGGACGGAGGAATCGGCGCTGAACTCGACGATCTCGACATTGTCGAAGCCTGGGTTTATCCCGAGCAGGGCCGCGCTCTCGACAAGTGGGCCAAGATCCTGCGTGAGGGCCGCAAGGTCGCCGTCGAGACCGGCGACGTTGCGATGAAACGGTTCCTCGGCGCCTGCTACAAGGGCTACATCGGGCGAATGGTGAACCCGGACATGTGGACTGCGAAACAGATGCAACATCACCACCAGCCGCTCTGGCGGGCGTCGATCATTGCGCATTGCCGCTGGCGTGGCCGCAGGGTCGCAATGCGCATCGCCCGCGAAACCGGTCGGTGGCCGGTGCGCACGGTGACGGACTCCTGGGTGTACCTGCTCGCCGACGGTGAAGACGTCGCAGATGACAGTGACGCGCTCGGCAAAATGTCCGTGGAGAAACGTACTGTCATCACCGAAGCGTTGATCGAGGCGTTTACCAGCGCTGATGACACACACGAGATGAATCTCGCCATCAAGGGCGCATTCACATCAGGCGAGGAAGGGGAGTAGCGATGGCATTGCATCTCCCGAAGCCTCGGTCGAAGAAGCCCGTGCAACAGGCGGTCGGGCTGGACGGGCTGAAGGTGTCCGTCTCCAATGCCGCGACCAGCGGAGTCGAGAAGTCCAAAACCGTCAAGACCGGGGGACTGGCAGGACTGACGAGCAAAGTCTCGGTCGCTCAGGTGCGTAAAGAGATCGGCAACGAGGGTCTGCGCCAGGCCGCGATCGACGCCGGCCGTAAACCGCCTTCGGATCGCACGTTGCGTCGGTGGGCGCAACAGGGCCGCGTCCCGCACGCGGACGTTGCCGAGCGTGCGCAACGCCGCGCGGCGATCGAGCGTCTCGGCGGGATCGGGGAGGTGGCCAAGAAGATCGGCCGCTCACCGTCGGCCGTGTCCCGGTACAGGTCAGGGGAGACGAACGATCTGCGCGCCGATGCGAAGAAGAAACTCAAGAAGGTCAAAGCCGACGACGTCATGAAGCGCGCCGGCGTCCTGCGCCCCGACGGCACCCCGAAGAAAGCGACGATCCGCGTCAAAGGCGGAGTCTCGGTGCGCAACGGGTCGGAAGAGGGCTACGACTACCGAGTCCGCACACTGGACTTCGCGAACTCCGATGCCCCGTTCACCGCTGAAGAATCACGCGAACTCGCCGCGGCCCTCGCAGGCGACGACCACGCACGCGTCGTCGCACTACTGGAGCGTCACGCGACGTTGGACTACCCAGAGAACAAGGGATTCGACCAGTACAGCGATGAATTCGGGTTCCACTTCGACTCGATCGAGTCCGTCCACATCGACTGGACATGACGACCCGAGTCTTGGTGGGGGCGTTATCATCGTTGCAGCCCGATCGCACGCAAGGAACAGCCCATGAGCGCATCGGCATACAGCCTGCTCCTGCAATCTGTCGTGCGAGCAAAGCGCGCCGAAGTGGAATCAGTATGTCGCCGCTACGGGGCATCGGATGTGAAAGATGTTCGGCTCGGTGGCACGCGGCGACGCAGGACCCGACAGCGACATCGATCTGATGGTCACCATCGACGGCCCGGACTACGAACAGCTGATGTCGATGCTCGGACTCGGCGAAGAGTTGACGAAGCTACTCGGGACATACGTCGACGTCGTGGCCCGAGGAGTCGCAAAAGACGCCGTCACCGAGACCGCTCACGCCGATATGGTCGATGTGTGAGACGGAGCAACCTCGATCATTCATGGCGTGATCAAAAATTACCTGCCGGACCTTCGGACAGCGGTCGAATTCCTTGCAGAAGCGATCAGATAGCGTTTCTTGCTTGATAGCTCGATCCGCGTCCCGCTGAGTGAGTAACACAGTGGTTTTCGGCATCACACTCGGTTGACACCAATATTCGATGGTCACTCGGCACGCCCCCCGATGGCCGGCGAGTTCCTGCAAGACTGTTCACCGACACAGCCAAACCAGGGGAGACCATGACAGTGAATGAAGAAGCCAACTCGGATCGAGCAGTCAAATTCGGAACCGGGAAAGTGGAGATCGCGGTCACCACTCTCACCGAATTGCTCGAGGTCACAGAAGCGCCTTGACGTGCACAACTGGCACCGCGAGTCCAGAAAACCGGATGCGCTTCACCCCCGGCGTGAACGCCGGAGCGCTGCGCAAGACTAGAGGTAGAAGAATTCCCTCGGATCGAAAGGCGTTCCGTGGCTATTGCATTCGTCTCGCCGTGAGAGTACCGTAATTGGCGCAAGCTGAAGAAATATATTGAAAATATAATCTTAGAGTCGGGAACTTGGAATCGAGGGATTCAAATGTTCGACGCCTTATCTTTAGCGGATGTTGATTTCATGGATTTTCTTCACTTATTCACAAATTTATTCATATTTACTGGATCATAGTTTTTTCAATTTGATCGTTCATGTTTCACAGCCTGACCAACGCCGCCAGGCAGGCCGTGAAACATCAAAACTCTCCGCCTCGTTCACGAGGCGGAGAGTTCAGTTCTCGGTGAGTAAGTTCGGGCCACCTGAAAGAACCAACGTCACCCCGGTTCTGGGACGGCGTTGGGTTGCCTGTGGGCTTTTCTCGCTGCTGCACCGAGTGTTCGGTGGCATATCCGACGGCCCTATGAACGTGGGCGTCCTGCTCGAAGGCGGCTTCGCTTTATTTGTCGGCGTTCCGCGGGATGGTCTTCTTCGAGGCCAAGGCTCCATAGATTTCAGCGAAATGCGAACTGATCTCAACAGTCGTTAATCCTTTGGCGTGGGGCGCCAACACGATCTCGTCGATCCGGTTCAACCGCCGTCACCGAATCCGCAACTAGTGTCCTCAAGGTCCCGGTTATAGTTCGAGTTGTCTCTTTTATTGGCGCATCCATTACTGGAGGTTTCGTGTCACAGGCGGGTCCCGGCTACTCATACCTCGCGCGTGTCGCTTTCGCGGCAACCGTATCGATCACTGTTCCAGTGGTATGCACACCGATATTTGCCGTCGCTGGGCCAGCTGTCGGTAGTTCCGGTTCGAGCAACGTCAGTTCCGCTACGGGTCCAAGCAACCAGGAGCACCCAGATTCGAACAACTACGCCGACGATTGTCCGAACATTCTGATCGTCAGCGTATCCGGTGCCACAGATTCGACTGTCCGCCGGAACCCGATGAGTGAGCCCGAAGCAAAACCGTGGTCTAACTGGTTGAGTAGTATCACGGTGCCCACCGGCGAACGCAACGCCGACGATCCGGGTACGGTCGGGTGGGTTTACGTCCCGTACTCGTCTACTTATGGGCTTGGGCTACTAGATCCCGTTACTACATACCAAGATTCGGTGACGGAAGGTGTAGCGTCAACGAACAAGATTCTCGACGACAATAAGCGTAAGTGCGGAGATCGAACCAAGTACGTCCTGCTTGGTTACAGTATGGGGGCCGAGGTGGTCGAACGGGTTTCTCGCGAACTCGGCCATCGTGACGACAGTGCTTTGGTGAACCCTGACGATCTCGCCGGAGTGGTTCTCATTGGTGATCCGTACCGACCTAGTGGGGCTCCTTCACTCGGGGAACCGGGACCTTCTGGTGGCGGTTTCATGTCATCCGAGCCCGCCGACTACGGAAGACTTACCGGCAAAGTGGTGTATTCGTGCAATCCGTACGACATGGCTTGTGACGCACCGAAAAACATTGCGGTCCTCGAATTGGCATTGGGTGTTCTCGGTCAGATGCACTTCACCTTGCTGAATCCAGGCCAGGCGGTATCGGACTTCGCCGCTGTCATAGGGGCCATGACGGCCCGCTCGATCGTCTACATCGTCACGCACAAGGACTGGTTCGACTCCGATGAGTCTTTCCTCGACGTCTTCCTTGAGGTTTCGGATAGAAGCTACGATCCAGATGCCCCTGACCGCGATCTACAACTGACCGACGAGCAGGTTCTCAATGCCATCACGTGGGCCAGGGGTCCGGGTTCGAAGGTGGTGAAGGCAAAGCTCGAGGCCGAAGGCGCCGGATTTGCCGAGGACAACAGTGGCGTCGTCGATCTGGTGGTCAAGCCGTATATTTTTCTGGGCTTGATTGAGCACATGGCCTATTGGACCTACAACCCGAATGATCCCTGGTACTCGAAAAGCGAGCGGATCGTCGATTGGATCACGGAATTGGCTCGATCAGAAAAGAGCGTCAGTAACTCGGGCAACTGAGTTGCAGTCAACGATAGTGATCACTATCGTTGGTCCTGATCGGGCTGGGAATCGTCCTGAACCGTGCCGGTTTTTGCCGTTTCCATAATGGCGACATAGTAGATGGCCTCGAACTCGTCGGGAGTGACGTAGTCCAAGGTGCTGTGGAGGCGGCGGGTATTGAACCAATCCACCCATTCCATCGTCGCGAATTCGATGTCGTCGATGAACTGCACTAGCAGCGGCGGCGAGGGTCGAGTTCCCTCCCGAAGAAAATCGATGCCGACTTCAGAATTTCGTTGGTTTCCTTGAGTTCTCGGTTCTCGCGCTCGAGATCCTTGATGTGTTGCTGTTCGGCAGAAGTGGCACCTGGAACGTGGTTGGCATCAATCTGGGCCTGTTTGGTCCAGTTACGCACCGATACCGATTTGCAGGCCTATCACCTGGCATGCAGATTAGACGGACCGGTATTCGTCGAGGTGGTCGAGGACTATCCTGACGGCTCGCTTACGTTGCTCGGGTGGGTAACGCTTAGGTGTCGCTACGCGTGCTGCCCGCGGCGGACTTCGACAGGCTCACCGAAGCCGCGGAGCTGCCGGCGCTCGTATCGGTCAGCGAAGCAGCAGAAGAGCTGGGTGTGAGCCGCCAGAGCATCCTGAAATCCATCAAGACGGCCAAGCTCCCCGCTGCCCGCGTGGGCGACACCTGGGCCGTTCGAAAGTCGGTCGTCCAGGCGCGAGCGCGCGACAACGCCGAAAGTGCCTAGCGTTCCGGTGACCTGCACGAGTTCTGGCTCTGTACAGAAAAATGAGGCGCAGAACCCGGAGTATCTCAGAGGTGTCGTGGGACGCGGCTGCCGACTATTTCTCCAGGTCAACAGCTGAGAAGAAGATAGACAATCGTCAACATCTCGACAGGAGAATCTCGTGCAGCAAGGTGACCAAGTCAGAATCGGGGCCGAAGGCGTCTCGGCGTTCACGATCGTCAGCGTCGACGAGGACACGCACCGCAATTATCGAATCCACCGCCGACGCCCCCGGAAATATCCGTTTCCGACGAAGCTGGCCACTCTCGTCCCGGTCGTTGGGCTGGCACCCGGCCACCCCGATGAACACGACGCCTAAATGAACAACAGGCAGTCAAAGTTCCCTGTAGATGCCACAGGGATAGACGTCGTTGTCGAAACAAATCGAATGAGGCCGGGCGCCCATGTCGAATGGAAGCGGCACTCCAGGTTGTAGAACGGTGAAACCGGAGTTCGCATAGAGCGGTGCGGCTGAGGCTGCGCAGTTTCCAACGATGAGATCCGCCGGGAAAATGGCGGGAATCAAGTTCAGAAGCACCGTGGCAACCCCGCGCCCACGCCATTCGGGCAGGACGACGATATTGCGAAGAAACGCGACTTTCCCCCTCTGAAAGGTCGCTCCGCCGATAACGACTGAGCCGATGACCTCGCCATCAGGTCCGATGGCGACCGCCCCACCTTCCTCTTCGCTCATGTCGAAATCGGGAACCCCTGTGATGTGCTCTCGCACCATGGCCGTCACCGTCAGGATGTCCGGTCGATCGATATCACGGAAAGTTACTCCCGCCTTGCCCAACGCTCGCACGTACCGCCGATAAATCTTGATCCGTTTCACTAGGTCAACGGGAGCCCCAAGCACGATTTCTCTATCGAGTCCCTCGTGCTGTGAACGTCCTGAAACGGATGCGGGTGCAGGACGTGACTTCGGCTTGGGCTTTCGCTTCTTCGAAACAGGCATATGGACGCTCAATTCTCAATTCAGTTCGAGTTGGTCGGCACCCGGAACGTACATGCCGCGCGCCACCTTTCGGGAAAGGAAGACCGTCCCGGCGTTTTCCGGGCGGGCGCGGGCACGGCGATTCTCCGGGACGACCGCGAAGTTTGGTGATCACCGAAGCGCCCCATGTTGGGTGGCCGCCCTTGGGGGAGCGCCCACATTGCCAGTGTGCGCTAGAATTATGTACATGACAACTCTTCCGGTGGCCGACGCTCGAGCGCAGCTCTCTCGTCTCGTCGACGAGGCTGAGCGCACGCACGAACGGTTCGAGATCACCCGCAACGGGCATCGTGCCGCGGTGCTGCTTGGCGCAGACGATTATGACGCGTTGCGCGAGACGATCGCCGTGTTGGCCGATGAATCGCTACTGGCCGGACATATGGCGGGAGTGGCTGAGGCTCAGGTCGGGGACACCCTCGATGCGGTCGATTTGGCCGCGTTCCTGGGCAAGAGCGTGGAGTGAGCGGCCTCGACGATCCCTATGTCCTGGCAGTGGCGCGCTCAGCGGCTCGGTCGCTGAAAGCGGGCCTGCCCGAGAAGGTTGCGGTAGCGGTCTACGAGTTCATCACCGGGCCGTTGCTCGTGAACCCTCATCGGGTCGGTAAGCGGCTCGATCCGCCGCTGGCCCCGGCGTATTCGGCGCGGCGCGGCGCGTATCGGGTGCTGTACTTGATCGACGATGACGCCCGCCGGGTTACGGTTACCGCGATCGCGCACCGCTCCGATGCTTACCGCACTTGAAAACCGGCTCGACCTGCATAACCGACATGTCCCATGCGGCAATGAAACATTCCGCGAGTGGGAAGCCGGCACCCCGCGACGGAATGCCTATGCAGGTCGCCGAACAGGGCCGGGGCCAAACCGGGTTGTGTCAGTATTCAAAAATGTCAGCATCGCCAACGACGAAATCCTCGCAGTGAATCGCACCGGCGAGTCCGGAGACTTACTCGGGTCTCATCGGCTCCCGGCAGTGCGTTCATTCGTCCAGCGTTGCACAAGGTTATGGACGGTGTAGACCTTTCATTTGGGCCTCTGAACTGTGGTGATGGATGTATCAGGTCGCGGGTATCCACGTCGGCGAGCCAGTTGGTTCAGTTAACCGTTCTCACTGATCCACGCTTCCATCCCAGAGTTGACGACGTGACCTGTATAGACGGTCCCGAGATCGGCGTGATATTTGCTCGCCAACAGGTTCTTGTTGTGGTCATTGAGATTCTGGTGGATGAGCTCCCCCGCCCAGATGGGGTGTGCGCTGTAGAAGGGTCCGCCGCGGCCCGCTTCGTGAGCGAGGTGTGCTGCACGGTTGACCACGTCGCCCATGTAGATGACGTCGTTGATTCCGCTACCGCTGTAGCCCGCCTTAATCATCAACGCTCGTCCGTAGTCGAGCCCTATCCCGATCCTCAACGTCGAGAACTTGCGCTTCTGCAACCGCGCGTTTAATAGTGCGATCAGGGTCTCTCACCTCCCCCCGCGCAGCCGTTCAAGCCATCACGCACCAGCCAAGAAAGCTGCAAAAGCAACGCGAGCGGCACTGCGCACCGCCGCATACCGCGCTCGGACTGCCGCCCGGAGTTATCCACAATCAGCCACTCGTGACCCCCTGTCCCCCTTGGGGGGATTTGCTCTTAAAGCTCTTGTTTGAATTACTCACCAACGCACGCGCAAGCGCAAGCAGGCAAGCCGAAGAACGCAAAGAAATCCACACCCCGCCCGATCGAATTGCAACGCGCAGCTGCACAGTTGATCGCTCACACACTAGCCCTGAAAACTGCCGGCCACGTCGGACGAATCTGCGACGTGTTGGAAAAAGCCGACATCGACGTCACCCGGTGGACAGGGCGCGACATTGCTCGTGAACTCACCAAAGACACCCAAACTCGGGGCTGGGTATGGCCCACGCAGCTCACACGCCCCGTTGCGTTTCTCAGCTGGCGACTGGCTCAAATTGACTGGTCAGGCGTCACTCCTGCCGAACGAGCACGCGAGAATGATCGAATGAGGCTGGCCGAACAGGCCAGGCGACGACAGGAAGCAGCGGAGCGCAACTCGCTTACAGCGAGCGCAGCTACAAGAACCGCAATCGTGCGACGTTCTCGCGAGCAGTTCTCACGAACGGAGGTTCGACTGTCTGACGGTTGAAGGATCGAGTGAATGAGCACCATTCGCATCGTCCCGACAGTGTAGTATCATGGGTGATACCGTCAGCTGGTGACGAAAGAATCGAAGCTGATAGCGAGAATGCGGGATTCTCCACAGAACGTGACCTACGAGGAGCTATTCAACTTCTGCCGGAAGCATTTCGGTACGCCTCGAACCTTCGGGAGCAGCCACGCAGTTTTCCCGATGCCGTGGTCAGGTGACCCCCGTGTGAACATCCAGAACAAAAACGGAAAAGCGAAGCCGTACCAGGTCGACCAAGTGGTAGCCGCGTACGACAAACTGACGAAGGAGGAAGACAATGGCTGACGCCTCGCATTACACCTACCGCGTCGTGTGGTCCGAAGAAGACGCCGAGTTCGTCGGAACCGCCGCCGAGTTCCCCTCGCTGTCATGGCTCGAAGAAGACCAGGCCGATGCCCTGTCCGGGATCACGAACCTTGTCTCGGAGATTCTCGCGGACATGGACAAATCCGGAGAAACCCCGCCTCTTCCGCTGTCCGAACGGAAGTTCAGCGGAAAGTTCATGGTCCGTACCTCCCCTTCCGTGCATCGCCGACTGGCGGTAGAAGCGCATGAGCAGGGTGTTTCCCTCAACATGCTGATCAATCAAAAGCTCAGCGGCTCAGGCGGAGTTCGGTCGGAGCACGGAATCTTGAGTTCGTTCACACAGTCTGGAAAGACGCTGTCGTTTCTTTCTTCGCTCGATCTCATCAAGGGCGTTCGAGTGGCGACGGCGTTCAAACCCGATGTTTCTACAATGGTGTTGGCCGATGCCAGCGCAACGTCGGATTTCGAAGTCCCCGCCGGGCTCATTTGGTACGTCGACGAGAACAGCAAGGAAGATTCGGCCAGCTGAACGCTAGGCTGCAAACATGTGACCGTAGACCGTGCTCACGGGCTTGCCGCCAACAGGTCCTCACATAATCTGCAAGCCCGTCATGGGCGGCTGAGGTTCGCGCAGATCGACTGGTCGGGAGCTACCCCGGCCGAGCGTGCTCGGAAGAACGACGAGGTTCGTTGCGCTGAGCAGGCTGCGCGCTCCGGAAGTGCCGCAAGGGTGAGAGTTGTCGTGCGCAGAGCGAGATGGATCGCTTCGGTTTGCCTGATCAGCGACTACTCTGCGTCTCGGTAGCGGATCCCTTTGCGGATTGTGCGCCGTTTCCGGAAAGCCCGCCTGTGCGGGCTTTCCGTGTTTCTCGGCTCGTTCGTTGGCGCGGGCCAGTCGTTGATGCACCCGACGACTTTGCGGGATCAGGTCGTTGTCCATCGAGCTCAATCGTTGAAACGACCAGGTGAATGGGTACGGGGTTGGTGATCCCTGCGCAGAGATGAGCGAAATCGGTGTTTTCTGGGAAGACCTCCAGGAAGATCTCGAAGACCCGGAATTCCTGCGTGCCTTCGTGCTCGAATCCCTCCGGATCAAGTCCGTGGACGCCATCGTGAATGCGCTTGATGATGCGCGGGCGGAAGCTGACCTGAGCAAGGCGGAGCTTGCTCGCGCGATCTCGGCACCAGCTGCATCGATTCGTCGACTTCTCGGAAACGGTCCCTCCAATCCAACCCTGGGAACTGTGTCTGAGGTTGCCGCAGCCTTGGGATACCGATTGGTCCTGGAGCCGCTCAGTGAGGAGCTGACGCCGTTGTCGGATGCGCTCGTGAGCGGGCATGTGGAAAAGCCCGTCGAATTTTGTGCAGCGATGTCCGAACTTTAGGTTGTGACAGGGTGGGGGTTATTGGCGAAATACTCCTCCCCCCATCTCACGTACCTTCGCGTAGTCGGAGGCGGTGAACGTTGTTTTGTGCAGCTTGCTCATACCGGTGATGGCTACGAGCAACGGTCTGTCGAGACCCTCCGCCTCGTAGTCGAGGCGGCAAAACAGCCGATGGTGGATCGTTTCTGCGCCGCCCTTCGAGTGCTGTGTCGACCCGAACCTCGAACCAGCCCGTCATCTCCCCGTGCATCGCCTCCCAATATCCGCCGCCCGCGAATCTCTTCGGTGGGGCTGCGGCAACGGCAATCAGGCATGTCCTCATTCGTAGTCGGACAGCCTTGGGCAATCCGTTGACGAACGTGCGGGCGGGGGAAGAGCCGTCGGCGCGTGTGAAGTACACGATTTGGTGGGCATCGTCAGCGGACTGCTTTGTCTGTACCTCTGCTGGTATCGCAGCCTTCTGTTTGGCGCGCTGGCGGGCTCGTTTGTCGGGCGACATCGTTCGATCATGCCTTGCCCGTGAGGATCCCCTGCCTTCGTGTGCGGTCACCGCCGATCGGGTGGCCGGCACACGGCGCTATTGGCATATGTGCCGGTAGAGCAGCTTATGGTAGCTAACGTAATATTAGTGCCCATATGGGCCATATGGTATATTTGCTTATATAACATTGTGTTGTGTACCGTAGGGCAGTAGAACGGTAGATACGCTTACGTAATGCAAGATTCGCCCATGTATCGGGGGTTCCATGACGGTTACTGCAGTAGTGAACTTGAAGGGTGGGGTCGGAAAGACCACCGTCACGAACGGACTGGCTCACGCTGCCGCCGTCCTCGGGCGCTCTTGCCTTGTCGTCGACAACGACTCGCAAGGTAACTCGACCATGCACCTGACCGGGCACACCAAGGAAAATCCCCCCGAACACAGCTTTGCCGACGTCCTCGACCGGGACGTAAAGCTGCCGATCGAAGACGCGATCATTCCCACCAAGCGCCCCGGAATCCACATCCTCCCCAGCGGTTTCAGTGAACTGCAAAGCGTGCAAGACGTACTGGTCGGAAAGCCTGGCGGCGAAATGGCGGTGCAACGGGCACTCAAATCCATCAGGGACAGCTACGAGCACGTCCTGATCGATTGCCGTCCCGCCATCGACCTGATCACACGCAGCGCAATGTACGCCGCAGACAACGTCGTGGTGGTCGTGCAGCCCGAGCCCGACGCGATCGAAGGATTCGACTCGATCCAACTGGCGATCTCCGACCTCGCGGAGTTCATGGACAAAGACCTCAAAATTGCTGGAATCGTGGTCAATCAGGTCGACGGCCGTCGGAACGATCACGCAAAATCGCTTGCTTACCTGCGTGAATACGTCAAAGCGTCCGATATCGAAATCCTCGGAGATCCCATCCCGATGCTGACCGACATCAGCAAGCTCACCAACGTGGGGATGGGTCTGGACCAGCACCCCAAACCGACGGCCAAATCACGCAACCTCGCCGAAAACTTCGCAACGATCCTCAAAGCGACAAGGTAGAAGACCGATGACTTCCATTCCCGAACCCGCAATGCCCCCAATCCGACCCAAGAAGACCCGCAACGTTTTCGAGAACGCCGCAACCGCTGCACGCGAGCCAGGGGAGGACGAAACCAAGGCGGTCCAGCCGCGCCCCGCCGCGACACCGAAAAGCGCGCCGGTCCCGGCTGTCGCGAGGCCGGAACGCCCGAGCACGAAGCGCATGGGCGGCACCAAAGACATCTTGTTGTCATTGCCCGAAGAGCTGAAAACCAGAATGCAGGCCACCATCGCATTCACCTACCCGTACACGGGCATCAAGCATCAGCAGGCGTTCATCCGGGAAGCGATCGCGCAACTGTGTGCGGACCTGGAAAGCAAGCACAATCACGGAGAACCGTGGCCGCTACCAGCGGATTTGCAAGACTCGTAATAGACAGTAGGGGAACTTATAGCCCATATGGGTAATAAGCGCTTGCCGATAAGAGAAGCCCCGCCGGAGATCACCCGGCAGGGCTTCATCGACCGGGAACCCGTGGAAGGAAGACCCGATCATGACCGACTTTAATCTCCGCGCCGCACGTATCCAGCTTGGTGCGTTGCTCGTTGCGCTTGTCGTTGCGATTCTCATTGCGCTGGGTATCACCACCGGCGCATTCGTGCTTTCCTTCGCCGTGCAACGCGACCTCGCACGGCAGGCGTTGATACCTGAGCATCTGACATGGATCTTCCCCGCGATCGTGGACAGTGCAATCTTCGGCGCAACGATCGCAATCGTCATCCTGAGCAAGCTCAAGGTGAGCAGGTGGGACAAGCGGTTCTACATCGCGCTCGCTGTCGGTGTCGTCGCAATCAGCATCCTCGGCAACGCCTATCACGCGTTTCACGCCGCTGTTGCGGCGCAAGCAACAGTCGACAGCGGGGGAGCGCTCGGGTTCGTTCCGCTGGCTCCGGCCGTTGCAGCAGCCATTGCGATCATCCCGCCCGTGCTGGTCCTCGCCTTCACCCACGGCGTCGGAATTCTCATCAAGGCAATCGGGGCGGCACACGCGCAATACTCCGAACTGGTTCTCGCGGCCGACCACACGGTCGCTGCGAATGCCGGTCTCGATGCTCCCTCGATCGAGATCAACGTCGACGTTGCAGCAGTTGAAGACGTTGCGTCTGTTGTTGCCGCTGCTACGCACGAAACTGGAAGCGCCGCGCCCAGACACACCTTCACGGACGTCATGATCTCGGCTAAGTCGCGGATCGTGTTTGCAGTCGTCGGCGCACTTGCGGTACTGACAGCACTCATGGTTCGGGGTCCGTTTGAGGCCATCATCCTGAGCGCAGCGTTGACCGCGGCATGGTGGCTTATCCGCCGCATTGCATCCGCCCGAGCCGCAGACGCACCGGCCGAGACCGCCGTCGACGTTGCTCCTACAGAAGGCGTTGCATCCGATCCCGTCGACATCACCACGGCTCCTGCTGTTGCACCGGTTGTTGCTGCTGTTGCGCCGACCGACGCAATGCCGATTGCGCCTGAGTCTGCTGCGGCGGAGTTCGTCCGCGACCCGGTGCCGGCTGAGGCTCAGACGGTTGCGCAGCTGCTCGCATTCATCGACCGCTCCGACCTCGACCCGATGGTGAAAGCGACAGCGACGCTCAAGATCAACAACCCGGATCTGACCTTCGCCGAACTGGCCGAGAGAACCAACGTTCGAGCTGCAAGCACCGCAATGCGCCGATACAACCGAGCAGAAGACGCCGCAATTGCGGCCGGTTTCACCATCCCGCCGCTGCCGACCCTCGACGATGTCGTCCGTGAGGCGTTGGAAAGTGAGCGCAACGACGACGGACGCAACGACGGCGACCAGAGGGTCGAGCTCGAAGCCCAGTTGGTGCACAGCTGATGAGCCGCAAAGAGAATCCGAAACCCGACGTTGTGGACCAGATCGCGCTCTTCGATCTCACCACTCCGGCAGAAGCAACGACCGTGGACCCTGTTGCAGCAACACCCTCGCCGGAAGAATCCGAAGCAACGAACTCGGCAACACCGGCGGCTGCGGTGTTGCCGGCCGCGAGTGGCGATGCGGACGGGCACGCAATCATCGTGACCGCCGCCGGCTCCTACACGCCTTCCGGTGAGAAGCTGACCGGCCCGGTGGATTCGGTGGAAAAGCTCGACAAGCTGATTCGTTGGGCCACGCTCACACCCTTGGGTGCTCCCGCGCAGGTGTGGGTCGTCGGAATCGACGCGTGCGAGATGTTCGGCTGGATCATCGACCCGGGTGACGAAGACGACGTCG
>NZ_JAJHVW010000034.1:0-13923 GCF_027583855.1 Rhodococcus sp. BH5
ACCGCCCCAGTACTTCTGCTCGATGATGGCGGTGCTCAGGCCCAGTTGTGCCGCGCGGATAGCAGCGACGTACCCACCGGGGCCGGCTCCGAGGACAACGACGTCATAGTGTGAGGTCACGATTCACCAGGGTAGTCCTGCATCGTTTCGCTGTCCCCAGATGGTCGTATTACCCGTCGGTAGCCCACACTTCTCGGGCAACTCGGGCGAAATTTCCGCCGTACACGGCCTCGATCGACGGCTCGTCGAAGCCCCGCTCACGCAATACCTGATCAAGTGTCAGCACCTCCTCCGGAGGAGTCCACTGCAGTGGCCCCCACGCGGTGTACGCCTCGGAGAACGACGACGGGTTCTGCTCGATCTCTTCGCGGAAGTCGTCGGCGTCGAATGAGAAGTCGGAGCCGATCCCGACATGATCGATGCCGACGAGTCCCACAGCCTCTTCGATGTGGTCGGCCATCGCGGACAGCCGAGCCTGGTCGTCATCCGGTCCGTTGACGCCGAGGAATATGCCGACGCCGTTGATCCCGATGACGCCGCCGGTCTCCGCACACGCCCTGGCCTGATCGTCGGTGATGTTGCGCGGATGCTCCCACAACCTTCGGAGATTCGAGTGGCTGTAGATCATTGCTCGCTGGGTGATAGCTGAGATGTCCAACCCCGTCTGTACCGAACAATGTGAGCCGTCGACCGTCATTCCGACGCGATTCATCTCGGCAACCAGGTCACGGCCGTATCCACTCAACCCCGTGTCCGCCAGGTCCAAGCAGCCACAGCCGGCAGCATTCATGTAGTTGTACGTCGGCAACATCGAGCGGACTCCGAGGTCGTAGAAGTACGAGACGTTGGCCAGGTCTCCCTCCAGCGGATTCGAGTCCTCCAGGTCGAAGGCCAGGGCGATTCCGCCGGACTCCTGAATCTCGACGACGCCGTCGACGCTGAAGACAGGGGTGATCTCCGGGAACTCGACCCGCGCCTGCCACGCGAAACTCTTGGCGATTGCCGTCGAGTCCGCGCGAGTCTGCGGCGAGTAACCGACGTTCACCGAAACGTAACTCCCCGCTGGGCGCTGATATCGGAGAAGATCTTCGACAGACGCGTTCGACTGCAGAGGTAGGCAACAATGTTGTTCCCATAGTGGATATGTCCGGTTCACTCACTAATCCCGTCGATGATCAGGGAAATTCACCTGAAACTGGTCGTACGTTCAGCAAATCTCTGGTTCACTGGCGGATAACGCACCGATGCGGTAGAACTTACAAGACTCACACGCCCTGTACCTATCGACAGAGCATGTACCCAGCATGAATTCCCGTACGGGAACAGCAACAAAGGACCGTTCACTCCTGGGCGGATTCGAAGGAATTTTAGGTGGAGGTTTCTGAACGTATGCGTGCTCGCACTTTCAAGCGTGGCCGTCTGGTCGCCGCTGTAGCCGCAGTATCCGTGCTGCCGATGCTGATCAGCCCTGCAGTGTCGTCCGCAGGCGGAGATCCGTCGACCACCACGGCAACTGTTGCCAAGGCAAACACAACGGGTTCCAAGCTCTCGAGCCGCACGGACAACGGGCGCATCGCCACCATCAAGGTGTACTCCCCTTCCATGGAACGCGATATTCCGCTCGAGGTCATCCTCCCGGCAGACGGCAGCGAACCCCGCCCGACCCTCTACCTGCTCAACGGTGCAGGCGGCGGCGAAGACCGGGCGACGTGGCAGCGTCAGACCGACGTCAACGAGTTCTTCGCTGACAAGAACGTCAACGTCGTCACCCCGCTCGAAGGTGCATTCAGCTACTACACCGACTGGGTGAACGACGACCCGTCCCTCGGCCGTCAGAAGTGGCAGACGTTCCTGACCCAGGAACTCCCGCCCGTCATCGACGCCGAGTTCAACACCAACGGCGTCCAGTCGATCTCCGCGATCTCGATGACCGCGACCTCGGTCCTCAACCTCGCCATCGCAGCTCCGGGCCTCTACAAGGGCGTCGGTGCATACAGCGGATGCGCCGAGACCAGCACACCGGTCGGCCAGTCCTCCATCGAACTGGTTGTGGGCATGCGCGGCGACGCTGACGTGACCAACATGTGGGGCCCCCTCGACGGCCAGGGCTGGATCGACAACGACCCCGTCGTCAACGCCGAGAAGCTCCGCGGCACCGAGCTCTTCATCTCCACCGGCTCCGGACTCCCCGGCCCGCACGACACCCTGAACAACGAGGCGATCAACGGACAGGTCGGCACACTCGCCAACCAGGTGATCGTCGGCGGCGTCATCGAGGCAGCAGTCAACTACTGCACCCACAACCTCGCCTACCGCCTCAACGATCTCAAGATCCCGGCCACCTTCGACTTCAAGCCGACCGGCACCCACTCGTGGGGCTACTGGGAAGACGATCTCCACAACTCCTGGCCGATGCTCGCTCGTTCGATGGGCATCTGACCGAAATCGTTCCGACTCGACCCCGCTCCCTGCACTTCCGGGAGCGGGGTCGAGTGCTTGTCTGGGCCGATTCGGGGGTTAATTCGGGGGTTAATTCCGGGGCCAATTCAATTGTCAGGCAATCGAATCGCGTCACTTTCTGCGCCCGCTCTGCTTTACTGACACATAACAAAAAGTGAACCTGTTCCAGTAAGGGCTCACAGGCACTTCGATCCGTTCCGGATCCGAAGACATTCAGGTGGAGGATCCGAACGTATGCGTGCTCGAATTTTCAAGCGTGGCAGTGTGATCGCAGCTCTCGCAGTGGCCACGGTGCTGCCGATGCTGATCAGTCCGGCGACAGCTTCTGCGGGCGGTGACACGTCCGGATCGCACGTCGTGAGCAACACCAAGACCGGCGACCGCAAGGTCACCATCTCGGTTTTCTCCCCGGCGATGGATCGCAACATCCCGCTCGAGGTCATCCTCCCCGCAGATGGCAGCGAACCCCGCCCGACGCTCTACCTGCTCAACGGTGCAGGCGGCGGCGAAGACTCGGCGACCTGGCAACGCAAGACCGACGTCATGAACTTCTTCCAGGACAAGAACGTCAACGTCGTCACTCCACTCGAAGGCGCGTTCAGCTATTACACCGACTGGGTGAACGACGATCCGGTTCTCGGTCGCCAGAAGTGGCAGACGTTCCTCACCAAGGAACTCCCGCCCGTCATCGACGCCGAGTTCAACACCAACAAGGTCCAGTCGATCTCCGCGATCTCCATGACCGCGACCTCGGTCCTCAACCTCGCCATCGCGGCTCCCGGCCTCTACAAGGGCGTCGGGGCGTACAGCGGATGCGCTGAGACCAGCACCCCCGTCGGTCAGAGTGCGATCGAACTTGTCACAGGTACCCGCGGTGGAGCTGACATCACCAACATGTGGGGCCCGCTCGACGGTCAGGGATGGAAGGACAACGATCCGGTCCTCAACGCCGAGAAGCTCCGCGGCACCGAGCTCTACGTCTCCACCGGCTCGGGACTCCCCGGCCCACACGACACTCTCGCCAATCCCGCGATCAACGGTCAGGTCGGTGCGCTCGCCAACCAGGCAATCGTCGGCGGCGTCATCGAGGCAGCGGTCAACTACTGCACCCACAACCTCGCCATTCGCCTGAGCGACCTGAAGATCCCGGCCACCTTCGACTTCAAGCCGACCGGCACCCACTCGTGGGGCTACTGGCAGGACGATCTCCACAACTCCTGGCCGATGCTCGCTCACTCCCTGGGCGTCTGACCCGATTCGTTCTCACTCGACCCCGCTCCAGTGTTTCGGGAGCGGGGTCGAGTGCTGTCGGGAGCGAGCAGTAAGAATGGACGTATGACTTCCGATCAGCAGCCCACCACCGGCGACGACCCCTACCTCTGGCTCGAAGACGTGACCGGTGAGTCTGCACTCGATTGGGTCCGTCAGCACAATGCCGTGACCGAGGAGCAGCTTACCGACAACGAGCGCTTCGATCGACTGCAGAGCGACGTGCGCGAGATCCTCGATACCGACGCGCGAATTCCCTACGTCCGCCGTCGAGGTGAGTTCCTCTACAACTTCTGGCGCGACAGCACCCACGTTCGCGGATTGTGGCGACGCACGACGTTCGATCAGTACGTCACCGACGACCCGGAATGGGACGTCCTGGTCGACCTCGACGCCCTGGCCGAGGCCGAGGGCGAGAACTGGGTCTGGAAGGGCACGCAACTTCTACGGCCACACCGCAACCGTGCATTGATCAGCCTCTCCCGCGGTGGGGCAGACGCGGCGGTCGTTCGCGAGTTCGACATCGACAAGCGCGAGTTCCTCGCTCCCGAGGGCGAGAATCCCGGCTTCTACCTTCCCGAGGCCAAGACCGACATCGACTGGATCGACATCGATACCGTCTACGTCGGAACGGATATCGGACCAGGGTCGCTCACCGATTCCGGATATCCCCGTCTGGCCCAGCGGTGGAAGCGCGGAACTCCCCTCTCCAGCGCCGAGACCGTCTACGAGGGCCAGGCCACGGACGTGGCCATCTCGGCTTCGCACGATCCGACGCCCGGGTTCGAACGAGACTTCGTCACTCGCTCGGTCGATTTCTACAACTCTCAGCATTTCGAAGTTCGCCCCGACGGTGAACTGGTGCTCGTGGACGTCCCCGAGGACGCCGGGATCTCGATTCACCACGAGTGGTTGTTGATCCGCACCAAGTCCGTGTGGGCCGTCGAGGACACCGAATATCCGACCGGCGCACTGCTTGCCATCCGTTACGACGATTTCCTTGCCGGCTCACGAGCACTGACATCGATCTTCGAACCCGACGCACATTCCTCGCTCGAGCACTACACCTGGACACGCGATCATCTGATTCTGGTGGTCCTGACCGACGTGCGCACGACGCTGCGAATCCTGACGCCGGGCGAAAACGGCTGGGAGGATCGACCTTTCGAAGGGCTTCCAGAACTGACCAGTATCGAAATTCTCGACACCGACCCTGATGTCAGCAACGAGTACTTCGTCAATTCGAGTGGATACACCTCCCCTGCAACTCTTTTGCACGGCGTGATCGGCGAAACCGAACCCACTGCCCTCAAGCAGGCTCCCTCATTCTTCGACGCCGAGGGCATCACCACGGAGCAGTTCTTCGCCACCTCTGCCGACGGCACCCAAGTTCCGTACTTCGTGGTGCGCAGTCCGCGTAGCGAGCCCGGCCCCACCCTGCTCTACGGGTACGGCGGATTCGAGATCTCGCTGACACCGTCGTACAGCGGTTCTCTGGGCCGCGCCTGGCTGACGCAGGGCGGAACCTATGTGGTTGCGAATATTCGCGGTGGCGGCGAGTACGGACCGGGTTGGCACACACAGGTTCTCAAGGCCGGGCGCCACAAGGTGCACGAAGACTTCGCTGCCGTCGCGAGAGACCTCGTCGATCGCGGAATCACGACCCCGGATCTTCTGGCAGCTCAGGGCGGTAGCAACGGCGGCCTGCTGATGGGCATCATGCTGACCAAGTACCCCGAACTCTTCGGCGCCATCGTCTGCCAGGTCCCGCTGCTGGACATGCGCCGATTCCATCTCCTGCTGGCCGGCGCGTCCTGGATGGCCGAATACGGTGACCCCGATGTCCCGGAGGAGTGGGCATTCATCTCGGAGTATTCGCCGTATCAGAACATCGACGCCGCCGCGTCGTACCCACCGATCCTGATCGCGACGTCCACCCGCGACGACCGCGTCCACCCCGCGCATGCCCGCAAGATGGCCGCACGGCTGGAAGAGCTGGGCAAGCCGGTGCTGTATTTCGAGAACATCGAGGGTGGCCACGGCGGCGCCGCGGACAATGCTCAGCTGGCCTTCAAGACTGCGCTGACCTACGAGTTCCTCTGGCAGAAACTCGGCTGATCTTTCAGCGGTCGCGCAACCACGCGACGACGCGCTCGCTCACAGCGGTGGGATTGCGTATCCAACCGTTGTGACCGAGTGGTTCGTCGATGTGCGTCATCGTCACTTGGGCCCCGGAGAGCTTGTCCACCAGGTTCTTTGCCGACCGGCGTGGAGCGAGATCGTCCCCTTCGATCGTGATCGACAGAACCGGCAAGGTCAGGCGGGCGATCCGCTCCTCGTAGTCGATATCCGCACCGACGGGTTCCATGCGACCGGTCCTGGCGAACCGGGCCCAATCGGTGATCAGAACTTTCGACTGTCGACCGAAGCCGCCGACGTTGACCCGGTCTCCCGGCCAGAAGCCGGCGATGTTGGCTGTCACCGACATCGCGGACGAACCCAGATAGAGTCCGGGCGCACGGATTCCGGGGAATCCGCGGTGATACGGCGATCCGGAGGCAACCAGGATCAGTCCGCCGAGCCGGCCCCGAATCCTCGACGCGTACATCACCCCGATCTGGCCGCCCATGCTGTGCCCCATCAGAAAAGGTGTGCTGGCCGGGAACCGCTCGCGCACTACCTCGAATGTCGCCGGACAATCGATCGAGACCAGTTCCTGATATCCGAAAACACTCGACGCGCTCGGGCGCGGTTTGCTGTCACCTTGGCCACGCAGTTCACCGATGGCCGCATTGAAGCCGGCTTCGACCAGGGCCTGCGCCACCGGATCGTAGAACCCGGCGGGAACTCCGAGCCCGGGCAACATCACCACCACGGGTGCGTCGTCGTTCGGTCCGGGAAACAGACGGATCGGGGTCACGGTGCCGTCGGGGAGTTGGATCGGTACGGTCTCCATTCAACTCACACTAACCACCCACGCCGCGGATGGGCAGAGCCCACGCGCCGACTATTCGAGGCTTCCCACGATCAGCGGATCCGGAGTACCCACGATCTCGTAATCCTTGTTGTCGTAATCGAACTGACTGAGCACGTGACGCATCGCGTTTATCCGTGCGCGTTTCTTGTCATTGCTCTTGATGACGGTCCACGGAGCGGTGTCGGTATCGGTGAACCGGATCATCTCTTCCTTCGCCGCCGTGTACGCATCCCACTTGTCCAGAGAAGCGATGTCCATCGGCGAAAGCTTCCACTGCCGCACGGGATCGACCTGTCTGATCGCGAACCGCGTGCGCTGCTCCAGCGGGGAAACCGAGAACCAGAACTTGATCAAGCTGATGCCGTCGTCGACGAGCATCTGCTCGAACAACGGCACCTGGCGCAGAAAACGCTCGTGCTCCTCGTCGGTGCAGAAGCCCATGACCCGCTCGACCCCGGCCCGGTTGTACCAAGACCGATCGAACATCACCAGTTCCCCGGCAGCCGGAAGGTGCTGCACGTAGCGCTGGAAGTACCACTGCGTCGACTCGCGGGCCGACGGCTTCTCCAGCGCCACGACGCGAGCGCCGCGAGGATTGAGGTGCTCCATGAATCGTTTGATCGTTCCGCCCTTGCCGGCAGCGTCGCGTCCTTCGAACACGATGGCGTGCCGTGCGCCGGTTTCCTTCGACCAGTTCTGCAGCTTGAGGAGTTCGATCTGCAGCAGACGCTTGGACATTTCGTACTCGTCCCGAGGCATCCGTGCCTCGTACGGGTAGCCCTCCCGCCAAGTGTCGACCTCGAAACCGTCCGGCGACGTCAGCAGCACCGGATCGTCGTCGTCATTGTCGTCGACGGTGAAGGCGGCGGTGTCGGCCAGATCGACGGCGGTCGAAAGATCCGCGAAGGCGCTGAGGAACGGTCGGCGTTCTGCTAAATCGGTCACCGCCGACAAGTTAGTCTCCCGCAGCAACCGTTCGGTGAAGCTGGGATGAACTACCGGGGTATGACACGGCGGACTCAAAAGATCAGGGTGCAAATGGGGGTCGTCCCCGATGGTGCGCGGCGCCATCTCGCTTCAGAATTGAAGCATGACATTCGAAAGCAACACACCTCGCCCCTTCACCCGTTCCAACGACAAGAAAATGTTCGCCGGAGTGTGCGGCGGAATTGCAGATTACTTCGGCGCCGACGTCAATCTTGTCCGTCTACTCGCGGTTATCGCCGCTATTTGCACGGGTGGAACCGCGGCTTTGGTATATCTCGCCGCCTGGATGCTCATGCCGTTAGGTTGAGAATTCCGGCACTTGGCATGGCGAGAATTACGCGCCGACAAAAGGTATTTCGGGGCCTACGCGCCAACACGAGCAGGCCCCGAAATCAACAATCTACTTGGCGGCCTTCAACTCTCCACCGCTGAGCGCAGCGAGGGCCTCGAGACCCTTGACGGCCAGGCCACTGACGCTGCCCAACCCCTGACCGATGATCGCACCGACTGAGCCGGCAGCGTCCATGACAGATCCTTCAAGCATGACGTTCTCCTTTAGATGTTCAGTGGTTCACTTGGGACGAGCAAATGACGCCGATCAGAAAACTCAGGGAACGACAGGCGGCGTAAAGCTGAGGGTGTCGAGAGATCCGAAGATTCCACCGGCGGTATCAGCCAGTGAACCGAAGAGGTTTGCACCGACATTGTCCAATCCCAGCAGCATTGTCAGCAAAGCCTGCATCGGTGCACCGTCCCCATTCGGACCACCGAGAATATCCATCAACGAACCCATGTTCAGCTCCTCGCGTAGGTGATTCTTTTTACCGTCGGTGACGATTATCGAACCAGTCCGGCGGTAGACACTCGACGTGTCGACAGTCACATTAATCCGCGAGATAACGACTCGACACCACTACGGACAATTACCTTAATTAGGACGAATTCGACAGAAATTTCCCGAACACAAATCGTCGATTCACCACAAGTTCCGACGCAAGTTACTCTTTATCGTTCGACTACCTCACGATTTTGGTCAGAAACTGCCTGCAGAAGCGTCGTGAACCCCACCCGCAACAATTCGACATAGTGCTCGATATCCGGCATCGTCTCTCGCGAGACGATGACATTGAGCGTCAGAGAACCTCCACGCGCGGCAATGAGGAAGTGGCGCAGAATGTCTCCGTCGACCGGCGCCTGCCCGCCGAGAACTGCCACCGCCGGCGCACCCTCGAAAACATTGCCGTCGACTGATACCGGGACATTGCTGATCGTCGTGTTCTGAATGACCTTGTGCGAAGGGTCCAGCTTGTTGAGCCGACGCGAGAGACCGGTGAGTCTGAGCAGAGCCGCAGGCGAAGTTTCGATGCGCGTGCCGTAACGACGGACGGCTGGGTGTGAACTCCGCCCTTTGACCCTCAGCGCCGAATCTCTGATTCGTGTCAGCCGCTCGACCGGATCTTCGACGTCTGTGTGCAGATCGACCGTCAACAGCGCCAGTTGGTTGGCCGACTCCCATTCGGCTATCTTCCGCATCGATCGGGGAACCATCGCCGCCAACCCACTGGCCGATTTCTCGCCCTTCTCCGACAGGTATGCGTCGAGAGCACCGGCGACGACGGTCAGGAAGATGTCGTTGACCGTCACGCCCGGAACGGCCGCTCGGATCGCCTTGATGTCTGGGCCGTCCAGCGTCAGGAAATCGATCGTGATGTCTCCGCCCAGCACGCCGTTGAATCGGGTCGGTAGGCGGTCGGCCGAGTACGTAGGCAGCTCTCCGGCCTCTTCCGCCTCCCGAACCGTCTCGGCCGCAACCTTTGTCACGGACAGACCCCGGCCGAAACGGATCGCCTGGCCGGGCAGACCCACGACCGTGCGCCCGATCAAATCCAGCGACGAAAGCCCCGAACCGGCACGCTTCGTCTCCGGTTTCGGCGGACCGGAGAACAGAAGGTTGGTCAGATCGCGGATCGCCAGACCGTCACCGGCCCCGTGGTGGGTCTTGAGCATGATCAGCGTCAGATTGCCCGGTAGCTCGTCGATCCCGTGCACGCCGGTCATGACGTGCAACTCCCAAGGCGGCCGGGACAGGTCCATCGGCTCCCCGAGCGAGCGCCCGAGCAATTCACGAACCGGCGCCCACCCGGCAACAGGGGCACGATGGACGTGCACGTGATCATCGACGTCGAAATCGGCCGGGACCCAATAGGGATAGTCCAGATCCAGCGGAACTCGCTGGAGCCGACTCGTGAACAGTGGCCAGTACCCGAATCTTTCGGTGATCCACCGAACCGCGTCGTCGTGCGTCATCTCTGCGAGCGGATGGCCCGTCGTGTCGAAGAAGTAGGCGCAGACCATGTGGCTCAGATGTCCGCCGGACTCGTTGTAGACGAACTCCGCGTCTCGCGGTCCCATCTGAGATACCGCGGCTGGCAACGAGTTCCGAAAGATCATGCATGCCCCTCAATTCCGACGCTGAACGAATGTCCGAATTGTAGCGAGCTGACATGCAGATCCTCTGGGTTCTGCTCGGAATCGTTGGGTGTCACCAAATCCAGCAATCGGAGAAGGTGCCTGCGATTCCGATCGATCAGGAGGCAACCTCTTGGTTAGGTGAATCCGCAGTCTGCATCGCGGCTGCCGCTGCCAAGTCATCGAAACTTGCTCGCAGTAGTTCGATGTAATGGTGGAGATCGGGCATGGTCGCGGTGTCCGCGATGACGTTGAGGGTCAGTCCCCCACCTGCTGCGGCGACCATGAAATGCCGTAGCCCGTCGCCGTCAACCGGGGGCTGGGTTGCCAGCACGGCTGCACCCGGTGCACCGTTCAATGTCAGCCCTTCAACAGAGAGCGGAATATTGCTCACCATTGTGTGCTGGTAGCGGGGACGAGTGACATCGTGGGAATTCCTACTTCTCGCAAAAGCAATGAATCTCAGCAGGAATGCCGGCGCCGTTTCGATCGCGGCGTCCACACGGCGAGTGGCAGGGTGGGAAGTACGTACCTTCTCCGAACGCGAGGATTGCGCGATGAGTGCCAATCGTTCCAGCGGCGCCGCAACGGACGTGTGCATATCGACTGACAAGGTCACCAGTTGATTGGCAGACTGCCACTCCTCGACCTTGCGCATCGAGCGAGGCACCATTGCCACCAAGGATCCCCCTGGCGGCTCACCATTTTCTGTCAGATACCGCGACAGCGCACCACCGACGATCGCCAGGAGAACATCGTTGACAGTGGCGCCTGGAACCGCGTGTTTGACCCCACCGATTACGGCACCGGGAAGGGTTAATTGCTGCAGCGTTCCCGATCCGCTGACTTTGCCGTTGAACCTGGTAGCCGGACGTTCGTTGAGGCTCTCGACCCATTCACCGGCCGATTGGGCCGCGTTCGCACTTCGTTGAGCAGCGCGATTCCCTGGAACGCTCCGGGCGAATCTGAACATCTGGCTGGGAATGCTCGCCAACGATTCGAGGAGTACACGCACCTTCAATAGTCGAGGTACTGGAACGTGTCGGGCGGCTCGCTCTTCGCCCGAGAAGATGGATTCACCCAACATCCGGATTGCTATCCCATCCGCTGCGCTGTGGTGGGACTTGAGCACTACGGCGGTCAGCCTCCCGTCCAGATCGTCGAGACCTTCGATTCCGTTGAAGAAGTGCAACTCCCATGGCGGACGGGTCAAGTCCATCCGTGAAGTCATCAAAGCACTCAAAGGCTTCTCGAGTGACGCCCAACCAGGCTCCGTGAGGTCTGTGACGTGTACGTGGTCACGGATGTCGAAGTCATTGACTGGCATCCAGTACGGATGATCGAGTCCGAGCGGGATACGACCTACCTTGTGGGTGAACATGCGATGGTGGCCGAGCCGTGCGGTCACCCATTCGACTGCTTGCTCGCGCGAGAACTCCGACTCAGGGCGCTGAGAAGTATCGAAGAAATACACCCCTATCAAATGCCCCAGATGGCCGTCCGCCTCGTTGTAGATGAAATCGGCATCACGCGGGCTCAACGGGTCGACTCCTACAGTCAACCGGCCGGACATTCTCATATGGACTCCTTGTTCTGCGATTCAGCTGAGCTCGATCCCAGAATTCACCGGAAAGACGGATCCAGGGTGAAGCCACTTCGACTGGAACCACACTTCTGTAAGAAGCCGAAAACCCCCGAGGCCAACCAGCCTCAGGGATCTCCGGAGTTCCGCAGGAACGTCGGTCACCGATGCAAGCGTGATCGAGGATCCCGCGCCGGTGAAAGGATTATCATTTCGGCGGCGGCGGATCTTTTATGAGCTTACTGCCGGTGGATATCAGACCGAGAGTCGCGGAAAGCCAGCCGACCATTCCGTTGAGATATCGTTCAAGCATCGAAATACCTTCCCTCAGATTCCAGGCTCAGCGGACAGGGTGTCAAAGAACTTTGCAAACGTGCCCACGAGGTCAACTGATCCGAAATCAACCAGTCCAGAGATGTAGTCCAGAAGTAGATTTAGCATTTTTTCCTATCCCGATTACTGGGCTGCGATGGAGCCGAGGACAGTTTGGATGCTTCCCGCCGACGCGGCGGATCCACTGACGCCGACGTCGATGAACGCCGATACGACCGAGAAAGCAGTTGAAATCAGTTCCTGCACACTAGCCAGAGGGGCCGTGAGCGAGGCCACATCAAAACTTCCGATCACATCGATCAAACTCGCAGTGTCCATGTTCTCTCCATCTCGTTACGTTAGTTGAAATTCACTGAGGGGGCTGAAAACCGAAATCGAAGGATGCGACGAACGGCGCGAATACCAACCCGGCAATAATCCCCTTCACAAGGTCACCAAAGGGCGGCTCAAACATCTTCCCGATTGATCCGAAATCCATCATTCTCTCCTTGACGTTAGATTCATGTCGAAATTTGAAGAATCGATCAACTGAGTTCAATGGCCGAAACCATCGACCCCGTAACTCCGTCAATTCCGGGCATCAACGACCCGCTGTACACATTGGTCAGCAGTCCGTTGACCAATGTTGAAACGGTCTCGAGGAACATAGTCAGCATGTTGCCGTCTACCCTTCTGTAGATTTTGAACTTCGTCTGGATCTAGAACAGGCGTTTGCACCACTGCCACGAAAGAGTCACCTCCGGCAGAGTCCGATACCGGTTAGTATCAAAAATAAGGATTGAGTGGTCCTCGAATCCGAGACCTTTAGTTAGCGCTCCTCGCGGCCGTGTCTGCGAACACGCTAACCCAGACGCGTCCGATTCGGCAGGGTTTCAGCGAAGTAATTTCCGACCAGATTGCAACGCGTTCTATTTCTGCTGGTCACGCTCACGAGGGCAGCAAAAATACTGCAAGCCGACGCACACTTCGGGCACTATTCATGGGAATGGGCTTTAACGCCACCATCTGGACCCCCGTCGGGTCGAGGCTTCCGACCCGTCATCAAGTATTCCAGACTTATCCCCGTTGAATCGCAGATCGCCTGGACCTCGTTGAGCGTGAACTCGGTATGGCCGGTTGTGCGCCGTGAGATCGTCGCCTGAGTCATGCCGATCGCGCGTGCGATCGCGGATGCACTGAGCTTCTTCTCTGCAATCTGACCGCGAAGTCTCCGCGCAACGGCATCGTTGAGCGTTTCGCCACGGCCCCCGTCAATCAGTTCCAGTGATGTTGTCATTTCGTGAAACTAACACGCTGAGTGGATAAATGCCAGCTCGGACGTATACCTAGGTGTCGCAATTCATAAGTTCGACACGCTGAACGTGAATCACACGCTTGCCAGTTATGCACCCAACGAGTAAACATTGCGGTGTGCAAACAACAACCAGCCACCGAGTGACTGCGAACATTCGCGCTGAACTCGCTCGTCGGGGACTCAACCAGGGGGATATCGCCTCCGTTTTGCACACAACTCAGGCCTCAGTCTCTCGCCGGATGTTGTGCCGAGTCCCGTTTGACATCGAGGAACTCGACAAGATTGCCGACCTCTTGGGCATCGACCTCGAAGCGCTTATCGCCGATCACTCCCGCGCCATTCCCGCCTAACCCACCCCACAAAAAATGCCCGCCCGGTGCTCTACCACCGGACGGGCCATCCCCCAGAAAGGAAATCTGATGTCAGATACTACGGCACCACTACAACCGCTTCATCCCATTGAGGTGATTGCGATGGCGCACGACATACTCAACTGTGCAGTGACGCGCGACATCCTCGCCAGTTTTCCAATCGATCGAAGCCCTGAAGATC
>NZ_JAJHVW010000035.1:0-13517 GCF_027583855.1 Rhodococcus sp. BH5
CATAAGATTCCGTAGACGTTTCAGGTTTGGAGTCGAAACTCGTTGTAGGTCGACAATTGGAGTCAGGTGTGGGTTCCGGTTCAAAAGTGGATGTTTCCTCTTCCAACGGTTTTTCAGATTCGGTCGTCTGTACGGGGGCCCACGAGGCGTATTGCCGCGTTGCCGGGCAGCTTTGCGTTCGAGTCGGTACAGGCGCTTGGCTTCACCGGGGGTGAGGGTGTCTGGTTGGTCGATGAACGACCCGTCCGACACGGCGATTGTGTGCGTGACGCCGCGGCGGTATTGCCTGGGTGAGGACTGCGGCGATGTTGTGCTCGAGTTCGGTGGCAGGGACGCCGATGGTGGTGATGTCGTCGAAGTCGGGTGCGGTGGCCAGTGAGAGTGTCACGTCGGGGTCCTTGCTGTCGCCGGTGGGCATGGGAGGTCAGGGCAGGGTTGGGTGTGCCGCGGTGGAGGTTCCCCCGCAGGATCGCGGCTGCGGCGCGGAGGTTGCGGGTAGCATCGGCGAGGTAGATGGCGATGTCCTGGTCATGGGCGGCAATACCTCCGGCGGTTTCCGTGTCGGAGACTTCATGAGCTCGACAGCAAGCAGCTCGCCGCAGCCTCGGGAAAAATTTTGCGACTTTTCCAGTCGAAAATCTTTCTCAAGAACGGCGACAACTACTCCGCAATCGACGCACGCGACGGCACCTACTTGGCAGGCGATTCGCGAAGTAAACGGATGGATCTTCTGGACTAACGGGAGCACAGCGGAATACTGCAAATAGACCCACACCCAGATCATGGGACCTTCGACTCTGTCCAGGTTCGCCCCGAGCGGTAACGTTCGGGGCAGGTGCTTCTCCACATGTGTTGCCTACGAATGTTTTTGGAGACGTCCAGTGCTGGACACGTTCGCTGGCACTGGTTCGCACCGCTACGCTGGATACTGGGATTCCAGCCGAGAGCGTTTTCGAAAGAACCCCGAAAATAACGAGCTCGGACGGTGCTGCAAACACCGCCAGAGCAGGAGAGACCTCAGAAAAGGGCTGTGATCGATCGTGAACCCCGTCGTACCCCTCACACGGTACGTCCTCGAATTAGGCGGCGACCGAGACGGAATCACCCGGCCAAGCCTCGGGACCTGCGCGAAAATGCAGAACAAGGACCTCTTCCAGGGCGTTGTTCGCGGTCACGTCCGCACTGTCCGAGACCAGCAGCAGCGACAGCGAGCGGTCGCCATCTGTTTGTGGTGCCCCGTACTTATTCCATGTCTCCAATTCGCTCTCGCAACGAAACAGTGCACCGGGATCTGGGGAGGAATCGACATGAGCCTCCCCCGCGACGAAGCAATCCGGTTCGCAGCACGCACGAGCCGACAGACATAACAACAATCCCGACACCCAAAAGCGGAAAACAGACCCCTGCGCAGTAACACTATTCGACACATCACTGTCGTGCCACCCTCTGCGCAGCTGTCACGACCCTCGCCGAGGTACCCGCTCTCGCCGCACCCACACCTCAAATCGACGCTGCCAGGCACATCGCCGCGCCCGATCGAACCTCGATCCGCTTCGAGCTCAAGTCAGAAACTGAGCTCGGAAATGTGACGTACGCCGAAATGTGACGTACGCCGGGCGGCGAGTTGCGAACAAGTCGTACCCCTGGCGTTGGTGACCAGATCCGTTGCCGCTCAATGCATCCAGCAGAGTCGAAAGGTGGGACTTTCGACTCTGGCTGTCCGGCATCCGAACGGTAGCGTTCCTTCAGAAACTTCTAGATGGGATGTATGCGAGAAATCTTGGGACTTAGGCGTCTTCAAATATGAAGGGAAACAACGATTCCTGAAAGTAGTTACTTCGGTTAACGCGATCCGCTTACGCGGCATCTTCAGTGCACCAACTGAAATGAAAAAGAGCTGACGGTGCGCCAACGCCACCAGAGCAGATAGCCACAGAAAGGCCTGTGATCGATCATAAATACCAATACTACTACATGCCGAAACTCGGTATGTAGCGTCTCTGAACCCGTTGTCGACCACGACGAGGTTGTGTGGCCCGTCCTCGGAACCTGCGCCAAGATGAAGAACAAAGACATCTTCCACCCCACCTGCCGAGCAAACGCCAAGGCCCATCACAGGCAGCGGGAAAAGGCGGTCGCTATCTGTCTGTGGTGCCCTGTACGCGTGCAATGCCTCAATTTCGCGTTCGGAACGGGACAGCGCACCGGAATATGGGGCGGCATCGACATGGGTCGCCCCCTCGACGAAGGTATTCTCACTGCCGAACACATGCGGCAACAGGCTTAATGTTTGGCTGCACCAAGCGTCAAGGGAAAGCGAGCCACAGAACGCAGGCGACGACATCGGCGCACTGCCCGGGAAGGAAGCCTTCAACTATCCGAATACCTCCACTTCCACAGGTAGAGACACAGCACCGCGAAAACCTGAGCCTGGTCGAAGATCGCCCGGCCCCGTCGTCAGCGCAGGGCGGGTCGAGAGTGACCCCGAGTTATCCAGCGGTGGAGATCCTCGACCAGTGCCCGTCGAGGCTGGCTTCGCTGACCGCCGCCGACTTCGACCCACAGCAAGACGGACTGATCGCTTTGCGGTGCTGCGCCTTTGGTTCCCCTGGCTCGGCAGCGGAGGAAGCTCTCCGTCTGCGCGTTGTCGGGCACGTCGAGCACTGAACAGGTGCACGAGTTCTGTCTGCGCGCGAATAGCATCCACGAGGTCGGCTACGGACTCGTTTTCCGGAACGTGTCGCCGGCAGTAGGTACTGTCGAGAATTCCGGACACGTCCACAACAGCATTGAAAGCCGCTGTTGCGGAATCTGATTCAGCGCTTTCTTCATCGCTGAAGTGTGGATGCGCCGAGCGGTTTCTTCGGATTGGCTATCGAGCGTTGTGGCTGGTCGTGTGCGCCCGCGACTGATCAGTGTGGGTACGAACACTGGTCTTGCTGGTCAGGTCATGGGTTCGGCCGGGCGACGGTCCTGTGGTTTCGCATCACCGGCGGGACCAGAAACGGCGGCGTGATTTTGTCGATGGCTCCTCGAGGTTCTCGACAGGACTGTCCATGATTGACAGCAGAGGGGCGTCCGTTGATGCCTCTTCGTGCACTTCGAGCTGCGTCGCTGTTCGTTTCGGCCTTGCTGGTTGATGAACTGGGACAAGTAATCTTCGAGAGATCGAGCCGCGTCCATCAGAGTCTCGAGGTTCGTGAACCGGCGGCGCGGTAGCTCACCAACCATCTCCGTGTAGGGGATCCGATGAGCAGTTCGACCGCAGCAAGGGAGGTCACCGCGGTCCGGGGGCGCGGATGAGAATGGGCCACGAGGTGCTGATGTCGTCGGCACTGCCGTAGGTATGGGCGGGGAAAGATGCGACATCGAAGGTGTGAAGTAGCCGTCGGTACAGGTACATGATCAGGTCGTTCTCTGTTGTTGTGAACGGCTGTGTGACGAACGGCCCTTCGATCCAGGTGATCTCAGCGAGAACGCACGGCGCGTCCAGCACTGCGAACGCGGTGAGCCGGTGGTTTCCGTTTCCGCTGATGCGGAACACCGATCCGGTTGGTATATCCCAGACTTCGATGTGAGGTTCGTCGAAGGTGCCGAACAGCTCTTTGAAGACCTTCGGCGATCCCCGTTCGGCGGAGCTACGTGCCGCCGGCCGTCCGGGAGTCCGTCGATCGAAGTAACAGGTTGTGACCATGCGTTGTGGCCAATCGACGCTGTGCATCGCTCGTATCGTAGATAAACGATTGCGTGCCTGCGTCTTTGAGAAGGATCCGTGCGGGATTGATCCATGCTCTCTGAGTAGATGTTTGAACCGTGCCGGGTTTCTTGCCGCTCCTATGCTGGCGGCATCTCCGGCGGGAGAATCGATAGTTGAGAGTAATAGATGGCCTCGAACTCGTCGGGAGTGACGTAGTCCAAGGTGCTGTGCAGGCGGCGGGTATTGAACCAATCCACCCATTCCATCGTCGCGAATTCGATGTCGTCGATCGTCTTGATCGCCCCTTGCAGAAATGGACTGCTCTTGGAAACTGCTTCTGTCTTGAACAGTCCGATTGTCGACTACGCGAGGGCGTTGTCGTAGGCGTCGCCGACGCTTCCAATTGAAGCTGCAGTCCCTTCCAACGCAAGCGTTTCCGCGAAGGAAATTGATGTGTATGGACTGCCGGCGTCGCTGTGGTGGATCAACCCATCACCTACCCGATGTCCACCGTGATCGCGTTGCCACAATGCCATCTTCAATGCCGTGGTGACCATGGCCGTGTCCTTCACTGTCGAGGCATGCCAGCCGACTATTGCCCGGGAGAAGCAGTCGATCACGAATGCTACGAAGGTGATCTCATTCCAGCACCCGAGCATAATCGTCCTGTGTGAATGGTCTTTTGCCGTTGATCGGGGGAGGTTTGTGCCTTCTTCTAGGACGGTGGCGATCGCGCCGTTGATGTTGGCGGGTCAACTCGTTCTTACTCTCTTTTTCTGCCGCCATGTAGACCACGCCCAGAGTGTCACCAATTGAATAGAAATTTGCCACGTCACTATCTAGGGCGTTCGCAATTTCTAATCGAATTAAATCTACTTCGGGAAATTGGGAGAGCTGACTCGGTTTTCTTCTATCGCTACAGATCTAAGAATTCCGAGGTGTTGCATTATTTCGCGAACCGGGCAGCAGGCGGAATATTCTACGAGAAATTTCTTGAAGACGGACAATTCGCTATGTTCGAAGCCTCTCGGACCGAGGCGAGCTATTTTTTTCAATGCAATTTGATCTCCAGGTGACCCGTTTCCGCCAGAGTATTTGAAATATTCTTACCTTACAATTAGACATCCTCAAAGTTTGGGTGCCTGATTCGCTTTCGCGTTAAAGTTTACATCTAGTTCGCTGAAGCAAAATCTATAACCGAGATCGATTAATTGCCAGGCCTGAAGTTGAAAGTACAAGTTTTTGGAAACTTGATCGATGAAGACTTAGTGCAGATGCAATTGCCAACGATTGGAGACTCTTGGGAATTTGCGCACGCATGCGCGATGACAAATTTCATCCTGGAGACGCCAGAGGGCAGAGGTAGGAAAATAGTTGTAGATTGCGCCATGGCGATCGGTAAATGGTGTCAAATGGAGCGCGAGTGTCTACGATATGCGATCAAAGAACGTCAACAATCTGGAATATGGGAAGGAAAATAAGTCACGAGTAAGGGCCGAAGAGCAGGGTTAATTATGCACAACTTTGTGATTGAAAAATAGGCAACTGTCAAGCTTGTAAATTCAAGAAAATTTCACCATCAGATATATCCAAACTAATGGGCTAGGAGCCTCGGAATGGGTGACTTGATTGCAGATGGCGACACTAAAGATCCGCACGAAAATCGCTCGCGAAAGAGAAAATTCATCGGATTCTTGATTGCGATATTTGGTGTACTTCTGATACTGGGTGGAACAACTTTTGCGTTGTGGAACGATGAAGATACGAGCGAGGGCGGAAATATAGTTTCTGGCGAGCTCAGCGTTCGCAGCGTGGGAGAAACATCCTGGTACGACGTAAGTCCTGATCGTTCGGATATCGCCACCATAGAAGAAATTGATAGATCCGGGCACCTAATTCCTGATCCAACACAATTTCACATTATTCCTGGCGATACTATCGCAATACTGCATGAGTATTCGGTGCGAGTAAGTGGCGATAATCTTATTGGAAGACTTGACGTAGCGATTCCGAATTTTGCCCAAAATGAGCAGAATGGAATAAGTGTGTCCTACCGAATGTTCGCCGGAGACGGTTGGTTGCAGACAGATTCGATTGATCTAATAGATGGAAATCAGACCATAGCATACGTACAAGGGAGCTCCGGAACTAGTGGCGGAGTACCGGACGCAAATGTTCCGATAATTTCACTACCAGAACAAGAGCAATCGAATTTTCGACTCGTAATATTTGCCTACTTCAACAGTGAAACAACTGGTACGACTGCACAGAACGCAGTAACTGACATTGGCGATGTAACGCTCTCTATTACGCAGGTAAGAACTCCGGGCGTGGGAAATTTCGTAACTCCCACTCCTTAAGGCACCCTCTCAGGCGACGTCGTCTCGTGCATTATTATAAATCGCCAAAGAATTTTTCTTGGACCCACATCGCCAGTGCAAATCAATTGCCGATAGGAATTCTCTTGAAGTAATGAAACTAATAGCGAAATTTGCAACCTTTCCGGTTCGTAAAGTATTGGCCGTGCTCAACATCTTTGTAATTTCATTATTTGTGATTGCTGGTATATTTTTAGTATTCGTGCCTCGGGTAACCGGAGGAGCTGCCTTGCGCGTAGTTAGTGGATCAATGGAACCCACTATTCGGGCTGGAGATATAATTGTCGTGCGCGGTATCGGACCGGATGATTCAGATATGTTGTCTCTTGGCAGTGTCGTTACATTCCAGCCGTATCCAAATGATGCCACTCTTGTAACTCACCGTATAGTGCAAGTTAATATATCTGAAGATGGAAGAATTAACTATATCACAAAAGGTGATGCAAATCGAATTGAGGACGCGGCCATTTCGATAAAACAGGTGCGCGGAAAATATTTGTATCGAGTTCCTTTTATGGGGTACATAACTCAGTGGGTAGGCGCCAATGCAAATTCAATTTCTTTATGGCTCGGGGTTGTGGGAATTGCGTTTGGCCTCGGGTCGGTAATTTTCAGCAGTTTCGGTAGTCGGAGAAAGTCAGTCGAAGATAATTAACGACGATCCACAGTGTTTTCTACTGAACTTGCATATATCATAGTGATGATATTAGGAGGGGGTTTCGATGCGATTGTCGAAAATTTTCCGAGTGGTTATCTACTGCACGGTAATCGCCCTCTTTTTTATATCTGCGGGCTACACGTATTCAATTTGGAATGATTCTGATACTTCACGAGATGGTGAGATACTCGCCGGCAGACTCGTTCTGTTGATGGGAGATTTTGCGTGGGGCGAAGTGTACATAGACTCATATCCAACTTTACGTCAGTCTGGGGATACAAAACAGAGTCTCAACGATTTCGTTATATCAGCCGGGGACAAAATCAATATAACTCAAAAGTTCGGAGTTGATGTTGTCGGGAATAATCTAGAAGCGAAAATGGAACTTTTGTGGTCGGGAACGCCACATCCTGCTGAAATTATAGGCAACTACACGCTATTTAACGAATCAGTAGAAGTTAGCTCAAATGTTCCTCTCGGTACACCATCCCTAGTTGAAAATCTGACAGAAGGGGTTCAGGAATGGGAACTAGATATATATCTTGAATATGTTGGACCGCCATCCTATGTAAGTGCGAAGGGCGTCGAATTTCCGCAGGTAGATATCGGCGACTTTTCGATCGTTTTGACGCAAACGCGATAGGTTTCGAAGATGACCAAGTTGCCGGTTCGTCTCTCTCTGGTTATTTTTCTCACTATGCTTTCTATATTTGATGCTAGTGGAGTATCGTTTGCGTTGTGGCGAGACAAGTTAGAAAATAATGTCTTGAATGTGCATGCCGCCACAATATATTTTGCGCTCCAGGTCCATGATGTCGTTAGATCAGCTATCGATGATTCCGACTTGCTTTCAGTGAATCTAGGCTACCGCCAAGCGGTTGAATTGATAGCGAAGGATTCGGCTTTGGCATTTCCGTTTTCGATAGAAATGAGTACGGGTGGAAACTTGGGAATCGACTACCAATTTGTTTTTCCGCAGCCTGAGAGTGCGTCCATCTTGGGCAGTTCAGCTTATTCTTTGTATCGCGTCGATAACGAAGCCGACTGTAACGTTTCATTGAAAGGAGATTCTGTTGCGATTCAAGAACGTGAGTCTATATTAGGAATTTCAACTGAATATGCTCCAAAGAAATACAATTGGGATATATGGTGTCTTATTATCGAAGGAGGGAAAGTTGATTTTGGAGAGTATAAAAGCACAGCGGCCGCCATTGGAGTTTCCTCCGATGGAATTCCTGTTCGTTCTGAAGCGTTTTGGGATGCTACCCTTTATCCCGATCCTCGACGTGAACAATTCGATATTTATATTAAGCACACGATATCAAGACCGAGCGCCTAAGCGCACCGTTTGGATGGTGTGAGCGTACGTCTAACGCAGGAGTGGGTTTGATGTCTGAGAAGACGCTGCAACTTTTCACATTTTGTTGAAGGTGAATGGCTCGTCTCCGTCAGAGCGTTGTCGTAGCTCGATCCGGTCGCTCTGATTGAGGTGCCGATACCAACCCCGATGAGCCTGTCGGTGAACATAATTGAATCCGCTGCGTCGCTATTATCGCATCTGCCATTTTTACGCAGCGGTGTCCATGGCTGTGTCTTTCACTGTTGAGGATTGCCAGCGGACGATTGCCGACGCAGACAAGCTATCATCTTCCGCTGGCCGTGGAGCTTTCGGCAGTTCCAGTGGTGGATCGTAATTCCTTGGTGAAGTAGGATCGTTGATCGTCCTGGCAGATCGGGGTGCGGTTGCAGTTTTGGGACCTGCGTGGGGCAACCTGGTTTTCTTGTGTGCTAACTACTCGGCAGGTCGGCGCTACCCTGAATTCTGTGTACACATGTCGTCGATGAACTGGACTATCGGTGGCGGCGAAGGGCGAGTTCCTTCGCGAAGAAATCGATGCCAGATCCGTGGGTTACCGCCTCCGGGATCCTCTCATCCGCGCTGCCTGGTGGATCGACGCGTTTGGCTTCAGAATTTCGTGAGAATTTATAGCTGGCATATATCGCTGGGCCCCACCCCTTGGGTGGGTTGAAAATGTCATTGATGATCCTGATTCAGCCCCTCTGGTATGAGCGATGGTGTGCAATAGCTCCATTCGCGAGACCCATTTACAATATTCTATTGCCTGAGTTTGAAATTGTTTTACGGTCGGCTTTCGCCAGGATCTGCTCGTAAGTTTTCGTCCACACAAACGGCTGCGCCCGCGCAGCGAGAGGCGAACCGTAGCGCGCAGCAGCTCGGTGACTCCATGTGACGCCGAGGGCTGAGCCGGAAGGAAAGTTTACCGAGGGATCGCGTTCGTCTAATCTTCTCCTCTGACTCCGGCGGGGCCGTCGGACATCACGATTAGACGAAGCCCAATGGACTCGACAGGGCAGGTGGTCCAGAACTCACGTCCGGTGAAAATCTGAATTTTCTTTGGAAAGGTCGTCGGCGGAGGATAGTTCAAAGGCCAAAGACCACTTAGCTGCTATCGGCGACACTGCCCATGCATGACATTTCGTCAAAATTTAATATTTAATAGATGTTTTTTCAAGTGTCGAAATTCTAAAACCCGCCATCTGGGTATTGGGAACTTGTAGGTCTGGAATCTGAAAGTGTCTAATGTTCAGTCTCAAGCGAGGGTGGAGGTTGACATGAAGAGGCTCAAAATACCGACGAGTCGCAGAGGTGCTAGGTGCAGGATCTGCTCTGCTTCCTCGCATTCGTCAACCTTCATGTCGCACAGTTACATATTCAGTTTTGTTGTTGTTCTTTTGTTTTGGAGTCCTGTCACGGTGGAGACTGTTTCGGCTGCACCTTCGGCTGCACCTTCGGCTGCACCTTCGGCTGCACCTTCGGCTGCACCTTCGGCTGCACCTTCGGCTGCACCTTCGGCTGCACCTTCGGCTGCACCTTCGGCTGCACCTTCGGCGGATAATGCTCAGGTGGCACACGATCCTCGAGTACTTGAAATTGACTCGGACAGCTTTTTGGGGTCGGACCTCGATCCTGGTGACGGGATCTGCATGACGGCCGGAGGGGCCTGCACTTTACGTGCAGCAATTGAGGAAGCGAATATTCTCGGAGGCCTTGGAACGGTAACAATACAAGTAAAGGAAGGCTTCGAGGGATCGATTATAGGCGATGGACCAATATCGAGTTGGATGCGCCCTAATGCGGCATCGCGTTACGATCAAGGTGCCTATTACTGGATCAAAGCGCCGATGACAATCAATTTTGATAATAGGTTGTCAGTACTCTCGAAAAGTGACGGAAATGGGTGGGCATCAGGGTTTTTCGTTGACTCACCACATGTGTCGTTTTTTAACGTATCTAATATTTTCACAAATGAGAGTGGGATCATTTTATCTCCTCAAGCTTCTTTTGCAACTATCGATGGTGGTAGAACTGTACAATACCAAAACAATTGGTTTGAAAGATTTCTTGTTATCCATAGTGGTGTGCGAGGTGTCACTTTTCGTAACTATACCTTAGGTAGGTTTTACGTCGGATCGGGCGAAGGGGCAGTCATAATTGACAGTTGGATGGGGAGTGGTCCTGTTCAAAATTTGATTATCGATAATGTTCAGTTCGATAATAGGGCTGAGAGTTCGGCATGCAGCGGTACTGATGGTCGAGGATGCCCTAGTAACGGGTTGAGCGTGCAGTCGGGCGCAGTTGATGGTCTCACTATAGTAAATAATACATTTGTTGGATTCTCGAAGAATGCGATCCCAATCAGTTTGCGAAATGCGACCGCGATTGCTAATGTCGAAATATCGAGTAACAATTTCGTGGGAAATTTCGTATCGTCCGCGCGCGATGAACAGTATGCATTAGTGATCCCAACATGGGGAACCCAGATGCAAGGCGTTAATTATATACGTCACAACATATTTGATAGTGGAAGCGATTCGTACATCCAAGGCTCCGCTATCTATGCGCGGGGCGTGCTCGGTTCGAATTCGATCGTCGCAAGTAACTTGTATATCACTGATAATTCTTTTAGAGGTTTCGAATACTTCGGAATTCGCGTGTATCGTATGGGTTCGGTAACAGTGCAACGTAATGTATTTGAAGTAGATAACAACACTCAGGTAGACACCATTAAAGAAGAAACGGTAAACTCCGATGTAATGTTCACAAATTGGGATAACCAGGCGAATCGAAAAATTAGCACTTGGCACCCTATTCGGGCCAGCATTGTGAACTGTGAATTGAAAGTTGAACTTACTCCAAATTCTGCTGGAGCGCAGCCACTGCTCCCCGTGGAGGTTGACATCTACTATACGGTGGATCGAACTGCTGAGATTTATCTTGGATCCGGACTGTTGTCCGAAGCGGGTTACGTCACGGTTCCATATCAAATTCTCCCATCAGGATATGTGCGCGTTCAGACTATTGGAGCGCCCCATCCTGGGGGACAGCCGGAAGCTTCGCAGTATTCGAGGACTGTGCCAGTTCCTGCGGCATCATGTGTAACGCAGTCCCCATCGCTTGAATTGACCAAACGTGCATGGATGGGAATTCCAGACGTAGGGGTAGAAGACTATGGAGAAATAATTAATGCGGGAACAGAGGTAGAGTCGGGGTCTCAAATCATGGCTGGATCCGCCCTTTGGTGGACTTATCTAGTTGTTAACAACGGTGATGTTCCTGTAACGGATATTGTTGTTAGTGACAGCGTTCTGGGTTATATATGTTCAATAGACATTTTGATTCCAAACTTAGAGGTCGGGTGCGCGAAGAGGGGAAATATTGGAATGTAGAGAGCTGGAGCTGTTTTTTGAATCGGCATTTCTAATGGATATTCTAGTGCCCCGTGTTTGAAGTTGTTTTACGTGCAGCGGAAGAATTGTCACATTTCCGATGGCTTCTGCGGCGGGCAAGTAGTTGCGGTCGACGCTGTTTTTTGCACCGGAATTGCTGCCGTACGGGCCTTCGCCGATCGAGTACGAGGCAGGGGATGGGTCGACTGGTTCAACACTCGCCGGTTGCACAGCACCCTCGGCTACATCGCGCCCTACGAGTTCGAGGCGATCTATTACGCTCAACCATCGACTCTCCAGCCGGAGTTGTCGCCAGCATAGGAGCGGAAAGAATCCCGGCACGGTTCAATGCTCATGGTTCCGTTTCTGCGACCGGCGGCGCAGGGTTGCCGGTAGGCGCGATTTGTTGTGGAGCAAGTGAGTTTCCGGGCGCTATTCTTCCGCAGTTGGTCGGTGCGGGTGCGCCGTTGAATCGATTGACGAGCCATTCGACGGCACCGGGTAACCATAAGGCTGCACTGGGGACATGCGAAAGGGTGTCGTATTGGTCGTATTGGACGGCAAGGCCGGCATCGCAGTAGCGGTTGGCGAGGGCAGCGACGTCGTCGGCGACCATGACCCCATCTCCAGGCCCGATTTCGGGGCCACCCGGTGGGGTTCCTTCGAGGATTCCATTGGCGCCTTGGGCGATGAACATCGGAATGGTGGGGATCGGGGCAGTGCCCATGTTCGTTGCGTTTACAGCGTTGAGGAATTCGGGAATCGAGTTGGGGTTGGCGTATTCAGCCTTGGCCAACGATTGCCATGATAGACCGGGGTATTGGCCAGCAGCGTTGGGTATGGACGCATCCTGTAGGTGTGACACAATTTCACGCCCCTGACTTGTGAGGTAAGGGGTGAGGTCGAAGTCATAGGCTCGGGCCATACCGATGACGGCCATGCCTCCAACGCCACTCCAGATGAGACTTCCACCAACATAATTCAGGTTTGTCGAGGGGTTGACGAGAACACCGCCTTCCGCGGCGCCGATGAGATCGGCGTTGATGTCGGGGGCGTAGTCAGGGGCGAGGATCGCAGCCCAGTTGGTGGCGATCGCACCGCCGGAGTATCCCATCAACGCGATCTGTACATCAGCGGTAACTCCGGCAGCGGGGGTGTTTTTCGCCGCGCGTAAGGAATCGAGGGTCATCATGCCGTACTCGGGTCCTGCTGCGAAGTCCGCTGTGGGGCCTTCGGTGTCGGGGATCACTACGGTGTAGCCGAGGGTGAGCATGGGTGCGAAGAGTGCAGTTTCGCTCCATGTTAGGACGCCCCCGAGATCAATATTTCGGCCGTTGGGTGTCCATTGACCGAAGGGCAGGTTCCCCGCGATGGCGCGCGATGGTGCATCATCGGGATTGAGGGAGTCGTAAATGGATTGGTATGAGAGGACCTTGCCGGGTTGCGCATTCGCTGGTCGCAGTATTGAGGTCAGGTTCGCAGACGGTCTTCCCATCGCGTCGGTGGAGCGGTAGAGAACCTGAATTGCTTGCAGGGGCATCGGTACGTTTGCCAGGTGGTAGGGAACTGTGCGGGAATCGAGAACCTCGCCAGGGCTGTACGAGTCCAACGGCAGCTGCCCGTTGTACGTGTAGAACTCGTCATTCAGGAGGGGTTGCGCTTGTGCGAGCGGTGCCACCGCGGTCGCCACTGTCAGGGCGATGGCAGCGACGATCGCACGGGCAACGAACTTCGAGAACATGTCGACTCCGTAAGTTTATCGGGAGTGCGCGGCAAAACCTCAAACGCACACAGTTCGATCCTGTACAACACTTACCAAACAATAAGATAGCTGACAATTTACGAATGGCTTGGTCTGATTAGTGAACGTGCCTGGAAATTGCGGCTATCGACGCTCGCTGATACGGCGGGGTCGGGGAGGTGGCCAAGAAGATCGGCCGCTCACCGTCGGCCGTGTCCCGGTACAGGTCAGGGGAGACGAACGATCTGCGCGCCGATGCGAAGAAGAAACTCAAGAAGGTCAAAGCCGACGACG
>NZ_JAJHVW010000036.1:0-12295 GCF_027583855.1 Rhodococcus sp. BH5
AGTCGCACACGCTCAACCCGCGACCACGGAAACGACTCCAATGGCGAACCCCCGCTGAAGCTTGGAACGAACACCTACGATCAATCCAACAGCAACGTGTTGCTTCGACCAACTGAATACGCCCCGCGCATCGGCGGTCAGTCAAGTATCGCGGCAGGCGAAGCTGGTTGCAAATGCCGAGCTTCGTTCTTACGTCCAGGGGAAACTGACGAAAAGGCGGTCGCCGCAGCAGATCAATCACCGACTGATCAGGACTTCCCAACCGCTCCGGAAATGCGGGCGAGCGCCGAGACGATCTACCAAGCGATCTACGTCCACGCCCTAGGCGATCTCACACGTGAACATGGAAAGCAACTGCACCGCGGTCGAATTGCGCGCAAGCAGCATAAGCAGCCCGATGCGCGCCAGCCGCGATTCCTCGACCCGATGAACTCCATCAGCAATCGTCCGGTAGAGATTGACTCGCGAAAAGTGCCAGGTCATTGGGAGGGCGATCTCATCATCGGTGCACTGGGTGGATCGGCGATTGCGACACTAGTCGAACGCTCCTCCCGCTTCATGATGCTCGGGCACCTCGGACGTGACCGGACCGCCGAAGCCGTCCGCGACTCTCTCATCACCACCGTCCGTCATCTGCCCGCATCGCTGCGAGGAACACTGACCTGGGACCAAGGCGCCGAGATGGTCGAGCACCGGGCATTCGCCGCCGCGACCAACTTCGACGTCTACTTCGCAGACGCGGGCGCTCCCTGGCAGCGCAGCAGCAACGAGAACACCCCACCTCCCCGATCCCGCCGAGACGCTCGATCGCCGCGCGGCGTTGCGCACGCTCGGCAACGTCCGCGTGCGGGACGCGGCCCTGTTGCGCCCACCGACGCAACGTGCGATCCGAAGGCGGTTTACGGCCGGCGTCGATCGCGGCCTGGCGCAGACCCTCGTTGCCGATCTCTTTACGCACCTGAGCGACCGAGACTTTGCTCGTCAGTCCTGCCAGTCCCCCGGTCTTGACGGTTTTGGACTTCTCGACTCCGCTGGTCGCGGCATTGGAGACGGACACCTTCAGCCCGTCCAGCCCGACCGCCTGTTGCACGGGCTTCTTCGACCGAGGCTTCGGGAGATGCAATGCCATCGCTACTCCCCTTCCTCGCCTGATGTGAATGCGCCCTTGTCGCAGTCCGCGCATGGCGATCGGACTGCGACTACACAGGAAAAGAAAGTTGAGGCCCCAGATTCAAGCTCAACCCCCAGCGCAGCAGCAAAGAAGGACCAAAAGATTCAAGCATCACTGGTGCACGACTGACCATATCTACCCAGAGTCGATTGTCAGATCAGCAGCGAAAGTCCCGTAATCTCGATCTGATAGATCAATGAGATGCATCGAACGCGGCTAGAATCTCCGTTTTAACTCGCCCGCGTGGCGCTACCTCATAGCCATTCTTCGATGCCCAATCACGAACTGCCTGCAACTGCTCCTTTGATCTTCCGGATCCGGAAGTGATCTCAGCGACATCAGCCCTGCGGCCTCGACGTCCAATCCCGACTTTCTTCGCCACCTCCACGAAGGGTCTCAAAGCGGCATCGAACTTGTCAGCATTGGTCGGCCGCAGGTCAATCAGATAGTCCGTACCTTGATATGAGAATTGAATCCGGTCCCCGAAGCCTTCATCGATCAAGTTTCCGTCGAGATCGTCGATAAGTTGCCGGATCATTTTTTCCGCCATACATCCTCATTTCGCTATAGGTATTATCATTGATGACATTCATCATATAACAAAGGTCGAAACACATCAAGAACGACATTGCTGCTAGTGGCGAGGCCAGTCCGACCGACCAACGACTTCTACCCAAGCAATCAAGATAAATAATTCAAAAGTAGATATTATGAAGAACTGTCATCAACTTCTGCCGCCCTCCCCAGCAGCAAACAGGTCATGAGCCTGCCACGTCATCCTCGGTTCATGCGAGCGGGCGGAATAACCATTTCCGGTTGCCACTAAAAGTATGCAGGCAACACTAAACGCGTCATCACTTCCTCGCCCTTGGTCGGGCTCAACCGGTGTTTGCAACGGCCCTGATCTGGGGTGATGACAGATGGGCCGATCCGGGTTCACCGCAAGTAAGAAGCAAGTCGCTACATTCTTCGCCATGCGAGATAGTGGAAGCTCGATCGAAAAGGCAGCGAAAGCCGCCGGGGTCATCAAGCCCACCGGTCAACGGTGGATCGGCAACGCGATGGAGTCGGTTGTCAAACGCGAAATAGATCGCAATCGCGACGGGGCTCCCACGGCGTACGCGCCCGAATACCCTAATCTGCCAAACTGGTTGTCAACATCGAACTCCGCAACCAGGTCATCGCATGGCTGACAGACAAATGGTCACCGCAGCAGATCTCCGCGATACTCGCGGTAAGGTTCCGTGCAGACTGAAGATGCGCGTGTCCTACGAAAGGATCCAGGCCGTCTATCTACATGCCGAACAAGATCTTGATCGCCGATCGGCGGGCCGCGATCGGGGACCGTGCAGTACCCAGGAATTGGGAGTCTCAATACTGTTGTCAAGCAACAAGAGACCAGGCGACAGAGGCAGTTTCCTAGTGTACATGGTGCGGTCGCGGAGCATGGCCCAGATGACGTTGATACGATGGAGGGCGAACGCAATGAGAGCCCGCTTGTGCGATTTCTCTTCGCTCCGTTTCTGGTCGTAGAACGCCCTGACGCCGGACTGTTCTTCAAGCTCGACAGCGGAGCGAAGTAACAGGTTCGGAGCAGCCGACGATTGAAGCGGCGAGGCCGATGAAAGGTTTCCTCTGATCCGCCCGGAATCCCTTGGGAACGGCGCCAATCCGGCGACGCCAGCAAGCCGGTCGGCGAAATCGAATCCGTCCAGGTTGCCGCCGATGTTCGCAAGAAACGTCGCGGCAAGCACCGCCCCGAACCCGGGCAGGCTTAACAGCACGTCGGCGTTCTCGTGGCAGGCGAATCGTTCGGTGATCTGGGTGTCGAGGTTGGGCCGGTGCCGAGGTGCTCGGCGAACTGGCCAGTTCGTGGTCGATCGCCGTGATCTCGGCGGCCAGTTTCGCCACCAAAACTGATCCCGTCGCCTGGGTTGCCGGCATCGAGCGCTGCGAGTTGGCCGCATCGACAGCTTTCTTGGCGACGGCGGCACTGGTGCTTGCAACCGCGCTTCTTCAACCAGGCGGTAAGCCTGACCATTCCGATGTTGGCGCAACCCATCCGGTATCGAATACCCGGAAAGCAAACGTCAAGGCGGCCTTGCTCTTGAAATAGGCGAAGGCACGCTCGAGCGCCGGAAAATACCCCAACATCGTGGCGCGGACCCGGTTGATCGCGCGGACCCGGCCACAGATTAGCGTTGAGATCGAGCAGCACGATTTCGTCGTTCTCGATGCGTTTGGACAATAAGACCGTCCCGCTCTGATCGATCACGACGCAATGATGCGTCCACTTGCCCGAGTCGATTCCAGCCACACAGCCGGCATAAGTGTCTCCGTCCCTTCGCTCCCGTTCCTTCTTTTGTTGGCCCTGTCAATAACCGCGCCGGCGCGTCCTTACCCAACGACCGATGTCGTAAATCTCACAGCGGTCGAGTTATCGTCGGCCAGCAGGCGGCCATTCTCAGTGAGCCGTCCAACACGGCAGGGCGATCTGAGCCATACCCGCTGCCCGACGGTGATTCGAACATTACGACAGTCCGAAATCGCCCACTACAACAACGCAAGGAGGGAGACCTGATCATGGGCAGAACAACAAATCTGCGATAGTGACTCTCGACGAGCGTCACGACCACCGCGTAGACACACCAAACCGCTAGTCCTGACACGCGCGACACACCGACAAGGCCGATGTTGCCGTTTCCGAAGCAGTTTCTGTTTAGGCTCATCACATGGGACGACCAACTAAGGGTGCACGCAAGTGCATCTCCGTGCGCGCACCCCTCCAACAGCACAAGTTCTACGAAGACAGGGCAGACGAGCTTGGAATCGATCTCGGCGACTACGCCCTACTCGTCATGGCTCGGGCAACGAACCTTCAGATTCCCGACTATATCCTCAAAAAACTGGATCCAGACAAGCTCCGCGAGCATGACACCCGCTATGCAACCCTGCCGGTAGTTACTCATGAATACTCGGCACTAGCACGAACTGTCCCTAGTTAGCGAAAGACCCCCACTGCTTGGCGGCGCGAGGGGGTCTTTCGACTCTCGGTCCTAGCTAGGACCTATCTACTACTGCTCGGTCGGGAAGGACCTATGACCATTCTAACCAGACCTGCCTCACCCGTGCGATATGCGCGATCCTGCGTGTCGAAGGCAACCTCGTGACTGCTCTCTCCTCGGGTTGCGCATCGCCAGATCGAACGTCCTCATTTGACCAGGTCGGTGCTGCTGTCGAGCGTCTCGGCGGCGCTGGAACCCGCAGCACTACGAAATTGATAGTGTTTTCCTCGTTTTTCGGCGCGGTCGCGCTGATAGGGGACAACAACTTACGTGGAGCTCTGCGTCGTGGTCAGACTCGACCTCCGCTATGGAGATCTCGACGCCTGTTCACTGCGGATCCGCCCCCTCCTTCCGGACAATGCCGTCCAGTGAACAGGCTCACATACATCATCGCCAGACGGGGGGCTCATCTCGTCCTTTGGCTAACCCTGGCTCCGCGTGGCTCACCCAAAGGAAGCTTGCGCGTACACGCTATCCCCTGATTCATCACCAGAAAGGCGTCACACAGCAGCCAGTGCACACGGTGAACGACCTCGATATCTAACTCCATAGACGCAGTAACCCCAGGAACGACGAAACCCCCTTGCGGGGGTTTGTGAACCAAGTTCGTCAAGTTAAGCGAGAGCCTGTGCCGGGCTCCGGTCGTAACTGGTGAAGAAGAAGTGTGCCGCTTCAACTTCAATACTGCATTTCCTGAAGGAACAAAACCGTGCAGGTCTTGTCTCAGGGTAGCTCATACCCTGAACCAGGTACAACAGTACCCAAAAGTGATTCGTTCGGCGCGTCGCACACCGACAGCGCCGCCGAAAGCGCTGCTCATTCGGCGATAAACGACATCGACGCCGAATGGGCCCAGGCGGTCCGCATCGCAAAAGAACGCGTCGAACAACTGGAAAAGTTCAACGCCGAGAGCGGCCAGCGAGGCACCTCGTGGGCCCTTCCCGTCGAGCCGTCCGAACAGTCCCGCGTTCCCATCTGGTCCGGCCGCACCGAATGGCTGCGCCAGCTCCGACACCAGGTCACCGAAACCGAACACGGCCGCACTGCACTTGCTGCGAACCGCATCGCTGTCGACACCCTCATGGCATGCGCCAACGCACACGCCCGTTTCGCCGAGACCCGCACCGGCCGCGGAGTTACCGCATCGAAAGCCGTGATCGCCGAACATGCAGGGGCATCCAACAGCACCATCATGCGTTCACGCCGCGTGCTCAAAGCCCTCGAAATGGGCGTCGAACACGCCAGAGGGCGCACCCTCTCGACGTCGGAGTACATGGCCGCGGAAGCACATCACGGAGGCCGTCAGCACAAGGCAGCGTCGACCTGGTCGCTCTCCTCGCCCAAGTCCGTCGTGATGACCACCCCCCCGCTCGAACGCCCTCGCCGCGGCCGTCGCACTCGCACCGTTGCCCATACGGTGGTACGCCCGAACAACACCACCCCGCGCGAGCACACCAAGGCCACTGCCAGCGGAAGCTCCAACCGAACCCACCGTGACCCCCTATCTTCAAGTGCTCTTGTTTGTTCTTTTTCTTCCGTAGGAAGTTCTCACCAACGCGCACGCGCGAGGAAAACCACCTCCACCGACACCCAACGACCAATCGAATTGCAGCGAGCTGCCGCAGCGCTCGCAGCCCATGCACCCGTTTTCAACACTTCGAGCCACATCGGAGTGATCGCAGACGGAATACGTGCGGCCGGCATCGACCCCACCCGCTGGACCGGCCGAGACATCGCTCAGGCCCTCTCACGGCACACCGCCGACAACGGCCAGATATGGCCCACAGCCAGCGAAATCAAGTCCCCGGCAGCGTTCTTGCGGTTCAAACTCGCGCAACTCGACTGGACCTGCCCGTCGCCCAGCGAGAAGCGCGCGAAAGCCGATGCTCTCCGTCGTCGAGAAATTGCAGAACGCCAGGCAGAACATGCACGTCGGGATGCTGCACAAGCCTCGTCGTCTACCCGAGCTGCTGCCCGGGCCGCCTTCGCGCAGCACATGACACAAACCCGTGTGGCAGCGCTGAAGTGAACGACAGGGCCTGTGCTCGGGAAGTTCGCGATGGGTTATTCACTCCGTATCGAATCTCTGACCCCCACCGATGTACACAATGCGTGAGCATTTACGCAGGTTAAGGCGCAATTCGGAAGCAGAGGACGAGCGATGGAACCCAACGACGTGGACAACTCCGGCAATGACAAAGAAGACCCAGCAAACGATTTCAGCTGGGTGGACTACGAATCCATCACCAAAGGTCGAGACTCCAAGGACGACGAGACACGGGACAAATAATGAGCGATCAGGGAGTTGAATGGGCATCCTATATCAAGGATGAGCTCAGACACGAATACGCCCGGGAGGAGGCACTCACAGCTCGCGGATCGGTGCGCCTGACGTCTGTAACGGCCATAGTGACAATAACTTTCGGTGCTTTCACCCTTCTGAAAGCCAGCCAAATACAGGTAACGGGAGTGGCGCTGGTCGCAGTGATCGTAGGACTCGTTTTTCTAACTCTTGCTGCGATCGCAGCAAGTTTCACGGGTGTGATGCTTCTGAAGTACGACGTTACGACGGGAAAAACGCTCAGTGCGATGGTCAAAGAGAAGTGGAAGATGAGTGAGACACTGGCACGAAACTATGTCGCGGTATTCAATGTGCGGACGATTTCTACCCTACGGCCAGCGAACGAGGTCAAACGCAAGTTCCTGCTGGCTTCCGCCTGGTTTCAGACCGCGGCCATCATCTCGTTCGTGGTTGCGGCTTTCGTCGTTGTGACTAGGTAGGTCGTACCGCTGGCTCCCTATTCTCGAACGGGGCCGGCGTCCGGCCCAGTCGCCGACGAACTGGCAGAAATGATCGACGCCGCAATTCGACACAGAGAGCCCCGCCAGTAGATCCGTCAGACTCAAACATGTCGTTCTAGACAGTTGGAGGTGGGTGGGGAAACGCGCCGTCCCTCGTCGTCTCGGGGTGAGCCGCTGCCGTGCGGGTGATTCGCCGAAATCCCTTCGCCTTTGTACAGGAGAAACCTGCGCTCCCAGGGTTCATAGGCTTCAAAGTGGTCCCTGTACTCCGCTAATATCACACCTGCAACAGAGGTAAATACCTACCGCACCAGTTCGATGTGACTCCCGCAAAAAGGTATATGTCTTGACTGCATAAATTCGTTCTTGCTCCCGCACCAGGGTGGTAGTTCGCGGCTTGTGTTTCACATTTTTTCGCGACAGAGTGGGCAGTAACACCGGCTTGACCAGGTGAAACAGTAGATGGGTTCCGATCGGGCACAAGGGAAAACACTTGTGAATGAAAAGGGCCCCTGACGCCATAAGCGCCAGGGGCTACCTTCAATGTTTTGCAAGGTCTCAAGCCCTCGCTTCTACAACAAGACTAGCAAGGAGCTGTCCCGTGGTTCAACCGTCCACCCTCGCGTGCGTCACCTCTCACCTGACCCCTGCGCGCTTGAGCACGTACCTCCACCACGCCAACAACCATCACGGGCAGGCGTTGCAGCTGTATCGGTGGAACACCGAGATGAGCGGCGCTCTCCAAGAAGCATTGAGCATTGCGGAGGTCTTTCTCCGGAACACCATTGATGCCCAACTGCGAGTCTGGAACGCCACGCAACCGCCTCGCGGTGTGCAGGCATACGACGGGCAATGGGTGAAGACTCCGGCGAGACCGTTGTACGGAATCCTCAATTTCCGCGGCAGAAACGGTGCCGTGCACTCGATCTACGAGAGCGCTCGCAGTCGAGCCGCGAGTGATATGAACCTGCGCCAACCCGGTCATCTCCGGCACGGTAAGCCGGTTGATCATGATGACCTCGTGGCGCACATGACCTTCGGTGACTGGAAGAAGCTCATTCCCAAGAAGGACGCGCGGCATGCGTCCGGAATAGGTCCGGGTCCGCAACGTGACATGTGGAATATGGCGATAGACAAAGCATTTCCGAATCACCCGAACCCGCAGGTCATCTGGTTCTGGGTCGATCGACTGCACGCCATACGGAACAGAGTCGCGCATCTCGAACCTCTCTGCGACCTCACCGACGTCGAAATCATGGGCTACCACCGCACGATTGCACGTCTACTGCGCGCAATCGACCCCCCTCTCGCCGAGTGGTACAGCGGGCACAGCCGAGTGCCCGAGGTCTGTAAACGACGACCGGTCTTCTGAACCGGCCACCACGGTCGACGAATCCGACGCAGGAGCATGCGATGAGTACCACCCGGCCGGAACCCACCACCGAGTCGCGCACCAACATGGAACAGCTGACATCGGCGTCCAAAAGGAAAACGGGACTGCAACTTCCACACTCGTTTTTGCGGAGCGAAGACGGACTTCCTCCGCTCCTGAGTTTGCTCCGGGGCGGTAGGAGTGGCGAAGTGCGCCTGAAGCTGTACCTCACCGCCAGCTTGATTGCCGCGGCCCATCCTCACGAATACCGACGCAACACTCCCGCCCGCGCATGGGCGGAGCTGCTGAATCTCCCGAAACCTGCGACGGCCGGCGCACGCCGCGTCTCGGATGCATTCGAATGGCTCGACGATCACGACTATCTACGCGTGGACAGACGCCGCGGGGTGCCGCCCAAGTTCACGCTCCTGAGTATGAATCTCGACGGCAAGGGATATGTGAAGCCGACCACGGAATACGTGGCGGTTCCGCTTGGGCTGTGGACCCGCCATTGGATCAACGCGTTGAGTGGAACCGAGTTGGCCATCCTCCTGGCCATCCTCGATCTGCCGGGGAATGACGATCCCCACAGCAGGCAACCACGGTTTGCCACGGGTGAGCAGAAGGACAAGTACGGATTCTCGGATGACTCGTGGACGCGGGCAACGAAACAGCTGGTTCACCTCGGTGTGCTCGAAGTGACTAGGAAGGTCGCCAACGGTGGAATGAGTCAACGCCGCAACCGGAACATTTATCGGCTGATCGACCCACATCTGGATACTGAGCCGACCTGGCCCGTCACCTGCTGGGACAGCATTGAAGAGTAACCATGCATGGGTTGGGTGTGCGCGAATACAAGAAATAGTTTGTGGCGGAGCATTATTGAGAAACCCGCGAGTTGTCTGATCAACGAATCCAATTCAGCACCCCGAACGCGTCCAAGTTCCCAGCAGCGTGCGCGACGATGGCTGGCCACAATGACCGGGTCGTGAGAACGAGGGGAAAGATCACCAGCCCGAACGTGGCGGCTGAGAGGACATTCCACGCTCCGTATTCCGCGTGTGAGATGCCGAACAGGGCAACGCTGACGACGACGTACCAGAGCATGACTCCGGCGGCTAGTGCTGCACGCAGACGCTGGTCATTGACGTGATCGCGGAACTGCCACAACGACAGTCCTATCCCGCGGAAGAGGATTTCCTCGGCAATCACGTGGGCAACGATCGTCAGTGTCATCCAGGCCACCGGAACGCCCGCATACCAGTCGTTGCGGTTCTCGCCGGTGATCTCCGTGGAGATACCCGTCGCCGACCGCAAGGAGATACCCGTCGCCGACCGCAAGATCGGATCCAGAACCGTAGTGCTCAGGTAGACGAGGACGATCGGAATCCCCACGCCGAGTATCAGAGCTTGAGCGGCTTGATGACGAGGCCAGATTCGGGGCAGTGCGAAGATCCCCGGCGGAGGAATCTCGCCCAGGAACTCACGACGGTGATCGGGAAAGTAGATGACGCCGAGAGCGAGAACCAAATACAAGAACACCAGTGAGATCGGCACAGCGCTGGCAGCTAACCACGGTCTGACCGGTTGCTGACCGGCGCCGGTCAGTACCATCGCGCACATCAATCCAGCGAACAGGACGGCGACAGACCTCCACACGATCATTCCGAGTGGCAGAGGCGCGAGGCTGTCGTGGGCTTCTATGCGAGTCACCGACGTATTCCACCATCTCCGAACGGCACTGACAGGATCTGTGGCCGTGCGCTGCTCTACGGAGGGGCCGCCGAATCACTGAATGGTGTGTGTGGTCGTCGTATCCGAAATCTCCACGACTAACATGCCAGCTTGCTGCCTTGTTAACAAGACAGCGCTAGCTGTGTCCTTGAACTCTTGGTTTCGCAATCCTGCGTGTGCGCATCGTCAACTGGCGCACTCCCCCACTGCCTGCTCTTACACTTGCCTTCGAGTTTTTGCGGGTGGAGGCCGTTCGGCATCAAGCGTCCACAACACGTGGCGGAGGATTTTCAGTGCGATTCGGCCCTGCGAAACGCCTTGGTTGGGAGTCCTTGACGAAACGTCACGTGACGGCATTTTCGCTTGCTTGCATGACGACAGATCGGCTGGCCGCGTTGTTGGCTAGCGATCTTGTTAACTAGTTGGGTAGCAGTGCTTCGAGGTGTCATCGCGTCCCCCATTTCTCGGACCTCGGTTGGCAAGCCGACAAGCCCGCAAGAACAAATGTTGGCAAGTTAGCTTGTCGGCTAGTTGTCAACAGTCCGGATTGGTCGACTTCGACCCGCTCGCGCTTGCTAGCAAGCTGACTTGCCGGAGTGGGGTCGCCCCTTGTGAACGCCGTCGAGTAAGAACCTTCCCGATATGTCACCTTGAAATGCATGTATGCGTCGAATCCGGTGAGCTTGCTTGCAGATCGACATGGTCGCATGTCGACAAACTGGCAAGATCAGAACTCAACAAGTTAACAAACTAATAAGTGCAAAAGTTGAATTGTCTGCTTGTTAATTAGTTAACATGCGTGTAAGTTGGCAGGAGCACACTGTCCGTCAACCCGAAGGAGTCCGATGACCAGGACGATTGCATTCGCCAATCAGAAGGGCGGTGTCGGGAAGACGACGACAACCGTCAACATCGCGCGCGCGGCGATCACGGACCACGGTCTCAAAGTGTTGGTGATCGACGCGGATCCGCAGGGCAACGCGACTAAGGTCCTTGCTCCCGATCATCAAGGCTCGCTGGAACGGTCGCTGGCCACAGTCCTCGACAAAGCTAAGAGCACTCCAATGGCGGAGGCGATTGTCGCGTCCGAATGGGACGGGTTGGATGTTGTGCCTGCCGGCAGTGATGATCTTGCTGACGCGGCTCAGAGCCTGGTGACGATGAAGGCTGGCCGCGAAAGTCGGCTCAAGAAGGCGATTGCGGAAATTGAAGACCGCTACGATCTGGTCCTCATCGACTGCCCTCCGAGTCTCGACCAACTCCCGATTAATGCGTTCACTGCCGCTGACGGGTTGGTCGTAGTCGCTGAACTGGGGCAATTCGCGCTCGATGGACTGGACCGATTGCTCGACACCATCGAGATCATCCAGGAATACACGAACGCCGACTTGAAAATTGTCGCTGCAATCATCAACGACGCTCAGCAGACGAAGCGGATGGACTACTGGCGAAGCGAGCTGGGAAGCATTCTTGAGCAGCTTCCTGTGCCTGTTCCGCTTCTGGATCCGCCGGTTCAACGAGCGACTTTCATTGCCGAAGCCCAGGAGTCGGGAAAGGGGCTGGACGAGTGGGGCACCCCCAAGGCTTCCGTTCTTCATCAGACTTATGTGCAGTACCTGGCGACGATCCTGACCGCACTGAATGAAGTGGAGAGCTGAAATGGCCACGAAACCACAACCTCGCGCGTCCAACTTGAGTGCACGACGCTCCGGCCATCCCGCCATCCCGGTGGAACAGCGCGAAATTCTCGACACGCCTCAGCCGGAAGAAGCCCGGTCCGTAGCGCCTGCGAGTTCTGATCTAACTGATGATCCAGGCGCGCGGACGGCGCAGGTCTCCGCGCGGGTCACGCGCGCACGAAGGGCCGCGTTCAAAGCGAAGCTCGCGCAGCTCGGAACCACGATGGACGCAGAGATCAACAAGTGCATCGACGAAGTTCTCAAGCGGGAAAGCTGACAAGTCGGCTAGTTATGTTCTTAACAAGCTGATTTGTTCTCATTGCTCTCATTCTTGCTGTGAAGACGCCAAAGAAGCCCCGCCGGAGATCACCCGGCAGGGCTTCATCGACCGGGAACCCGTGGAAGGAAGACCCGATCATGACCGACTTTAATCTCCGCGCCGCACGTATCCAGCTTGGTGCGTTGCTCGTTG
>NZ_JAJHVW010000037.1:0-11743 GCF_027583855.1 Rhodococcus sp. BH5
TCGCCAAGTCCCTCGAAAGTGGGGCGATCCTCAAGGACGCCACAGTGAGCGTGTGCTCGCATGACGAGAGTGGTGCCGAGACCGGCTACCGCATCGGGTTCACCCCTAACCTGAGCAGTGGCTCGGAAGCGTTCCAGTACCGCGTCAACGAAGCGCTGATTTCCATTGCCGGTGAACACGAATCCGGGCAGAACTGGGATGTGAAATGGTCCCCCGAGTCGGGGGAGTTGTTGCTGACCCTCAAAGCGCCACTGAAGGAACGGATAGCGCACCCAGCCCCTGCGGAGCTGACAGCGATCGCGAACCGCTACCTGCCGTATGCCACCGGTGCTGCCGACGTGATCGCCTACTGGGACGTCTCGACCAAATCGAACAAGCCGCATTGCCTGATCGTCGGCCCGACCGGAGGCGGAAAGACCTCTGCCATCCGCACGATTTTGACCGAAGCGTCTTTGCGCGGAATTCCCTTTATCGGCGTCGATCCGAAGATGATCGAACTCGACGGTCTCGAGGGGTACCCCGGATGCGGTGCGATCGTCTACGACCCGATCCGTGCAGCGATCTTCATCCGTGCGCTGCACGCGGAAATGATGGCGCGCAACCAATACGTCCACGTGAAGAAAATCGAACCGTCTCAACTTCCTCTATTGATCGCGGTTCTCGACGAGTTCTTCATCCTCTCCGCTGCATGGACGCGCCTGAAAAAGGACCCCGACGAGGAAACGCGCAATCTGATCACCACGTTGGACCCCCTCGGAGCGTGGGCAGAGCTTTCGGTGCTCGCTCGTTCATCGGGAATTCGTCTCCTCCTCGGTGTGCAGCGTCCCGATGCTTCGTTGTTCGGTGGGGCGTCGGGAAATGCACGCGACAACTTCGGCACTCGCCTCTCGCTGGCGAACCTCTCCCAGGACGGCGCACAGATGGTGTGGGGTGACGCGCACCAAGGGCGCAGCATCGACACCTCGATCCCCGGCCGCGCAATGGCCACCGGACCCGACGGAACACCGATGGAAGTACAGGTGTGGTGGACACCGAACGTCGACCGCCACCCCAACAAATGGAACCAACTTTCACAAGCCGACATCGCGATCATCGACGCACTACAACCCAGCGGTGCACCCGAATTCATGTGCTACTCGCGAGAACTGCGCGAATTCCTCGAAACCGAACGCGCCTTGGCGACAAAGAACCGCGAGCACGGAAGCGTGGCAGAACCCGTCCTTCTCGGAGACGTGCCGGTCGCTGATATCGCTGACGCAATCCCCGCTCACGCCCTCAAACCGGGAACGGCGATCCTGCTCACCAACGACGACGGCGAACCGAACATCGTCACCGTCGCATCCGTCGACACCAAGCCCACCGGAACCACCATCACCATCGACACCGGAGGCCGGACGCGCGCAAAGGTGTCCTTCGATCCCGGCGAAATCGTGCTGCTCGCAGGCGTCGACGGTGATGCGTCCGAACTGGCCGTGTGAGTAACCCGGTGAACCGCATCCGTGCCCAACCCGGCAGACCCACCGCGAACTGATCGTCAGACCGCTCCACCCCACCGAGAGGAACCGAAATGTCCAGCCGCCGAATCTCCCAGTCCATCAGCCCGACATCCACCGATGTCGAGGCACTACGCGGACCGTTCGCAGCAAAGGGAGCCAACGACCCCGTCATCCTCGAACTACGCACCGCGCTGAAAGAGGGAACACCGGAGTGGCTCCCCAAGCTCGACGAGAAGGTGGAGCTGACAGTCGAACGCCTCGAAGAGATCAAGACATCGGCCGCATTCCGACGCTCGATCATCGAGGCACTACCCGCCGGAGCAGGCCGCGACAAAGCTCTCGCGCAGCTCGCTCAGACCGCAGAGACGATCGACGAAATGCTCAGTGAACTCAACGGCGTCGGCGCATTCGGAGCAGGTGTCTGATGACCGATACTTCCGACGACTTCGACGTCTTTCACGCCAGCGAAGTCGCCTCCGATTTCGGGGGCTTCGAAAACCTGAATCCCGACAGCGACGAGAGCCCACGCAGTCATTCGATCATCGCTGACACAGAAGATGCGCCGTCGGTCGTTCGTGAGGTGTACGCAGCAATGGAGGCGCGCAACGCACGCGTCCACGAGCAAGGAACAACCTCGTGAGCGCCCGGACCCGTAGTCGCCGCCAACTGGTCGCCGTCAGTGGCGTAGCACTCTTCGGGGCGACCCTGATGCTGACCGCCTGCGGTGGCGACGGTGGCCGAGACGCCAAGAGCGTCACAGCAACGCAGCACGGCACGATCGTCACTCACTCCCAAAACGACTACGGCGACATCATCATCGGCTGGGGTGAAAAGCACTTGCCCACCGAAATCACCACGCCCTCACCTGACGATGTCAGCGCCCGATGCTTCGGCAACGGAGACGACCTCTCCGTCGAGATCACAGCGCCCTACGGGTGGAAGATTTCCGTCTCCAATCCCTCCGAAGTGCTGAGCGTGGAGAACACCGAACAAAAGCTCGAAGCGGACCTGGACACCTCGAACAAGTACTACCCGGATCTGCGGGAAATCGACTGGTCCACCCCGGACCACGTCGACATCGCCGCAGCGCCCAAGGTGCCCGACGACTGGTACTCCCGCTACGGCGCAAATCAGCAGATGTACGTCTCACTCCACGTCGACTGCACCTGAGCGACCATCGCGCACTCCCTGCCCCGTCCGAACGAAAGGACTACCGAATGAGGACCGACCCGAACGTCGACCTGTCCGGCGTCACCGCATCCAGCGGAGCGAACGCGTGATGGCGGCGTTGACTGTCGCGGTCACCTCGGACAAGACCGCCCGCGTCAGCGGATCAGGGAATGAAGACATCGAACTGTCCGCAGCCGACGAGAAGGCACTCTTTCGTGCGATCGAGGACTTCGCCAAGACCGAAGCAACCGAGACAGGAGAGTCTGTCGAGGTCTCGGTCAGCGGGTTCGGAGCCACCAAGCAACTGACAGTGACCCCAGACGGCTATGTAGCGGTCGCCGGACCTCCCACCGGTCCAATAGCACCGGTCGCCGTCCCCACACCCGCACGCCCCGTCCAGGAACCCGTCAGCGTCCGCGCAGCCGAGTTCGCACCCCCAAGTGCACCACTTCGCGCCCCTGCCCAGGAACGGCAATCTGTCCTGGTCGCTCCAGTCGCAGTCCCCGGCGCAGAAGAGCCCGCGCGCATGGGAATCCGCGGCCGTCTCAACGCCGTCCTGAACCTGCGATTGGCGCCCAAGCCCGAGTCCGCAGAGGTCCGCCAGCGCGCAGCTGCCGCGAAGATCACCGGACACATTCCAGGATTTTCCATCGTCGCAGTGGCCAACCCGAAAGGTGGTGTAGGCAAGACGCCGCTGTCGATTGCATTGAACGAAACCATCGCCAAGCACCGAGGAGCAGGAAGCTCGGTGTGCGTCGACTTCGCCGAGGTCGGCGGAACTCTTCCCGGTCGTGTGAGCATTCCGCCACGCGAAGGCCAAGACGTGCACTCGTTGGTCGCCGCCGATGCGGCAGCACAGGGAAATATGTCCCCGGCCGCGCTCTCACGTCATCTGGCGCGACAGCCAGGCGGAGACGACATCGTTGCCGGAAGTTCCGGAGCTGGGGGAGTCGGATTCAGCTACCACGACGCGGAAGCCATCGGCCGAATCATGTCCGCGCACCGAGAGATCCTCATCGCGGACACACCCGGTAACGCCACCCTTTCCGGTGGTTGGCAATGGGCCACAGCGAACGCTCACGCGCTCATCGTCCCGGTACCGATGCGACACGACACCGCCGAGCCTGGACACAAAATGCTCACCGATCTCGCCGCCACCTATGGGCCGGAAATCCTGGCCCGCACCATCGTGGTCATCACCGACGGACCAGGCGACAACCCCGTCGTCGAAACCACGGCCGTCGACGCCTTCAACGAACTCCACGTCCACAAAGTGGTTCGCATGCCCTACGAGCCGAAGTTCGCGTCCGGGGGCCGCATCGCCGCTTCTCAGCTGCTCCCCGCGACCACGACAGCACTGTCTGTTCTCGCAGCAATGGTCGTAGACCTCATCGCCCAGCCCACCCACTGACCGACCCCTTCTCATCCCTTTACGAAAGGCACACCATGGACATCACCGCAGGTAACCGAGCCGCACGTCGCGCCCAGCAGGGGGGGCGGCACCGCCGCCACACCGCTGCCAGGCAGGGCACCGCAGCCGTTGTCGTTGCCGCCGCCGTCGCGGCAGGAATCGCCCTCGCACCCTCCGCAATGGCAGATCCCGGCGGGCAGGCAGGCATCACCGACGGCGGCGGACAGGCAGGAATCACCGACGGCGGCGGACAGGCAGGCATCACCACCCCTGCCGTCCTCGAACCTGCCGTCACCGTGCCGGAGGCGCAGCCGGAGCCGATTTATTGGGTGGCACCGCCCGCCGAATACCAGAACGTTCCGTCGCAGCCGCTCCCGAACTGGGACTACGATTCCGGCACCTACACGCCCCCGGCCGATTACAGCGTCGCCCCGATCGACTACGGCAACATCCACGCTCCCGGCCCGGTCGAGATCGTCGCACCGATCATCGCGCCCAGGGAAAAGGGTCGTATCGGTGACTGGGTCTTCGATCAGCCGAACTGGGTTTCGGACATCGATCTCGCCCGCACCAACAACACCTCTGCCGTCGTCGAAAGCCAGGTCTCCACCTTCTACGCCTCGATCGGTATCCCGGTCGATCGTGCGAGCCGAATCGCAGCCGCACAGCTGGCGGGTGGTGCAGGTGGAGCCTTGGCCGGAGCTACTGCCCTCGGCATCCCTGCCGCCACAGTGGGCGGTTTGATCGGCGGAACCATCGGTGGCACCAGCGCTCTCGGATTGTTCAGCCCCGTGCTCACACCCATCGGCGCGGTGCCTGCGGGCGTCGTCGGCACGGCAGCCGGAGCAGCAACGGGCGCAGCTGTTTTGGGTATTCCCGCAGCGGCGATCGGCGCAGTCGGCGGCGGAATTGCAGGAGTCGCAGCCGCAACCGCTTACGGCGCAGGTGAATTGGGTGAGCCCGTCGATGTCAGCGAATACTTCCCCGACGTCGATCAGCCTGCCGTGACCACCCAGACACAGAACGCCCTTACCGATTGGGAGAACTCCGGCCCCGTCGGGCAGGCAGTGGCCACCACCGTCCGCGACACCGTCGCCACCGCACCGGCCGTCGATCAGCAGGCCCGCGACTTCGTCGCAGCCCAGCCCGGAGGCGAGCAGATCATCGAACAGGTCGACACCGCACTCACAGACTTCTTCACCAACGCAACCCCCGGCCTGGCATCACAGCTGATCAGCGATGCAGTCGGAGCAGGAGTACCCGCGTAATCCAGCGGATCGATTCCCTATCTGAGGGCGGGCGGGCACACAGCCCGCCCGCCCTCAAACATCTCACCCAGCCAGCACAACCGGAGGGCACAAGCGATGAAAAACACCCGACACCCCGCCGTGGTCGACCTACTCGGCGGAACCTCACAATCTGCCACCACCCGCACCCCGAAAAGCCCGAAACCGAGTAAGGCCCCGAAAACTCCGAAGCCGCCAAAATCAGAGCGCGAGAATCCGGTCCAGAACATCAGGCTTCGCTACGTCGCCGCAGCGATCGTGGTGCTTGCCCTCCTCGGCTGGTTCGTCCTTCGACTGTTCGGCGGCGAAGAGCCCGCACCCACTGCGCTCGTCGACGACACGAGTTCCATCGAACCCACTCTCACACTCGCCGCCACGCCACCCCCTCTGGACAACGAACCCACCCCCGCCGCCGAGGCCGCAGACCTCTGCCGCACCGACCCCGGCGACCAAAAATCCGGGTCCGGAGTCATCGCAGCGTTCGAACACGCTTACTACGTGGCACGGTCTGGAGACGCCGTCCGCGCACTCGCGACCCCGGACAGCCCACTGCCGCAAGGCGCTGCAATCCAAACCGCAGGAATCGACACAGTCCCGCCCGGAACCACTCACTGCGTACGGATCACCCCCGTCAACACGACAGACACCACAGGCGTCTACACCGTCGTCCTCGCCGAAATGCGTCCCGGCCAACCGCCCGTGCAGTGGCCGCAGACCATCACCACCAAACAGCTGGACGGTCGATGGTTCATCGACGTCATCAGCAAATGACCGACTGAAAACATCGGCGAAAAGTACCTGGCACCTACCGTCCACGACTGGGAAACGCACGCCAATCCGCCACGCACCCAAGGAGATTTCGTGAACACGAGAACACTGATGACAGGCGATTCCTCATCGCCCGTCATCTTGCACGTCCCGCACGCCTCCCGCGCCATCCCGCGCGCGATCCGCCCGACCCTGACCGTCACCGATGAACAGCTCGCCGCCGAACTCGACGAGATCACCGACGCACACACCGACGTCATCGCCCAGCACGCAGCACAATCAGTGACCGCGCGGCCGTGGGCGTTGCGCAACGACCTCTCCCGGCTGGTGGTCGATCCCGAACGTTTCCCGGATGAACGTGAAGAACTCAACGCGGTCGGACGCGGCGCGGTCTACACCCGAACCTGCAACGGAGATGTCCTGCGCCGCGACGACGTCGCCGCACGAGATACGCTGCTCGACACTTACTTCCATCCCTACTCCGCCGCGATGTCAGACCTGGTCACTGAACGAATCGCCGCCACCGGCCGCGCTGTGATCATCGACGTCCACTCCTACCCGGCCCAGCCCTCGGCATACGAACTGCACACCGACGGACCGCGCCCCGCACTGTGCATCGGCACCGACCCCCACCACACCCCGCCGTGGCTCTGTGAAGCCGTCTACGCCGCGTTCTCCCCGCTCGGGGACATCGACACCGACAGCCCATTCGAAGGGACCTACGTTCCGCTCGACCGCTACCGCACCGACCTGCGCGCGGTCTCGGTGATGATCGAACTACGCCGCGACTGCTACATCGACGAAACCGGGCAACTCGTCGACATCGCCGCCGAGAACCTCGGAGCCATGCTCGGCAGACTCGTCGAGGCTGCCGATCGGGGAAGCCGGTAAATGTGCCAGAAGCATCCCGGCCCGCGCTGCACACCACACGTACGAGCACGCCTCGACAGCACCCGCCGACGACTCGACTCAGCGCAAGCACTCTTCGACGCGAACCCCGCGATCACACGGAACCGGCAACGACTCGACGCGGCGCGAGCCAACTTCGATGACCGATCCGCTGAATTCGACGCCACGCCCGGAGGGCAGTCCGAGTTGCGCAACCAGCTCGACACAGAGGACGATCCAAGCAAGCGCGAAAACTTGCGGCAACGCCTCGATGTCGGCAAAGCCCTACGCGAGCATCAGATTCAAGCCGCAGCCGATTCCGCACACCACGATCCGAAGGACACCGGCCATGACCGCCAACGAGATACCGACCCTGACGCAGGAGCAGCGCGAAGCGTTCTGGCGACAGTGGGGATGGACCCCGGAGCTGCCGGAAGCCGAGCGGCTGGCGATCGAACAAGAGTGGGACGACCTGGCGATCGACCTGGCGAAGTTCCACGGCTTCTGATCGACGACCGGCACATCACGCCGGTTGCAGTACACCGGTTGACAGACGCACGCGCACAACAGCTCCGCAATCTCGGAAAAAGTACGCCCACGCTGCACGAACTGCATCCTCACGACGCGCAGATCTATCGCCACCAGATGCAAGCACTGCGCGAGAGAAACCCCCACGCCTCTTCGGTTCACGTCTACGACGATGACGAATACGCAGGTATGCGGCTCTTCGTCACCGATGACGGCCGTTCCGGCATCGCACTAAAAGACGACGAAATAGTCTCCCTCTACGCACACCACGACAGCAACCATCCCGGAGCAGCGAACTCGATGCTCGAAACCGCCGTCGCCGCAGGTGGAAGACGTCTGGACTGCTTCGATACCGTCCTCCCCGCCATCTACGCGAAGTCCGGATTCGTGCCCGTCGCGCGATTGAAATGGAACGACGACTACGCACCCGATGGCTGGAACTACACGCTGTATCAGCGCTACAACGGTGGACGCCCCGATGTGGTCTTCATGGCCCACAATCCCGCATCGGTGGATTCGACATACCAGCGCGGGTCCGGGCGCTATGTGGACTCGTACGACGACGGAACCGACGCGGTCCGCGCCCACCTCAGACAATGAACAAAAGCGTGTGAGCTGGCAAAACGCGAGTTCCTTCAATTTTGTCTAGTTGGTTGACTGGAAATAGTCAACCAACTAGACTATTCTCATGGTTGCCGATCAGCCCGCACGCAAAGTGGTCAAAGAACTCAAAACCGCAGGCTTCACGCCACTGCGGACCGCAGGCTCTCACACCACGTGGAAGTCGGAGAACGGAAAGGTGCACGTGAGCGTCCCGGACGGGCATCGAACCATCTCCCCAGGCGTATACCGCAAGGTGCTCAAGGCAATTCAGGAGGCGAAAGCATGAGCGAGACCTACGAAGTGACCGTCACCCGTGAGGGGAAGTGGTGGATGATCGAAGTCCCTGCCCTCGGAGACGACGGATTGACCCAGGCACGCCGCCTCGGTGAAGCCGAATTGATGGCACGGGAACTCATTGCTGTATCAGCAGGTAAACCGTTGGCGGACATCAATGTTTCCGTTCACGTCAAACTCGACGCCGAGGGGCCGGACTTGACTGAGCGCGCGGAAAAGATCAAACAGGACCGAGAACGCGCCGCGAAATACGAATCCACGTCCGTCGCATCCGCCCGCGCTCTCGCGCACGAAATGGCCGCTGCCAGCGTGCCGGTACGCGATATCGGTCAACTACTCGACGTCTCGTTCCAACGTGCGAGCCAGCTCATCAAAAGCTGACTTCTCACCGAAACCTTCACGCTCGATCCTCGAGTGTGAACACACTCTCTGCCTGCAAAGGCGGGAGACGAGCACTCCGCTCGAACCGTAAGCACCCACACAGAGGCCCTGACAGTGGGCAAGCACCGTCAGGGCCAATAGCCACAGAATGGACCTGTAGCCATGAGTAATCCTATCGACGTGCCTTCCGAACTCGCACCCGCCGCCATGACGCGGCAAATACAGCAGCGCGCGATCGCCACCCGAGCAGCCATCCTCGCCGAAGCAGCAAAGGCGTTCGCCGCCAGCGGCTACAGCTCCGCCAGCGTCAACAGCTTGATCGCCAACTCGGATCTCACCAAAGGCGCTATCTTCCATCACTTCCCATCCAAGGGGGCTATCGCCCAACAGCTCGTTCAGGGGTGGACGAGCGCCGCCGAGGAAGCATTCTCCGAAGCCGCCACAACCGGCGAGCCCTCATCGAGTCAACTGCGAGCGGTCTTCCTCGACCTCGCCAACCAGATCGAAAACGACGTGCATCTGCGTGCCGGAATGAAACTGACCCTCGAACCCGCAGTCGAAGGCGCGCACCAGGCGTATCGCCAGTGGGTCGATGCAACCAGCGATGTCGTCGAGGACGGCATCGCAGAAGCCGCGATCGACGACTCCGCCCTAGGTCACCGGCTCGCCTGGAACCTCTGCGCCGGATTCGCCGGGGCCGTCAACGCCATTCCCGCCCTACGCGAAGACGTCGACCTCCCTGCCCGCATCGACGATCTACTCGCCGTTCACCTGGCTGCTGTCGTAGCGCGATGAGAAACTCGAACTCTCCTTCGCTGGAGGGGAATTCAGTCATGAGAAGTCGCACCCTGCGCCCAACGTATTAGGCGAGCTGCACAAGGGACCCACCCCCGGCGAGTGCACTGCCGGTCGGTGGGTCCTCGTGCGCGGTACGGGCGCAGATACCCCTTCAGTACTTCGCCGCTTCCCGCCCCGCTACGGCTTCCCTGCTACGCCGGACCAAAACACTCGATCCCCGACCTCGGCGGGTAAGCGGCCACACGCCTACCGCTCGATTTCGAATATATGTTCGACTAGAGTGTGAGCGGTAAGGCGATGACGGAGGAGGTCAGCACCTATGACCGCCGACCCGAACACTCTCGCGTCACTGGCACCTGGTGACCGTATCGAGGCGCTGCGCCGACGTATGGCCTCGATCCCCGCGCGCACCGACGGGGCCGCTGCCCCGGCCGTCCTCACCGAACACAGCGAAGCGCGGTTCGAGACCCGGCCCGAGACGATCACCGAATCCGTCACCAGCGTTCTCGAGGTTCCTCCGGCACTCGCTTCCCTGCTCCCGAGGGGCGGTCTCGCACGCGGTTCGGTCGTCTCGGTGGACGGCGCATCGTCGGTGCTGCTCAGCCTGCTCGCCTCGGTCACCGGCAGCGGTAAGCATGCCGCGATTATCGGACTGCCGAAGCTCGGACTCCTCGCGGCCACCGAAATGGGAGCCGACCTCGCCCGCTGCGCCCTGATCCCTACTCCGGGTTCTGCGGCTATAGACGTGGCGGCGATCCTGCTCGACGGGATGGATTTGGTTGTCCTCGGACTGGCCGGTGCCGCCGTTCCACCGACCAGGGCGCGCGCGGTGGTTGCCCGTGCGCGCAGCAAGGGTTCGTGCCTGGTGGTCACCGAGGGGCGATGGGACGGTGCGGATATCCGCATCAATTCCCACGTCGCCGAATACACGGGGATCGGGCAGGGCTACGGGCGCATCACAGGCTTCTCTGTCGATGTCGAGGTCAGTGGCCGGGGTGTACGTCCACGGTCCGGCAGGTTCGATCTGAGCGCCACAGGCGGGGCAGTGGGGTGGACTGCGTCCGCTCCCGAAGAAGCGGCTCCGCTTCCGCTTCCGCAGGCGCTATGACCGCCCCGGACTTCGCCGGCTGGCGTGAGCCGTGGCCACTGACCCCGACTCTGCGCCCCCTGCCAGAGCCCAAGCCGGTCATCGTCGAGACGAACCGCGCTCTGCCCTTGGCGAAGAACGCCACACGCCCCGACAAGCTCCCTCTGCGAGTACTCGCCGGAGGACTCCGCCTCGAAGGCACCATGCCGGGAAAGCTTTACGCGCGGGCGCTCCTCAGTGATGGTCAGTGGCTCGGCTGCGTAAAAATCCATGCGCTGACTGGCGACGGTAAAGCTGGTCTCGACATGTGGCTCTGGGTCACCGCCGATGCGATTAACCACCCATAGCCGCATATAGCCCCTATGTCCCATATGGGAACTAGTGCTCAGGCGGATGGCGGGCCTTTGGTCGAAAACTCGGCGGCAAACACTGACTCGAAAACTGACTGGGGCCGACACCCTCGCCCGAGCAACGCTGTCGGACTCCTCGCCTAAGCTCAGTTCTGCGACGAGCAACAGGTCGCCACACTGACCAGACCGCAGCACCATTTACGGTCCTGACCTGCAACCCAAGGTTGTACGTCGGTCAGAGGTGGCGACCTGAACTCATTCACCGGACACTTTCGCGAATTCAGCGAACATGCTCGCGTGAACGCACCTGAGGGACAGACATTTACGAGCAGTAGGCAGAGGAGACGCGGGGGTGTGTTGTGTGTTGGGGGAGTGGTTGTGGTGGTGGCGTTGTGGGGTGTTTTTGAATTGTGTTGTGGTGCAGTAACTTTAGTATTGTGTTGTGCTGCTGCTGTTTTGGGTAGTTGTGCAACTAGTTTTGTGAATGTATGTGTATGACAACGAGTTTGGTTTTACAGTGTTCTTTGGATGGTGGGGGTGTATGATGGTGGGTATGACGAGATCGAAGTGGAGTGATGGGCTCGGTGCTGGCGTGTCGGCGGACCGGACCGCCGCCCCCCAGCCCTCTTTAGAGGTGACTCCGATTTTGACGTGAGACTCGTAAATTAAAGTGCAACAACACG
>NZ_JAJHVW010000038.1:0-10542 GCF_027583855.1 Rhodococcus sp. BH5
GACTTCTGCGGCCATCCGCACTGCCCGCTCACGCAGTTCGGGCGGGTACCTCGTGTTCGTTGCTGACGACATGACTCCATCTTTCCCAAAGGATGAAGTCTCCGGAAACTCCGGTTCGATTCAATACATCCCGGCAGAGGATCTCGTCGCCGCCCTGGAGAAAGCGTTCGCGCTCCGGGGCGGCCCGCCACATGTGTTGCGGTGCGACGACGGGCCCGAGTTCATCTCCGAAGCGCTGAGGACGTTCTGTGAGAATCAGGTCGGTATCGGCTACGTTCCACCTGGTCAGCCGTGGAAGAACGGCTACATCGAATCATTCAACAACCGCGTTCGCGACGAATGCCTGAACATGAACGAATTCCACAACCTCCTCGAAGCACGGGTGGTCATCGAGGACTGGAAGGAGGACTACAACAACCGACACCGTCATTCATCGCTGGCGTACCGAACTCCGAATGAGTACGCTGCCATCTGCGTTCACACGCATTGATTCTCTGATACCGAGTGGCTCACCAAACGGGGTCCTTCCAGGACGCAAAGGGTCGTTCATGATGTGCGCCGCTACCGTCACCAACGGTGACGTCGCCTCCTTGAAAGGCGAACTGAATCGGATCCGCCCTAAGGGCAGCTCCCGCATCCGCATGAAGAACGTCGGCAAAGACGCCGGGCGCATCGTCAACGCAGTCGCCGAGCCCGAGGCCCACCCGTATTTGTTCGTGGTGAAGAGGAGATGCGCCACACGCGTCGCCCGCGACATGGCACTGACCGGTACGTTCACCCGGTTACAGGAGTTGGGAACCACCCGCGCTGTCATCGAATCCTGCTCCCAGGACTCCGAGGACCGACGGGTGATCCGGAGCGTGCTGGGAGGTTCCCCGACGATGGAGTACATCCACGAACCCGCCGGCTCGAATCTGTTCGTGGTCGACGGTGCCCTGCTTCCTGGGTCGTCCGCTCTGGTCAACCCCGCCTTGACGATTATCTCATGCCTGGCTCCCGTAACTAATGGGCACCGCATGTGAGCACACTGGGACAGAGCACAGCCAAACGGACGCGGGAGTCGGCTACTCGAAAGGCTCATGGGTCACAGTGCCCCCCCTGCGCACCGTTTCGATCCGGATCAAACGGTGCGCAGAGAGACAGCGATCCGACAAATATTTACTTAAATCTTTTCAGGTAGCTACCTTTCGCAACAATATGAGGCTAAAGATGCGCAAAGGCTGCGATGATGGTGGAATTTGGATCCGACGCGAGGGATGCCGTCAAATAGTTCGCTGAAACATTTAAAATTAGCGCATCTCCACCGCATTCTTCTGCCGAAGCTATTGCCGAAGCCAGTATGCTTCCATTGGGTAATGCCACATTTTCTGTCCACGTTGCTTGGCAACCTAAGGCTGGGACGTCGAGCACGGCGGAAAAGGTTGGGGATTCGCTGTCGATGGTCAGTGTCGCCAGTGATGGTGAAGCACTCTGCAAATTCCATCCTCCAATCCATGCCGAGTCCGGGGCTGAGGAACCGCTCAGCGATCCTCCTGAAAGTGAGCTGCCCGAGGAACCGGAACCGGTGTCGAACAAGGTTGCCCCCGTACTGTCCAAAGACCCGGAGCCGATCCCGCTGATTGATCCAGTCATCGATCCCGCGCTTGCGGAAAGCGGGAAGGCCAACGCCATCGCTCCGACGGTCAAGGAAACTGCAAAAACGCCTACCGTTCTGCGCATATCAATTTCTCCCTCAGGTTCCTTTTTACGAATGTGATTGCCAATGATATTTGTTTCGCCGGATAGAGTTACACATTAACGAAGCATGTAACTTTTCGATCAGTTTGGAGCACTGAATTCTCCGAAGGTAAATATGTCGCATGCGAGGATGTCCGTCAAGTGGTGGGAAGATGAATATTCACAGAGTGGAGATCATAGATTTTCAGCAAGTGGGTGCCAATTGAATTATTTCCAGGAAATGTAATTTGCAATTTTGCAAATCACACGTACCTTCAACTGGAAAATCGACGGAGATCACCTCCCTCTTCCTTTAATCTGCATTCGGGTTCCGATCCAGGCGTTGTGATGAATTACTTTGGCGAGTAACATAATTCGGAACTCGGAGGAGAAATGCGACTCGATCAGCGACGTAAGCGCTCTCGGGTTGTTTGGCCCCCGCTCTTGTGCCTAGCGGGGCGGTGCTTGCGGCCGGCCGCAAGCGCATCATTCGATTTCGAATATATGTTCGATTAGAATGTGGGCGGGGTCGGATTCGCGCGGAGAGGCGATGATGGCGCTCCAGCAGAGGATTGGGAGTCGACGTCCGGTACCTGGCAGCTGACGTGCAAGGGATCCTGAAGGAATCGTGAGCCAAGCCGATACGCTGCACGAAAAGTGGGGCGGCACAACCGAAAGTCACACACACGACGCGTCCCCAAGAACGAACCGCACGCCCCTTGAAACCCTATAGTCGAAGTGGCGCAACAACAGCCACCCGAACTGGTCGGGAACAGGGACGGGGGAGGAAATCATGAACGCTGAATCGACTTTCGCGAGACTGATCTGCCCGAACCTCGGCTGCGTCGACGCCGCCGAGGACAGCGAAGACGAGACCTGGCGCTGGTCAGCGCTCTGCGCACAATCGGATCCCGACGAGTTCTTCCCCGACAAACCAGGCCGCGGCGGCTCCGTCCAAGCCAAAAGGGTGTGCGCTCGCTGCCCCGTGTCCGCCGAATGTCTCGACTTCGCGCTCACGAACCACGAAGAATACGGAATCTGGGGCGGCAAAACCCGCCGCGAACGCCGCACGCTGCGCTCCACGCGGGCAGTCGCCGCATCATGACCGAAATCGCGAACCTCGACGCGGCGCGGGTGCGTCGCGTGGCATCACGTACGCCCTCGACGCCGGAGGCCATGAAGGACCCGACATGGACATCGCCTGTGGAACCGAAGAACCTACAGTCGACGAATGGGAAGCGGGACAGCGTTACCCGACATTCGAACAGTTGCTGCTGCTGGCAGAACTGACCGGCTTCCCGGTCGACTGGTTCACCCGAACCGACGAGCCGCTCGACATCCCGCACACCACCTTGTGGATGCACATGACGGAACGTGAGAGGGAGCAGTGGTAAGCCCATCACGGTGTTCTCCGATGGTGCGGTCGCGAACTGCTCCGGCGCTGTCGACTACCTCGGACACCCACCTGTGCTGACGGGTGAGCGGAGCCTGATCATCTAGCTTCCGTCTGCCTAACTGAGTTCATCCGCGAACGGACCATGGCAGGACTCTCCGCAGCTCGTTAGCACGGCCGCGTCGGAGGCCGGCTATCCTCGCTGACCATTGCAGAAAGCCGTTTGGCGAACGAGATAGCGCGGCGACGGCATATCCATGACCGAAATCGCCTAAGTGTTAAATGTCGCCTGCAGTACCTTGTACAGAAACCACTAAGGCATAAGGCAATCCGATATCGCTTCGGTTCACCTGAGGTCGAACGGTGCAACGAGTACGTTCTGTCGCGCCGACCAAGCAGCGTCTACTCGTCTTCATAGACGAGCAGTGCGGAGGCTTCTACGAGAGCACTCTCAACACTTCTGAGGTGATTGTCGCGGACACCACCTTGCGGGAGGTTTTTCACATAAGCGAGGTGCGCTGCTGACCAGGTCACCAGATGTCGGATCTTCGTTTCGCGTTCTCCGGCGCTCAACTGACGCTGAGCGGATTCCTCGAGATTGGTAATTGCGCCGCTCATAGGGCTGACCTTTCCCATTCCCCTGATTCCCGGAGGCTAGCCGGGCAATGTTACGGCGACGTTACTTACCTCCTCGATACGTCCGAATCCACGAAATTCGGTAGCACCAGCTTGGCCTCGAAGCGAGAAACGACGGCAGGATCGCCGAGCCATGAACGCCACAGACGTTCGGGAATGTGTATCGGCAGAGGCTGTCCGATCAACGCCATCTGGAACGCCAGTGACACGGGAGTGCTGTCGGGCATGCCGGGCAGCGGCGCCGGCGCATCGTTGACGAACGTCATCGCCTGCTCCTGACTCGAGCGGTACCTTCACCACCCTTCGCAATCGGCGCAATGTCCGCTCGGACGCCAGGAAGTGCTCTTCAGACTCCCGTAGCGATTGCAGTACAAGCCGCTCGGCGCATGAGTTTTTCTTACGACTGCTGGGAGCGACGAGAATTCGTTGCGGTTCGGACAGGCATGGCTTCTCCTATGGAGCAGGACGAGTACAGAAACAGGCGAGAGCGGGCCACGACCAGCCCTGCTGGTGGTCGAGCAAGAGCTACCGACATCTGGCCCAGCGCCGGCAAATATCGGTGTGCATACCACTGGAACAGTGATCGATACGGTTGCCGCGAAAGCAACACGCGCGAGGTATGAGTAGCCGAGACCCGCCTGCGACACGAAACCTCCAGTAATGGATGGGCGGTCACCGCGCATCTTGTTCGCCTACCGCAGTGAGTCCTGCCCACGTGCGTTCTCGGATGAGGTTGCGTTCGACCCCGGCGTGGTCGTGTTGATCGCCTCGGTAAGGATTCGAACACCCCGACGCGAGTCTTGAGTTCTGCGACCGTCTCGATCAGATGAGGTAGCGAGCGGCCGAGCCGCCACACGACGAGTGCGTCTCCCGGCTGCAATGCCTCCATGACGGCCGTCAGCTCGGGCCGATCGGTCTTCCCTCCCGTTGCTTTGTCTGTCCATTTGTGGAAACAGCTGGCCGCGTTCAACGCGTCCTATCGTAATTCCGGGCCGGAAACCCTGGCGTAGCTCAAAAGCTGCTCACAAGGGCGCAGTGTTGGAGAAACTCGCCGGCAGGCGACGTCGGCAGCTCGCACGGGCTCAGCGTTGATCCGTGAGTAGTACGAGGAGCGAGCGATATCGATGACCTGGCGTAACCACTTCACCGGGTAGGTGTGGGAGTAGTCGGCGACGAATTGGAAGCGGTTCACCAATTTGTCTCTCCGGTGAAATATTTGGCCGCCGACCGCAGGATGTCTCGCTCGGTTTCGAGCTTGGTTTTCTCCGCGCGTAGGTGCGCGATCTCTGCGCGGAGCCTGACGGCTTCCTGCTCGGGTGTTTGGCTGGAGCAGGGACGCGGTGCACCGCTGGTGCCGTGTCTGCGGATCGGGATTTCCGCATTCTTTAGCCATGTGGTCAGGGAACCGTGGGATATGTCGAGATCGGCGGCGACCCGGCCACGGTCGCGCCGTCGGTGTCGTGGTACAGCTCGACTGCATCGCGGCGAAACTCTTCGGTGTAATTCTTTTTTGGTCATCAGGTTAGATCTTCTCGCTTTCCCTGGTTCGAAACCAGGGAAAGCGTGTCGATCACACGGGGTCAAAGCCCTTTCTCGGGCAGTGAGAGCCCTGGCGCCATTGGATCGAGGGAGGCTACGTAGAGGCGAAGGTCCTGCACGGGGTTGAAAAATTGTCAGGGCCTATATGTAATACGCAGCAAAGTTGCAGGAACGGCGCAAGCCAACCAAATGTGGGGCAGCTCCATCGTAGGTGGCATCAAGAATCCCGACCCGGCCTACTAACGATAATCTAGATCCGCTTCGGTAGATGCACGGGCTGCATCAATTTGTTTGAGAGCGTCCTCGAGCCAAATTTGCGAGCTAGATAGGATAGTGTCCCCATTGCAGGATGCAAGGTTGCAATGAGCATTTGCCGAAGGCCCAACCCCTGTAACTGTCTGCATTATCAGATCTGGCGCCATGAAGCCGCGAAGATCGTTTGAGCTGAACGGATTTGGCATATCTTTGATAGGTGAAATTTCATCAGGGGAGTCCGTTTCTATTGCGGATGAAACTGCATCCCATAGCAGTTCTCGAATATCTGGATTAATTTCCGCCCCAGCACTTGCATTTGGATTTTCCGCATCAAAATAGGTGGTACCCCCTACTCGCGTTATTACCATATTAAGGCTGGGGACTACCGCTACAATTTGCCCAAAAAGTCCCACGATTACATACATGTCTTTTGGAAGGCCTGGCCAGACTTCCCTATCGAGGTTGCTGCTATTTGGCATATTTACGGTATGGAAATCTTTTCCACTATTCACCCAGGTCAGAAATCCGTAGCCAGGATTGGATTTACTTGAACTGGATAGTTCTTCAATGTAAGTCTCGGAGAGGATCTCCTTTCCCGAGAAGTGACCCATTTGTAGCATCATTTGACCTAATCGACCGAGATCCGATGGGCGCATTGCTAATCCGAAAGCTCCGATTGGAGAATGCATGCGATTCTTCACCCAAACCCAGTGGTCGCGAGGAATTCCTAAAGGTTCAAATAATTCATTTTGAACGAAAGTTAGAAAATCTTGGCCGGTTGATATTTCCATAATTCGAATCAGAATTTCAATTGTGCTTTGACCGTATGCGAAGGTTGCTCCTGGCTTCTCAACCAGCGGTAAGTTAAGTGCTTGGCGGGCTGGTTCGACCAGATATCCGAATAAATCTGCCCCCCAAGAGAATTCTAACCCCGAAGATTGTGTGAGCAACTGTCGAATTGTAATTTGCCTCCGATCTTCATCAAGATCGTTGAAATATCGGCTTAGGGGATCGTTGATTGTTAAGAACCCGAGGCCCATTGCTCGTCCCACAGCTAAAGCAACTACTGATTTAGTGCCCGAAGCAAGAGGGAAAGGAGTTTCATTCAATATTTGATTATCGGTGCTACCGGCCAGACAGCCGTTTCGGTAGACGTGCAGGCTTGTTGCCCCTTTGGCGACCCCTGATCTAATTGCATCATCTAATGATGCCCCATCAATCCCCAGTAATTCCGGCTTCTTTGATTCGAATCCATGTTCGGGTGTAGGGTTTGTGCACTTATCAAACGATTCAGCATTGACCGGAGCAGGCAACTGATCTGCTGAAACTTTGCTGGTGCTTAACGAAAATGTTAGAACAATCAAAAGCGTAATAGCCTTTGTGGAATTTTGAACAATGATACGTCTCGCATTCTTGTCGATCAATGTCTTCTTTGCTCCTAGGGAAATATCTCCGACATGTTGTGGGCGATGATAATATGCGCATCTTGTGAAATTGTGTAAAATATTGCAAGATGCTAACCCATTTTAGAGCGTATCATAGCGAATAAATGATACGTCGCAGCGGTATGTTCAAAGGGGCAATGCAGTTGGAAGTTTTCGGATATGTTCGTCGACCTGCCAAGAATTTTAGGGTATTTATTCACTTGAAGCGATCTTTTGTCGACGAGATTCTTCGATATCCTGGTCTTTGAGGCCAGGGATAAAAACTGGAAGTGGGACAAGGTTCTCGTACCGAAGGCCGGGTGGTAATTGTAGTGAACATTCCACGCCTCAATCGCGGTGCGTCGGTCCGGGGCGTGCTTCGGGGAGCTTCCCATTTTCTGGGCGATGGTCCGAGCGCTGTTACCTGCGGCGATTCCTCGCGAGACCTCTTCACGTTCGACTGCGGTGATGTGACCTATTCTCCGCACTCGTGGGACGGCCGGATACCACCGGACTCACGTAGGAAACGACGAATTCGGGGCATCCTACTCCGAGGATTCGCTCGATTTCTCCTATCGATTCTCCGCGGCGATGAAGATCTCAGATCAGGGTCTCACGCCATTGCCCCTCCCTACCAGGTCGCTCTTGCCGTAACCCGAAAGCGCTTGTGTCGTGGATCGATTTGCTTCGCTCCTCTGAGTTCCAAATTGTGGTACTCACCAAGGGAATTCATCGCAACATTTTACCTGCGACTGTGCGCAGGGCCCCTGAACCCTTGCCGAGACGCAACTGTCGAAGGCTACGGAGCGAGGCAGAGTAGATCGCTGAAAATGTTGGCCTGCAACATATTTCATTATCGGGACCTTTGCCTCTCGCATTGTTCGGCAAGACGTACCTAATGTTTGAGGTGCCACAGATGTATGGCAAAATTGTCGACAGTAGGAGCTTTAGTTTCCTCTACGATAGAGGGTGCCGAGCTACCTATATTGCGGTATTGACGCATTCTGCGAGTCGGTGAAACGTGTGGGGTCACACCGTCTTCTGCTGAGCGGGATTCCAGAACCTGTTACTGGCCTGATCCGCTCCCCATCGTGCGCCCAGCTCCCCACGGCTGGGCGCGCTGGACCCACCTGGCGGTACTGACGACCAGCCGGGTGGATCGACTGGCTTCGTTCAGGGACGCAGACACGAAAGGATTGATTTCGTTGTCACGCGAAACGGTCGACTGCTGACCAAGCTGCCGTTGACCTTCGGCTGTGTGACCATAGTTGTACGGTGAGGTTCTCAAGGCAATCCGAGTGCGATCGCGAGTGCTTTGTTGAGTTTGAGCACGGTTTCGGGAGAGAGGGGGACCGTCCGGGCGGCCGTTGGCGATCTCATCGTGAAAAATCTGGGTGATGTCGTCAGCGAGGATCGAGCCGACAAGGGGGTCGTCGGCGGTGAACGGTACGACGGTGGGGATTCCCGGCTTCGGAGTGGTGGTCGCACGCACTGCGAGAACGCCGTCGAGTTTGCGGTTCCGGAGGTTGTTGGAGACCACCACCCACGGCTTTTCTCCCTCACCCAGGTCGACCCAATAAAACAGGGCCTTATGGCACATCGGCCGTTGTACTGGGGGTTAGCGGCCAATGTCGACTGACGAGCCGTATGTGGAAGACTCTGCGCCGTGCCGGTTGCCCAGATAATTCTGAGTTTGTTGACGTTGATCGCTGCACTGGTTACCGGCTTCTTGGTGTGGAAAGCGAACACCGGTGCCACAGATCAGAGGGAGCTGGCGGCGCGAGGAGCGGTGGCGGCGGTTTCAGTATGCCGCGGAGCTCACCCTGGACGAGAGCAACGAACGCCGCGCCAACATTAGTGTTCTGATGGTGAGGAAGATGGTGACCAGCACTCTCGAGGGTCCGGATGAGTTGGCGGCCGCGGACGTCATTCTTGATGAAGTGCTCGCATTGGGCGATACTGACAGCGAAGACTCGGAGGATCTGTCATGACGGACTCGACACCACAGGCCGCTGCGCATGCGACGGACGCGCAAATCAATGCAGCCCGAACCAAGCTGGTCATCGACAAGAAGTTGAAGCGAACGTCGAAGCCTCAGATCAAGTGTTTGGCCCAGCTCAACTACGCGTGAGCGGCACCCAATCGCCAGCTGACCTTCCACATTGCTCTGTCGGCCATGTTCGGTCGCATCCTGAAAAGAACCATCGCCGCCCCGGTTCCGGGGTGGCGATGGTGTTGCCTGTGGGCTTTTCGCGCGGCTACACCGAGTGTTCGGTGACATATTCGACGCCCCTACGAACGTGGGCGTCCTGCTCGAACGCAACTTCGCTTTCCTCGTCGGGAGTCTGGGCGATGTTGAGCAGTTCCATGATGGAACGGGGATGACTGCCCATTGCTGCTTTCAATTCACGAGCCCGCCACTGCCGGGACCTTTCCGCAACACACCACCGTTATGGTAACTAGGCACTAGCCGATAAGTAAGTCACCGGACAGTACCAATGGCGGCACTCATGCAAACAATCCATCATACCAACACGCGCCGAATGCGTTTATACAGCACAAATGCTTTCAAATCCGCATTGAAAGACCAATCTTCAGAAAGATTAAAATCAACATGAGCATCAATTGTTCGGTATTTGTTTTGGCGTAGCCTCAAGTAATATTCGGAATACGGCCGGTACCTCGCATTGTGGTATCGGTCTTTTCTGTGAGTCGGTGAAACGTGTAGGGTCACACCATCTTCTGCTGAGCGGGATTCCAGGACCTGTTACTGGCGTGATCCGCTCCCCATCGTGCGCCCTGCCCCCACGGCTGGGCGCGCTGGACCCACCCGGCGGTACTGACGACCAGCCGGGTGGGTCACCTGGCTTCGTTCAGGGACGCAGAAGGTGTGATTTCACACTTCGAAAACCTCGGTAGCGGTGAACCTTTGACTATTCCGGGCTGGACTTGGTCGATCGTTTCGAACCCTCGAATTGCAGATCGGCAACAGGACAGCGATGGTCTCGGCTGAACTGCGCTCGGGTGGCGGCAACCGAATGTATCGCCTGCACATCCTTCGCGCACATCGCGGGCGACGTCTCGTCGCAGATCTGGTGGTGGTTCAGAGTCCGGTGTCGCGCCCGGTGTCGGGCGGTGGTCTTCCGCGTTGTGCTGCGGACGAGCGGCCACTCCCACATCGACGAACCAGTCGATCACTCGCGGACAATCGCTCCGGCGAGTCCGGAGACTGATGTGCCCCGGGTTTTCCGGAGTTCGTTTGTTGTACTTCAGGCATTGATGTATCGGAGAGAGGTCTGCGATGCCCTGACGCTGTCCGTCCGAGTTCCGCCGAAATGTTCTCGACCTGCTGGAGTCAGGACGCACGGTCGCCGAGGTCGACGCAGGTCTCGATGTCACCGATCAGACCATCTACAACTGGCAAAACCAGGAGCTCATCGATACCGGACAGAAGCCGGGCCTGAGCTCGATTGGGAGCGCCGAACTCGCTGCAGCTCGACGTCGTATCGCTGAGTTGGAGACCGAACTGGCTATCGCCAAACGCTCCACGGAACTGCTGAAGTCGGTGGCGGCCGCAAA
>NZ_JAJHVW010000039.1:0-10428 GCF_027583855.1 Rhodococcus sp. BH5
CGCAGAAGTGCCGAGAACGTCACATCCTGTCCAACACTGTCAACCGCCCTTTTGCCTGATCGCAGGCTTTTCTTGATCGCACCAATTCCTGCAAACGCCCAGGAGCGAGTTCCGCTTCAACGTGTAATAGTGCAGGTCAGCACTGGTTTCTTATCCTAAAGTACGCAGCCGGTACGCAGGAGAATTCGCCTGCGAGCGCAGGCTTGGAGAGGAAGACGATGGTTCGATGGAATGGCGATCGCAAGATCTTTCCGTTCTCTCTGCGGGTTGAGTTGGACAAACGCGTCTATAGGACCATCGAGGACCGCGAACCGTTTGTTGCGAACTTCAACGGTGCAAACGGCGACCTACTCCATCTGATCAGTGCGTTCGTAGAGGCCCTGCCTGATGCAGAACTTGTAGAGCGAGACGAGCGGCATTTCGGTCAGCCAACCGACATTTTGCGAGCAGGGCGGACGATCTCTTGGCGGATGGATGGGGGTGAGTCTGGCCGCGCCAGCAAGATCAGGCTGAGGAAGGGCGATCAGCCCCAAGACCGCGAGCCGTCTGGTGTCGAGTGGTCACCCTATTGGGTGTATGCGGTTATCCCGAACAACTCAAATCAAGGTTGGTTGCTGGTCGAAAAGGATGGCCGGTACTCATTACCAGCGGAGTGGCGCAAGGAACTGATACGTCAATTCGCTGCCACCTATCGCGGTTACAGGTTGGTGATCGGCACGGTTCGCGAGGACTCGCTGTGGCGCCAGGTTGAGAATGCTATGGAGGAAGCGAGGCTACTTGGGTTTGAGGTAGCGCTCCGATCTCCGGACACCACGGCAGCCTCGGGCGGAGCGCAGGGTTACAGTCGAGGAATGGTCGAGGTTAATCGACGCATCTACAAGGCCGTGGACGGACCTTTACCTGGCGTTCGGCTCCGACAATTCCGTCGCCCGTTCATGCGCCAACACACCGCCGACGGTCTTCGTGAGATCGAGTTTCCGCTTGAAACCGACGATCTTGCCGACGACAGCGTCAAGATACGATTTCGCGACGATGTCGTTGAAATCAAGGCGACAGTGTTGAATGCAGACGGACAAGAGAGAACGATAGCGTACGACGGGTTGGACGCACAGCAGAGCTACGTGATGGAGGGCACTGCGGACGGTCAACCTAGTCAGGAAAAATTTCGAAGAGAATGTCGGACTGCGGTGACAGACTTGGCGAAAGCTGGAGGTGTCACGCTGCAACCAGGATGGGAGTCGACCGAATGGACGCATCCCGATACTGCTCCACGCTTGCAGATTCGTGTCAGCGATGAAGGGGAAGCTAGCTCGTAACTACGGAAGACTCGTCTGTTGGTCGACTCAGGGATTAGGTCGCCCGAAAGATGATCAGTTGTCATGGGTGCGGGTCTTATTGGCATTCGTTTTGCCGGCGTTTGTGTTCGGTTACTGCCTCGCAGCTGTGCCTGAAATCGAAGTGGGTGCACTGGTCTCAGGGGCCTCCATAGTGTCCGGCGTGCTGCTCGCACTCTGCACGCTGAGCGTGACGCGAGTTAAGGACCTCGCCGCAGATTCGGACAAAGGCGCATGGGAGGGGACCGATCCGATGATCGCTGCCTACGGTTTCGCGCGTTCCGCAACCGCTGCCGCATACGTTTCGCTCGCACTCACAGTGTCGGTATTCGTGCAGTTAGTTGTTACAACAGGTGTCATCAAATCTGCGTTGGTTGCATCCGCCCTCGCGCTCGTTGCGCATTTGGGTGCGCGCATTTGGTTCTTGCTTGGTTACATTCGTTATCAGGTCGATTCTCTGGCAGGCCAGCGATCCGTTAGGCCGCCGAGGCTCATGAAAGCGAGTTGAGGGCGGCTCCGGGGTGCTCGGTTGGCGGCGTGCTGCGAGCGTCAGCAAACATCGCTTCAGCCGCTTTTCGCGTCCGATCGTCGGCATTCGGCCACAGGTGGACGTAGGTCGAAAGGGTGACGTTGGGGGAGCTGTGGCCAAGCGCCTTTTGAACGGTTACCACGTCGCATCCCGCATAGATCAGGCCTGATGCGTAGAAATGTCGCAGATCGTGCAGATGCCAGTCTGGTTGGTCTGCCTTCTTTTTGGCCTTCCGCCACCTATAGCCGACAGAGTTCTGATGCCAAGGATGCCCGTTCTCTCCAGGGAAAAGCCACCGTGTAGGTTCATCGCCCGGCTGCCATTTGGCGATGTACTCGGCAATCATGTCGAGTAGGCCTTTCGGCACCGGAATTGTCCGTTCGCTGCCGTATTTCGGCGCGCGAATCTCGACAGCACCTCCGTTGGCCCGCTGGACTTGTCGTTGCACGTGGATCTCGCGCCGCAGGAAGTTAATGTCCGCTATCTGCAATGCGGCAGCCTCTCCAAGCCTGAGACCCGCAAACGCTGCGAGGGCAACAAACGGCCTGAAGTCGTCATCCGCACATGAGATCAGCGCACCAACCTGCTGCGGGGTTGGAATCTGCATCGCAGCTTCCGCTCTCCGACGGCGGGGGAGCGTGATCTTCTCCGTCGGGTCCTCTCCAAGTACCTTGTCGCGCTTCGCGGCTCGAAGCACGGAGCGGACGTTCATGAAGCGAGTCTTGATGGTCGAGGCGGCTAGCGGCTTATCCTGCATCGCCTTCACCCAGGACTCGATGTGGGACGGCCGAAGCTCGCCGAGTGCGACATTGCGGAAGGTGACCCCGTTCGCTGCGAGGTCCATCGATTTCACGGTTCCGGAAACCCACACCTGCCGTGAAGACCATTCTTTGTAAAACGAGGCGAACGTGATCTTGCCGAGCTGTGGATCGACATAGTTGCCGGTGACCTGACTCGCAACGATGGTGTCGAGCCACGCTTGCGCATCAACTTTGCGCTCGAAACGCTTCGTCCTCTCCTGGCTGGAATCATCGACATACCTTGCACGCCAACGCATTCCCTGGCCATGGAGCTTGGACTTAACCTTCTCGTCTTTGTTGTCGACGCGGACCGTTTTCCACCAGAGGTCCTCGACGCCGGCGCGTCGGTTACGCCGGGGAATCATTGCGACTGACAGGCGGATCGAATGTCAATTCATCGGGCATCAGCCCATTTGGAACCTGATCGAGTAACTGGACCCGCTTAACGCTCCAAAGAGTTGGTGCTTCACCGCCCTCGGTCAGGTAGCGGAGATGCAAGCGGGCCTGTTCCAAAATGTCATAGGCGTCACCCCCCACTGTCATCCAGCCGTAGGACCATTTGAGCGTTTCTGACACTGGCCCTCCGTTCGCTTTCTTCATCTCATCGCCCACAAGTCCGGCCAGGATAGACAGGGTAGACAGCAGCCTTGTGTTCATTTCCTTGAGCTCTTCGTTGCACGTAGTCGCTTCGTAACGCAACCGATCCACCCGGTAGATAATTTGGCGATCCATTACCCCCATTTCGGAGATCATTGCAGACACGGTCGTACCTAGCGTGTCGGCAATTACATTCGCTTCGTTGAGTCGAACTGGGCGTTGACCAGATTCAATTCGCTGAATCGTCTGCTGATGAAAGGGTAAGCCCCACAAGCTAATCCGCCTTGCCAACTCGGTTTGATTGAGGCCGAGAGCAGAACGGAGTTTGAGCATCTGATTCGCGAAATTCTGTTCCCACGGCATTTCCGGGTGTCCGGCTGACACGTCCACGTCTTCGCTCTTTGATGTCATGAGCAGATATTACAACGAATTGTAGGTATGGGCTACGTGTGTTGTTGCGGAATCCGTTGGCGACTGGTAGACATTTTGTAGGCCATAGCCAACAGGAGGTTGTAATGCCAGTTCAAGAGCTCCGCACCCACGTCGAAGTTGCGGCACAGATGGAGCAGTACCTCACCACCAAGCAGGTGAGCGAAATGACAGGAGTGCCGGCCGCGACACTCAGGTATTGGCGTCATTGCGACTCTGGTCCGGAATCGCAGACCCTTGGGCCTAAGCGTGTCGTCTACAAGCTTTCGAAGCTCAACGAGTGGCTTGCTGCGCAGGAGAGCGCCAGTGTGCGGGGCGGCGTCTCTTAGTGACGACCACCCCACCTAACAAAAACGGCACCAGCCACGAGGTGCCCACCGCCGCGACCAGTGCCGTCGAAACCAATCCCCAAGCAAGGAAGTGATCAATGTGAACGATACATCCGTTCTTGTGTCAAGTGAAGCGATCGACCTGACTGCGCCCTCCGCCCGCGCCCAGCGTGACACTCTCGCAACACGGACTGACGTCCTCGACAAGGTAAAGGTGTTGTCGTTGCTCCCAGACGACATGCATGCAACCACCGAGCAGGTGGCAACCTTCTTTGAGGTTGACGTCGAGACGATTCGCTGGCACGTGAAGATGAATCGCGAAGAGATTGAATCCGATGGGTACCGGGTCGTTACTCGTTCCATTTTTGAGACGGAGTTCGGCTCCCTCGCAAATCTGAGCCCGCGAGCTCGTCAGATCGCGCTATTCAATCGGCGTTCAATGACTCGACTGGCAATGTTGCTTCGCGACTCTCCCGTTGCTCGGCAGGTTCGGACCCGTCTTCTCGATGTCGAGGAGCATGCGGTTGCGCCCAAGCGGAACAACGAGTTCGACATCCTCCGCGGGATGATCGATCAACTCGAAGAGTCCAGGCGTGAAGCGTCGGAGGCGAAGGCTCTCGCAGCCAAGAGTGAAGCCTTGTCGATGAAGACGGAGGCTCGACTCGATGCGATCGAGGGCCGCCATGACTGGTATGCGGCACTGGGATTCGCTCGCCTGCACAAGCTGAACACGAGCGTGCAATACCTCAGCAAGGTTGGGCGCAAGGCGACCACGATTGCGAATCGCAATGGGATCTCGCCAGTCAAGGTTCCGCACCAGCTCTACGGCGAAGCGAATTCGTACCCCGCATGGGTGTGGGAGCTGGCTTTCGCTGAAGTCTCGTAATCCTGCAAGATATCCAACCTTCCAACGACAAGGACACCAGCACAATGAGTTTCGATCGCACCCTTGAGAAGAACGCCGAGCAGGACAACGTCATCGACGGCACTGTCTTGGTCTTCGAAGCACTGCCGAACCAGGGCGCCTACGTCACCGTGGCGGGGCGCGATGGCGAAGTCGCCATCGTCGTGCTCGACCTGACGGATTTGAAGGTGATTGCGAACAAAGTATTGCCGATGGTCGACGGCCGGATTCCCGTCACGTCGTACGAGGACTCGATGCGCGTAACCGACGCCGGAGTTGTCGGCTTGACAAAGATGCTCGGACTCGATGCCGACGAGAACGGAGCGGCGACATCATGACCAGCCGTCAGCCCTCTGTAAACCCCAATGAAAATGCCCGTCAGGTCTCTGACCACCTGACGGGCAACGAACCCCACGCAAGTAACACACCAGAGAAGGAATTCACGATGACCGTAACAAACGACACCGACATCCGAGAAGCGATCAACCGGGAACTGCTGGAGATCTCGAATCCGAGCATGTCGGTCATCAAGAATTGGGAACGGTGCCTGATTGCCTCTCGCGGCGATGGATACAAGATGACGCGGGCACAGCGGAAGGAGCTCAAGACTCTGCTCGGATGGTGCCCGGACGCAGATAAGCGACCCTCCACCTTCTGGTCGCGGATTCATGACTACTTCGAACATAACCGCACCCCCGAGGGGTTTGACTATGCCTACAAGCAAAATGAGGCGGGCGAAGACATCTACGTCCACTACGAGGAAATCCGCACTTGGCCAAGCGTTCCCGAGTCTGCGGGTATGCAGAATGTCAACGTCAGCGTCTCCAAGCAGAGCTTCAGTGACGGAGCCAGTCGGCACATCGTGACCGTCGACGCGGGAGCCGCCGAGCTGACCTACGAATCCCTCTGCCTGTTGATCGACCAGCTGCGCGATGCCGAGGCGCTGATCGAAACCGCTACCACCCCTTCCGGAAAGGCGAACTCCTGATGGCCGAAAAGATCCGCAAATGCGTCACATGCAACCGCCGACTGCGTTCCGCCACCGGCTGGGACCTGAACGGCGCGAAGGGAATCGGATGCCCAACCTGCCGATCCGTCCAGAACTCGTGCGGCACGGAACCTCAATCTGATCAGGAACAGAGTTCACCGCTCTACACATATATCGACGGAGTGCCGATGCTGTCCGCGGAGGGCATGTCCGTCCTGTTCGGAGTTCCACTTGACGAGATCAGCGCAGAGGTCCAACGACAAGGTGGGGGCAACTGGTCTGTCCCCGCAGAGTGGGTCGAATCCGGCCGCGAACGCACCGACGAGTACAGGCGATCAACTGGGGGCAACGACATGTTGGGCGCGCTCGAATTCTGGGCGAAACGTGACGGCAAGACATTCGAATTGCACGACGAGGACAAGGTTCTCCCGGATGGTCCGCTGCCGAGTCAAGCGGTCATCGTCGACGACAACGGTGTCCCGTCCGCGATCCTCGACGTCGATCTGATTCAGTCAGCGGCAATCAGACTCATGTACGACATGGCTGCAAACAGCGGCAGCCAAAGCGAGCTCGAGCGAATTAGTGCTCAGTATCTCGACGAGGTCGGGGTTGACCTGTTCGGGTACGTCACCACGGCTGCGCTCAAGTTCATGACCAGCAATGTCCTCGAACCCACGCTCGAAGTCCTTGACGCTGTTGCCCCGGAGATGGAAATGCGAGTCAAGCTCACCGAATCAGCGATCAACGCGAGGCTGGCGTGAGCCCTCTCGACGACTCACTGCCGTGGCCACCACCGGACGGCCGCGCGGATCTGATTCGTGAACTGCGACGCGAGAATGCCACTCTGCTGGCGTTGGTCGTCGACATCCCGGGGGCTGGCGTCACTGCCGGCCCCCGGGCGGGGCAGACTCGCTCGTCACGTAAGCGCCACGCCTTGCAGATCCTTCGTGCGATCGGCAAGGCGGACAACGATTGTCACGTCGCACATTACGTCCGCTTGGGTCGCCAGTACGGGTTGACCTGCCGCACGATCGCAGCCCTGATCGACCGGCCGGAGGATGATATCCGCGCGATCCTCGACAAAGCGGGTGACGGGTGAACGACTGTGAATGGCAGCCGGGTCCGTCTCTCCGCCCGTATGTCGACGCGCCGGGTAGCTCGCCACGAGTGAACGACCTGATGCGCCGGAACTGGGCCCTGATCGACCAGGCAGCGGAACTTGTCAACGACACCGCAGGAAGCGTCTCCAGGGAGCAGGACGAGCTGCTGCAGGAGATCTGGGAGGAGACGTTGGACATCGAACGTAAATACGCCGAGACGCTCACTGCGGAAAACATCGAGTATCACCGCGCATCTCATGTCGAGTACTTCGGCGAGAACTACGCGCAGCTATTGGGGTGGGCATGACGGCGCACGACGTCGGCCACCCGCTGGAGACGAACATGAGGGGTCACTGTGGAGCCAGGAGAGTTCATCTCCGTCACACCGGAGATGGTGAGACGACTCGGCAGCGCCAACGCCGCACTCGTCTGGTCTCGCATCCAGTTCGTCTGCCAGGTCCCCGGAGCGGATCGCATCGAGGACGAATCGGGGCGTTGGTGGCGAGTGAGTCTTCCGACGCTTTCGGGCGAGACCGGACTCTCGGTGAAGATGGTTCGGACAGCTCTGGCCGGGCTGCTGGAGTCCGGTGAATTGTCGATGACGAAGCATCATATCGAGGGCGGAAACGATCACACCGCTTCCTACCGGATAACGCTCTCACCTGTGATTTGCCCTCAGGGGCAGATCGATGTGCCCTCAGGGGCAGATCGCAGGTCGGTGGCCTGCCCTCAGGGGCAGATCGATGTGCCCTCAGGGGCAGATCTTTCCTTTATAGAAGAAATAAAAGATATAAACCCTGACGCACACGTCAGGGCCGATGTTCTCGAGGTCTGCGAACTGCTCGCCAAACTCATGATCGACAACGGCTGCAGACCTCCGACGATCTCCGCAAAATGGAAGAACGACATCCGGCTTCTGCTCGACAAGGACTGCGTGCCGCTTGCCACCGTTCTCGCCGTCACCGAGTGGTCGCAGCAGAGCGAATTCTGGAAAGCGAACATCCAGTCCCCGGCCAAGCTCCGCGCCAAGTTCGACACCCTCCGGCTCCAGATGCAACGCGACGGTGTTCAACTCCCCGCCACCCCGTCAGGTGTTGACGAATGGCTCCGGACTTGTTGGACGAAATTCGACACCCAGTCGATCGAAGCCAGATCAGGCCTGACCTTCGACCCACCGGACATCCCCGCCGACGTCACCGATGCACGCGAGTTCAACCTCGCCGCACGACGGCAATGGATCGCCGACCACAAGCACGAGATCACCACCCGAATCCTCGCGAAAGAAGCACCTGCACGATGAACATCACCGGACCCAGCTTCGACACCGAAGAAGAACTCCTCGACGCACCCGACGAGGAAGCCACCCTCACGGCCACGCTTCTCTCGCTGACCTCGCGGCACCTGCTCCCGGACCTGCTCACCCAGATCAAGCCCGAGGACTTCTACGACGTCCACCTCGGGCAGATTTGGGAAGCAGCACGAGTTATTCAACGCGACGGTGGTCTCGTCTCCAAGCGCACACTCCTCGCGCGCCGCGACACGTCCGCCATTCGGGCCAGGCTGCAACGACTCGCAGGCGAACCTGTGCGCGACACCGACGTCCACCGTGCTGCAGCTGCCCTCAAGGACATCTCCAACCGCAGGCACCTTCTCGAAGCGCTCAAGCGCGCGGCCGAGCACACATCGCTCGGTTCGAGCTACTCGGAATCGCTTCATTTCGCCTCAGAGCAAATTTCCGGCCTTACCCAAGGATCAATCCCGGATGACACCCGAACGTTCGCTGACGCCGTAGATACGTGGCAGGAATGGATCACTACGCCCAAGAGCGTCTCGCGCACCATCTCCACGCCGTGGCAAGCCGTCAACGACATGCTCGCCGGCGGCCTTCACCCAGGACGTTCCTACGTCGTCGGCGGACGCCCTGGCGAAGGCAAATCGATCGCCCTGCTCAACTTCGCCTCCCACGCCGCCGAGATCGGACGTCCCGCGATCATCTTCTCCGTCGAGATGGGGGAGACCGAAGTCGTCTCACGCATCCTCGCCTCCGGCGCTCACGCCGAGTATGGCCAAGTCACCAAACGTGAACTCGACGCGTACAACTACGCGCAGATCCAGCAGTACACCAAGGTCAACCGGGACATGCCTCTCACGCTCGTCGACAAATCCGACATCACCATCGACTCGATCGCCGCCCGGTGTCGAACCATCAAACGCACGCAAGGCCTCGACGTCATCGTCGTCGACTACCTGCAGCTCCTCAAAGAATCCGACAGCAAGCAACCCCGAGAACGGCAAGTCGCACACATCAGTAGATCGTTGAAAATCCTTGCCCGAGAACTCGACTGTGCCGTCATCGTCGCCTGCCAACTCAACCGCAACGCCGCCAACGCGGACCGCAAACCCGCACTGTCCGAACTACGCGAGAGCGGCAGCATCGAACAGGACGCCGACGTCGTGATCCTGCTGCACCACGAACTGATCAACAACACACCCACCGGCGAAGTCGAACTCGTCATCGCCAAGAACCGCACCGGCAGAAGCGGATCGGTCGTCCTGCCGTGGCGAGCGCATCAAGCCCGCCTCGGCTGACGGCGCTTCCGCGGAACGAATCACGTTCACGACAGCAAGGACAGGTGGCATGGCTTATCAGAAGGTCGGACGCAACGAAACGGGAGCAACTGCCTGTCACAACTGCGGGCGCACCGTTGCCGACGACTTCGACCTGTGTCACGACTGCATGGCCACGCTCGTCAGAAATCTGGAGTCGGTGCCCGGGCTCGTTTCGGACATCCTGATCACGAGGTCTCGTCAGGATCGCATGAGCAGCAATCTCGCTCGCGGAAAGAGTGCCGAGACCGCGCTCCCGATCCGACTCGACCAGTACGACCAGCGTCCGACCCAACGCCCCTTCGATGCGCTGACGAACGAGTTGGTCACGTGGGCACGTGATCTCGACGCGCTGATCGGTGGCGAACTGGATGCGGCTCTGGACTCACGAGGGTTGCGCGACATGGTTCATCGGCATCGGCACAGTCGTCGGCCGGATCCGGCATCGCTGTCGCAGGATGGTGCGCTCGACGCCGAACTCGCGGCGATCTGGCTCTCGCTGTACGCCAACGATCTGCGCCGCCACCCTGCCGTTGCCGAACTGTTCGACGGAATCGAGGACGCGATTGCTCGGTGCCGCAAGGCGATCGACCGACTTCCCGAGTTGTCGTACAAGGGACCGTGCCCGCACGTGAGCTACGACGAGGAGCGGCAACCGTTCACCTGCTCGGCCGACCTGTACGTCGAACGCGGCGAGGATTACGTGAGCTGCCCGCGCTGCTGGACGCATCATCGGGTGAGGGATCTGGAGCGGGATCGACTGTCCGAAATCGACGACCGGCTGTTCACCTTGCCGGAAACGAGCCGACTA